>NZ_WUED01000010.1 GCF_016806695.1 Campylobacter bilis | reverse complement strand
AAAGGAGTAAAAAGCATATTGTGGTCCACTAATTTGTGCCATAGCACAAGAACTTAGTAAGGATATGGTAGCTAAGGATAGGGCTAGTTTTTTAGAATTTGGTTTTTTTGATTTTAAATTCTTTGAAGTTAAATTCTTTGATCTTAAATTATTTGTTTTTTTAAATCAGAGTATTTAGATTTTAAATACCCCCCCCCAGAGAGTATTGCAAGCTTTCATAAGTGTTCCTTTAAAGTAAGATAAAATATAAAAAATAATTATGTAATGATAAAATATATTGTTTTAAAAGGAGGTTAAAATGTAGGGTTTGAGGGGTTTGGAGATAAAAATAAAAGGATGATTATTTAAGATCTTTAAAGGCTTGAACGAGTTTTTGATAGATTTGATCTAAAGGAGCTACACAAACTCGGGTTTGAGCTATAGTGGTGATGAAATTAGTATCGCCAGCCCAACGTGGAACTAAATGATAATGGCAATGCGAAGCTATGCCCGCACCTGCATCTTTGCTTAAATTCATGCCTATGTTTACACCGCGTGCATGTAGGTGTTGCTTTAAAACTTTGACGCCTAAGCGTACAAAATGACTCATTTCTTGCCAAGTTTGTAGGCTTAAATTTTCTATGTGTTCTTCATGCAAATAAGGGATTATCATGAAATGTCCTGCAGAGTAAGGATAGCGGTTCATGAGTGCAAAGCAATGCTTAGCACGAAAGATCACGCCTAATTCTTCATCACTTTTGATTTGATTGGTGCAATCACAAAAAGGGCAGAGGTTTTGATCTTCTTTAAAATACTCACTACGCCATGGAGCATATAAATACTGCATTTGTCTCCTTTAAAGTAAAGCTTTTAAGGCTTTTTGTTCATCAGCTTGACGCATGAAATACTCACCGATTAAAAAAGCATCTACGCCTAAATCTTGCAAGTGGATTAAAAATTCTTTGTCTTCTAAGCCACTTTCTGCGATGATGATTTTGGAATTAGGAATAGAAGGGATAAGCTTTTCACACAAGGTCATATCCATGGAAAAATCCTCTAGATTGCGATGATTAATGCCTATGATATGGGCTCCTGTGAAGATGGCCTTGCTTAGGTCTTCTTTATCATGGATTTCAACTAGGGCTTGAAGTCCTAAATGCTGGGCAAATTCAAAGAGTCTTTTAAGCTCTTTCATACTTAGCATTTTAGCGATCAATAAAATAAAATCGGCCCCATATACTAAAGCCTCTAAGATCTGATACTCATCGAAAATAAAATCCTTTCTTAATAAAGGAAGTTGAGTGTAACGGCGTATGAGGGATAAATACTCTAAAGATCCTTGGAAAAAATGCTCTTGTGTTAAGACAGAAATGGCTGCTGCTCCGCTTTTTTGATAATTTAAAGCTATTTTTAAAGGATCAAAATCCTCTTTTATAACGCCTTTGCTGGGGCTGGCTTTTTTCACCTCGGCTATGATTTTAACTTCTTTTGCTACTCTTTTTAAAGCCTTGATGACATCTTTTGGAAAGAAAGGATTAGACGCTAAAGAACGCCCTAGCATATCATAGGGAAGTTGGGCTTTGCGTTTTTTTAGATCTTGTTTTGTTTTTTCGAAAATTTCATTTAATATCATGGTTTATGCATGCCTTTATCGCTTTTATGTGGGCTTTACCCTCGGGAGAATTTGCTAATTCTTCATTATTTAATACTGGTTTTAAAAGCTCCCATGCTTGATCACATTGGCTTAGCTTATAATAACCCCAAGCTAGAGAATCTAGATAATATAAATTATGAGGTTCTTTTTCTAAAGCAAGCTTGACAAACTCAATACCTTTTTTCACATCTAAATCATAATCAATAAGTAAATATCCATAGTAGTTTAAATATAAAGGATTGCTTTGTTTTTGGATGGCTTTTTCGAATTTCGCTTTAACAGAATGGATGACTTTTGGGCTGAGTTTTTTAGACGCATTGGCACTTTCAAATTCAAAGATGGCGGATTTTAAAAGATATTCTTTATCTTTAGTCTGGTGGTATAGCTTGAGGCTTATTTTATTAGCTTCATCAAAACGCTTTAAATTCTGATATAAGGCAAGCTTGATATCATCATCTAAATCGTATTGTAAGGCAAGATCTAAGGCCTCTTGGGTTTTAGCCTGTAAATTTAAAAGCTCGACTAGGGCTAAAATGAAAGATTTGTCATGGCTAAGCTCATAAAGTTCTTTATAAAGTTCTTCTAAGGCCTCTAGATTTTTCTCATCAAAATAAATTTTTGCTAATAAAAGGCAAGCTCTAGGTGAACAAGAATTTGTTTTTCTTGCGAATTCTAAGACATTTTTGATATTTAAAGTATCATTTAAAAGCACATAAACGCCTATTAATTTAAACAAAATTTCTTCATTTTGGACTTGATTATAAGCAGATCGATAGTATTTTGCGGCATGTTTTAAATCCTTTTTTCTGACTAAAATATCGCCATAAAGTTCTAGATTTCTAGGATCGCTGTCTTTTTTCCCTAAAAGATCTTGCATGAGTTTTTGAGCATCATGGAGATTGTTAGAATGTAAGGCATACAGGGCACTA
The DNA here is from genome assembly GCF_016806695.1 of Campylobacter bilis. Lineage (GTDB taxonomy): Bacteria > Campylobacterota > Campylobacteria > Campylobacterales > Campylobacteraceae > Campylobacter_D > Campylobacter_D bilis. Next base: position 56,817 of record NZ_WUED01000010.1, on the reverse strand, counting down.
AGACGCTTGAGATTGTCGTTTTGGTCTCGGTGAAGCTTTGCTAGATTGTTTAATTGCTCTTGCTTATCAAGATTATTAGCTAGGGTTAATAAAAAGGCATTTTGCAAAAAAACACTATCATGATAGTCTTGATACAGTGCTAAAAACTCATCTCTGGCTTTTTGGTATTGTTGGTAATACTCATAGGTGTAAGCTTTCATAACTCTTTGATCAAAATCACTAGTTTTGTATTTTTGATCATCAGGATAAAAGACAAAGGTTTGTGAAGTGCTACAAGCAGCTAGTAAAAAAGCTATTAAGACAAATAACAAATTCCTATACATTCTTTTTCTAATTCCTTTTGATGCGTTTTAAAGTATTCCCAAAATGGAAAAGTACGGCATTGTTTTGGACGTAAATCATAAATGCTGCAATTTCTTTCTTGGGTATTAAAAAAAATACAAGCAAAACCCTCTTCAAATTCAATTTCTTTAAAACTCATTCTCAAACCTACTTTTTTAAGGTATTTATGAGTGAATTCCTCTTTTTCTAAATTTAAATGCTTTCTTAATGCTTCTAATTCTTCCTTGCTTGCAAAAATATTTCCGCTTTCTCCGGTGCAACATTTGCCACCGCATTTTTCACAAGCATTCTCATCAAAAGCAAAAGAAAAATCCTTCTTAAATATCATAGCTTTCTAACCTAAATTTCAAATGAATTTCTTGCATTTGTTTGCTTAAAATTTCATTTTCATATACAAAAAAAGGTGTTAAAATCTCGCAAGGGGATTTAACACCCTTTTTTACCTGTATTAAAACCAACCTTGCTGGCTTATTTTCATGCGTGTGGACAAAACAAAGTTTTGTTGCTTTCATTCTCATGTCTTTGAGTGCGAAAAAAACTTTATCCAAAGCTGAAGCTTCATAGCAAAAATATAAGCTTCCATGAGGTTTTAAAATAGCATGGGCTTTATTAAAAAAAACATGTAAAGGCAAAAATTTTTCAAATTTACTGATGTATTTGTGGACATTAGGGCTTTTATAAGAAGCTTGAGTATAAAAAGGAGGATTGCACACTATGAAATCAAATTGATTTTGGCTTTGGAATTGATTAAAATCTACGTGGAAAACATGTGCTTGGATATGATTGGCTTTGAGATTTTTCTTGATCAAATAAATATTTTCTTCTTGGATATCTAGCAAAGAAAGGTTTAAATGCTTAGCATGTATTTTAAGCAAAATACCTATAATGCCACAGCCTGCACCTACATCAAGGACATCCCCTTTCACGCCTTGTTTTAAAATAAAATCAGATAAAAGCAAAGAATCACTATTATAACGGTATCCTTGGGATAATTGGGCTAGAGTGATTAACATAAAGTGTTAATGCGTCGGGATTTTAATACGGTTTGGATATTGTTTTTGAGGCATTTTTGTGGTATTTTCATCTTCAGAATGTGAAAAATGATTTGAAAAATTTTCTGCCTTTAAAAAAGAAAACACTAAAATGGCTAAAAGAATAATTTTCATTGTATGTTAACCTTATATATTTATATCGCCTTTAGCATGGTGTCCCCGGCGAGATTCGAACCCACGACCTCAAAATTAGGAATTTTGCGCTCTATCCTGCTGAGCTACGAGGACAGAAAAAAAGCGGGAAATCCCGCTTAGGCGTTTCTTTTTTTAATAATTTCTTCGGCAACATTTTTAGGAACTTCATCATAGTGATCAAATTCCATAGAATACGTCGCACGACCTTGGGTTTGGCTTCTAAGATCTGTAGAATAACCAAACATTTCAGCTAGAGGGCAAAAAGCAGTGATGATTTTATTACCACCTCTTTCATCCATGCTATTGACTTGACCGCGACGCTTATTAAGATCCCCAATAACATCACCCATATAGTCTTCAGGAGTTTCAACTTCAACCTTCATCATAGGTTCTAAGATAATCGCACCTGCTTTTCTAGCACCTTCTTTAAAACCCATAGAAGCAGCAAGTTTAAAAGCCATTTCCGAAGAATCGACTTCATGATAACTTCCATCATAAACAGTGACTTTAACATCCTCTACAGGATAGCCAGCTAAAACACCATTTTGCAATGCTTCTTGGATTCCTTTATCCACTGCTGGGATGTATTCTTTAGGAATGACCCCACCTTTAATATCGTTTACAAACTCATATCCACTGCCTGGTTCAAGTGGTTCAAGACGTAAAAATACATGGCCGTATTGACCGCGACCGCCTGATTGTTTAGCGTATTTGTATTCTTGCTCGACAGTTTTTCTAATGGTTTCACGGTAAGCTACTTGAGGTTGACCTACTTCAGCTTCTACTTTAAACTCACGCAACATACGATCTACAATGATTTCAAGGTGTAATTCACCCATACCTGAAATGATAGTCTGACCACTTTCTTCATCTGTAGATACTCTAAAGCTTGGATCTTCTTGGGCTAATTTATTTAAAGCTATAGACATTTTTTCTTGATCGGCTTTGGTTTTTGGCTCGACAGCAACAGAAATAACAGGATCTGGAAAGTCCATTCTTTCAAGGATAACTTTATCTTTTTCACTGGCTAAAGTATCACCTGTTAATGTATCTTTAAGTCCTACAACAGCACCGATTTCGCCTGCATAAAGTACTTTGATTTCTTCCCTTTTGTTAGAATGCATTTTCAAAAGACGGCCGATTCTTTCTTTTTTATCCTTAGTGGAATTATAAGCATAAGATCCACTTTCTAAACATCCACGATAAACACGCACGAAGGTAAGCTGACCTACAAAAGGATCTGTCATGATCTTAAACGCAAGGCCTGCAAACTCACCATCATCAGTTGATTTTACAGATACTTCGGTTCCATCTTCGTACTCGCCTTTGATATTAGCAACCTCATCAGGAGCAGGCAAATAAGCCACAACAGCATCAAGCAAAGGTTGAACGCCTTTATTTTTAAAAGCAGTACCACAAAGCATAGGAACTATAGAAAGGCTTAAACATCCTGCTTTAATGCCTGCTTTAATTTCTTCAAGGCTTAGTTCTTCTGCGGCTAAATATTTTTCCATTAAAACATCTGAAGTTTCACAAACCGCTTCGATCATTTTAGTACGGTATTCTTGGGCTTTTTCTTTAAGCTCATCAGGAATTTCTTTTTCTACATAATCAGTAGGTTTAGTATCATCTTCCCAAACTAAAGCTTTCATAGTAAGAAGATCAACAACACCTTTGAAATTGTCTTCAGCACCGATTGGGATTTGAAGAGGGACAGGATTAGCTTTTAAGCGATTGCGGATTTGTTCTTCTACATTATAAAAATTCGCACCAATTCTATCCATTTTATTAACAAATACTATTCTTGGCACGCCATATTTATTGGCTTGTCTCCACACAGTTTCGCTTTGAGGCTGTACTCCACCTACGGAACAAAACACCGCCACAGCACCATCAAGCACACGCATAGATCTTTCAACTTCTATAGTAAAATCCACGTGGCCTGGAGTGTCAATAAGATTGATTTGATGTTCTTTCCAAAAACAAGTTGTAGCGGCTGAAGTTATAGTGATGCCGCGTTCTTTTTCTTGCTCCATCCAGTCCATAGTAGCAGCACCATCATGAACCTCACCTATTTTATGACTCATACCTGTAAAGAAAAGAATTCTTTCACTAGTGGTGGTTTTACCCGCATCGATATGTGCAGCAATGCCTATATTTCTAACTTTTTTTAAAGGAGTGCTTCTTGACATTTTTTATCCTTCTTACCAACGATAATGCGCAAAAGCTTTATTTGCTTCAGCCATTTTGTAAGTATCTTCTTTTTTCTTAAATGAAGCGCCTTTGCTATTAGCAGCGTCTAAAAGCTCGGCTGCAAGCTTATCAATCATAGTTCTTTCGCTTCTTTTTCTTGCAAAAGAAATGATCCAACGTATCGCTAAAGCCTGTTGTCTAGCTGGACGCACCTCCACAGGAACTTGATAAGTCGCGCCCCCAACACGGCGTGATTTTACCTCTAAAAGAGGCTTAATATTTTCAATAGCATCATTAAAAATATCGATGCCTTTTTTATCGCCACCTTTTTTATCAATGGCTTCTAAAGCACCATACATGATAGTCGTCGCTGTGCTTTTTTTGCCATCGTACATTAAAGAATTAATGAATTTTGTGATTATTTTATTACCATAAATCGGATCAGGTAAGACCTCTCTTACCGGAGCTTTTCTTCTTCTCATTATTTTCCCTTCAAATTTTAAATTTTACTCAAACAAAATCAAATCTAAGGATTTGTCTGTGCATAAAGATTACTTCGCAGTGCCTGCTTTAGGACGTTTGGCACCGTATTTAGAACGAGAGACTGTTCTTTTTGCAACACCTGCTGTATCAAGTGCACCACGAACTATGTGGTATTTCACCCCTGGTAAGTCTTTTACCCTACCTCCACGCACTAAAACAATGCTGTGTTCTTGTAGATTATGGCCTTCACCGCCGATGTAGCTGATCACTTCAAAGCCACTAGTAAGTCTTACTTTGGCAACTTTTCTTAATGCTGAGTTTGGTTTTTTAGGAGTTGTAGTATAAACCCTAGTGCAAACTCCCCTTCTTTGTGGACAATTTTTAAGCGCTGGAGATTTAGATTTTTCTAAAACTTTTTTACGCTCTTTTCTAACCAATTGATTTATGGTTGGCACAATCATTCCTTTCTTTAAAAATTATAATAAACTTTGGATTTTAGCTAAATTTTGCTTATAAGATTATAAACTAAATAAGATTTTCGCAGATAAAATTGGAATTTTAAAATTCTTAAAAATTATCCTATCTAAAAATATAGATAGGATAAAAATCACTGTTTATTTGTGTTGTATTGTAAATAAACTACATGGGTGGCTAAGTACTCTTCAAGACCATGCTTTCCATCGGCCCCACCTATACCACTTTTTCTAAAACCTGCATGAAATCCTTGCATGGCCTCAAAATTCTCACGATTTATATAAGTTTCTCCAAAATTTATTTCTTTGCTAGCTCTCATTGCTACATCTAAATTCTGTGTATAAATAGAACTTGTAAGCCCATATTCACAATCATTTGCCATATCAATAGCTTCATCAAGGGTGTCAAATTTAGCAATAGGTAAAATTGGGGCGAAAATTTCTTTTTGCATGATTTCATCCTCATGCTTAACATTAGTAAGAACACTTGCAGGAAAATAATATCCACTTGTATCAGTGATCTTTGCACCGCATTCTACAACCGCTCCTTTAGCTTGGGCTCTTTTAAGTATTGCTAAAGCATTATCAAGCGCTTCTTGATTGATAAGTGGACCCATGTCAAAATCGCCTTTTAAAGGGTTGCCAACGCTTACTTGACTCATAGCTTTTACAAATTTATCCACAAATTCATCATAAACACTAGTATGCACATAAGCTCTTTCAGCACAATTACAAACCTGTCCGTTATTACAAATTCTGCTGGCCTTGATCGCTTGCACTGCTAAGTCAATATCTGCATCCTTATACACTATAGCCGGGGCTTTGCCTCCAAGTTCTAAAGAGACTTTGATGATATTTTTAGCTGCAGCCTCCATGACTTTAGTCCCTGCTTTAATGCTTCCTGTTAAGCTTACCATACCTAAATTCTCATTGCTTGATAATTCAGTCCTACTACACTGCTTTTACCTGCTACTAAATTAAACACGCCTTTTGGTAAAGAACTTTGCGAAACAAGTTTGGCAAATTCAAAAGCATTATTTGGGGTTTGACTGCTTGGCTTTATTACTATAGTATTTCCTGTTAATAAAGCTGGTGCCATCTTTCTAGCTATGAGAAAAAACGGAAAATTCCAAGGCAAAATTCCACTAACTACCCCAATAGCACTTTTATACAAATTATATATGTTCATTTGGCCTATCACTTTGTATGATTTCACCCTCATACCTTCTAGCCCATTCAGCTGTATAATCTATACTAAGATGCTGTAAAATTGATCTCTATGTTGGCCAAAGCTTTAGTTTTTCCTTGCTCTTGGATTAAAATATCACTTAAAAAATTAGCATTTTTACGTATTAAATCAGCAATTTCTTTTAAATGGTTCGCCCTTTGAATGGCTGGTTTGGCCTCCCAAGCCTTTTGGGCTTTTTTGGCTGCATTGATTGCTCTTTGGGTATCTTCTAAAGAAGCACTGGCTACTTTTGATATTACTTCTTTAGTAGCAGGGTTTAAAACCTCAATAAATTCTCCGTTAATATAATTTAAATAAGTTTTCATTATTTTCTCCTTTTTTAATCTAAATGAAAGACTTCTTCCATATTCAACCATTTATGACCTGTACAAGTTAAAAATACTTGGCAAGGATCTGTTGCTTTCCACCATTTTTGAGTGTTTTCATCCCTTGCCATCTTAGCCATATCTGCTTCAAAATCAACACCTACGTACTCAAAATATGCAAATAAATATTCCCCAAACAAATAAATGGAATAATTTTGTATATTGCACTCTTTAATCTTAGCACAAACGCCTTCATAAGGGTTTGCATGAAGATTTTTATATTCTTTTATTTTTTCTTTTTTTATCTTGATAATTTGACCGTATCTTTGCATTAAAACTCCTTATAAATTGATAAAGCATTTTGATAAAATATCTTTTCTAAGTCTTTAAAAATCTTACTGTTTATAATAAGTTTGACCCATTGACTTGGATTTATTTTTGCTACAGGATAATTACTACCGAAAATAAAATTATCTTCATTAAAATTTTCTTTTAAAAAAGCAAAAAGCTCATAAATAAATTCTTTTGGAGTTTGACTTGAAAAATCATCAGTAGCTGAAAGCTTGATATATAAATTCGGGAATTTCTTCAAAAGACTTAGTTCTTTTTATACTCAGATAAACGATGTATTTTTGGGTTTCCTAGATGATTTAAAACCACTTTTAAATTAGAATTTTCACTTAAAAATTTTTCTAAAAAACCAAGTTCTTCATTTTTTATACAAGCTTCAAAAGGTATATTTAAAGCCTTTAAAATTTCTATTTTCTCTTGAAAATCTGAGTCAAATAATCTTTTAGCACCTTTTGTGCTTGTATGCATGACTTCCCTAAAAGAACTAAGCTTTGCCTTGTATTTTAAATCCGCTAAACAAAGCAAAAGATTATAAAGCTTTTTTTTGCTCAAAGGCAAACAAAGCCTCTTTTTGCAAATCATCACTATTAACTTCAACATACATAGCGCCTAAAAATTGAAATTCTTTATATTCTTCTTTTACTTTTAAAAAATCATAATTTTGTTCTAATTTTTCCTTGCCTTTCAACCATGAAATAGGCATTTTTTCTAAATCCCATAGGTGCAAATGTGCGTCAAAAATCTTTTGCATTTCAAACCTTTGCCTTAGAACCAAAAAAACCATAATATGACACGTATAAAAACAAAGGTGCCATTGCCAAATATCCCATGCTAGTGCCATAATGATCATTAATAAAACCTATGATTAAAGGCATTATAGCTCCCTCTCTCTCCCTACTATACTCATCACAAGCAAAGATCCGCCCAATTTTACTTGATTTAAAGGCAAATTCTTCGTTGCAACTGCGAAAATAGTAGGAAAAGAAATAGACATGAAAAAAATAAAGCAATTAAAAGAACTGTGCTAAAAAATCCTTGTGCAAAATATAAACTAACATATATAAGTACATTGATTAAAGAATAAAAACCTAAAATTTTCTCACCTTTAATGATTTTCATCAAAGGAGTGGAAATAATGCGTCCTAACATAAATGTGATTAAAGCTATAGAAAAATAATACGCACCTTGAGAATCTTTTAATGTTTCATTATGCTTTATTGTGTAATTGATAAAAAACGCTCCGGCTGCAACTTGATTAGCTACATATAAAAATTGTGCTAAAAGTCCTAAATTAAAATGCCTATGTTTAAAAACCTCTAAAGGTTTAGAATTGTCTTTTTGAACAAAAGCATTTGCTTCTAGAAGCTTGCATTTTTCTCATCTCCAAGTTTTACTATATAAGGATTAGCACTAGTTTCTAAGGACCCAATACCACAAGCTAGAATAAAAAATGCAAATAAAAATAAATAAAAAGAAGCTAAATTAGTAGCAGGTATAATAAGTAAAGCTTCTATAGTATAAAGGGCTAAACCAAAAATAATCCCCATTTTATAAGAATATTTTTTGGCTATATAGCCTGCTGGTAGTGCTATTATAAAATAAGCAAACTGTAAAAATCCACTTTCATGTTGGCTAATATGAAAGTGATTTTGAAAATTTTTATTCATCACGTCAATAAGTCCATAACTTACACCCCATAAAAAGAAAAGAGAAGTTACTAAAATAATAGCTATTTTAATATTTTTAGAATCAGTCATTTTTAACTCCTTAAATTTCATCCCAATTTAAAGCCCTATCTAAATGAACATAACCGCCATCTAGCACTAAAATTTGTCCTGTTGTATGCGAAGCTAAAGGGCTAAGCGTAAACACTGCAGTATTTGCGATCTCTTCTACAGTGGTGAAACGGCGTCCAAGGTATAGTCTTTGCGATTTTTTCATATTGTCTTTTAGGATTAGAGAAATTTTGCAACCACTTTTTATAAAGTGGAGTCATTACTTCAGCCGGAGCTATAGCATTAACTCTAACATTATCTTTAGCAAAAGCACAAGCCCATTCTCTAGTAAAACCCATTTGAGCCGCTTTTGCAGAAGCATAAGCACTGGTTTTTCCCTGTCCTGTAAGGCCTGTTTTCTCACTATATTTAAAATACTGCCTTGTTCTTTTTTAATATATGGCAAGCATTCTTTTGTCATAGTATAATAGTGAAAAAGATTGTTTTCATAAGATTGGATCGAATCTTTAATACTTACATTTTCAATGTGCAAATTATCATTCATTCCTGCATTATTGACAAGGGCGTAAATTCCACCATGCTTTGTAGCTACCTCTATGACAAAATCTTTAATTAAACCATAATTTTTCAAATCAAGCTCATAAAATTCATAATTTTCACACAAGCTTTTCAACTCTTGATCATGCTTTTTAGATATAGATCTTGAAAACACTATGGGAATTCCACCTTCTATAGCCCATAATTTAGCAATGCTATAACCAATGCCTTTAGCACCGCCTGTAATAATACAAATTTTGTTTTTAATTTTTAAATCCATTTGTTCTCCTTTAATCTTAAACTAACAAGTTGTAGCAAGCCTCCAAACTGAAAAATCATTTTGCTCGTTTATTTCTGCTTTTACCAATTCTCCATACGAAATCCGTACGATTAGTTCTATAAGCTCATCGCACACTTCTTCTTTTGTTTTAATCCCATCTAGTATACTTCCTGCATTAATATCAATAGCATCGTTCATGTTTTTATAACAAAAAGTATTAGAACTCATTTTAATAGTAGGTGCAATAGCTGATCCCGTAGGAGTGCCACGACCTGTAGTAAAAACGCAAATATTTGCCCCACCTGCAACCATGGCACTGAGTTGTTCTATATTATTTCCGGGTATATTCATAAAAGTAAGACCCTTAGAAAGCACAGGTTTAGCATAATCAATCATATCCATTAAAGTCCGAGTTCCAGCCTTATAAACACATCCTAAAGATTTTTCTTCTATGGTGCTAAGCCCGCCTGCGATATTTCCTGGACTAGGATTTGCTCCCCGGATATCTGTATGAAAAGATTTGATTAAATTCTCGTAAGCTAAAATCTTATCATATACCCTTTTAGCCACTTCATCATTTTTTGCTCTTTTAGCAAGTATAGCTTCACAACCTATAAGTTCTGTAGTCTCTGCTAGGATTACCGCACCGCCTTGATCAATTACAAAATCACTCAAACTCCCTAAAACAGGATTTGCACTAAGCCCGCTATAACTATCACTACCACCGCATTCTGCAGCTAAAATCAAATCACTAAAATCGCCTTGACTTTTTTGTAAATTTCTAGCTTCTTTTAGCATGGCACTAACGATTTTTATACCTTTTTCTATAGTATTTTTGCTACCGCCACATTCTTATATCACTAAGTATTGAACCTTTTTATAAGGTGTTGATGCTTTGATTTTTTCAGCTACTGTTTTAACTTGTATCACTTCACAGCCAAGCCCTATGATCAAAACACCAAAAACATTAGCATTAGTGCCATGACCTATTAAAACATCCCTAGTTTGTAAAGCATCAAATTCAAGTTGAAAACAACCATGCTGATGGTTGATATAAACTGCACCATGGCATTGTTGGGCTATGTTTTGACATACTTTATTAGCACAATGTACACTTGGTATGATAATGACTTTATTTCTTAAACCTAATTTTCCATCTTCTCTTCTATAACCTCTTATCTTTTTCATTTTTATTCCTTATCTGCACAAGCTCTAATGCCTACGATATTATGTACATGCACCCACTCTCCTGCATTAATATTACAACTTGCACTGGCTATGGCTTGTGCATATTTAATAATAATTTCATCTTTTTTAATATTTTTTAATGCAAACTTATGTCCACTTGGGATATCATTTAAAAGCTCTATATTTGCTAATTTTTAGCCTTTTTGAAAATCGCGTAAAACCGTAGCTACATTGTCTTTTTCATTTATTATAATATAATCTTTCATAATTTGATACCTGTTTGTTTTTCTATAATCTTAATAAGTTCTTTAGCTTCATTAAAACGCGTATTTAATTCTTCTTTTGCAACAGAAGATAAAGGATGTACACTCGTATTTGCAAATTCAAATCCTCTAGCTTTTAAAAGTAAAGCAAAGCCCATAGGAAAAGCCATACTCATAGCAAATCTTATAGCCTTTAATAAGCTTTTTTGGATCAATAAAGCCCTGGATATGTTTTTTTTCATTAATCAATTTATAAATTTCACTCATCAATTCTGGAAAAATACCTCCTATACTAGTCATAGAACCTTTTGCACCTGCTAATAACGCCCCTGCATAAAATTCCTCCCTTCCTACAAAGACATCAAAATCACTAGGCACTAAATCTAAAATATGATTTAAAAGCAAAGCATCTCCACTACTATCTTTTATACCTGCTACATTATCAAGTTTTGAAACTTTTTTTATAAATTGCAAACTCAGTGCTGGTGCAAAAAGAGGAATATTATAAATATATAAAGGAAGTTTTACTTTAGAAGAAAGATCTTTTACATATTCAAAAAGAATATCTTCGTTTAATTTGTAATAATAAGGCATAGCAAGCAATAAAGCATCAAGCCCTAACTCATATGCTTTTTGCACTAAAATAAAAGTATTTTGATAAATTGTCGAAGTAATACCTGTAATAATAGGCACATTATTTTTTGCAGCCTCTTTTGCAAGCTTCATTAATTTTACTTGATCTTTTATACTCAAAGCTTGAGAATCCCCTATACTTGTATTACAAAACAATCCTTTTAAACCCTTTGAAATTCAAAATTCACAATAATGGATAAATTCTTTTTCATTAATACTTCCATCATTTTTACATGGGGTAAGCAAAGTCGGCAAAGTGCCTTTTAAATTTCCCATTTCATTTTTATTTCGTATATACAAAAAATATAACAAGTTTTTTTTTAAAAAAGCAAATTAAATAAATAACACATTTGTCACTTTTATTAACTGCAATACACCTAAAATACTTAACTTGTATAAAAATTATTAAAGAGATTATTTTGTTTCATTATGTTACCAAAAGTAAAAAGTATGATAAAATTATAAAGAAGCAATAATCAAGGATAATCGATGAATACACATCAACCTACTTTAAGAGTCTTAAATATTTTAGAACTTCTTGCAAATTCAAAAGAAAAACCTACCCTAAGTATTATGGCTAAAAAATTAAACATTCCAGCAAGTACTCTTTGGCCTATTTTACAAACCTTGCAAGAAAAACAATATGTAAAATGTGATTTAGAAAACAAAGCTTATTACTTAGACTTTAAAATTCTAGCCCTAAGTAATAATATCAAAAGCAAAAATAGCATTCTTGAAATCATTAAAAAACACATGAAAACCATAAGGGATCTTACAAATCAAACTTGTCAAATGGGGATTTTAAAAGAAGGCAATGTGCTTTATCTAGAAAAAATTATGCTAATAATCAAGTGCAATTAAAGTCTTTTATAGGTGCTTCATATCCTGCCTATGCAACCTCTTTAGGCAAAGCCTTACTGGCAAACAAAAGCAAAATAGAATTAAAAAAACTGTATCCTCAAACCTTTAAAAAAATCACAGAAAAAACCTTAAATAATATAGATCAATTATATCAAGAATTAAAAGAAATTAAAAAAACTAAAATTGCTCTAGAAAGCGGAGAAATGAATCCGGAAATTGAATGTATGGCTATAGGGATAGAACACAAAAATAAAATTATAGCTGCTATTAGCATTTCATATTTGATTTTTTATTCTAATGAAGACTTCAGAGAAAAAAATAGAAAAATCTTACAAAGAGAAAAAAATAAAATAGAAGAATTGATTAATTCTAACTTTCCAGATTTAGACGAACTTTATTAAAATAGCCCAAAAAAGGGCTATAGGAATTATTTTTGTTCTTTAAGTTTTAAATTTTGTTCGCCATAAAGCCCTGTTCCAACAGGGATGGTTCTACCTAAAATGACATTTTCTTTTAGATCTTCTAAATAATCAAATTTGCCAGCTATACTTGCTTCGGTGAGAACTTTGGTAGTTTCTTGGAACGAAGCTGCAGAAATAACACTATCACTTCCAATAGCCGCTCTTGTTACGCCTAAAAGCACAGGCTCAGCAATAGCTGGTTCTCCGCCCATTTTGATAATTCTTTCATTTTCTTCGCGGAATTTACGCCTTGAAACCAAATCACCTTCAATAAATTTAGTATGTCCACTGTCTACGACTTTAACTTGTCTTAACATTTGTGAAACAATGACTTCTATATGTTTATCTGAAATCACAACGCCTTGACCGCGATAAACTTGCTGAATTTCTGAAATGAGATAATAATGTAAGGCTTTTTCACCTAAAATTTTAAGCACATCATGACTTGAGACAACACCATCGGTAAGTTTTTCTCCTGCATGGATAAACTCACCATCTCTTACTTGGATATGTTTAGCTTTATCAATTAAATATTCCGCACTTGTGCCATCCTCTGCTTGAATAATAATCCTTTCTTTAGAACGCAAAGGCTTGTCAAAACGCACCACCCCATCAATTTCTGCAATCACAGCAGCATTTTTTGGCTTTCTAGCTTCAAAAAGCTCTGATACTCTTGGAAGACCACCTGTGATGTCTTTTGATTTTGCTGCAGCTTTTGGGGTTTTTGCTAGGATATCTGCTTGAGTGACCTTATCACCATCATGCACAAAAATAACTGTTTTTGGCTCTAGTTGATAACGCACAGCTTTATCATCTTTACCCGCAATTATCAAAGTCGGTCTTACCCCACTTGGCAAATACTCACTAATGACTAAAGAACGCTTGCCTGTAGCTTCATCGATTTGCTCATCTGCACTATAACCTGCTTCAATATCTTCAAAGCTAACCATCCCATCAATTTCTGCAATGATGGTATTATTATAAGCATCCCATTCTGCAATCACCTTTTTTTCTTTTTGAGGTGCGCTTGCAATAATAGCATTTACATCATCGACTTTTTGACTGTCATCAAATTCTATTTTTGATTCTCGTGGGATATAATGTCTTTTTGCTTCTCTATTATTTTCATCAGCAATAACCACAAAAAAACCTTTTTCTTTAACTATATCACCTTTTTTGACATTTTTAACCCTATCTAAACCATCTCCTTTAAGGATATAAAATTTAAGCGTCCCTTTCTCTCCGGCTTTAATATTTTGCACTACAGGCTCACCATCTTCTACTAAAATTTCACTAGCAAAAGGAATACGATTAGGCACATTCCAACCTTCTTTGATAACTTCTACTATGCTCTCATTTTCATCTACTTGCATACCACTTTGATAAGGCAAATAAAGCTTGCCGTCTACACTACCACTCACACCTGCTAATTCATTTGGTTTAGCAAGATCATATTTTCTAAGTATGTATTTAATCTCTTGTTTTTTATCTTTAATTGAAACAACCACATCCTCATGGATGCTTTCTATATTAATAAGTCCTTTAAATGGGGCTTTTATTTTAGGCTCTACAAGCAAAATAGCTGCATTTCTACGATTAGCGACAATATTTTTACCTTCTTTGTTTTTATAAGTTTTAAAATTATAAAATCTGATAAAACCTTCTTTTTGTGCGCTTACTTGTCTGTCTTGTAAATCTGTACTTGCTGTTCCTCCGCTATGGAAAGTTCTTAATGTAAGCTGAGTTCCTGGTTCGCCTATGGATTGTGCAGAGATAATACCTACAGCTTCACCTGGTTTGACTAATTTGCCTTCGCCAAGATTGATACCATAGCATTTTGCACAAATGCCTTTTTTAGCCTTACAAGTAATAGGAGTGCGGATATTGACGCTTTTAATGCCACTTTCACCTAGAATTTTTGCCTTTTCTTCATCCATTAAAGTGCCTTCTGCAAAAAGCACAGAATTAGTAATAGGATCGATCACATCTTCAGCTAAAACCCTGCCTAAAATTCTCTCTTCTAAGGTTTCAATAATAGAACTATCAGCACTAATTTCATTGATTTGAACGCCTTCATGAGTTCCACAATCTTCAATGGTAATTTTTACATTTTGTGCTACATCAATGAGTTTTCTTGTAAGATAACCTGCATTAGCTGTCTTAAGTGCAGTATCGGCAAGACCTTTTCTAGCACCATGAGTTGAAATAAAATATTCAAGAACATTTAAGCCTTCGCGAAAATTCGAGATAATAGGAGTTTCTATAATAGAACCATCAGGTTTAGTCATAAGCCCTCTCATAGCAGCAAGCTGTGAAATTTGTGCTGCACTACCCCTAGCACCTGAGTCAGCCATCATATAAATAGAATTAAATCCTTCTTTATCTTTTTCTACAAGTTTCATCATTTCTTTAGAAAGGATATTGTTTGTACTTTTCCAAATATCAATAATTTTATTATACCTTTCTCCAGAAGTAATAAGACCAAGATTGTAAGAATTTTGTATGTCTCTTACTTGTTTTTTAGCCTCATTGATAGCTTTTTGCTTATCATCAGGAACTATAATATCAGCAATAGATATAGAAATACCTGCTTTTGTAGCATACTCAAAACCTAAATTCTTAAGCCTATCTAAAAAGCTCGCTGTGATCTCTAAACCACCTTGCTTGTAAACATAATCCACAAGTGCGGCGATATCTTTTTTCTTTAAAACTTTATTCCAACTATTTTCAGGGACAAAATCTGGCAAGATAGATTTAACAATAAGCCTTCCCGCTGTAGTGGCAATCTTCCTACCATCAACCATAGTTTGTATGCTTGCATGAATATCTAAACATTTGCTTTCAAGTGCCATCATCACTTCATCAATGCCTGTGCAAATTTTATGCGAACCCTTTGCTCCTGCTTTTTCTAATGAAAGATAATAAATCCCCAAAACCATGTCTTGAGAAGGCACGGTGACAGATTTACCACTTGCAGGTAAAAGGATATTCATAGATGAAAGCATGAGTATTTTACACTCTGCAATGGCCTCTTGAGAAAGAGGCACATGCACGGCCATTTGATCCCCATCAAAGTCCGCATTAAATGCAGTACAAACTAAAGGATGAAGTTGTATAGCCTTACCTTCGACTAAAACCGGATGAAAGGCTTGGATAGAAAGCTTATGCAAAGTCGGTGCACGGTTTAACATAACAGGGTGTCCTTTTACAACCTCTTCTAAGCACTCCCAAACTTCGTTAGTTTTGTTTTCTATCATTTTTTTTGCTTGTTTAACTGTAGTTGCATAGCCCTTTTCTTCAAGCTTAGCCAATAAATGAGGTTTAAAAAGCTCTAAAGCCATTTTTTTAGGTAAACCACATTGATCCATTCTAAGCTTTGGCCCTACTACAATAACACTACGCCCGGAAAAATCTACTCTTTTACCCAATAAATTTTGTCTAAAACGCCCTTGCTTGCCTTTGATAATTTCACTTAAAGATTTTAGTGGACGTTTATTAGCACCTTTTACAGCATTAGCACGACGACCATTATCAAAAAGTGCATCAACAGCTTCTTGAAGCATTCTTTTTTCATTTCTTATAATAATTTCAGGTGCATCAAGCTCCATAAGTTTTTTAAGACGCGAATTTCTATTAATAACACGACGATACAAATCATTCACATCAGAAACAGCAAATTTACCACCATCTAAAGCTACCAAAGGACGTAAATCCGGTGGCAAAACTGGAAGATTTGTAATCATCATCCACTCAGGGCGATTAGGAACAAGCTCATCGCTATGGGCATTAGCATTTAAATTAGAATTTAAGAAATTTTCTACAACTTTTAAACGCTTGATGATAGTTTTTTTCTTTGCTTCTGAATTCGTTGCTGCCATTTCTTCTTTAAGTTGATTTAAAAGCGCAACTAAATCTAAATTAGCAAGCAGATCACGAACAACCTCGCCACCCATTCTTGCTTTAAACCCGCTATTTTCATAACGCTGCATTAAATTTTGATACTGTTCTTCATTTAAAACATCACAATACTCTACCTTTTTCGTACTTTCATTATCATAAAAAGCATCACCTGGATTTTCAACAATATAAGCTTCATAATAAAGCACACGTTCAAGATCTTTCATTTTAACGCCTAAAAGCGTTCCTATACGGCTTGGTAAGGAATTCACATACCAAATATGTGCTACTGGAGTTACAAGCTCTATGTGTCCCATTCTAGAACGACGCACTTTAGAATTAGCCACTTCAACGCCGCATTTTTCACATTTAACACCTTTAAAACGCATTTTTTTGTACTTACCACAAAGGCATTCATAATCTCTAATAGGACCAAAAATCTTAGCACAAAAAAGCCCATCTCTTTCAGGTTTTAAAGTCCTATAATTAATCGTTTCTGGCTTTTTTACTTCTCCATAAGACCATGATTTGATTTTTTCAGGGCTTGCAAGTCTTAGCTGAAATGCCTCAAAATCTCTAGGTCTTGCATCTTCTTTGATTTCTATTATTTTGAATTTACTCATTATTTTCATCCTTATCAAAAATCTCTACATCTAAAGCAAGAGATTTAAGCTCATTGGTTAATACAAAAAATGTCTCAGGAATTCCTGTTGCTGGAACATTTTCGCCTTTTGTTAATGCTTTATAAGCACTAAATCTACCTTCTACATCGTCAGATTTAATAGTTAGCATTTCTCTTAAAGTATGAGCCGCCCCATAAGCTTCAAGTGCCCAAACCTCCATTTCTCCAAATCTTTGTCCTCCAAAGAGTGCCTTACCACCCACTGGCTGTTGTGTGACTAAGCTATATGGACCTGTGCTTCTTGCATGGACTTTTTCATCCACTAGATGATGCAGTTTTAACATATACATACAACCCACATGCACACGCTCTGCAATTTTTTCCCCTGTACGCCCATCATAAAGCTCTGTTTTACCATCCATATCTATTTTGGCCATTTCAAAAAGTTTGCTAAATTCTTCTATATTAACACCTTCAAAAACAGGAGTTGCAAACTTCACCCCCTTACTCCAATCTCTAGCATAATTTAAAAGTTCTTCATCGCTTAAGCTATTGATAAATTCTTTTTCATTTTCAAGTCTTGGAAGAGAACAAATCTCAAGCATTTTAGATCTTAACTCTTTAATGAAATCCTTTTGTTTTTTATCGAAAATTTCTTGGATTTGATCTCCGAGTCTAAGACCAATAAGTCCTAAGTGACTTTCTAAAATCTGACCTATATTCATACGGCTTGGAACACCTAAAGGATTTAATGCAATATCCACGCTTTTACCATTTGGCAAATAAGGCATGTCTACTTCAGGCACTATAGTAGAAACAATACCTTTGTTTCCGTGGCGTCCTGCCATTTTATCTCCAACTTTAAGCTTTCTTTTTGTAGCGATATAGACTTTAACAAGCTTGATTACCCCACTTGGTAAAATATCATCTTTTTCTAGAATTTCAAGCTTTTCATCGTG
This sequence comes from Campylobacter bilis, assembly GCF_016806695.1. GTDB lineage: Bacteria > Campylobacterota > Campylobacteria > Campylobacterales > Campylobacteraceae > Campylobacter_D > Campylobacter_D bilis. The sequence goes on along the minus strand of NZ_WUED01000010.1, from coordinate 38,797 downwards.
TTCTGCTTTTAATTTCTTTTTCTCATTTTGAAAATGGTTTTTCAAATCCTCATATTGTTTTTGAATCTCTTTAGAATAAGCTTTGATTAAAGTTGTTAAAGTAAAGCGATTGATTTTTTCAAGTTCGTTAATATCAGCAGTTTGGCCTTTTTTATAATTTTTATCACCGATTTTTTGATCGCTATTTAAAGGTGCTTTAGCAAGCAAGGCACAAACACGAAGCATTTCTTCTCTATCCATCATTAAAAGTCTATCATGATGCTCTTTTTCTAAAGATATTTTTTCTTTATTATAAGATTTGATGGCACGATCATCTTTTTCATAGCCTTTTTTAGTAAAAATTTTTACATCCACTACAACACCTTCTAAAGATGCAGTAGCATAAAGGGATTTATTTACAACATGACCTGCTTTTTCACCAAAAATAGCTCTTAAGAGTCTTTCTTCTGGAGTAGGCTTAACCTCACCTTTTGGTGATACTTTACCCACTAAAATCATGCCTGGTTTAATATGAGTGCCAATTTTTGCAATTCCACTTTCATCTAGATGTGCCACATCTTCTTCTTTTACATTAGGAATGTCTTTGGTGATTTCTTCTATACCATCTTTTAATTCCCTAGCTTCAATTTCTTTTTCATAAATGTGGACACTAGTAAAGGTATCTTCACGGATGATTCTTTCACTTACAACGATTGCATCCTCATAATTATAACCATTCCAAGGCATAAAAGCAATTAAAGCATTTTTACCAATAGCAAGTTCGCCTTGATCCATAGAAGAACCATCCGCGATGATTTGCCCTGCTTTTACTAAATCTCCTTTTTTAACAATAGGATGTTGAATATAATTTGTATTTTGGTTTGTTCTTAAATTTTTCTCCATAGTATAATGATCAATAAAAGGCCCTTTATCATCTTCACCTAAAATAAAAATGCTTTTATTGTCTACTTTTTCAACTATTCCACTACGTTTTGCTTTCACTGCCTCCCAAGCATCACGTGCAATAATTTTTTCCATGCCTGTACCAACTATAGGAGCTGAGGCACTAAGAAGAGGTACAGCTTGACGCTGCATATTAGAACCCATTAAAGCCCTATTAGCATCATCATGTTCTAAAAAAGGGATTAAAGATGCTGCAACGCCAACAACCATACCCGAACAAAGATCAATTAATTGAACCTCTTCGCGTCTTGCAAGTATAGTTTCACCATCCTGTCTTGCTTCTACGAATTCTTCTATTATATAGCCCTTAGCATCAAGCTTAGTCGAAGCAGGAGCGATAAATAATCCTTCTTCTTGTGTTGCAGTAAGGTATACAACTTCATCAGTGACCTTGCCATTTTCGACTTTTCTATAAGGAGCTTCTACAAAACCTAGTTCATTTACTTTTGCGTAAGTTGAAAGGGTGTTAATCAAACCTATATTTTGACCTTCTGGAGTTTCAACTGGACAAATTCTACCATAATGCGTCGCATGCACATCACGCACTTCAAAGCCTGCTCTTTCTTTTACCAAACCACCTTCACCTAGTGCTGATAAGCGGCGTTTATGCGTCACTTCACTTAAAGGATTTGTTTGATCCATAAATTGCGAAAGCTGACCGCCTGTAAAAAATTCTAGTATAGTTGTTGTAATCATTTTAGGATTAATTAAATCATAAGGCATAACTTTATCAAGATCTGTATTTAAAGAAGTGAATTTATCTCTAATAGCCTTTTGCATTTTAGCAAGACCTAAATGAAGTTCATTAGCCAAAAGCTCACCTATAGATCGGATACGACGATTTCCTAAATGATCTCTATCATCAATATGACCCTTGCCATTTTTAACTTTAATAAGATATTTAGCTGTTTTAATAATATCTTCATTAGTTAAAACAGTCACATACTCAGGGACTTCAAGTCCTAGTTTATGATTCATTTTCATACGACCTACTTTTGTAAGATCATATCTTTCAGGATTAAAAAACAAATCATTAACAAAAGCTTTTGCAGCATCTTTTACCACAGGCTCACCCGGACGCATGACTTTATAAATTCTAATAGCAGCTAAATCATTTTCATCTTCAATATTTTCACTTTGTTTTAAAAGTTTTAAAGTTTCACTATCTTGTGCAAAAGAATTGATAATAGCAGCATCCACACCATTTGCCAAATCATTGGCAATATCAAAACTTTTTTGTTCTTTAATTTTAGCCAATTTATTCTCATCAATTAAAGTCAAAGAATCAAATAAAACCTGACCACTTGCTTTATCAATAATAGGATTTGCTAAATAACGATTAAGTAAAATTTCTACAGGATATTCTATCCATTTTAAACCTTCTTTTATAAGCTGCTCTGCTTTTTTCTTTGTAAGTCTTTTTCCAGCTTGATGAACAATCTTGCCTTTTTCATCTTTAATATCATATTCTATTCTGTCCATAAAATCATTAGGATGAAATTCAGTTAAAAATTTATCTTTTTTAACATGTATGGTTTGAATAGGATAAAATAACTTAATAATATCTTGTTTTTTATAACCCAAAGCCCTAAAAAGCATTGTTACAGGGATTTTTCTACGCTTGTTGATTCTTACATATAAAACATCTTTTGCATCGTATTCAAAATAAAGCCAAGAACCCCTATCAGGAATAATTTGTGCAGTATAAACAAGCTTATTTGCAACTGTAGAACTTTCTTCTTCTTTAAAAATTACACCAGGGCTTCTGTGAAGCTGGTTTACAACCACCCTTTCAACCCCATTAATAATAAAAGATACCCTATCAGTCATTAAAGGAATTTCGCGGATATAAATTTCTTGTTCTTTAATATCTTTAATACCCACTTTTTCCCCTGTTTTTTCATCTTTTTCATGTAGGGTAAGACGGATTTTCATTTTTAAATTTACAGAATAAGTCAAACCTCTTTCCATACACTCACGGATAGTGTATTTTGGTTTGCCAATTTCACTGCTGACATATTCAAGACTCAGTCTATTTTGAGGATCATGGATAGGAAAAATAGATTTAAAAACTTTTTCTATACCACTTTCACCATTATCAATATTTAAAAAATAATCAAAACTCTTTTTTTGTAATTGTAGAAGATTTGGGATTTCTATTTGTTTTGAAACGTTTGAGAAATTGACTCTTAAACGATTTCCTAGTTTATTATCTAACATATCGCAATACCTCATGGTAAATTTTGTAAATTTAAAAAAGAAAACCTAAAAATTAGGCAAAAAACAAAAAAGAAGATCTGCGCAAAGCAAATCTTCCTCAAATTTTAAAGCTCAAATTACTTAAGTTCTACTTTAGCACCAGCTTCTTCGAGTTGTTTTTTAGCTTCCTCAGCCTCAGCTTTAGCTACGCCTTCTTTTAAAGTTGAAGGAGTTTGTTCAACTGCATCTTTTGCCTCTTTAAGCCCAAGACCTGTAAGAGCACGAACGATTTTAATTACTTCAATTTTTTTAGCACCGCTATCAGTTAAAACGATATCAAATTCAGTTTTTTCTTCCGCTGCTGCTGCACCACTACTAGCTGCTGCACCCCCAGCTACCATTACAGGAGCAGCACTAACGCCAAATTTTTCTTCGAATTCTTTTACAAGTTCTGATAACTCAAGAACACTTAGATTTGAAATATATTCTAATACATCTTCTTTAGAAATTGCCATTTTTCATCCTTTTTTTTTTATTTTATTAAGACTCTTTTTTATTTTTAAGCGCATTTAAACCTATTGTGAAATTGGTAATTGGCGCATTCCAAACTTGCAAAAGCATAGCAAGCAACTCATTACGTGAAGGCATTTTAGCTAAAGCTTTAACTTTAGCAAGATCCGCAACTTCGCCTTCAATATGTGCTGCTTTAATTTCAAATTTGTCATTATTTTCTTCAAATTTGGCAACTACTTTTGAAACGCTAAGTTGATCTTCACCCCAAAGATAAATATTTGTATCTTTAAGAACTAGACCTGTTTTACCGGAATTATTAAGAGCAATGTTAGCCAAAGTATTTTTAACAATTTGAACTTTTACATTGTTTTCTCTTGCATTATTTCTAAGCTCTTCTAGTTTTTTTGTACTAAGACCTCTGTAGTTGCAAACTACAATAGCTTCACTAGATTTAAAACCTTCTTCAAGTTTAGCAATAATTTCAACTTTTTCACTTCTAGTCACATTTTCTCCTTTCCGATTGAGATTTCAAGTAGAGTGGAAATTCCTATTAAGCTTACGCCTCGACTATCTTCAATCTAAAATAAACATCTCAAAAAATCAAAATTTTTTCAAATATTTATTTTAAAATAAAAGAGTTGCTGCTAGGCAACTCTTATTTCATATCAAGTAATTCTTGTGTTTCAAGTTTAACAGAAGGACTCATTGTCAAAGATAAAGCCGCATTTTTTATATATCTGCCTTTAGCTGTAGCAGGCTTATGCTTATTAATTGCTTTTACAAAAGTAGTAATATTATCCCATAATTGCTCTTTAGAAAAACTTACCTTACCAAGTCCTGCATGGATATTTCCCTGTTTATCAACACGGAAATTCACTTGCCCACTCTTTGCATTATTAACAGCTTGAGCTACATCCATAGTTACAGTGCCTGTTTTTGGATTTGGCATTAAGCCTTTAGGGCCTAAAATTCTACCGACTTTACCCACAAGTCCCATCAAATTCGGGGTTGCAATTAAAACATCAAAATTCATATTTCCTTTTTGGATCTCTTCTACTAAATCATCGCTTCCTACAATGTCTGCACCAGCATTTTTAGCTTGATCTGCTTGGGCATCCTTTGCTATCACAGCAACACGAACTTTTTTACCTGTACCTGCAGGCAAAACAACCGATCCTCTTACCATTTGATCCGCATGTCTTGGATCGACATTAAGCTTTAATGCAATCTCTACAGTTTCATCAAATTTAGCAGACTTTAAAGTCTTTACCGTATCAATCGCCTCATTTAAGGCATACTCTTTGTTTGTATCAATTTTTCCTAATAATTCTTTTAATCTTTTTGCTATCTTAGCCATTTATTTTCTCCGCATTTTTAAAGTGCTACCGCCTTTTACCTTGGCGGTGAAAGGGATTAATCTACGATTTCAACACCCATAGATCGAGCCGAACCGGCAATGATTTTTGCAGCTTGGTCTCTATTTTTAGTATTTAAATCTGCAATTTTTTTATCTACTATTTCTAAAACTTGGGCACGAGTTAATTTACCTACTTTGTTCTTAAGTGGATTATCAGTACCTTTAGAAATTCCAGCTGCTTTTTTAATCAAATCTGTAGCCGGTGGTTGCTTTGTAATAAAAGTAAAGCTTTTATCCGCATAAACAGTAATAACAACAGGAATATTAAAACCCGCCATGTCTTTTGTTCTTTCATTAAAGGCTTTACAAAACTCCATAATATTAACACCTTGCTGACCCAAAGCAGGACCAACTGGTGGTGATGGGTTTGCTTTTGTAGCAGCAATTTGCAATTTAATTTCGCCTACGACTTTCTTAGCCATAACAAATCTCCTTACTTGATATAAATTAAATTATTTTTTCAACTTGAGAATATAAAATCTCTACTGGAGTTGAACGTCCAAAAATGGAAACATTAAGTTTTAATAAACCGCGAACCATATCATATTCTTCCACGATCGCAGTGAAATTTGCAAATGGTCCTTCTGTAATTCTTACATTCTCTCCTTCTTCGAAAGAAATTTTTGGTTTTGGAGCAGCACGATTGTGCACTTTTTCTAAAATCAAATTAATATCTTTTTCTGTTAAAGGGGTAGGTTTTTTAGATTCTCCGATAAAACGACCCACTTTTGGAAGAGATTGGATGCGATGCCAAAGTTCTGTATTTAAATCAAGAAGGGCAAAAACATATCCAGAATACAAACTTCTTTCGCTGATTTTTTCTTTTCCATTTTTAAATTCAATAACATCTTCAGTTGGAACAACGATTTCTTTAAGCTGTTCTTCGATCCCATTATCTTTTACTAAATTTTCAATAGCTTTTTTAACTGCCATTTCACTACCAGCATAAGTTTGGATTGCATACCATTTATGAGTATTCATTCATCCTCCTCATATAACTACAGAAACAATAGAGGACATAATCCAATCCACTAACGCTAAAAATAAAGAAATCGCTGTAACCACTATAAAAACTGTAATATAAGCATTTCTTACCTGTTCTTTTAAAGGAAAAATTACTTTCCTTAATTCGGCTTTTGATAATTTAAAATAAGTTATTAATTTTTCCATTTATTTAAACCTTAATTATGGCAGGGCAAGAGGGATTCGAACCCCCAACCATCGGATTTGGAATCCGGCGCTCTACCGTTGGAGCTATTGCCCTAAGGGCATCAAGCTTAACTTTTTAGTTTAACTTCCTTGTGAAGCGTATGTTTTTTTAATCTTGGGCAATATTTTTTTAATTCTAACTTATCAGTAGTGTTTTTATTGTTTTTATAGGTACTATAGTTAATATCGCCACATTCTTCACATTTTAAACCAACTTTAATTCTCATTTGATTTTCCTTAAAAATTAAGGTCAAGCATAAAACTTGACCTTGCTAAATTATTTAATAATTTTAGAAACAACACCTGAACCTACAGTTTTACCACCTTCACGGATAGCAAAACGAGTGCCTTCTTCAAGCGCTACAGGAGCAATTAAGCTTACAGTAATTCTTACATTTTCACCTGGCATAACCATCTCAACACCATCAGCTAGCTTGATTGAACCTGTTACATCTGTTGTTCTTACATAAAACTGTGGTCTATAATTATTGAAAAATGGTGTATGTCTACCACCTTCATCTTTATTTAAGATATAAACTTCAGCTTCAAAATCAGTATGTGGAGTGATTGATTTTGGTTTTGCAAGAACCATACCACGAATAACTTCTTCTTTTTTAGTACCACGAAGAAGAACACCTACGTTATCTCCTGCTTCGCCTTGATCCATTTCTTTTCTAAACATTTCAACACCTGTTACAGTTGTTGTTTGTGTATCTTTAATACCAACAATTTCTATAGTATCGCCTACTTTTACAATACCTTTTTCAATTCTACCTGTAACAACAGTACCACGACCTGAAATAGAGAAAACATCTTCAATCGGCATCAAGAAATCTTTTTCAGTATCACGAGTTGGAGTTGGAATATAAGTATCTACTGCATCCATAAGATTCATAATTTTTGCTGACCATTCACCATCTTGTCCAGCTTTAGCTTCTTCAAGTGCTTTTAAAGCAGAACCTGAAATAATAGGTGTATCATCACCTGGAAAATCATAAGAACTTAATAATTCTCTAATTTCCATTTCAACCAATTCTAAAAGTTCAGCATCATCAACCATATCTGCTTTATTCATGAAAACAACAATATATGGAACACCCACTTGACGAGAAAGAAGAATATGCTCTCTAGTTTGTGGCATTGGACCATCTGCAGCAGAAACAACCAAAATCGCACCGTCCATTTGTGCTGCACCTGTAATCATATTTTTAACATAGTCTGCGTGACCAGGACAGTCAACGTGGGCATAATGGCGCTTATCTGTTTCATACTCAATATGAGAAGTAGCAATAGTAATACCGCGTTCTTTTTCTTCTGGAGCATTGTCAATATTATCATAATCTTTAAGTTCTGCCAAACCTTTTCTAGAAAGAACAGCAGAAATAGCAGCTGTCAAAGTAGTTTTACCATGGTCAACGTGACCGATAGTACCGATATTTACGTGTGGCTTATTACGTGAAAATTTTTCTTTAGCCATTTTTTTCCTCCGTATAAAATAAATTGATCAAAGCAAGTCTATATTTATATAATTTTTTCAATTCATGGAGCTCATAGCGGGAATTGAACCCGCGACCTCTCCCTTACCAAGGGAGTGCTCTACCTCTGAGCCATACGAGCGCTCAGAAAAATTATATACCAAATAGACAACAAAAAAACTTTTGGGATATTTTACTGTAAGTTAACGGTTAAAATACAGCTCCCAGTTCTTTTAATTATGGAGCGGGAAACGGGACTCGAACCCGCGACCCTCAGCTTGGAAGGCTGATGCTCTAGCCAACTGAGCTACTCCCGCAATGGTGGTGAGTCGTGGATTCGAACCACGGAAGGCGAAAGCCAGCAGATTTACAGTCTGCCCTCGTTGGCCACTTGAGTAACTCACCTTTAAAAAATATTGCTTTTGAATATTCTGGTCAAACACTGCTAAAATAAAATGGAGCTGGTTAAGGGACTTGAACCCCCGACCTGCTGCTTACAAGGCAGCTGCTCTACCAACTGAGCTAAACCAGCGAAAATAAAACTAAGATTATATCTTAAAAAAAGTATTTTGTCAAGAGTTCTTAAAGGCTTTTTACATATTTTACAATTAATTATTTATGATAATCAAATAGGTTTAAAAATTTCTTTGCCCTTTCACTTTTTGGATTTTCAAAAAAACCTTGAGGATTATTTTCTTCAATAATCTTACCCTCATCCATAAAAACGATTTTATCCGCTACTGCTTTAGCAAAACCCATTTCATGTGTGACAATCAACATAGTCATGCCTTCTTTAGCAAGATTAAGCATCACTTCTAAAACTTCTCTTACAATTTCAGGATCAAGCGCAGCTGTCACCTCATCAAAAAGCATAAGCTCAGGATTCATACACAAACTTCTTACAATAGCAATTCTTTGCTTTTGACCTCCACTTAATTCTTTAGGATAAGCATGAAGTTTATGCAAAAGCCCTACTTTTTCCAACCAAATTTTAGCCTCTTTTAAAACCTCATCTTTTTTTCTTTTTTGTACTTTCATAGGTCCTAAAAGTATATTTTCTTCGACGCTTAAATGCTCAAAAAGTTCATAAGATTGAAAAACCATGCCAACTTTTTGACGCATTCTTGACCATTCTTTAAAATCTTTATCTATTTTTTCACCATCAATATAAATACTACCACTTGCTATTTCTTCAAGTCCATTAATACAACGCAAAAGTGTAGATTTACCACATCCACTAGGACCTAAAATCACTACGACTTCTTTAGCTTTTACTTCAAGATTAATATCTTTTAAAGCATGATGCAAACCATAATATTTTTGTAAATTTTCTATTTTTAAAATACTCATTTTAACTCCATTTTTTCTCTAATTTTTTAGAATACAAAGCAAGAGGATAACAAAGAATAAAAAAAATGAAAAAAATCAAACCATAAATAATAAAAGGTGCTAAATCATTTTTATTATTAAACTCTATAATTTGCTGTCCTACTTTCACAAGTTCAACCGCACCGATTAAATAAGCAAAAGTAGTGCTTTTTACCATACGAGTAAATAAATTCATACTCATAGGCATCAATCGCCTAAAGGCTTGAGGAATCACAATATAAATAAAACTTTCTAAAGTATTTAACCCCAAAGAAACAGCACTTTCGTATTGATGCTTGGGAATACTTTGTAAAGAAACGCGCACTAAATCCATCATTTCAAAACAACCCCATATACTAAAAACAAGAATAGCTGTATTTATAGAACCCAAATCCCATCCAAACCATCTAGGAAAACCAAAATACACGACAAAAAGCCACACTAAAAGCGGCATAATACGCACCAATTCTAGACCCAAACGGCAAAAAGCATAAATATAAGCATTTTTAAAGCTCATTAAAATTCCTAAGAATAACCCACCTATAAAAGTAATGATAATACTTACAAAAGCAATTTCAAGAGTGATAAAAAACCCTTGCCAAAGTCTTAAAAATGTATCGGCATTTAAAAGTTCAAACATGAAGCAACCTTTTTTCAAACCTTGATAAAACCAAAGATAAAGGCAAAATAATACACAAATATCCCATAAACAATAAAAACAATAATTCGTCGGTTTTATAAGTTAAAGAATTTAAACTTGTCATTAAATTCACCAAATCTGGCAAGGCAATAATACTCACCACCGAAGTTTCTTTAATCAAAAAAATGATATTAGCACTAATACTTGGCATAGAAATAGCCAAAGCTTGTGGTAAAATCACATAACGTAAATTGCCAAATCTAGAAAAACCTAAGGCTAAACCCGCTTCAAATTGCTGTTTTCTTATAGCTTCAAAACCTGAACGCAAACTCTCTGCCATGTAAGAACCACCCAAAAAACTCAGTCCTACAATAGCACAAGCAAAAGAAGGCCTTAAGGTCTCTTCTACACTTAAACAAATAAAACGAAGGGGTTCAATTTGCTCTAAATGTATATTGAATTTTGGTAAAGCATAGTATAGGAAAAAAAGCTGAATCAACAAAGGAGTATTCCTTGAAAATTCTATATAAGCTTTGCACATAGTATCTAAGATTTTTATTTTAAAATAACTTGCTAAAATGCAAAATAAACCTATAAATAAAGAAAAAACAATTCCAAAAAAACTTAACTTGATTGTAAGCCAAGCGGCTGCTGCAAAAGCAGGAATTTGAGTTAATATAAAATGAAAATCCATACTCTACCCTTAATCTTACCAAATTTCTTTTATAATCATGGCTTTATTTAAAATTTCAATTTTACCTTTTTTTGTCTCAATAAGTTTTAAAATCTTAAGTTCTCTTAATATCCTTGATAAAGACTGTGCTCTAACATTTAAATCAATTGCAATCTGTTTTTGAGCTATTACATCTAAGTTTTTCTCATTTTCTAAAAGATATTTCAATAATTTTGTCCTTAAATCTAAGACATTTTGAGATAATTTCTTCTCCAAAATATTAATCTTTTCAAAAAGTGAAGTGATGAGTAAAAAATTAAACTCTTTATTTTCACTACATAAATTTTTAAAATCAGCAAAACTAAGCTCTAAAACTTCGCTATTTTCTTCACAAATTGCATTTGCTGGATAATTTAATTTTTTAAACACGGGCATTTCTGCTATGAAATTTGGGGGATTAAAATAATGCAAAGTGATTTCTTTATCGCTAGCTGTACTTTTATAAATACGTATTTTTCCTTTAAGCAGAATAAAAAAATGCCTAGCCTCTTCGCCTTCATAAAATAAAATACTATTTTTTTGCATTTTTTTTAATTTTCCTACACCGGATAAAAGCTCTAAATAATCTTTCATGAAATTATATTCCATTCCTAACCTATGTTAAATTTTGTTTATCTTATTTTTGTTATATTAACTTTATAAAATTAACGTTTAGGAAAGATTACCATGAAATTTGAAACAATCACCCAAGAAAACATAGCAGAACTTATGGAAATATTTTACGAAAAAGTTAAACAAGACAAAAATTTAGGACCCATTTTTAAAAATGCTATTGGTACAAGTGATGAAGAATGGAAAAAACATAAAGCAAAAATAGGCAATTTCTGGACAGGAATACTCTTAGGAGAAGGTGATTATAATGGACAACCTTTAAAAAAACACTTAGACTTGCCACCTTTTCCTGAAGAATTTTTCGACATTTGGCTCGATCTTTTTGAAAAAAGTTTAAATAAAGTTTATGATGAAAGAATACAAGCAGTAATCTTACAGCGTGCACAGATGATAGCCTCGCATTTTAAAAATATGCTTTATAAATTCAATAAAAACTAATTTAGCTGATCTTTTGCTAAATCTTTTTTTACCTTTTCTAAAATTTTTTCATCTTTAGAAAAATCAAAAAATTTAAATTCATTCCCATGCTGGATAAAACCATCGAGTAAATCTCCGCTTAAGCGATTTTGAAGATCAAGTTCTGCAATCTTAAATCCATCTAAAGTTTTAGCAAATTCTTTTAAACGATGAGGAATTTCTTTTAGTTTCGTATAAAGATAGCAAGTGCTTTTAAGCCCTACGCGACCTACGCGACCGCGAAGCTGATGTAAGGTGGCTAATCCTAAACGCTCAGCTCCTACAATAACTATCATGCTTAATCTTGGCAAAGAAATACCCACTTCCACAACTGTAGTACTTAATAAAATATTTCCCTCATCTCTAAAACGTTCTAAAATAGCTTCTTTTTGCTTATCCTTTCCATGTGTTAGAAAAACTTTATCATAATGACTTTCCCAATATCCTCTTGCTTGCTCTAAAGAAAGATAAGGAAGAGTATCGCTTGCACTAACTAAAGGGTAAATAATAATTACTTGATGATTTTTAGCAAGTTCTTCTTTGATCTTTTCACTTAGTTTAGCAAAACCTTCATTTTGTATGCAATAAGTTGTAATATCTTTTTTAAAAGGCATTTCTTTAATAAAGCTAAAATCCAAAAGTTCTGATTGTATCATGCTTAAAGTTCTAGGTATAGGGGTAGCTGAAAATTGTATGAAATGCGCAACAGCTTGGCCTTGACTTAAAGCATGAATTTTCTCACGTTGCGCCGAACCAAAGCGGTGCTGTTCATCTATCATTACAAGTACAGCATCATGAGCTTTTATATGAATTAAAGCATGAGTGCCTATAATAAGATGTGCTTTTTTTATACTATCTTGCAAATCCTTTTCTTTTCTACCTCCTTTAATGAACAAAACATTTACAAAATCAGGTAAAAGCTTCTTAGCTTCTTCATAAAGCTGATTTGCCAAAATACTAGTAGGTGCCATTAAAATAGCTTGTTTAGGATATACCATCAAGGCCGCACCCAATAAAACCAAAGTCTTTCCACAACCCACATCTCCCATGATCACACGTCTTTTAGCCTCTTTTGAACGCAAGTCTTTTTTAATATCTTCTAAAGCACGCAATTGATCTTTTGTGGGTGCAAAAGGCAAATTTTCAAGCCAAGTATTGATATTAAAAATTTCTATGTCATGGGCTTTAAAATGTGTTTTTTTAGCTTGTAAGCGTTTTAAAAAATTATATATTTCAATATATTTTAAATCCTTAGTAAATTTTTGTAAATTAGCTAGCATAAAACAACTTTTTTCATCATAAAGATGCAAATTTAAAAGAAAATGTATATACTGATCTTTTATACCACTTTCTTTTAAATTATCATAATTAAGATACTTGTGTATAAACTCAGCAATCTTTGCATCTTTTAAACCTAAAATTTGATATTTTGGAGTAAAACCCTCAAAAGAAGATAAAATTCTAGGATTATTAAAATGCCATGCTTGATTAAAACGAGAAATTTTACCGCTTAAGATAAGTGTTTTTCCTATTTTACAACTCCCAAGATGCCATGTTTTAGGATGAAAAAAAACAAAAGAAACATTTATATTCCATTCCTTACAAAAACCTAAGCCAAAAAGCTGATTTTTCTTTAAATCTACATTTTTAATAAGAATTTTTTGCGTGCAAATTTCATTAATCTTAGGATTTTTACTTGGGCTTAAATTCTCAATTTTTTTAGGCAAAAGAAGGGCTAGATCAATAGCACTTCTAATTTTTAATTTTTTAAAAAATTCAAAATCGCTTTCTTTAATTTTCATTTTGAATGCTTGCAAAACTTATGCTTAAAAGTTCTTGATGCTTTTGGATATAATTATTTATATGATTAAGTTTTACTTTCTGCATAAATTTTAATTCTTCCTTGTAATAACCATAATGTAAGCCTTGGTAAAATTCATTAAAAGCCATGCTCAAACGCCTGCTTAAACTCTCATAACGCAAAGGCGTTGATCCAATAAGAAAATTTTTAGCCTGATCTAATTCATTTTGCGTAATACCCTCTTTTACAAAGTTTTCAAACACTTCTTTGACAATTTGTTTAGCTTCTTTAGCACTTTGATTTTTAGTTTGCAAATATCCAAAAACCCTAGAAAAAGACATATTCATATCAAGCATAGCATAAGCAGAATATGCAAGTCCTCTTTTAACACGAATTTCTTCCATAATTCTTGAACCAAAACCTCCCTGACCTAAGACAAACAAAGCAATTTTTGCCAAATACAAATCCTCATCTTTAAAACTCGCAAAAAAAGGCGTAGCAAAATAAATATAAGCTTGCTCACTTTCTTTACGTACTAGAATTTTATCTTTGGTTTTTTGGCTGAGTTTATAATTTTTTTGGATATTTAAGCTTCCTTTAGGAAGTTTAAACAAAAGTTTTAAAATATATTCTTTAGCTTTTTGCTCCTTTAAATCTCCACCTAAAACTACTACAAGATTGCTAAGATTAATATTGCTTTGATGAAAATCTTTTAAATGCTTTAAAGAAATAGTTTTAATACTTTTTTCATCTCCGTCATTTGGACTTTGAAATTCTTCACACTCAAAAAGCTCTTGATTGAGTAAATTTTTTGCTAGATAGTCAAAATCACTATTTTTGCTTGCTAATTCTCCTAAGGTATTGATTTTTAATTTTTCCAAAATTTTATCTTCTATTCTAGGCTTTAGTAATAATCTTTCTAAATTATTTAAAGCAAAATCAAAATTTTCTTTCAAACAAGAAAGATTGATTTCTAAACTTTCAAAACCACTGCTTGCCTCTAAATTTATAGCTTTAAATTCTAAATCCTTAAAAAACTTATCATCCACACCTTCATTTAAAATACGCGAAAACATCTTTGCAAGTCCTGGTATTTGATCATAACTTCTGCCGCAATTTCTAAAAACAAGCTTTAAAATCACAACAGGCAAATCAGTGTTTTCTTCAAAAATAAAAGGGATTTTATTTTGATTTAATTCTAAAAACTGCATTAAAACCTCTCTAAAATTTCATAAGCAGTATTACGCTTTGCAGGATATTCACCCAAACTCTTAATCAATCTTATCATTTCATCTTGATTCATTCTATAACTTGCCCCTGCCGCACTTACAACATTTTCTTCCATCATAGTCGAACCCAAATCATTAGCACCAAATTTTAAAGCAAGTTGCCCTATAAAAGAACCCTGAGTCACCCAAGAACTTTGTAAATTTTTAAAATTATCCAAATAAAGTCTTGCTAAAGCCAAAAGCTTTAAATATTTATTAGAACTTTGTTTAATAATTTGGGGATATTTTTCAATCAAAGCCGTATTTTGACTTTGAAAACTCCACAAAATAAAAGCTCTAAAACCATTGGTTTCATCTTGTAAATTCCTTAAATATTCAAAATGATCTATAATTTCTTCATCAGTTTCAACAGTCCCAAACATCATAGTAGCTGTACTTTTCATACCAATTTTATGAGCTTGGCGGTGCACTTCAAGCCAAGTATTAGTATCACATTTATTAGGTGCAATAATATCACGCACTCTATCACTTAAAACCTCAGCACCTGCACCTGGTATAGAAAATAAACCCTTCATTTTAAGTCTTTGCAAAACTTCCACAATGGAAATTTTAGAAACTTTTGCAATATAAGCAATTTCTACTGCGGAAAAACCGTGTATAGTAATATTAGGATAATGTTCTTTTATCCATGAAACAAGTTCTTCATACCATTCTATTTTTAATTTTGGATGCACCCCACCTTGAAAAAGAATCTGGGTTCCCCCTATAGCTTCAAGCTCTTCTATTTTTTTGCCTATTTGTTCAAAGCTTAAAATATAAGCATCTTCATCCTTATGATGACGATAAAAAGCACAAAAAGAACAATCAATACAACACACATTAGTATAATTAATATTTCTATCAACGACAAAGGTTGTAATCTTTTGAGGGTGTAATTGTAATTTTTTTTCATAAGCCATTTGACCAAGCTCACTCAAACTTGCATTATGAAGCAAATTTAAAGCCTCTTTTTTATCCAGTCTTTTCACAATTTTTCCTTGTTTTTTACATAATTAATGCATAATTAGAATAATTATAGCATTTAAAAAATAAATTATGCTATAGTTTCATTTATGAATTACATTGATTTATTGAAAAATAATAAAAATATTAGAATATTAGCTTCAGTTCAATTTATAGTGTACTTTGGTGCATGGTTTTCTCAAACAGGAGTTTTCACTCTCTTAGTACAGCTTAATGCACCTACTTGGGCAACAGCCACAAGTGCTATGCTGGCTTTCTTGCCTGGAGTTTTACTTGCACCTATAAATGGTGTTATTGTAGAGAAAAACAAACCCAAAAAACTCCTTCTTAGTATGATAAGCATAGAACTTATTTCGATTTTTTGCCTTATATTTATTACAAGCCTTAACATGTTATGGCTTTTATTTATTTTAATTTTTATCAGACTTTGCGTTGCTTGTATTTATTTTCAAGCTGAAATGAGTTTATTAGCTAAAATTTTAAACCCTCAAGAACTCAAATTAGTCAATGAAATGCACAGCGTTATTTGGGCTATTTCTTATACTGCAGGGATGGCAAGTGCTGGAATTTTTATTTATTTTTTAGGTGTAAAGAGTGCTTTTTTATTTGATTGTGTGCTCATACTTATAGGAATTAGCTTTTTAGCAAGATTAAATATTGGCGATTTTAAACAAAAAACTCAAAGTCATTTTTTTACCATGATAAAAGAAGGCTTTTTTTATGTTTTAAAAAATAAAATTATTTTTCATCTTATTATACTTCATGCCTTTATTGGCTTAACAGCCTACGAAACCTTAGTCACACTTCTAGCACAACACAAATATAAAGAAATATTATCAGCTGCACTCGTCATAGGATTTTTAAATGCTATTCGTGCTTGTTCTCTTGCTATAGCACCTATGATTTTAAGCCGTTTTATCAATGATAAAAATTTATTCTATATGTATCTTGGACAAGGTTTGGGTATCATACTATGGGCAATAACTCAATTTAATTTTTATATTTCTTTTCTAGGTTTAATCGGTGCTGGGTTTTTCACATCAACGCTTTGGGCTTATACTTACACACTCATACAAAAAAATTCAGATAAACAGTATCATGGAAGGGTCATTGCATACACTGATATGGTTTATCTTAGTTTTAGTGCTAGCGTCTCATTGTTGATGGGATTATTGTTTGAAATAGGCTTGAGTTTAGAACTCATCACAGCTTTATTAGGTGCAATTTTTATCTTTGCAGCATTTTATTGGAAATGGTTTTATAAAAAATATTTATAATACACCTAATATTTCAAATTTTAAATAAATCTTGAAGATTTTTCATAGCCTCTTGATTACTTATAGTATTGTTTACGTGAGAAGTTAATTCATTAAGTTCTATTTCATAACCACTAAGCATTGAAGCAAGGCGGATATTGATGCCATTTTTACCTATGGCCTTGCTTTTTTGTTCGCTATTTAAACTTACTATTGCTTTTTTACCTTCAATTTTTACGGAATTGACAATAGCAGGAGCCAAAGCACGAGAAATTAAAATTTCATTTTCATTAGCAAATTCTATACAATCAATATTTTCATTATGAAGTTCTTTACTAACTGCATTAATCCTTACCCCTTTTACTCCAACTGTAGCTCCTACAGGATCAATATTTGCTCCATTGGTTTTAAGAATTATCTTAGCTCTTTCACCTGGAATTCTTGCACAAGCTACCACACTCACATAACCGTCTTTAATTTCAGGCACTTCTGCTTGAAGCAAGCATTCTAAAAACTTAGGGCTTGTACGGCTAAGCTCCATTTTAATACCTTTATCAGTATACACGCGACGTATGACAGCTTTTACCACATCGCCAATTTTAAATTTTTCACCTTTAATACGATTTTTCCTTGGCAAAAAAGCTCGCAACTCATCAATTTCTATATAGGTATTTTCCTCATTATCTACTCTTACAACAGTACCAAAAACCATTTGCCCGACTTTATTTTTATATTTTTCAAAAATCGTTTGTTCTAATAATTTTTGTATATGGTATTCAAGCTCTTTGTGCAAAGTATTTACCGCTGTTCTTCCTAAATTTTCTAAAGAACACTCATAAGTTAACTCATCGCCTATTTCAACATCAGGCACTTCTGCTTTAGCTTTACTTAAAGCAATAAAACTTTCACTTTTATTTTGCAATCTTTCATCCTCATCATCTACAATAGTGATTTTTTGATAAAGATTTAAATTTTTTTGATCTACAAAAAATTCATATTCTTGGCCATAAATTTTCTTCGCGGTATTAATTAAAGCCATAACCACTTTTTCTTTTACATGCTCTAAATCCAAATTTTTTTCATTAGCAATAGACTCAATGATATCTGCTATTTTTTCCATATTTTACAAAACCCTTTTTTACGGGAGATTTTAATCAAAGTAGATAAAAATTATATCCTTAATAAGTTTAATTAAAAGTAAAATTTGCTAAAATTATAGATTAATAATGAAAATTTTTTAAGGACTAAAGTCATGGAATTAAAATTAGCAAGAACTTCAATTAATGAAAAGCCTAAAAATATTGGTTTAGAAAAAATTGAAGAGATTTTAGAAAAAGAAGGACAAAAATTTTTTTACTTTGATAAAGACAATACCCACAAACAAATCCTTGCTTTTGTAAATCATTTTGGCAAAAAAGGTTTAAGCGTCTATCATAGAAGCCTAAAATACGGACTTGATGACAATGACTTTATGTATGAGGTACATATTCTTTGAGTGCTAAAAAATTATTTATCCAAACCCTAGGATGCGCGATGAATGTCAGAGACTCTGAACATATGATCGCAGAACTCACACAAAAAGAAAACTATGCGTTAACACAAGATATCAAAGAAGCTGATCTTATACTTATTAACACTTGCTCAGTGCGTGAAAAACCTGTACATAAACTTTTTTCCGAAGTAGGTAGCTTTGAAAAAGTAAAAAAACAAGGTGCTAAAATAGGTGTTTGCGGCTGCACAGCTTCACATTTAGGCAATGAAATTTTTCGTCGTGCTCCTTATGTAGATTTTGTCCTAGGTGCAAGAAATATTTCTAAAATCACCCAAGCAATAAAAACCCCTAAATTTATGGGAGTTGACATAGCTTATGATGAAAGCGAATTTACTTTTGCAGATTTTAGAAACAGTATGTATAAATCTTATATTAATATTTCTATAGGTTGTGATAAACACTGCACTTATTGCATAGTTCCTCATACACGCGGGGATGAAATTTCTATACCTTTTAATATTATTTATCAAGAAGCACAAAAAGCCATTGAAAAAGGTGCAAAAGAGATTTTTTTATTAGGTCAAAATGTTAATAACTATGGCAAAAGATTTAGAAATGATCATAAAAAAATGGATTTTTCTGATCTTTTAGAAGAGCTTAGCACTTTAGAAGGCTTAGAACGCATCCGTTTTACAAGCCCACATCCTTTACACATGGATGATAAATTTTTACAAGTTTTTACCAAAAACCCAAAAGTGTGCAAATCCATGCACATGCCTTTACAAAGTGGATCAAGCAAGATCTTAAAAGCTATGAAACGCGGTTATGATAAAGAATGGTATTTAAACAGGGCTTTAAAACTTAGAGAAATTTGTCCTGATGTAAGCATTTCAACAGACATTATTGTAGCTTTTCCAGGTGAGAGTGAAAAGGATTTTGAAGAAACCATGGATGTTTTAGAGCAAGTACGCTTTGAACAAATTTTTTCTTTTAAATACTCCAAACGTCCTTTAACCAAGGCTGCTACCATGCCAAATCAAATTGATAAAGAAACCGCCTCAAGAAGACTAAGCACTCTACAAAACCGTCATAATGCAATTTTAGATGAAATCACAAAAAAACAAGAAAATAAAACCTTTAAAGTTTTATTTGAAGAACTAAGAACAGGCAATATGATTGCTGGTAGAACAAATAATAATTTTTTAGTGCAAGTACAAGGTAGTGAAGAACTTTTAGGACAATTTAAAGAAGTAAAAATCACAAATGCAAAGCGTATGGTTTTACATGGGGAAATCATTTAAAATTTATTGTTTAACATATATAATTTTTATCTTACAATGGTTGATTTTTCTAACCTGTAAAAAGCACTACAAAGGTGAAAAAATCGATCTTAAGCCTAATGTAATACTTTTTTGGCATGGAAAATTAGCTTTAATGCCCTTTGCTTTTAAACACTATAGACAAAAAAATAAAAAAGCTTATGTGATGATTTCTTATCATCAAGATGGAGAGCAAATTGCTAAAATTATTAAACTTTTTGGACTCAATACTGTGCGCGGAAGCACCTCAAGGGGTGGCAGTAATGCACTTAGATCTGCTTTTAAAGTTTTAGATCAAAATGACGATATAGTTATTACACCTGATGGGCCGCGTGGGCCTTATCATAGTGTTTCAGATGGTTCTATTACTTTAGCTCAAAAAAAAGGCTTAAAAATAAGGATTTTAAACTATGAAGCCAGTCGTTTTTGGGAATTTAGAAGTTGGGACAAGATGATTTTGCCAAAACCTTTTAGCAAAATCACTTATAGTTTAAGCAAGCCTTTGGATATTTCCAAACTAGATAAAGAAAAGGCCAAAGAATTCCTAATAGAACAATTTGATAAAATCAGTTTAGCCGATCAATTTTAAGGAATGAAATGTTATTTTTGCTAAAAAAAATACTCCCGCAACTTTTCATTAGTATCATCTTAAAAGATAAGAAAAATATCTTGAAAGCTTCTATTTATAGGGCAAATAAACTAATTAGCAGCAATGAAAAAAGTTTTAAAAAAAGTGAAAATTTATTAGAATACGTAAAAAATTTAAGCAAGCATTTCTTATTCTACCATACAGCCTTATTTTTAGATGCTAAAGAACAAGGATTAATACCAAGTACAAATATCAAAGATTGTGAACAATTTAATATAGGAAAAATCAGTCTACAGCATATCTTATTAAATAATGCTTTAATTTATACAGCTACTGAACATATAGAATATTATAATGAACTTTTTGAAGAGTACAAAGGTTTGGATTTTTTATATTCCCCTTTCGCGCTTCTTTATTATAATATACAAAAGGAAAAACAAGCCGAAGATAAAATCTTACTTTATGGCCTTAAGCGAGAAAATCTTTTAGCACTTATTATAGCTAAAGGCAATACAATTTTATACGGAGATCTTAAACTTCCAGAAGAAAACCAAAAAACCCAAAGCGATGATAATACCGAAATGACTTTAGATAATTTTAATGAAAGTTTAAACGAAAAATTTGATCTACTTGATGAAGAAAAAAATCCTGATTTAACTGATGAAGACAATTTTAACCTAGAAGAATTAAATCAATTTAACAACGACATGGAGCTTTCTCGCTATATCATCACTAGCATTAACAAATTTTATAATGATGATAAATATTTAGGATCTTTTATTAATGATATTTTATTATATAGTGAATCAAGTATTGATATAAGTGCAATTGATTTTTTAGAAAATGAAACTTTTTTAGAAGTGAAGGTTAAAAGCATTAATACACTTGATTTGATGATAGAATTAATGCGAAAGGAGCTTAAATGACTTATAGCTTCATACAACCAAGAAAAAAACCTATTTTCACACTTTTTGATAAAATTTGGCTAGGACTTTTTAGTTTTAGTATATTGTTTATATTATTAATTTATTTTATATATGGAATAAAAATCACCCTAATTCACACTTCTATTAAAGACGAAAAACAACAAATCACCACACTTGAAAAGCAAACAAAACAAAACGAAATGCTTTATGCAGTCTTACTCGAACAAAGCCAAATAGCTACAAATTTCAATACCCAAAATCAAATCCTTAAAGAAAGTTTAAAAAGTTTATTAGATATTGTTGTAAAAACTGACAATATCACCCTTGAAAGCGTTGAACAACAAGCATATTCTTTAAAACTTATTGGGGTTACACCTACTAAGGAAATGTTTGCCTTGCTTTTAGAAACTCCTTTAAAAAGTATTTTTGATCAAAGCAGTACAACTTACTATCGTTTGGATAATGGATGGTATCGTTTTGTCAATATTAGCAAAAAATTCCAGGAGTTATAAATGAAAGATAAAAGTCTTGAAGAAATCAATTTATTAAAACTTCTCATTTATGCATTAAGTTTCATTAGTGTTTGTACAGCATTGATTTTATTTTTACTTTTACCCACACTTAAAAATTATCAACAAGCAAGTCTTAGAGAAAATTCTCAATTCACAATATTAAAAGCAGCTAAAGCAAAATTAAATGTTAGCAAAGATAAAATCTCAGATTTAAGGAATGAAAACAACAAAAGCTTAGATCAATTCAAACAAAATTTTAATATAAAGAATTTTAACATTTTTTTACAAAAATATTTTAAAAATATTGAAATTAAAGAAACAAATTTAGAAAAACCAGAAAAATACCTAAAAAATCGCTTACTCATCCAAGCAACAATCAACAATCCTAGACGTCTTTATGATTTCATTGATGCTTTAAAAAACTATAATAATCTCATTAAAATCGATTATCCTCTTAAACTCAAAGCTGCAGAGCAAGGTATTATTATAAACCTCACTCTCAAAATTTATTCAAGTTAAACTGACATCATCGCCTTTTAAAATTTGATTCATGGTATTCATAGCACACATTTTACCACACATAGAACATGAGTTTAAATCATCAGGACGACGTTCATTAAACATTTTTTTGGCTTTTTCTCCATCAATGGCAAGCTTAAACATTTTTTCCCAGTCTATATCTTGTCTTGCTTTACTCATAGCATCATCTACGGCTCTTTCTTTTGGAAGCTTTGCTATATCTCCTGCATGTGCTGCAATTTTAGTTGCAACTATACCATCTCGAACATCTTGTAAATTAGGAAGTCTTAAATGTTCTGCAGAGGTAACATAGCAAAGTATATCTGCCCCACTTGCTGCTGCAACAGCTCCTCCAATAGCCCCGCTAATATGATCATAACCTGCTCCAATATCTGTCACCAAAGGTCCTAAAACATAAAAAGGTGCCCCTTTACATAAACGCTTTTCTATTTGCATATTTGCCTCAATCTCATTAATAGTCATGTGTCCAGGCCCTTCTATCATCACCTGAACCCCAACGTCCCAAGCTCTTTGGGTAAGCAAAGACAACTCAATCAATTCTGAAATTTGTGCCACATCACTTGCATCATGTGTTGATCCTGGACGCAAAGCATCCCCTAATGATAAAGTCACATCATATTTTAAACAAATATCAAGCAAATCATCATAATATTCAAAAAAAGGATTTTCAGCTTCTTTCATCATCATCCAAGCATAAAGCACAGATCCTCCTCTTGAAACTATATTTGTGATTCTTTTGCTTTGTTTAAAAATATGTGCTGCACGAGAATTAATACCTGCATGAATAGTCATAAAATCAACTCCACTTTTAGCATGATGATAAACCACATCTAAAAAATCTTTAGCACTGATTTGCTTTAAGTCTTTTTCTAAAAACCCAACCGCATCATAAACTGGAACAGTACCTATCATAGCTTTTGAAACACTAATGAGTTTATCTCTAAAATGGCTGGTTTTACCATAATTACTCAAATCCATAATCGCTTCAATATTAAACTTATGGGCAAGATCGACTTTTTCCATTTCCTCAGTATAATCAATACAATCATTTGAAACCCCTAAATTAACATTTACCTTAGTACGAAGTCCAAATCCTATGCCATTAGGATCAAGGCTTTTGTGATTAATATTCGCAGGGATAATGATTTTACCACAAGCTAAATTTTCAAGCAAAAAATCTTCACTTACTTGCTCTTTTTGTGCAACAATTTGCATCTGTTTAGTAAAAATACCTTCTTTGGCATAATTCATTTGAGTTTTCATAAATTTATCCTTTTAAAAATTTGGGATAAATGAAGGGTAAGTACAAATTTTTGAAAGTATTTAATTTTATAAATCTTCCCGACGCTGGCATTATCCAGATCCGGTTCGGTCTAAGCTTTTAACTTACTCTCAGCCTGTATCACAAGCTCCCGTCATTTATTATTAAGAATATTATAAAATATTATTATTAATAATGATTCATTTTATCTTTAAACGTGCGGTTTTTGTAAAATGGATCAATTCTTCTGTGGTTTTTATATGATAAGGAAGCCTTCCAAGACAATATTTGAAAATTTCAGCAGCGGCTAAAGCATCATCTAAGGCTCTATGATGCACATTCTCTATACCTAAAAATTCCTTTAACACCTCAAGTTTATATCGGGGGCTTTGTATACAACATTGTGCCAATTCTATAGTACAAATACGACGGTTGAGTAAAATTCCAAAATCACATTCATTTAAAACCTTAGAAATAAAACTATAATCAAAACACACATTATGGGCAACAAAAACGCTATCTTTTAAAAAAAGTCTAAAATCATGCAAAACTTTTGACAAGATGGGTGCATTTTCTACCATATCATAGCTAATACCTGTAAGTTCTTTGATATTATCAGGGATTTCTTTTACTTTAATAAAACTGTGAAAAGTCCCAATTTCTTTAGAATTTTGAATTTTCACAGCTCCAATTTCTAAAATTTCTCCCTTGCTCACCCCACCTGTGCTTTCTATATCTACTATACAAAAAATTTCTTCTTTGATTTTTTTTGTACGCGTTTTAAGAGTAAGAGTATTATCCTTATTTAAAATCAAAGCCAAACCTAAAAGTTCAAAAGTTTCCAAATCTAAATCAAAATTTTTTAATTCTTCGATTTTAGAAAATGCTTCAATAACCCAATCATAAGGTTTGCTTTGCTTATTTAATACAGAAATAATCTGATCAATTTGCTGTAAACTCAAAATTCAAACTTTAAAGACGAAATTGCGGTTTTATAATCGTCTGAAGAAAAAATATAATTTCCCGCTACTAAAATATCAGCTCCTGCTAACTCCAAATCGCTTGCATTTAAGCCATTAACCCCTCCATCAACCTCTATAAAAACCTTAGCATTTTTCTCATCAATTCTTTGACGCAATTCTTTGATTTTCTCATAAACTAAAGGTAAAAATTTTTGTCCTCCAAACCCAGGATTAACACTCATTAAAAGCACCATATCTACAAATTCTATCATATGTTTAATAGAACTTACAGGAGTATGAGGATTTAATACAATAGCTGGATGGATACCATGATTTTTTATATATTCACAAAGCCTTATAGGGTGATCTTCGCTTTCAATATGAAAAGAAATGAATTTAGGTTTTAAAGGAATGAAAAGATCTACAAATTTACTCACATCCTTAACCATTAAATGTACATCTAATGGCACTTTAGTAATACTTGAAATTTTTTCTATAACACAAGGCCCAAAAGTCAAATTAGGGACAAAATGCCCATCCATCACATCAATATGTAAAAGATCAGCCCCTGCAGCATCAATAGCCTTGATTTCTTCTTCTAATCTTAAAAAATTCACAGATAATAAACTAGGAGCTACATACATAAAATAAAAACCTTAAAAATTAAATTATAAAACTCTAAAATAAACATATTCTATCTATTTATATATTAAAAAAACTATAAATATGTGAATATTTTAAGCTTAAATTTGATAAGATCTTGATTTAAAATTTTCATAAGGATAAAAAATGGCAAGAATATGTCAGATCACAGGCAAACGTCCCATGGTAGGTAATAATGTCAGCCATGCTAACAACAAAACAAAAAGACGCTTTTTACCCAATCTTAGAACAGTACGCATAACTTTAGAAGATGGTACTACAAGAAAAATGAAAATTGCTGCTTCTACCTTAAGGACTCTTAAAAAACAAAATTCTAAATAATTTTGAGGAATAAATCCTCAAAATTTTAAAATATCTTAAATCTAAAAATTTTATTTTTAAGCAATCACACATATAATGCATATTTAAAAATTATTACTTATTTTATTATTTTTTAAGCTTAAATTATCATTTAATAGTGTAAAATATCGTATTTCATAACCCTAATTTCAATTTCACTAATATTTAAGGAGAGTTTATGCTACATGAGTATAGAGAACTAATGTCCGAACTAAAAGGCAAAGATGTTTATTTTACTAAATTATTTGATCGCCATAATGAACTCGATGATATGATTAAAGACGCAGAAGAAGGCAGAACTTCTCTTAACAGTATGGAAATTTCAACACTAAAAAAAGAAAAACTCCGTGTAAAAGATGAGCTTAATCAATATCTAGTAAACTATAAAAAATAAGGCAGGACAATGTTTAAAAACAAAACCAACCATTTTGAACTTCAAAAACTTGAAGAAGATAACAAAACTCTTACGCATCAAATTAAAAAATTGCAATCTGAGAATCTGGAATTAAAACATAAAATTTCATCCTTAGAACAAGCAGCCTTAGAATCTAAACTTAAAACCGATCTTTTAAATGTTTTATTAACTGGAGTTTTAAAAAACATTGCTATAGTACAAGCAGATATGCTAGAAAATGTAAACAAAGCAGAAGTTATTTCTAATTATTCTAAAAACTCTCTTACAGAAATGGATGAACTTAATGATATTGCTAATTCTATTAATGCATCTTTAGGGGATATTACAGAATCAGCAAATAAAACAAGAGATGTTGCAGGAACTTTACACAGAAGTGTCGATGAAATTACTAATGTAATCAACTTAATTAAAGATGTATCTGATCAAACCAATCTTTTAGCTCTTAATGCAGCTATAGAAGCTGCTAGAGCAGGAGAACATGGTCGCGGATTTGCAGTTGTTGCTGATGAAGTAAGAAAATTAGCTGAAAAAACCCAAAAAGCGACTACTGAAGTTGAAATGAATATCAATCTTTTAAAACAAAATGCAAATGAAATGTACACCCAAAGCGAACAAGTAGAAAAAATCTCTATGGATTCTAATGCACATATTATGAGTTTTTCAGAAAAATTCACTCATTTAGTAAACGAAGCACATTCTACTAACTCCAATGCTGTAGGCATTGCTTCTGAAGCTTTTGTATCTTTAGCAAAACTTGATCATATAGCCTTTAAATTAAATGGTTACAAAGAAATTTTTGCAAAATCAGGAAAACAACTAGCAGATCATACTTCTTGTCGTTTAGGAAAATGGCTCGCTAGCACAGGTAAAGAAAGATTTGGACATAGCAAAAGCTTCTTAAAAATCAATGAACCTCATGAAAAAGTTCATGAAAATATGAATGCAGCTATAACAATAGCAAATACACAAGATGTTAGCAAAGATATCACTCAACTTAGTGTTATTAATAAATGTGAAGTTGCTGAAAATGCCTCACTTGATCTTTTCAATGTATTTAAAGAAATGCTTAATGAATCGCATGGTTAAAACTTTTGATTAAGCCTTTAAGCTTAATCAAAAATATCACTTTTTCCACTTTTCTTTTAAAAACCACATATAGGCAAAA
Source organism: Campylobacter bilis (assembly GCF_016806695.1). Classification (GTDB taxonomy): domain Bacteria; phylum Campylobacterota; class Campylobacteria; order Campylobacterales; family Campylobacteraceae; genus Campylobacter_D; species Campylobacter_D bilis. The sequence continues at coordinate 11,741 of NZ_WUED01000010.1, read as the reverse complement.
TCAAGCAAAGGTGTTCTTATCATGTCCTTACACTGTGCTTCAAAATCCTGTACTTTAATGTAAATAGCTTCGATTTCCTCATCGTCAATCCCACCGCCTGAAGAAACTCTATCATTTTCATCCACTTGTGCAAAATAAAAGCTTTGTCTACTCACCCCTGATCCAAAACCTGTATAAAAGTCCCCTATTTTTTCTAAAATTTTAGGAGCATATCCTAGTTCTTCTATACATTCTTCTTTAGCTATTTCTTCTAAAGATAAATTTTTATCTACAAGCCCTGAACAAAGTTCTATAGTATATCCCATATTTTCATTTTTTTTATACTTTTGATCATGAAGTTGATAGTACCAAAGTGGTATACGAAACTGACGCACAAAAATAAAACTTTCCCATTCTTTATGATATAAAAGCACAGACACACTATCCTTTGCCTCTATAAAATCCCAAGTAGCAATTTTACCCTTGCTCTCATAAGCAAATCTTTTAGGTTTAATATAATTTGATTCTTTAAAAGGAAGTTCTTTTAAATTTTTAAATGCCATGCTTTACTCTTTTTTCTTTAAAATAATAAATTTTTACTTAAAATATACTTGAAATAAAAGCTAATATAAAAATTCTTTAACACAATGAAAAATTTCTTTGAACTCATACAATTACACGGATTTTGAAATTTTGCACCAATAAAAGCTATAACATTTTCTAAATAAAGCATGATTAAATTCAAATGCTTTTCATTAATTAAAACCATTTTAGGACTTAAGTAATATTTTTTATCCATCAAAAAGACAAAAAGCTTAAATTTCCTGATAAGCCCCAATTTTTAAAATCTTTTGCATACGATTAGCAGAAAGCTCTCGAACATCAATATTTTCAAGCTCATTTAAAGATTTTTCTATATAATCAGCAATGGCAATTGCAGCTGCTTCTTTATTACGGTGGGCACCATTTATGGGCTCTTCTATAACATCATCAATCAAACCTTGAGATTTTAAATCATCAGCCGTTACTTTCATAGCCTTAGTTGCAGCTTCACTTTTTGCAGGATCATTCCAAAGTATTGCAGCACAACCTTCAGGAGAAATGACAGAAAAAACAGAATTCTTCATCATAGCTAGCTTATCAGCCACACCTATAGCCAAAGCTCCTCCACTACCACCTTCACCAATTACGATTGCAATAGTAGGAATTTTTAAATCACTTAATTCATATAAATTTCTAGCAATAGCCTCACTTTGGCCCCGCTCTTCAGCACCTATACCAGGATAAGCACCTGGAGTATCAATTAAAAATAAAATAGGAATTTGAAATTTTTCAGCAAGTCTTGCCACTCTTAAAGCTTTACGATAGCCTTCAGGATGAGGCATACCAAAATTTCTAGCGATTTTATCTTTTGTACCACGACCTTTTTGCTCCCCAATAACAATAATTTTTCTCTCACCTAAATACCCCATAAAACAGACAATAGCAGGATCATCACGAAAAACACGATCGCCATGAATTTCATGAGGAGTGTTTAAAATAAGCTCTATATAATCAAGCGCATAAGGACGATCAGGATGACGAGCCAATTGCAAACGCTGAAAATCATTTAAATTTTTATAAGTTTTAGAAATTTCTTTTTCAAGATTTTTCTTTAGAATCGATACAGCTTCTGTGTCTCCTTTAATCTGTGCATTGACAATATCTTCATCGATTTGTTGAATATTTTTTTCAAAATCTAAATATGAAGCCATATTAATCTACTTTTTTAAATACAACACAACCGTTTGTGCCACCAAAACCAAAAGAATTACTCATAACCACTTTTAAATCAGCTTTTCTTGAAATATTAGGAACATAATCAAGATCACATTCCTCATCTTTAACAAACTGATTGATTGTAGGAGGAATTATCCCTTGATTTAAAGCCATGATACTAATCACAGCTTCAATAGCACCCGCAGCCCCTAAACAATGCCCAATTTGTCCTTTAGTAGAACTAACAAGAGGAATATTAGAACCAAAAAATTCTTTAATAGCCACAGTTTCATTCCTATCATTAACCAAAGTCGAAGTTCCGTGTGCATTTATATAATCAATATTTGGATTTCCTGCCATATTTAAAGCTTTTTTCATAGCTCTTAAAGGCCCATCTAAAGTTGGCGAAGTAATATGATGTGCATCAGCACTTTCGCCAAATCCAATCAACTCAGCATAAATTCTAGCACCACGCTTTTTAGCTTCTTCATACTCTTCAAAAACTAAAGCTCCAGCCCCTTCACCCATAACAAATCCATCTCTTTCTTTGTCAAATGGTCTTGAAGCATGCTGAGGGTTCTCATTTCTTGTTGATAAAGCTTTCATTGAAGCAAATCCACCAATTCCTACGGGACAAATAGCAGCCTCCGCACCTACAACCAACATTTTTTTAGCACTTTGTAAAGCTATACTCTTATAAGCCTCTGCTATAGCATGAGTTCCTGCTGCACAAGCTGTAACACAAGAAATATTTGGTCCTTTAAGTCCATATTCTATAGAGATTACCCCTCCTAGCATATTTACAAGAGCTGAAGGTATAAAAAAAGGTGAAATCTTACGTGCTCCACGTTCAAAACAAATAATAGAATTTTTTTCAATATTAGGCAAGCCTCCAATACCAGCTGCAGAAACGATGCCAAATTCTTCTTGATCTAGATCTTGCTCCAATTTAGCATCTTGCATGGCTTCTTTTGAAGCTTTAATCCCAAATTGTATAAAACGATCGATTTTTTTTACTTCTTTAGCATCAATAATTTCTAAAGGATTAAAATTCTTAACTTCTGCTGCAATTTGAACTGGAAAATCTGTAGCATCAAAAAGAGTGATTTTTCCAACTCCGCTTTCTCCCTTGCAAATCTCTTTAAATGAACTTTCTTTATCCAAACCAAGGGCATTAATCATACCAATACCTGTAACTACAACTCTTTTCAAGAGTAAGCTCCTTGCAAGAAAAAAATTATTTTTTTAGATTATCGATATAGTTTACAACATCTTCTATTTTGATTAATTTTTCAGCATCACTATCTGGAATTTCTATTTCAAATTTTTCTTCTAAAGCCATGATAAGCTCTACCACATCTAAAGAATCCGCACCCAAATCTTCAATAATTTTTGATTCCATTTTCACTGTATCTGCATCAATACTTAATTGTTCAACCACTACGGCTTTTACATCATCAAATGTTGCCATTTATTTCTCCTTCAAAAATTAAAATAAAGGGTATTATACTATAAAAAAGCTTAAATTATGTTATAGTTTTTCTTACGCTTAAAAATAAATATACAAAAATTAAAAGAAAAATTTTCTACATTTTATAAAAAACATAAAATATTCATAATCATCAACTGTTTTAAAATAAAAAAACAGGAATTATCAATCTTAAAATAAAGAATAGTCTGAAAAATCAATACTTAAATTAAAATGATAAAAAATTTTTAAAGATAAAAAAATTGTTAGTAGTTTCATTATACTAAACAAATGAAAAATTTAAAAAGCTCCATCTTTAATGAAAAGCCAAATCAAAAATAAGTCTAAAAATTCTAAACAAGAAAATATAAAACTCTCTTTGATTCTAGCTATTTAAAAATGAGTAAATTTGCAACAATATATGCTAAATTATAACTATATATTTATAAACATAATGTCTAAGCTTTAAAAAGTTCAAAGCTTCCATCCACAAATTGTTTCCTCGCACTTAAATTATCAAGATAAAAGACTTCAAACTGAGAATTTTGAGGCGTTTGATAAAGCTCCACAAGATAAGGATATTTTTCAAACATCATCCTTTTTACCTCTAAATCATCTTCAAAAACTGCATTAGCTCTAAGCCTTAAAAAAGTACCATCCTTAGCACAAGAACAAAACTCAATCCCATTATAATTTTTCATATGTTTAAAAAGCCCTTTAGTATTTGCTGTGCAAAAATAAATTTTATCCTTCGCAAGCAAAGGACTTTGCATGGGACGAACTCTAGGATTCCCACAAGTACCTAAAGTTGCCAAAAAAGATGGTACATTTTCATCCAAAAATTGTATTATTTCTTTCAAATCCATAATCTATCCCTTACATATATAAACCGCCATTTATTTTAAGCACATCTCCTGTTACATAAGAAGCATAATCACTTAATAAAAACGCTACACAATTAGCAACCTCTTGAGGTTCTGCAAAACGCTTCAAAGGAATATTATTTTGATAGCTTTGTTTAATCTCATCACTTAAAACTTCTGTCATATCACTTTTTATAAAACCTGGAGTCACACAATTAAAACGTAAATTCCTACTTGCTCCTTCTTTAGCAAAAGATTTAGTCATAGCAATCATACCTCCTTTACTTGCAGCATAATTAACCTGACCTACATTTCCCATTTCTCCCACAATAGAAGCTATATTAACTACCGCACCAAAACGTTTTTTACTCATAGTTTTTAAGGCCTCTTTACAACCTAAAAATGCTGAACTTAAATTTGAATCCATCACACTACTAAAATCTTCTAATTTCATTCTTAAAGCAAGCTTATCATTGGTTATTCCTGCATTGTTTACAAGATAGCTTAATTCTCCATCACTTTCTACAATGGTTTTAACACCATTTTCAAACTCATCTTCTTTGCTTGCATCAAATTTAATCAAAGCAACCTTACCGCCATTAGCAATGATTTCATCTTTTAAAGCATCTGCAAGTTCAGGTTTAGAACGATAATTTATCCAAACTTTAAGCCCAAAATCTGCTAAAGTTTTTGCAATTGAAGCACCAATACCCTTACTCGCTCCTGTAATCAGAACATTTTTTCCACTAAATTTCATCACTTTATCCTTAAAAATTTAACTTTTAAAAATTAAAATCTTAACAAATTTCTTATCAAAAGGCAAATAAATTAAAATAAAGCTTCATCCATTTCTTTTGGAATTGGAAGATCTAAAATTTTTAATACACTAGCAGCTATATTACTAAGCCCCATATTATCTTTAATCTTATAAATCCCTTCAGCTTCGACAAAAACAAAAACATCAAAGGTCGTATGATTGGTCAATAAATTCCCATTTTCATCTTGCATGGCTTCACAATTTCCATGATCACTTGTGATGATAAAAGCATAGCCATGTTCTCTTGCACAATCTATAATTTCGCCTAAACAAGCATCTACAGTTTCAACAGCTTTAATAGCTGCATCAAAATTTCCTGTATGTCCTACCATGTCACCATTTGCAAAATTAACCACTATAAAATCTTCACCTTTTTTTATGCCTTGTTTAACAGCATTACACACTTCAAAAGCACTCATACTAGGCTGTTCATCATAAGTTTTTACTTTAAGACTTGGAATTAAAATCCTTGTTTCATTCTCTAAAAGCTCTTCTTTTCCTCCATTAAAAAAGAAAGTAACATGGGCATATTTCTCAGTCTCAGCCGTATGAAGCTGGGTAAGTCCAGCACTAGAAATCACCTCTGAAAGAGTATTTTTAAGCTGTTCTTTTTCAAAAATTACTGGAATATTAAATTGTTCATCATAAACACTCATAGTCAATAAATTCTCAAAAATCCTATCACGTTTAAACCCGCTAAACTCTTTTGAATTTAAAGCTTCAACAAGTTGTTTCATCCTGTCATTTCTAAAATTAATAAAAATCAAACCATCTTCTTCTTGTATTCCATGATAATTTTCATTTTGTGCCGCTTTAATAAATTCATCCATGATATTTGCATCATAAGATTTTTGGATGTAATCAAGCCAATTTGATACTTTATGAACCCTGCCCAATAAACCATCATAATATTCTTTAATCCTATCCCAACGCTTATCTCTATCCATAGCATAAAAACGCCCACAAAGAGTTGCAAAATAAACGCCTAAATTTTCACAAAAGTCTTCTAAATCTCTTATAAAATTCAAACCACTAATAGGACTAACATCGCGCCCATCAGTAATTGCATGAGCAAAAACTTCATTGCCATTTTTAGCACAAATTTCAAGCATGGCTTTAAAATGTGTATCCATAGAATGCACCCCACCATTACTATAAAGCCCTATAACATGAATTCTTTTACATTTTGCTAAAAGTCTTTGTAAATTTTCATTTTCTTGTAATTGTTTTGTCTCAATGGCCTTATTAATACGCACCAAATTTTGATAAATAATTTGACCACTTCCTATACACATATGACCTACTTCACTATTTCCCATTTGATTTTCTGGTAAACCCACTGCTAAACCACTTGTTTTTAACAAAGAATTAGGCACTTCTTTAAAAAGTCTTTCATAATTTGGTTTTTTAGCCGCTTTAAAAGCATTAAAATCACTACTTGCATTATAACCTATCCCATCTGTAATTATTAAAACACATTTTTGTTTCATTTTCCACTCTTTTATAAGAATTTTTTTGGCTAGATTGTACTAAAATTAAACTTTCAAAAAACCAAAAAAGGCTTGAATTTTGTATTATCTTTCAGATTTAAGCAATTATGCTTTTTTTACATATATTAGTGTACGTGCAGGCTTTGCATTTTTTATTGCTTTATGTTTATCTTTACTCTTAATGCCTAGATTTATTGCCTGGGCAAAAACTAAAAATGCCAGCCAACCTATCTATCAATACGCCCCAAAGGCACATAAAATCAAATCTCACACCCCAACCATGGGTGGAGTTATATTTATTAGCAGTGCGATCATTGCAAGCTTATTTTGCATCCAATTTGACAATATTTTTGCTATAAGTGCTTTACTTTGCTTAGTGCTTTTTTGCCTTATAGGACTTGTGGATGATTTAGGCAAAGTCTTAAAAAAAGACAATCATTCAGGGCTTAGCCCTAGAATAAAACTTTTAGCCCAAATTACTGTAGGACTTATTTGCATTTTACCTTTATATCTTAGTAAAGAACTCAGCACAGAACTTTTCATACCCTTTTACAAACATCCTCTTTTTAACATGGAAATCTTTGCTATTGTTTTTTGGATTTTAGTGCTAATTTCTAGCTCTAATGCTGTAAATCTAACTGATGGACTTGATGGCTTAGCAACTGTTCCTAGTATTTTTTCTTTATCAACTTTAGGAATATTTTTGTATTTAAGCGGGAATTTAAACTATAGTGAGTATTTGCTTTTACCAAAGATCCAAGGATTAAGCGAAGTTGTAATAATTTGTGCTGCACTTATTGGTGCTTTAATAGGGTTTTTATGGTATAATTGCTATCCTGCGCAAATTTTTATGGGCGATAGCGGAAGCCTGGCTTTAGGGGGATTTATAGGCTTTTTAGCTATTATAAGTAAAAATGAAATTTTACTCTTACTTATAGGATTTGTTTTTGTTCTTGAAACCATTTCGGTGATCTTGCAAGTTGGAAGTTTTAAAATCTTTAATAAAAGAGTCTTTAAAATGGCTCCTATTCACCATCATTTTGAAAAAATAGGTTGGGTAGAAAACAAAATCATAGTGCGTTTTTGGATGATAGCCTTGCTTGCTAATTTACTCGCACTCGCCTCAATAAAGTTAAGATAATGACAATTTCACTTTTTGGATACGGAAAAACCACACGTGCAATAGCTGAAAATTTGACAAAACAATTTGGCACTTTTAATATTTATGATGATCATTTTAAAAAAGCAAGCAAAGATGCATGGGGCAACAAACTCTTAAATCCTAAAGATTTTAATAAAAATACAAGCGAACTTGAAATTCCAAGTCCTGGTTTTCCGCCTGATCACCCCCTTATCCAACAAGCTAAGAATTTACAAAGCGAATACGACTTTTTTTATGATGCCATGCCAAAATCTGTTTGGATAAGCGGAACCAATGGTAAAACAACAACAACACAAATGAGTACGCATTTACTCTCACGTATAGGTGCACTCATGGGTGGGAATATAGGCACACCTCTAGCACAGCTTAACACTCAAGCAAAACTTTGGATACTTGAAACTTCTTCTTTTACCTTACATTATACACGTGTAGCAAAACCTGAAATTTACGCACTTTTACCCATACATCATGATCATCTTTCTTGGCATGGAAATTTTCAAAACTATATAGAAGCTAAATTGAGTGTTTTACAAAGAATGAATGAATGCGATGTGGCAATATTACCAAAAATATATGTAAACACTCCAACAAAAGCCCATATTATAAGCTATGAAAACGAAAAAGATCTTGCAAAAAAATTCGGTATCAAAACAGAAAAAATTCCCTTTCAAAGCCCTTTTTTGCTTGATGCTATTATAGCTTTAAGCATAGAAAAAATTTTACTTGATACTTTAAGCTATGAACTTTTAAATCACTTTGTACTAGAAGAAAATAAACTTGAAGAATTAAAAGACAGTCAAAATAGACTTTGGGTTAATGACACAAAAGCTACCAATGAAAGCGCTGTAATAGCTGCGCTAAATCGCTATAAAGATAAAAAAATCCATCTTATCATAGGAGGAGATGATAAAGGAGTGGATTTAAGCAATTTATTTTGCTTTATGAAAAATTTAAATATCGAACTTTATATCATAGGCACTAGTACACAAAAAATGTTTGATTATGCGTTAAAAAACGATTTAAAAGCACATAAATGCGAAATCTTACAAAAAGCTGTAATAAAAATTTCAAAAACACTAAAAACCAATGAAGTAGCACTTCTAAGTCCTGCTTGTGCGAGTTTAGATCAATTTAGCTCCTATGCACAACGTGGAGAGGTCTTTAAAGAATCCATAAAACAACTTTAAATATTCTTTAGAATTTTAATCTATATTCATTATTTTTGTATGCAAATTACTTTATCTTATAAAAACATTGTTTATCAATGAATTTTAATATGATTTTACTATTTTTTAATTTTAGAAAAACTCAACAAACAAATTAAAATAGTAAAAACAAAAAGTATGATGTAATTAACACTCACTTTATCATAAACAAAAAACAAAGTAAAAATAATAATGAAAAAAGAATACGAATTTGCCTTAGAAACTAGCTGTCCTACAAGATTTACTTCATATTTTTGTGCTAAAGAACTGCGAATGAGTATTCTACTCATATTAAAACAAAGCCCAAGAATAAAAACAGAAATGACTTTAAAAACAAAACCTTGCCAAAACCCTCAAAACAAAATAGCAAGCAAGAGTAAAAGTATGCTGAATTTATAATGTATAAAAAGACGGTGCCATATTTTTTTAGAAAACAAAATACTAGAACATATCATACCCAAGCCCATTACAGCATCTAAGATTCCAACTTCTACCATAGCTCCTTTTTCAAAAGCAACTTGCACAGGAAGCATGAAATTAAAAATAACTAAAGTCGGCCATATCAACACCAAAGACAATTCTAAACTAGATATTTTTATTTTTTTATCCACACTCACTTCTTCTTTTAATTCTCCTTGCTTTGTGTGATAAAACATCCCTATAAAAAAATAAATAAAAAAAGCAAAGAACTTACCAAAATAACAATTTGTGGATTGTCTTTGAAAATAAAAGCTGCGATAATAGGTCCTAGCATTAAACTTGCTTGATTTACACTCATGGATAAAGAGCTGAATTTAAGGATTTTTTCCTCTGTATAAGCCTTAGCTAAAACTGCAAACCACGACTCCCAACTTGATTCCATAATAAAAAAGAAAAACCAAAGCACTGTATTTAAAATAAGAATTAAAATTTGATTATGTGTAGAAAATAAAAGCAAAGAAATAAAAAAAGAAGCAAGAAGTGCAAAAGCTGTAAGCTTTGAACCGCTCATTGTTTTATTCCTATAAAACAAAGGAACAAGAATAGCAGGCAAAAAAGTCAAAGCAACTAAAATAGTCAAATAAGAAAAAGAATCATTCCTTGTGGCCATAAGCCAATTAATCGCGAGGTTAAAGCTCCACAACTTAAACGATAAAGCTCTGAAAGAAAGATATAAACATACATTATTCAAGCTCAAAAATTTGTTCACTTAAGGTATTTGCCAAATCAATAGGTAAATTTGTTTTTTCTTTGAAAAAATGATTTTCCCAAGCAAATTCCACAACCCCTTCTCTTGTACTCCAATCTTTTGGCACTACACTTTCATTTCCAATGCTTGTTGTGATTTTTATGCTTGTAAGCTCTTTAGGAAATTCTCTTGGTAGATTTATCTTTTTTATTTTCCCCGCTTTGGCCTTTAAAAAGGCTATACTCGAAGTTCTTTTTGGTTTTGGGATTTTAAAATTAGATAAATCTACACCCAAATAAGATGCAATATGTAAATAATAAGGATTAAACTCAAAAGCATTTTCAATTTGATCCATAATCCCATCTCCACCTGTTCTTGCTCCAACTTCTATGAGATAAAATTTACCCTCTTTGATTTTAATCTCTACATGAGCTATGCCTCTATCAATACCTAAAGCCTTACAAGCTTTATGAGCTAAATCATTTAAAGCATAATCATTTTGTCTATGACTTGGCACCAAATGTGCCATTTCACTAAAATAAGGGTCATCTGAAAGATATTTTTCACTCACACATAAACTTTTATAGAAATTCTTTCCACAAAGCACTTCAACAGAAACTTCTTCTTTAGAACTGATATACTCTTCTATTAAATACTTATCACCTTGAATTTTAAAACTTTGTTTATATTTAGCGATTAATTCTTTTGCTTGCCTTAAACCTTCAATCGCCTCTTTCTCATTAAAAGCAACAATAACTCCACCGCTTCCACCAAAATCATAAGGTTTAATAATCAAAGGAAAGCCTATTTTATCAATTGCCAATTTTAGTTGACTTTCATCTTCAAGTAAAAAATTTGGCACTTGAAAGCTGAAATTCTTCAAATTTTAGCTTCATTTTATATTTATTTCTTGCATTTTCTACAACCTGCTTATCCAAAAAAGGTAAAGAAAAATAAGCATTAAGCTCGTTAGCACTAGCTAAAGTCCAGTCATTTAAAGGCACAGCACCAAAAATTCATAACCTTTTTCAATTTGAATTTTCACAGCTTCTATAAGCTCCAAAACATCTTTTTCATCACACAATAAACAACCATCAAAATATCTATTTTTATTCAAGATTCCTTGTTTATCAGCTATAAAAATTTTAGCATCACTTGCTTTTCTTGCCCCAGCTAAAGCTCTTTCTCTTAAGTATTGATTTGCTCCAAGTAAGAGTATAAATTTTTGCATTGATTAATCCTTTTCTAAGCAAAAGCACAAAAATACTTAAATATTTAATCACCATCTTTTCTAAAACCAATTATATTTTTTATTAAAGATAAAAAACTTTTATCTTTAATAAAATTGTTAAATTCATGCATTAATATTAAATATTTTAAACATCAAAGCTAAAATAACTTAAATATAATTTATACCAAATCAGTTCTATAAAAATAACATATTAATTTATACTATACTTTTTTTAAAAAATAACTAAACTATACTTTAAAAAGTAAAAAAAATAATTTAAATATTACAATTTCCCCTAATCCCTCTACACAATAATAATTTAAAAGATTGAAATAAAAAAAAGAAAAACTAAGAATAATAAAGCAGTCTAACAAGTCCGCAATGAGTTACTTTCCCCCTACCAGTAAGGTGTAGTATCATCACCCACGATGTGCTTAGCTTCTTGGTTCGGGATGGATCAAGGCGTTTCCACATCTGTATAATCACGGACATTGTTATTTAAATATTCTTTATAAGAAGACTTAAAAAACAATGTTAAGAGTAAGTTTTATCAATTTTACTTTTGTAGGATGATTCTTATGAAAAACCTTAACAAGGAAG
>NZ_WUED01000009.1 GCF_016806695.1 Campylobacter bilis | reverse complement strand
AAAAAAGAACAACTTTCTTATGAAGCAAAAATAAAAGAAAATCCAAATTTAGCTTTACCTCCTTTAAAATCTTATTCTGATTATGAAGAAGCTTTAAAAGAAAAAGAATGCTTAACCTATAAACTAGGACAAACTCTCATACAAGCTAATAATAATTGGTACAGGGGGGTACATCAAGCTTTTATTCAAAGATGTGCCTAGGTTAAAGAAAAGAAAAAATAATTTATGAAAACTATAGTTATTGATTTAGATGGAACTTTGACAATTGATGAAGATAATGTAGATTATGCTGATAAAAATTCCTAAAACTTATATCTTTTAATAATACAATAGACTTTTTTAATGCAATTTGCTAAAATTGCATTTCATAAAAATCAAGAAAGAAAAATTTATGGACAATTACGAATTTAGTGAACTTTTAAAAACCCTTAAAAATAAAATTGGAAATATAGCCTCTATCATCAAGCCTGAAAATATCAAAACAAGGCTTAAAGAGATTGAAGAGCTTGAAAATTCTTCGTCTTTTTGGAATGATGTTAAACAAGCAAGCATTATAGGCAAAGAAAAAACTAAAATCACTAATTTACTTAAAAATTATGAAGACGCTTTAAATTCCTTAAATGACACAAGTGAGCTTTTTGATCTTGCTAATAATGAAAACGATACAGAAACTTTACAAGCTTTATTTAATGATGCACCTAAAATTGAAGATTGCATTACAAGCCTTGAAATTTCAATGCTTTTAAGTGGAGAAAATGACAATAAAAATGCTATAGTTTCGATCCATCCAGGAGCAGGAGGAACAGAAAGCAATGACTGGGCAAGTATGCTTTATAGAATGTATTTAAGATTTTGCGAAAGAGAAGGCTTTAAAGCTGAGACTTTAGACTTTCAAGAAGGCGAAGAAGCAGGTCTTAAAGATGTCAGCTTTTTGGTCAAGGGTGAAAATGCTTATGGTTATTTAAAAGCAGAAAATGGGATTCATCGCTTAGTAAGAACCTCTCCTTTTGATAGTGCAGGACGTCGTCATACAAGCTTTTCAAGTGTCATGGTAAGTCCTGAAATTGATGATGATATAGAAATCCAAATTGAAGAAAAAGATATAAGAATTGATTATTATCGTGCTAGTGGAGCGGGTGGACAACATGTCAATAAAACAGAATCAGCCGTAAGAATCACACATTTTCCAACAGGTATAGTCGTACAATGTCAAAACGATAGAAGTCAACACAAAAATAAAGCCACAGCTTTTAAAATGCTAAAATCACGCCTTTACGAACTAGAACTTACAAAACAACAAGACAGTGCAAATACAGGAGAAAAAAGTGAAATAGCCTGGGGACATCAAATCCGATCTTATGTACTTTTTCCCTATCAGCAGGTTAAAGACAATCGTAGTGGGCAAGCCTTTTCACAAGTTGATAGCATCCTTGATGGTGATATTAAAAAGATGATAGAAGGTGTTTTAATATCTTTAAAAACAGAATAAAAAACATTTGATCATTCAAACAAATCTTTATGCAAAATTTCTTCTAAAACCACAGTAGCATAAGATCCCTTTTGTAGGAAAAATTCCATACAAAAATGGGCTTTTTTTTCATCATAACGCCACTTTAATTCTTCTAAATATGACCACATAAAACGCCTTGAACCTTGCATTTGGGATTTAAATTCCATTGCATCTTTAAAAATTTCATTCTCCAAATGCAAAGCCAAGCCCTTGGCCACTTCATAAGCTTTATATCCTATTAAAAGTCCCATAGGAGTAATATCTCTTGCACAAAAACGTTTCATTTCAGTCTGTAAATCCTCACATAAAAAACACTTGCCAAAAGGATAATGGCCTAAAACTTCGCCTTTTAAAAGCTTAAAAAAATTATCTTGTTTTTTAAGATCTTTAGCTTCATCTTTAGAGATATCATAAATTTGTCTTAGTTCTTTTTCGTTAAAATCGTTTACAAAATGCGATAATTGGACTCTTTTACTTAAATAGCGATTAAAAAGTTCACTTTGAAAAGCCGAAAGCAAGAATTCTTTCATTTTTACATTTTTCATTTTTTTACCGCGTAAAATCTCAAGTCCTTCTTTATAATTTTCTTTAAATTTCCCAAAACGTTGATAGCCAAAATAATTTGGAAAACCTTGTTGATCTAAATTGATTAAAGCTTGTTGAAGTTTTAAAGCATCACTTGCTAAAACTTTTTTTAAACGTATGAAAAAAGAATTTCCTTTCAAATGGCCTATTCTTAGTTTATTATCATGAACAAAACTTTCTAAAATTTTAAGTTTAGGATGAGAAAAATTGCCTAAAAAACTCTCAAATTTCTTAGGCATAGAAATGTATTGGAAAGTTAAACCTTGTTTATCTTTAAGCCCTGCATAGCCAAAATCGCGTATTTTCACCCCGCTTGCTTGACTTAAAATTCCTAAAGCTTCATTTGTCGTTAAATCTTTTTTATTAATATGCAAAATAAGATGCTCACCCTTACCGCTAAACTCATATAAAGGCTTTTCACGCACCACAAAATCATCACTATTTTTACTAAAATGCACATCAATTAAACTGTGCTTTAAACTATACAAAGGCTTAAAAGTGATGCTCTTTTCCTTTAAATTCATATCGTCCTTTCTCTGCTTTTGCAAAAATATTAAGTTTTACACCATGTTTTTTTGCGATATTTTCTATATTATGACGCTCTTTTTCATCAAAACCAAACAAAATTTCATATTCTTCTCCGCTATAAAGCACATTATCACTAAGTTTTTTAAGCCAAGAAACACCACATTTATTCTGTGCTAAAAGCCTTGATAAATCCTTACTTAAACCATCTGAAATATCCATAGCACAAGAAACAAAAGGGGCAAGTTCATAAAAAAAATCCGGTTTTAATCTAGGTTTTATAAACACATGATTTAAACTCAAAGCACCTCCATTTTGCAAAATTTCAAGCCCTTTTAAACTCCTCCCTAATCTGCCTGTATAAGCAAGTAAATGTCCTTTTTTCAATCCTTTTCTAAAAACCGCTTTGCCATTTAGTTTTGAAATTATTGTAATGCTAATGTCTATTTTATCATTGCTTATCGTATCACCACCTATAATTTGTATATCAAATTTTTTAGCCGTTTTTAAAAAACCTTTGTGTAAAGCCTCAATCTCATTTTCACTTAGATTTTTTGGCAATGCAAGTCCTAAAAGCGCGTATTTTGGCTTAGCATTCATGACAATAGCATCTGAAATATTGACAAGCATGGCCTTAACAGCAATTTGTTCTAAAGTAAACCATGCTCTTTTAAAATGCACATTTTCAAAAAATAAGTCCTTGCTAAAACACCATTTATCAACAATAGCACCATCATCACCATTTTTTTCATTCAAAAAAGCTTTGATTATAAAATCTTCTTTACTCATAAGGAATGATTTTATAAAATTTCCTTTTAAATTCTAGTGAATTTTAAAAAAATTTTATATAATATAAAAATATTTAAGGGAAAACTATGGAAAAATTAGAACTTAGAATTTTTAGATTTGACAAAGATAAAGATTATGAGGCCTATTATAAACCTTATGTTTATAATAATTATGAAAATTTTGCAACTTTATATGATTTGCTTTTACAAGTGCAAGATGATGATATTTATTTTGATTTTGATAGAGATGAAAATGCTTATATCATAGTAAATAAACAAATCATGCCTCTTTTTACTCCTTTAAAAAAAATCGCAAAAGAACACAATTTTTATCTTTGCATAGAACCTTTAAGCACTAAAAGATCCTTAAAAGATCTTATTATCAATAAAGATGATTTTTTAGAAAAATACAAACACCTTGCTCAATTTGGCACTGATGAAGATAAAAAACTATATACTCAATATGATCACCTCTACTATACAAACGAAATTTTAGAATTCCACCCTGAGTATATGGGTGATAGTTTATTTTATTTAGCAGCACAAATGATAGAAAAATATCCTGAAAAAAAACTAGAAATTTTAAAAACCATAGCCAATGATGAAAAAGGAATCTTTTATCATCTTGAAAGTACAAATGAAATTTTAGAAAATACTATAAAAAATTTACAAAATGAAATTTTAAATTTAGGACTTTTTGATAAAAAACTTTTGGATTTTAATTTACCAAAAATGGATGCTTTTGATAATGAAATTAAAGAACTTCAAGAAATCAAACATGATTTTAAAAATTTCAATATAGCCTTTTATGGTTTTAAAGCTTGCGATGCCTTAAAATCTAAGCTTGCAGCCAAATGGATCTATTATGAAAACAATATAAAAAATAATGGCTTTAAACTTTTAAATTTAAATCCAGAACTTTGCTATAAAATGGCTGCAAATATACTTTTAGATGCTTATGATCAAGGTGCTGATTTCCTAGTAGTAGAAGAAAAAAAAGACTTTTATCTCTTTGATACTTGTGCAAAAAAACTTATGCAAATAAGTGGTAGAGAATTTGAAGATTTTTATATTTTAAGTCGTTTTGAATTTTTAGCTCTCATCCAAGGCATACAAATGCCTTCTTTGAAAAACCACACTCTAAAGGTAAGCTTAATATGAAAATTTCTTTAGAA
Source organism: Campylobacter bilis (assembly GCF_016806695.1). Classification (GTDB taxonomy): domain Bacteria; phylum Campylobacterota; class Campylobacteria; order Campylobacterales; family Campylobacteraceae; genus Campylobacter_D; species Campylobacter_D bilis. The sequence continues at coordinate 72,728 of NZ_WUED01000009.1, read as the reverse complement.
TGTAAAGATCTTATCATAGAAAAAACTTTAGAACTCTTTCTTAAAGACCATTTAGTGATGAAAAAAGACTGCGATTTTATCATAAGTGATACAAAAATTCGCACAGACAAGCCTTTATTTATCATCTGTAAAAATTCCCCTTTTTTAACCATACCTTTTAGTAAAGAAAGTTTATTTCATTCTTTGCATGAATTTGATAATGCTCTAAAAGCCACAGCTTTAAAACTTGCATTAGAACAAAAAAAATTACTTGAAGAAAAAATCGATTCCATAGCTTGCCAATTTAAAAAAGATTATGAAAACAAAATCGATCTTGCAATCAAAGATCTTAAAAACCAACTCATAAAAGCTCTCACTGATGGATAAAACATTAAAAAATACCAAAGATTTTTTTAATAAAAACAACAAAATAAACTCCATGCTAAAAAAACAAGAAATCAAAACTCCAAAACAAAACATTAAAAAAGCCAAAGAAAGCAAACTCTACGTGCGTATAGAAAGTGGAAAACATAAAGGAAAAAAACTACTTTTGCCAAATTTAACAACCACAAGAAGCACTAAAAGCATAGTAAAAAATTGTGTTTTTAATGTTATAAGACAAGATTTAAAAGATAAAATTTTTATAGAAGCTTTCGGTGGGAGTGCTTTAATGGCAGCTGAAGCTCTTAGTAATTATGCTTTAAAAGCTTATGCTATAGAACTTGATTTGCAAGCTTATAAAGTTGCTCTTAAAAATGCTAAAAATATTGATACAAATTTAGAAGTCATTCATGCAAACACTTTTGAAATTTTACCCAAACTCTTAGAAAATTCTAAAAATGAAATCATCTTATATCTTGATCCTCCTTTCCATATTAGAGAAAATTTTAGTGATATTTACGAAAAAATTTATAAATTCCTTAACAATTTAAATTTAAATACTGTAAAATTCATCATTTTAGAACACCACTTCATTATCAACACCCCTGCAAAAATACAAAATTTCCAAAAAATTAAAGAAAAAAAATTTGGATCTACAAGTTTGAGTTTTTACATAATTTAAATTATAATTGGAACACTTTTTGCTTTTTTATAATAAACATCATAGATTAAAGGGAAAATCCATGAAAGTTTTAACGATATTTTTACTGTTTATAACAAGCATTTTAGCGGTACAAATCAAGGATGTAGCAAATACTGTAGGCGTAAGAGATAATCAACTTATAGGCTATGGGCTTGTTGTAGGGCTTAATGGTAGTGGTGATGGAACAAGCTCTAAATTTACCTTACAATCTGTATCTAATCTTTTACAAGGTATGAATATTAAAGTAGATCCTAATGATATTAAATCAAAAAACACCGCAGCTGTAATGGTAACAGCTAAACTTCCAGCTTTTGCACAAAGCGGAGATAAACTAGATATCACTGTATCTTCCTTAGGCGATGCAAAATCCTTACAAGGAGGCACACTTTTGCTTACTGCGCTTCGTGGAATTGATGGAGAAATTTATGCCATAGCTCAAGGATCGATTTCAACAGGAGGGTTAACTCCAAGACCAGGCGGAACAGGATCGCACTCAACAGCTGCAACTGTAATGGGCGGGGCTAGCGTAGAAAGGGAAATTCCTCAAAATTTTAATCAAAATAATGATTTAACCCTAAGCTTGAAAGTTGCAGATTTTAAAACTGCAAACGATATAGAAAGAGTTTTAAATACTATATTTGATGAAAGCGTAGCACAAGCTATTGACTCACGCACTATTAAACTCAAAAAACCTCAAGAACTTTCAAATGTTGAATTTATGGCAAAAGTTTTAGAACAAGATATAGCTTATAAGCCACAAAGCAAAGTAATTATTGATGAAAAAACAGGAACAGTTATAGCAGGAGTAGATGTGGAAGTAGAACCTGTTTTAATCACACATAAAGATATCACCATAAAAATTGATCCAAACAATACCGCACCAGCAAGCCAGAATGAAATTGATATGAAAGATGGGGGTTTTGTAGATCCAAGATCAAATACCTTAAGAATCAATAATACCAAAAGCACTGTAGCAAATATCGCTAGAATGCTTAATAAACTTGGAGCAACTCCAAATGACATTATAGCGATCATGGAGAATTTAAAACGCGCAGGTGCAATCAATGCAGATTTGGAGATCATATAATGAAAATAGGTAATTTTTTAAACACTTATAATGGAAATAATACAATAAATTCTAGTATCAAAGTCAACAACAATAACATTAGTATCCAAAGCAAAGAAGATGAAGCTTTAAAAGAACAAACCGATGCTTTTGAAGCTTTTTTCCTCAAACAAGTATTAGATGTGTCTTTAAAGACTCAAAATTCACTCTTTGGAAAAGATGCAAGTGATGAAATTTATACTTCGATGTATAATGATACTATGAGTAAGGCTTTAAGCGGGGGATTGGGTTTTTCAAAATTATTATACGATTTTTTAAAAGAAAGGGGTTAAGTTTTTTTCATTTAGGTCGATAGGGTTTGTACAGAATTATCACTAAAGATCAAGGAGGCAGAAATGATCAATCCCGTACAACAAAATCATACGGTAAGTACCACCCTAAACACACCTAAAAGTGAGAAGGAAACCAAAACAAACAATACTCAAAAAACAGAAAATGATAAAGTGAGTAAAATCGCAGAACAGGTTAAAAATGGTACTTATAAAATCGATGTAGGTGCTACAGCTACTGCGATTGCTGATTCTTTGCTTTGATAAATCATTCTCTTTTTTTTGAGACAAAAAAAGGAGAAAAAATGCTAAAACAAAGACTTGATGAAGTAAACGCTATTTTAACAAAGCTTATTATTTTAACTGAAGAAGACATAAAAAATATAAAAATAGCCAAACACGAAAGTGTGAAACCAAGTGTAGAAGAAAAAAATAAACTCATTACCGAATTTATTGAAGCTAAAAAGCAGCTTGATGCTGCTTTAGTCAAATTAAATAATAGTTCTACAAAAGGACTTAGTGAACTTTTAGATGATGAAGACAAGCAAAAGCTAGATCTGCTTAAAAAAAATCTTCAAAACCTTCATAGCACAAATAAAGAATATGCTAAACTAGTTCTTATTGTTAAAGATTTTCTAGATAGTTTGGTAAATAAAATGTTTGATATTAATGATGGAACAAATCATGCTTATGGAGATAAAAAGACAAATCCAAAGTCAATTTTTAAAATCAATGTATAAGGATTTATGATGAGTATTTTTGGAACACTATATACAGGAGTTAGTGGTTTAAAAGCTAATGAAATGCAAATTGCAACAACAGGAAATAATATCTCAAATGCTAATGCGACTTTTTATACACGCCAAAGAGTCATACAAACTACAAATGGATATGTGACAACAAATGGGGTGCAAGTAGGCACAGGAACCGCCGTAGAAAGCATAGTACGTTTACATGATGAATATGCTTATTATAAATTAAAAAGCGCTTCAAATCAATTAGAATACACCAAATACATGGCTTCAACCTTACAAGAAATAGCCCAACGCTTTCCAGACTTGCAAAATACAGGAATTTTAAAAGACTTAGAAAATTATAATAAAGCTTGGAATGACTTTGCATCCAATCCTAATGAAAATGCTACTAAAGTGGCTTTAATTAAAGCTTCTCAAACTTTAACACAAAGCATTAACAATACTTTTGCAACTTTAGAAAAAATTCAAAAAAAAGTTAATGATGATATCAAATTAACCGTAGATGAGATCAATAGAATAGGCGAAGAAATTGCCACTATTAATAAACAAATTTATGGCCAAGAAGCCTTACCTACAGAACATGCTAACGAGCTTAGAGATAGAAGGGATGAATTAGAACTCACTCTTTCAAAATTAGTAAGTACAGTTGTAAGCAAAAATGAAATCAATCAAAACAATCGCCTTGAAACAACCATCACAGATCCAAGACATCAATACAATCTAAGTATAGAAGGCTATAGCATAGTAGATGGGACTAATTTTCATCCTTTAAAGCTTGATTATGATGATAAAAATAAATCTTATAGTATTTATTATGAAACGCCAGATGAAAAAGTCCGCGATCTTAGCGCACAAATTCATGGGGGACAGCTTGGAGCACAACTTGACTTACGCGGTAGGAACTACAATAAAAACCAAGGAAAATACAGCGATGGAATCATTCAAGGCTATATGGATTCTTTAGATACTTTTGCAAAAACAATGATTAATGAAACCAATAATCTTTATGCAAGTTCTGCTAAAAGTTCCATAAATTCAGACTATCTTTTAGGACTTGAAGGAAACATTCCTTTAGTTAATTATGATAGAACCATACAACCAGGAAGTTTTGATATAGTTATTTATGATGATAAAGGCGATAAAAAACTCTCTAAAACCATCACAATAGATGTTAATACAACCATGGATGATATCATACGTCAAATCAATTCTAACACTGATGATAACGGTAATAAAAATCCTAATGATGATGTTAATGATCATATTAGTGCAACCTTTAGCTATGATCCAAAAACAGCAGATGGATTATTTCAAATCACTGCAAAACCAGGTTTTAAAGTAGCTATCGAAGATAAAGGTACTAATTTTGCCGGTGCGTTTAGCATAGGAGGTTTTTTTAGTGGATCTAATGCTAGCGATATAAAAGTTAAAGATTCCATACTCAATGATCCAAGTACTTTAAGAGCTAGTTTAAACGGTGTTGACAGTGGTAATGACATGGCTAATAAAATCATACAACTTCAATACGAAAAAGTCAATTTTTATAATAAAGATGGAACTATTGATAATCTTACCATAGAAGAATATTACCGTAAACTTACAGGAAAAATAGGATCAGATGGCGAAAATAACAATGTTATCAATGCAAGCAATCAAACCCTTTACAATTCTGTTTATGCTGAATACCAGTCAAAAAGTGGTGTTAATACCAATGAAGAATTGGCCGCACTTATACAGTATCAATCAAGCTATGGTGCTGCAGCTAAAATCGTTTCAACTGTAGATCAAATGCTTGATATTTTACTAGGGCTTAAATCTTAAGCTTTTAAAAATGCAAAAATTTAATCAACTCAAAGCCAAGCTTGATCTTTTAGCAAATAAAAAAAATACTATGCACGCTTTATTTCAAGCCCCAGATCCTTTGCAAATTGCTAAAATTTATAATGATGAATTTATTGCCTTACTTTGTGCATTATTTGCCTATGGCAATGCTAAAAATATACTTAATTTTTTAAACAAACTTGATTTTTCTTTATTAGATTGCAATCAAAAACAAATTCAAAAAGAACTCAAAGGCCTAAAATACCGCTTTCAAAATGAACAGGATATACAAGAAATTTTTATCACCCTCTCAAGATTAAAAAATGAAATATCGCTTAATGAACTTTTTACTAAAGCTTATGAAAAAAGACAAAGCACCACAGATGCTATCTTAGCCTTCATGCAAAAAATTCAGAAATTAAACCCCTACTCAAGCTATGGATATGACTTTTTCTTTGGCAAAATTTGGAAAAATACTCCAAGTTCAACTCTTAAACGCTATAATATGTATTTAAGATGGATGGTTAGAAAAGACGAACTTGACCTTGGACTTTTTACAAAAATTCACATCAAAGACCTTCTAATACCCCTTGATACGCATACTCATAAAATTTCCTTAACCTTAGGACTTTTAAAACGTACAATATATGATTATAAAAGTGTTGTAGAACTCACACAAAATCTAAAAAAATTAGATCCTAACGATCCTGTAAAATATGATTTTGCACTTTATCGCTTAGGACAAAGTAAAGAAATTGATAAATTTTAAGGGATAAAATGGACTTTGAACACTTCAATACGATTTATTACTTCGTATTGTTTTTTGTAGCCATTTTTGCAGGCTTTATAGACTCTATAGTAGGTGGTGGTGGACTTATCACCCTACCTGCTCTTATAGCTTGTGGAATCCCTGCTCACTTGTCTTTAGCTACTAATAAACTTCAAAGTATTTTTGGATCTTTTACTGCAAGTTTAACATATTTTAAATCTACCAATTTACCTCATCTTTCCTGGGGCATTTTTTTTACTGCTTTAGGAGCTAGCATAGGAAGCTATAGTATATTTTTTATAAAAGAGGAACATTTAAAACTCATTATTTTAATCTTCTTAACCCTTACTTTTTTATATACAGCTTTACGCCCTAATTTAGACAAGCAAAACAAAGCAAAAATAAAAAATATTAAATTTTTCCATATAATTTGTGGTTTAACCCTAGGTTTTTATGATGGATTTTTAGGTCCTGGAACGGGATCATTTTGGATTTTTGCTTGCGTGGTATTATTAGGCTTTAATATGAAAAAAGCAAGCATCAATACAAAAATTTTAAATTTCACAAGCAATATCATAGCCCTTATTATATTTTCATACCAATACGAACTTTTATGGGGCATAGGATTGCTTATGGGTATGGGACAAATTTTAGGGGCTTATTTAGGATCAAAACTTGTCTTAAAAACTAAAGGCAAATTTATTAAAACCTTGTTTTTAATAGTAGTAGGATTGATTATTATTAAAGTAACTTGGGATTATTTTTCTTAAAAATTTGTCCTAGAACTAAGCTCCCACATAGGTAAAAATATCCCTAAAGCTAAAAAGAATATCAAAAATGCTACTACTGTAGTCATTATAGGCTCTAAAAAGGCTAAAATTGTTCTTTTACATGATCATTTTTTTGTTTATAATACTTAGCAATTTCTTCACTTAAAACTTCTAACTTACCACTTTTCATAGCAATATTAAGCATGAAAAATACTAAAGAATCAAAAATATTAATCTTTTTAAAAGCTTGACTCAAATCAAGACCAGAATCCATAAAATTTAAAATTTTTTGATATTTTGAAATTAAAAATTTATTCTCAAGCCCCATAGTGGCCAAATCAAAAGCTTTAGAAATAGAAATCCCGCTTCTTAAAAGTAAAGAAAAAATGATAAAAAAATAATAATTTTGATTATAAAGAATCAAACGAGAAAATAAAGGTATTTTTAAAAGCATAAAATCCCAATAAAATGCAAAAGAATAAAAATGCTTATAAATTAAAATCAAAATGAAAAGTAAAAAATAAAGAATAAAAAAACATTCCATAAATATTTAAAAAATCATAAATTCCTAGCATTAGACGCGTAATAAAAGGCAAATTAGCACCCAAATTTTCAAACAAATCTTTAAAATTAGGCACCACAAAAAGCATAAGAAATAAAAATGCACCTATAATGCTTGAAAAAACTAAAGCAGGATATCTTAAAGCTCTTTTTAATTGTCTTTTATTTTCCATGCTTTTTTCTCTAAGCTTAGAAATTTGTCTAAATACTTCTCCAATTTTGCCTGTATTTTCAGCCATCTTTATCAATGCTAATTCTGCACGATTTAATCCAAAATTAGCATTATCAAAAGCCTGACTTAGATTTTGTGCTAAGATTAAATTTTCTAATACTTTTTTCATAATCTTACAAGAATGCATAGTATGTAATTGCCCAATACCTTCTTGAACACTCAATCCAGCCTCACATAATAAAGCCAATTCCTTAAAAAAGAGTATAAATCTTTCATCTTTTAGTCTTTGAAAATCTGATTTTTAAGTTCTTCAATATTTAAAATTGTCCAGTTTTTAGATAAGGCTTTTGCTTGAGCAGTATTTAAATTCTTAGCTCTTATAATCTCTTTATAATTACGATTTTTCTTAAGAAATTCTATCTCATAAAATTTCACTTTACAACCCTAAAAAGCTCATCTATACTTGTAAGACCTTCTTTAGCCTTTTCTAGACCTTGTTCAAACATAGTTTGAAAGCCTTGTTTTTTAGCAATTTCTCTTAAAGTTTTTTTATCTTGATTTTCTCTTATGGTACAGGCTAATTCTTCATCAATTCTTAAGCATTCAGCAATCAGTTCCCTACCCAAAAATCCACTATAATGACAACGCTCACAGCCCTTTGGCTCAAAAAACACTCCTTGAAAATCTATATAATGCTTTTGACTTCTTTTCTTACACCAAGGACAAAGTTTTCTCACCAAGCGTTGTGCTATAACAAGACTTAAAGCCGATGCAACTAAATAAACTTTTGCCTTCATATCCACAAGCCTATCAATAGCAGAAAAAGCATCATTAGTATGCAAAGTACTTAAAAGCAAATGCCCTGTTAAAGAAGCTTTTAAGGCTATATCAAGACTTTCTTCATCACGGATCTCACCTATCATGATAATATCAGGATCCTGCCTTAAAATAGCTCTTAAGATATTATTAAACTCAACCCCGGCTTTAGAATTGAGTAGAATTTGTTGTACTAAAGGTATTTTATACTCTATAGGATCTTCTGCAGAAATAATTTTTTTCTCTATACTCTTTAACTCATTTAAACAAGCGTATAAAGTCGTGCTTTTGCCGCTTCCTGTAGGACCTGTTAATAAAATCATCCCGTGAGGATAATGCAAAGTATTTTTTAAAAGTTCTAAATTTTTACTCCCTAGATTCAACCTATCTAATTCCAAAATTTCTTTATTATGCTTTAAAATCCTTATTACAACGCTTTCTCCATAAATCAAAGGCAAACACGAAACACGCAAATCATATTTTTCATTCTTAAAATCACATTCAAAGCTTCCATCTTGTGCCTTTCTTGACTCAGCTAAATTCAAACAAGCTAAAAACTTAATATGAAATACCAAAGCTTCATAAATATCTTTTTCAACATTTGCCAACTCACGCAAAATGCCATCAACTCTAAACCTTATTAAAGCATCCTCTAATCTGGCTTCTATACGAATGTCACTAGCATTTAATGGTAAAATTTCATTTAACAAAAACTCAAAAATCTGACTAATACAACTTTAATCATCTCTTTTTTCTTTCTCTTGCCACTCAAGCCTAAGTTTAATGCTTAGTTTTTAACCCTCTCTTGGACACGAATTTGATTAAGAATTTTAGTAATTTTTAACTCATTAACAATTGCAGCGCTTATTTTTTCACAAACTATAAAATTTTTTATTTGTTCTAAAAGTTCTAAAGAACAAGGTTTAGATCTAAGAACCAAAAACTCATCATTATTTTTAATGAGTAAAAATTGAAATTTCAAAAGTAAAGAAAAAGGCACCCCTTCATAAACAAAACTATCACATTGATCCAAATCAATAAAATTAACATTACAAAAATCAGCTAAATTTTTAAAAAATTCATCAACGCTAAAAGAAAATTCCTTACAAATAAAATCAAGTTCCATAGTATTATCAATATAAGCTTTAAAAATCGCATCCATTTTATTTTCCATCTAATTCTATAAAACCATAATAATTCATATAAGCTTGTAAAGCTCTTTTGGCCTCTCTTTCTTGACCTAAAGCTCTTTTAGCTTTTGCAAAAATCAGCCAAGAATCTTGTTTTTGTCTGTCTAATTCATTAGCTTTTAAAGCCCAAAATATTGACTTTTTATAAGCTTGAATTTCAAAGTACTTATTTGCTAAATTTAAAGCCTTTTTATAGCTAGGATTTTGATAAAAAGACTTTTGCAAATATGCGATATTTAAAGCTTGAGAATCGATCTTTATTTTATTATTCTCTTGCAATGCTTTTAAATCTTTTAATTGTTTATGCAATTTTTCTTTAGCAATTTTATCTTTAATAATTATACTAAAAGAACAATACTTTGCCAATTCATCAAGGCTTTCTTGTATACTCACTTTTTCATTGATATTGATATTAAAAAGACGTTTTTGACAATCCATAGCATAAAGCGAATTCAAACAAAAGAAGAAGCTAATTAATATTAATCTTATCATTTTTGATCAATTGTATTAGAATTTCTAAATTATCATATTTAAATTCAATCTCTTTAGTATTTATTTTACTAATAACAGCACCATTTATCTCATCACCCTTTCATACCATTGATTACCTATTTTCACCTTATTAAACATTACAGCAGAAATTTTAATCTGCCTTAATTTTTCAAAAGTAGGATTAACAAAAGGGATTTTCAAGCATGCCAAAATCCCTATTATTTTTTTCTCTATAAGTTTAAAATACGCTTCAAAATCATCTTGTGTCCACAAAATACCAAAGCTTAAGATCGTATGAATAATGTATTTATCAGTGTTGAACCTCATCACTATAATCAGCCATAGCAATACGCTTAAGCTGTCTGTAACGGCGCTGAGAATCTTTTTTATTACGTTCAAAAAGTTCACTAGCATGTTTAGGATTTGATTTTTTCAAAGAATTATAACGCACCTCATTCATTAAAAATTGCTCATACAAATCCCAATCTGGCTCTTTTCCCACTAAAGTTAACGGATTTTTTCCTTGCTCTTCTAAACGAGGATCAAAAGTATAAAGCGGCCAATAACCGCATTTAGTAGCAAGCTCACCTTGTTCTCCTGAATAACCAAGTCCTCCTTTAATACCATGGGCTATACAAGGAGAATAGCAAATCACCAAAGAAGGGCCATCATAAGCCTCAGCTGCATTAATGGCTTTAATAAGATGGGTATAATTTGCCGTTGAATTAACTTGTGCGACAAAAATATAACCATAAGTCATAGCAATTTGGCCTAAATCTTTTTTCTGTATAGGCTTACCCGCTGCTGCAAACTGTGCTACAGATCCTGTTCTAGAAGATTTTGAACTTTGTCCACCTGTATTTGAGTAAACCTCCGTATCAAGAACTAAAATATTGACATTTTCTCCACTTGCTAAAACATGATCAAGCCCGCCATAGCCAATATCATAAGCCCAACCATCTCCACCAAAAATCCAATGAGATTTTTTGCTTAAATATTGTTTAAGCTCTAATATTTCTTTAACAGCTTTGATATTTTGATTTTGTTCTAAAATGGGGATCATTTTATCTTTAATTTCAACTGATGCAGGACCATTATCTTTATTAGCAATCCAATCTTTAAAAAGAGCTGATAAGGCATTAGGCACTTCTTGCATACTCGCATGCATGATATTTTCAATACGATGCCTTGTATTTTCAGTAGCAATTTTCATACCCAAACCAAATTCTGCATTATCTTCAAAAAGCGAATTCCCCCAAGCAGGACCATGTCCATTTTTTACACTTTTTCTATAAGGAGTTGAAGGCGCAGACCCACCATAAATAGAACTACAACCTGTTGCATTAGCCACAATCATTCTCTCTCCAAATAATCTTGTAATCAAAGTAATATAAGGAGTTTCTCCACATCCTGGGCAAGCACCATGAAATTCAAATAAAGGCTGGGCAAATTGTGCACCTTTAGTGGTTTCTTTATTTAAAATATCATCTTTATAAGTGATTTCTTTAAACAAATAATCAGCATTTTCTTGCTCACCAAAATCTATCTCTTCTTGAAGTGGTACCATGACCAAAGATTTTTCTTTAGTAGGACACTCATGCACACAAAGTTCACAACCTGTACAATCAAGAGGGGAAACTTGAATTTTAAAACTTAATTTTTCACCCTTAGTTCCCTTAGCTTCTAAGGCATGATCTTTTACTCCACGCGGGGCTTTTACCATCTCATCATCATTAATCAAAAAAGGCCTAATAACAGCATGAGGACACACAGAAGCACATTGATTGCATTGGATACAATTTGCTTCTATCCATCTTGGAACCATAACTCCAACCCCACGTTTTTCATATTCTGTTGTGCCATGCTCAAAACTTCCATCTTCATAACCTAAAAATACCGAAACAGGTAAATCATCGCCCTTAGCTGCATTCATAGGTTTTACAATCTTTTCAACAAATTCTGTACCTTTATAGGCATTAGTTTGTTCTTTTTCTTTGATTTCTAAATTTTTCCAATTTGGATCTATTGGCACTTTTATAAGTCCATCAGCACCCACATCAATAGCCTTATAATTCATCTCAACAATAGCATCGCCTTTTTTACTATAAGATTTATAAGCTAATTCTTTCATATATTTTTGAGCATCTTCATAAGGAATAATTTTTGCAAGTTTAAAAAAAGCAGATTGCATAATAGTATTTGTACGATTTCCTAAACCTATATCGCGTGCTAATTTAGTAGCATTAATGATATAAAAATTAACTTCTTTTTCAGCCAAAGTCTTTTTCACTCTATCAGGAAGCTGCCTTATGGTTTCTTGAGTATTCCAAATACTGTTTAAAAGAAAAGTTCCCCCTTGACGGATTCCTGCTAAAACATCATAAATTTCAAGGTAAGCCGCAACTGAACAAGCAATAAAATGTGGAGTAGAAACAAGATAAGTCGACCGGATAGGTTTTTTGGAAAAACGCAAATGGCTTCTAGTATAGCCACCTGATTTTTTAGAATCATAAGCAAAATAAGCTTGAGCATAAAAATCTGTCTTATCTCCAATAATCTTGATTGAATTTTTATTTGCACCCACAGTCCCATCTGCACCAAGCCCATAAAACAAACATTCTATAGTGCTTTCATCTCCTAATGAAATTTTTTCTCCTGTGCTTAATGAAGTATGGGTTACATCATCAATAATCCCTACAGTAAAACCATCCTTTGGCTTATCAAGCTTAAGATTTTCAAACACAGCTATCATTTGGGCAGGATCAACATCTTTTGAAGAAAGTCCATACCTTCCCCCTACAATAATAGGAGGATTTTCTTTCCCATAAAAAGCCGATTTTATGTCAATATAAAGGGGTTCTCCAAGGCTTCCTGGCTCTTTGGTTCTATCTAAAACTGCAATCTTTTCTACAGATTTTGGCACAACATCAAAGAAATATTTTAAACTAAAAGGACGATAAAGATAAACTTTTAAAATTCCTACTTTTTCACCCTTTGCATTAAGATAATCAACCACTTCTTCAAGTGCTTGAGTCACAGATCCCATGGCTACAATTATACGTTGTGCATGCTCATGACCATAATAAACAAAAGGCTTATACTCCCTGCCTGTAATCTTTGAAATTTCTTGCATATATTCATTTACAACATCAGGTAAAGCATCATAAAAACGATTGCTTACTTCTCTGGTTTGAAAATAAATATCATCATTTTGTGCTGTTCCGCGTGTTTTTGGGTTTTCTGGATTTAAAGCATTATTTCTAAAATCAAGCAAAGCTTTTCTATCTAGCAATCTATCAAAATGCGCATAATCCATAACTTCGATTTTTTGAATTTCATGAGAAGTTCTAAAACCGTCAAAAAAATGCAAAAACGGCACTCTTCCTTTAATAGCGGCTAAATGGGCCACCCCGGCTAGGTCCATGGTCTCTTGTACAGAATGAGAACAAAGCATTGCAAAACCTATTTGTCTTGCTGCATAAATATCTTGGTGATCGCCAAAAATAGATAAGGCCTGAGCTGCTAAAGAACGTGCTGCTACATGGATAACACAGGGTAAAAGTTGCCCTGCAATTTTATACATATTAGGAATTTTAAGCAACAATCCTTGAGAAGCTGTATAAGTTGTAGTTAAAGATCCTGCTTGCAATGATCCATGCACACTCCCTGCAGCACCTGCTTCGCTTTGCATTTCTACAATTTTTACTGGAACCCCAAAAAGATTTTTCTTACCTGCAGCTGCCCACATATCGGTATAATCAGCCATAGGAGAACTAGGTGTAATAGGATAAATTCCAGCGACTTCAGTAAAAGCGTATGCAGCGTATGCAGCAGCCTCATTTCCGTCCATAGTTTTCATAATTTTACCCATTGAGACCTTCCTTAAATTAATATTTTTAGCTATCAATTTACAATAAATTCTCTTAAAAGGCGTTTAACAAAAATAAAATCAATACAATCTTATTATATACTTTATGGCATCATACGCACTTAAAAAGACCCTACAATAAGCTTTTAATTCTTCTTCTTTACCATAACCACAACTTAAAGCCAATGGAATAATATTTGCAGCAATAGCTGCTTGAATATCAAGCACAGTATCGCCTATCATATAGGCATTTTTTTGAGTTTTATTTAATCTTTTTAAAGCTAAAACAACAGGCTCAGGACTAGGTTTTGGATGCGTGATATCTTCAAAAGTAATTAAAGTTTTAAAAAATTTTTTAATACCTAAATATTCTAATAAAAGCGGGGTAAATTTACCGCCCTTTGTAGTTACTATACCCAAATCTGCTATTTCATATGCAAGCCCTAAAGCTTCTTTAGCTTGGGGCAAAAGTTCAGTCTGACTTAAATAAATTTGAGAATAAATTTCACGGTAAGCTAAAACAAAATCCTTGCTTAAATTCGCTTTATCATCATAAAGCATTTCAAACATCTGTTCTAAAGGATAACCTATAAGATTTTTAATTTCTTCATCATTTTTTGAGATTAATCCAAGGGTTTTTAAAGCCCCTTGGAAAGAATTTAAAATAGCATTTGTAGAATTGATTAAAGTACCATCTAAATCAAATAAAATAGTTTTATCCATTATCTTAAAATGAATTTCGCATCCACTCTTCTATTATCTGCTCTACCTTCTTTAGTATCGTTGCTTGATCTTGGATTGTCTTGACCATAACCTACAGTCTTGATACGATTTTTTTCTACACCATATTTTTCAAGCTCTTTAGCAACACTTTGGGCACGTCTTTCAGAAAGCTTTTGATTATAATCTCTTGGACCAATATTATCTGTATGACCTTCAAGTATAGTATCATATCTTTCATTTTCATCTAAAATTTCAGCAATTTCTTTGATTTTTTCTTGAAAATTTGGGTTTATGGTAGTTTTATCAAAACCAAAATGCCCTTCTAAAGAAATAGTCTTTTCACAACCATTTTCATCTAATAAAGCCCCCTCTCTTGGTTGAGTAAAGCATCTTACTTGTGAAGTTTGCTCACTAAGAGGTTCTTGCAAAACCTTTTCTTTTTTACCATCAAAACCAAAACTAATTCCTAAAGTCGACACCCAATTATGGTTTGCATGATTAAAATTAATTTGATCTCTAGTTTCAAGCCTTAAAGCTAAAGAATCACTAAGACGGAATTTCACACCTACTCCATAATGTCCAAAACCACCGCTTTTATTTTCATATGCAGCATGTGAAAAATTTTCATATCCTCCACCAGCTAATCCATAAAAATAAAATTTCTCACCCAAATCTATGCCTTTAATAGCACTTAAATAAGTTCTTGTGATATCTGTGGTTTTATTGGTATTTTTATACTTAGCATTAGAATAATACTCTAAACCTAATTCTAATTGATCTAACCAAAAATCATCAAAATGATAGCCAAGTCTAAGACCTGGTGCATAACGATTGGCTATATTAAAATCACTTTGAAAATAATTATAATTTAAGGTTGGAGTAATTTCAAATTTTACATTGTTATCAGCGCCAAATAAAACACTTGTTAAACCTAAACATAATAATAACTTTTTCATATAAAAAACCTTTCATTTTTTGATAAACTAAAAATTATAGTCTTGGAAGTATATCATAAATATAAAAATAAAACATGGAAACTATAAAAAAATACAAAGGTGGACAAAGCCACCTAAGAAATTAACGTTTGGAGAATTGTGGGCTTCTTCTTGCTTTGCGGCGTCCATATTTTTTACGCTCGACTGTCCTGCTGTCTCTAGTAAGAAGTCCTTTAGGTTTTAATAAAGCTCTAAAATCTGCATCCATAGCAGCTAAAGCTTTTGAAATTCCATGTCTTAAAGCTTCAGCTTGTGCACTATAGCCCCCACCTAAAGTTGTCGCTTTAATATCCATAGAAGCTTCTTGTTTAGTTACAAGCAAAGGCTGCACTACTTTAAGCTTGATCGCTTCATGTCCACCAAGCCAAGTGTTTAAATCAACACCATTAACACTAATTTTACCACTACCTGGTTTTATCCATACTTTTGCAATAGCAGTTTTTCTTTTACCTGTTGCGTATATTGTTGCCATGATCATTTTCCTTCTTTAGCAATTTGTGCAGTGTGTGGATGTTCACTACCCGCATAAATCTTTAATTTTTTAAGCATTGCCCTGCCCAAATTTGTTTTAGGAAGCATACCTCTAACTGCTAATTTATATAATTTTACAGGATTTTTTTCAAGCAAATCACCTAATTTCTCACTTTTTACACTTCCAAAATATCCTGAATGTCTATGATAAAGTTTATCTTCTGCCTTATTAGCTCCTGTAAAAACAGCTTTTGAAGCATTAATGATAATGACATAATCACCACAATCAACATTAGGGGTAAAACAAGGTTTGTTTTTACCTCTTAAAATTGTCGCTACTTCAGTTAAAAGACGACCGAAGCGTTTACCTTCTGCGTCTAAAACAATCCATTCTCGTTTTACTTCGTTTGGCTTTGTTATCTTCGTCATAATTTCTTACCTTTGCCAAAAATTTAAAATGTGATTGTATAAAAAACAATATTAATTTTTACTTAATTTAAGAAATTATAAAGTTTATACTTCTAAAATTTGAATTTCATTTTCCAAACAATAGATTATAAAAGCCTTTATTTTATCTTTTTTAAGAATTTCTTTAATAGCGTTTTTATAAGTTCTTACTTGTTCTTTATGCTTATCTTGCATAGCCAAACCTGTTTTATAGTCTACAACCAAGGCTTCATTTTTGCTTAAAACAAGCAAATCTAGATGTTTAATTTCTCCATTAAAACTTAAAGCTTGTTCTTTTAAAAGCTCTTTATCTTTAATCAATGCTTGAAATTGAGGATTATTAAGCAAAATTTGAATTCTTTTAAAAAGTTTTTCAAATTCATGTTCTTCTAAAAAATGTCTGAATTTATTCTTGCAACTTTGAGTGAGTATTTGGAAATTTTCAGCTTTGGGAAGTTTTAAATTTTGCATAAAAAAATGAAAAGCATTTCCAAAATATAATTCCTTACCATCGAGTTTTTCCTCGCTTTGGATCTCTTGAGGATCAATTTTTTCAAATTTCTGCAAATTCTCGATTAAAGGCTCTTTAAAAACAAAATTTTGCTCTTTATGACATAAAATTCCTCTTTCTTGCGAAGCCAAATTTAAGAATTCTCCCTTAAAATAACTAGGATAATTTTTATTAACATGTTCTTCATTTCTTTTTATAATAATCAAACTTTCTTTAGCCCTTGTAAAAGCCACATAAAGTTTATTAATATCATCTTCATGGTCTGCTTGCATAATACTTTGCATAAATGATGTATAAACAGGCTCTTTAGTCATTTGCCTGATTTTGTCTTTAATGTGAAGCTGCCAACCTTGATCTATATCGTATTCAAACATAATAGTTTGATCATTTCTATGATTTTTAGAAAGATTATCAAGCAAAATTACATGTTCAAATTCTAAGCCCTTAGATTTATGCACACTCATGATGCTAATGCCTCTACTTTGCTCGCTCATTATTGGCAAAATGCAAGGTTCAAATAAAAGTTGCAAAAAATTGTCTTTAGTTTTAGCATATTCTATGAACTGGATTAAAGCTATATCATTTAAATCAAGTTTTAATTCTTTTATCAAAAAAAGCACATTTTCCATGACATTTTTAGAAAAATCAAGCATAATTTTTCTTGGCTTAAAACCCAAAAGCTCTTTTAAAAATACTAAATAAAACTCATCCCCAAAAATACAATATTTAGCATATTCTAAAACAAGCTTTACGCTAGCTTTATTTTCAAGCAAAACATTACTTTGAGTAAAAGCAGGAATTTTTTGTTCTTTTAAACACTCTAAAACCCTATCTGCATCATTATTTTTCCAACACAAAATACAAATATCATCATAAGAAACATTTTTAGTCCTTAAAAAATCAATTTGTTGAAGCAAGACTTTTAAAGTTTGTTCTTTGATTTCTTTAAAGTCTTGCTCTTTAGTTTCTATAACACGTATAAAACCGCCTTTTTTACTTTCTAAAGCAAATTGTTCCTTATAGTCTTTAATTTTATGTTTAAAAGTCTCATTTACAAAGGCAACTAAAAGATCTTTAGAACGATAATTTGTATTTAAACTACCGCTTTGAATTTGAGAAAATTCTCTTTTTAGCAAATCAAATAATTCTTTTTTACCTTGACGAAAACGATAAATGCTTTGTTTTTTATCTCCTACGTAAAAAAAAGTACGATTTTTTTTCACTCCTTCACCTGAAACAAGCTCAGCGATTAAAGGACGTAAAATCTGATATTGAATGACGCTAGTATCTTGAAATTCATCAATCAACAAATGCGAAATAAAACCATCTAAGCGAAAATAAATCATATCTTTAAAATCACTAGTAATAAGATCATAAACCCTTTTTTTAACATCATCAAAATGCAAAATATTATTGTCTTTATGGAATATATTTTTAGCTTTATTATAATGATTTAAAAGATTCATTAAATTAGCAATTTTATAATTTTCAAGTTCTATAGCATAGCAATTTAAAGCATTTATAAGCTCCTTTCTTTTTTTACTAAAACAGGGATCTTGATTTTCTAAATCTTGCAAATATTTTGTGCTTTCAAATTTTTCCATTAAACTTGATTTTATAAATTCTCTTAAATCTAAATTTTCATTTTTAAAGTTTTTACATAAATTAGCATAATGCTTTACATGGGTTAAACTCAAACAATAAGTTCTTAACTCACTATAAGCTTTATTGATTTCATTTTTAGAAGGATTAGTAATTTTAGGGCAAATTTTAAAATAGGCATTTTGATAAAAACTTTCAAGCTCATTAAAAAAATTCTCTTGCTCATCCATTAAATTAACATAATAAGCCAAATCTTTTAATTCATCTTTATTTAAAAGCTTTAGAAAAATCTCTCTTATATCAAATTTTTCTTCATTCATAACAAAATCACTACTTAAACCGGAATTTAATGCAAAAACACGCAAAATCTTTCCAAAAAAAGCATCAAAGGTATTGATTCTAAGATCGGTTCTTAAAAATTCTTCTTTTTTAATATCTCTTAAATAAATCAGCTCTTTTTTATCCAAACTTAAAAGTCTACAAAGCTCTTCACATTCGCTCATCTTGCTTTCTTTTTCTAAATTTAAAAAGGTCTCAACAATCCTTTTTTGCATTTCATTAGCTGCTTTTTTAGAAAAAGTTAAAGCTAGAATTTCATTAATCTTAGCACCTTTTAACACAAGTGCTACAAAACGCACACTTAAAGCAAAAGTCTTTCCACTTCCTGCACTCGCTTCTAAAGCTAAAAAAGGCTCAAACACACTCATTTTAATTCCTTTTTATAAATGAGTTTATAAGGACAATATTGATCTTGTTCATTTTCAAATTCCATTGCTTGTTGACTTTGATTAATTAAGTCTTTTAATCTTTCTTTCAATTCTTCTAAACTTTTAGTCTTTTGATTAAATATTTGCATGTTTTTTAAATCATAAAAACGTGCATTAGCATGTTCATCATATAAGGCTTGATAAAAAGCAAGTTGATAAGAATCGCTTGAAATTGTCCCGGTTTTATAATCAATAATAAGATTACCTTGCTTAGAATTATCAATGCGATCAATAGTGCCCTTAAGTTTAATCACATCATCTCCAAGCTTTAAGGTTTTGCTTAATTCAAGCTCAGTACTTATGACACGATATCCTTGTGAAAAATGTTCTTTTTCATTTTTAGCAAAGTGCAAAAATTTTAGCTTAAAAACTTCAAGATCAAGCTCGCTGATATTATATTTTTGGTATTCTTGATCCAATAACTTTATAAAAATCTCTATATCAAAATCATTATTTTTATAATCTTTATAATAAATTTCAAGCACTTTATGGATGAAATTACCTTGATTTTTAGCCTTATTTTCCTTGCTTAAAACCCTAGGTTCAAGCAAATTTAAAATATAACGATAATAATAAGTCCTTTTTTGTTTATTTAATAGATTAAAACGACTAAAAGAAAGTGCTGATTCAAAAGGATTGTGCTTTAAAATAGGAGCTTTTAAAGGAGTTAAATCAGGTTTTATACCTTCATAATCAAGTTTTAAAGCATTAAGATAAGCTTTTTGACTAATATGAGTTTGTTCAAAAAAATCAAAATCAAGCTCATCTAAAAAACGCGATTTACTTTTTTCTTCATTTTGCACAAAACAAATACTTACTTCTAAAGCATTTTTAATCAAACTCTCATAATAAAACCTTTGTAAATTCTCTCTTTTATCATAACTAATAAGCCCTGCTTTTTTACGGACTTGATTATTTAAAAAAAGCTCATTTACACTTCTTTTTGGAATAAACTCTTCATTAAAATCTACCAAAACCACACCATCAAAACAAAGCCCGCGGCTTTCTAAAAGACCCATTACTGTGACTTTTCCACCACCTACATCACTAAGAGTAAGTTGCGAGATTTGCATGAAAAAAAGCTGCATAAGTTCTTTAAGCTTAAGGGTTTGATTCTTTAATAAATCTTTAATAAAATAAAGCTCTTTTTGCACCAAATAAATCAATTCTTGTTTTTCATCTTTTAAAAACAAAGCAAGCAATTTTTGAAAATATTCCAAATCACATTTTTCATTAAATTTATGTTTAAATTCTATAAAATCAAGTTTTAAAGCGTGCAAAAGCACATTATAATAATCAAAATTCATTTGCATGTCTTCAAAATAATTCTCTTGATTTTTATAGATAAAAGAAGGACTATTAGCACTTTCATAAAGAGCTTGAAGCTTTTGATAAAACAGAGTTTGTTTTATACTAATCCCATAAGCAAAATTAAGCATGCGATTTGTATCAAAAAGTCTTAAAAGTTCGCAAAAACTCTCATCAGGAGTTATAACTACAATATTTTCAGGTTTTAAACCTTTGCGAACAAAATGCGAGATTTCATCCATTACGAAAGCACATTGTAAACTTCTTAATTCAAAAGATTTAAGCTTAATTTGAGAATTTCTTGTTTTGAAAGATTGTTCTTTTAAAATTTCTTGCTTTGAAAGATTGATTTCATAATAAGTATCGACTTTCAAATTTAATTTTTTTAAAAAATCAAGCTTTAAAAGATAATCAAGATTAAATTTACTTGTCTTAAAACTTAAAATAACTTCTTTAAATTGAGAAATTTCACTGAGTAAATCTTCTTCGAATTTACTTAAAAAACCTTCTAAATTATAAATTATACTCTCATATTGATCTAAAAAATCTATATTAAGGCTATATTTTTGCACTAAAGATAAAGCATCATATAAAGAATTTTTTTCAAGTAAAGCAAGATAATTATTATACACTTCATCTAAAATTTCTAAATGCTCATTATAAGCAGCATAATAATCATTATTTTTAAGATCTTGTATGCTTTTTTTCTCTAAGCTCAATTCTTTAAAAAAAGAAAAAAGATACTCACTGTTTTTTAAAAAAACAAAAAATTCTGCTGAAATTCCTAATTTATTTTCTAAATCCTTACTCTTTAAACAAGCTTCTTGCATCAAAAGCAAGCTTTCATAAGAACTTGCTTTAGCCAAATTGCTTAAACAAACCTTATCTAAAAACTCGCTTATATTAATTGCACTATCTAATAAAGTATTATTGGATTTATTTTGATTAAAGTACTCTTTAATTTGCCTTGAAGAACTAAAAATTCTTAATTTCATTTAGCATTTAATTCATAGGTAAAAAATCCTATTGCTTCTTCATCTGCAGTGATTTTTAACTTAAGCTCCCACCTGCCTTGTTCTAATTGAGGCAAAGCTATGCTTAAAATCCCATTTTTGATTTGACCTTGTAAATTTTGGTCAAAATCTTTAGTAAAAGGTCTTGTAAGAAGGATTTGGACTTTTAAATCATCAGGATTTGAATTTTTTAATGCAAAAATTTCAAAATTTGCCACATAAGCATTTTTATCCACTTCGTAACCAAAAATTTGTCTTTCGCCTATAAGGATAATTTTATCATTTTGGAAATTCAACTTAAACAAGCTGTCAAAATTGGCTTGTTGTTTTTGTATAGCATTATAATTATTTTCAACATTTTGATAAGAATCAAAATAAAAATCATCCTCATATACAGGATGATGGCTCGCAATAAAAATAGTCACAATACAAGCAATAATAATAGCCAAAAGTGAAAGTAAAATACCATAAGGCCAAAAACTTTTTTTAACTTTTGTCATGCTTTTTCCCCTTCATTCTTCTTTGAACATAGTATAACAATGCAAAGCAAATAAATCCATAGATAAGTATTCTTAAAATATTTATAGTATCACGATTTGCATTACCTATAGAATGTTTTAATTGTATGGCTTTAGATTTTGCTACACGCTCTACTATATCAGCATAGCCATTTAATATAGCAGCATTGTAAATATCCCCTTTATTTGTAGCCAATATAGGCAAGATAGAACCTATACCAGGATAAGGATTAAGCACAGCTTCTTTATCAATTAAAGCTAAAGCACCTTTAGAACCTACAATATCTACTTTATGAGAATTTTTAGATAAAACAAGCAAAATATAGGATCTAGGAAGTTCTTTTTGCACATTCAATAAAGTTTCAATATCAGTTTTATCCCCTAATGCAACACCTACAAAAACACCACTTTTTTCATAAAGCTCTTTTCCTATAAGATTGATTTCATGGATGACTTTTTGATTTAAAATGTTTTCATTAACAAGTACAGCATCAAAAGCAAAAATTTTAGAAGATAATAAAAAAAATAAAAAGATGGCTAAAAAGCCACCTTGAGAACTTGCTTTCATCCTATATGAAGATGATTTACAGTTAAAACTGACCAAGCAGTAATTGCAGCAGTAGTGACCAAGCCAATAATGATTAAATATTCTAAAGCCTTATTCATTGTGCTTCCTTTATACTTTTATAATCTTGCTCTTTTGAACCAAACATCTTTACATTTTGTATATTTTTAAGACTATAAGGTTTTTGCATTACCTCTTGCTGAGATTTCACCCCCCAAATGGTTAATCCAACTAAAATCGCAAGCAATAAAATTGTAACGATTAACATACCCATAACACCTGAGAATACACTTCTATTTGCATTTTGCATCACTCACCTCTTGAAAGAGAAATTACATATTCGCCAACAGCTTCTTTTTGAATATCATTAAGTCCCGAAAAACTTGGCATAGTTCCTATAAAACCTGCTTTACCACTATGTAAAACATCCACTACAAAAGCTGCAGATCCATATTTTGTAAGATCAGGAAATAATCCATCTTGACCTTTCCCATCTTCGCCATGGCAAGCCGCACAAGCTCCATAAGCTTGTTTACCTCTAGCTACTAAATCTTCATTTGCAGTTTTTTTAATAGCTGAAAGCTCTTTAGCTACATAAGCTGCAATAGCAAGAATATCTTCTTCAGCTATGCCTAAATCAGAAGCACCAGGCATCTCTCCACCTGGAAAATTCATGCCCTTAGAACCTTTCTTAATCACTTCAACTAAGCCTTCTTCACTCCCCCAAAGATTTAAATTTTGAGCTTTTCCATTGATACCATCACCTGTAATCCCATGACAAACTGAACATTGAACCAAAAAAATATTTTGTCCCATTACTATTTTATCTTCTACAGATAAGTCTTTAAATTTTTCTTTAAACTTAGCATCATGAACTGCTACTTCTTCATTATATTGACCTATACTTGAAAAAGAATTTAAAGGATAGCCCCATAAAAAATACCAAATAACCCAAATGATAGTTAATAAAAATACTATTGCCCAACCAGTAGGAATAGGATTTTTATACTCTTCTATCCCATCCCAACTGTGATCACTAAGCTCTGATTTTTCTTTTTTTTCTTTCATTTCCTTAAACATTCTACTCACAATAACAAGAGTGATTAAAATGATAAGAATAGCTCCAATCAAAGATAAAAGATTAACATTATCTTCCAAATTTAACCATTGCATTAAGCACTCCTTTTACTTTCTAATACACTATCATCAATATCATCTTTTAAAACAAGATCAGCGTATTTTTCATAATTTCTCTCACCCTTTTTCTCAGATCTATATAAATGATACCAATAACAATACAATCCCAAAGACAAAAACACCACAAGTGCGAAAAATCCATAACCTTGAAAAATCTCCCACTCATGTCTTTGAACTTTTGCTAAATTTAATGTGATTAAATTTTTAACCACCTCAAAAACTATTGATAAATTTTCCATCATCTTACTTTAAACTATTTAAATAAGCTATCAAAGCAACAATTTGCTTGATCTCTCCTTTAGCAAAAGCATCTTTAACTTCTTGACTTTTCATTTGATCAATTATAGCTTGAGCTTCGGCTTTAACTTCAGCTTGTGCATCTTCCCAAGTTCCAAGTTTTGTCCCATCTTCAGTATCATAAGGCACATTAAAAACTTTCTTTACAGTTAAAGCTTCTGCATAAGCAGTTTCTATATCTGCATTTTTTCTAAACATATGCTTATAAGAAGGCATAATAGAATCTGGAACAACAGAAGTAGGTTCCCACATATGATACTCATGCCAATCAGTTGTTCTATAATTTCCTACACGAGCAAGATCAGGTCCTGTTCTTTTCGAACCCCAAAGAAAAGGTCTATCATAAGCAAATTCACCACTTACAGAATACATCCCATAACGATCTGTTTCGGATTTAAAAGGACGGATAAGCTGAGAATGACAAGCATTACAACTATCTTTAATATATATTGCACGTCCTGCAAGCTGTAAAACTGTATAAGGCTTTTTGCCTTCGATTGGTCTTGCATTTTCAGCAAAATTAGGCAAAACTTCGACAATACCAGCATAAGCAATCACAATAAAAACAACTACAGCAAAAAAGAATGGATTTTTTTCTAACCAACTAAACATATTTTCTCCTTTTATGCTGCCATAGGTGAAGCGCTTTTTGGTTCTTTAGTAAGCACTTTTCCGCAAGCAATTGATTTATAAATATTATAAGCAAACATAAAAAAACCAATAAGATACATCAATCCACCAATCGCTCTAATCCAATAATAAGGAACAATAGCTACAACAGTATCAATAAAACTATATAATAAATTACCATACTGATCTGTTGCTCTCCACATCATACCTTGAGTAATACCTGCAATCCACATAGAAGCAAAATACAAAACTATACCTGTGGTTTGAATCCAAAATTGAATTTCCATTAAAGATTTACTATAAAGCTCTCTTTTAAAAACCCTAGGAGTCATATGATAAAGTGCTGCCATAGTCATAAATCCTACCCAACCAAGTGTTCCATCATGAACATGCCCAGGAATCCAATCTGTAAAATGTGCTAAAGCATTAACGGATTTAATCGAAAGAATCGGTCCTTCAAGCGTTGAAAACATGTAAAAAGTTGATGCTAAAATCATGAATTTAATCAAAGGACTCTCACGAAGTTGACCCCACTCACCCTTCATAGTAAGCAAGATATTAATAGCTGATCCCCAAGAAGGCAAAATCAAGACTATAGAAAAAACAGAGCCCATAGTCTGCATCCAATCAGGCACGGTAGAATAAATCAAATGATGTCCTCCTGCCCAAAGATAAACAAACATCAAGCTCCAAAACGCAAATAAAGAAAGCTTATAAGAAAAAATAGGCTGACCGCTCTCTTTTGGTAAAAAATAATAAATTTGTGCAATAATACCTACAGTAAATATAAAAGCAACAGCATTATGCCCATACCACCATTGCACTAAAGCATCATTAGTTCCTGCATACATTGATACACTATGCCACCAATTCCCCATTCGCGCAACAAAATAAGTCGGCACCTCCATATTATTAAAAAGATACAACATAGAAATACCCAAAAATGTAGCTATATAATACCAAAGAGAAATATAAAGGGTTTTTTCACGGCGGATTCCAATAAGTCCAAAAATACTTACACCCCATAAAACCCAAACAATAACAACAAGAATATCTAAAGGCCATTCAAGTTCAGCATACTCTTTAGATGTAGTTATACCCATAAATAAGGATATAATAGCCAAAACCATAGTAAACATATAAAGCCAAAAATGTAATTTGCCTATAAACATTAAAAATCTTGATTCAGCCATACTCACTTTAAGTACACGCTGCCCTATATAATACCAAGTTGCCCAAATCCCTGAAAGCATAAAACCAAAAATAACACCTGAAGTATGAAGCGGTCTAAGTCTTGAAAAAGTAGTATATTCTCCTGCTAAATAATTTAGGTTAGGATACGCCATTTGAAAAGCTATAAGAGTACCTATAGCCATACCAACAATACCAAAAAATATAGTTGCAAACATAAAATATTTTGCAATAGTATAGTCATAATTTAATACATTGCCTGGGTGTATCAACTTTTTCTCCTTAAAATTTTAAAAATAAAAAAGCATTATAGAATATTAATCATACATTTTTTCTTAAAAATGGCAATTTTTAATTATCCATCATACTCGGTATTTTAAGGCTAAATCAGTCTTATTTATTAATATTTATCTTATATCCTAAACTAGGTACATTTTTGATAAATTCTTCACCCACTTTATCCCTTATTCTTTTAATAAAAGTCCTCACCGCTGTATCAGTTACATGCTCACCAATCCAAACATTTTTCTTAATATCTTCATGCAAAACCAAAACTCCAGGCTGTTTTAAAAGTAAAGAAATAAAGGCTAATTCTTTTTTAGTCAAAATAATCTCTTTACCATTATGAATCAAAGTTCTTTTGGTTTTATTAAATTGATATTCTTTAGAAATTTTTACAAGCATATTAACTTCAATCTTTTCATCAACTAAATAATCTAAAACTTTAAATAATTCTTCTATATCAACAGGCTTAATTAAATACTTATCTATACCTATGTCAATAGAACGTAAAAGCCTTTCTTTTTCAGAATATGCACTTAAAACAACAATTGGCACATCATCTGAAATCTCCTTAATCTCTCGTGCCATATCAAGCCCATCCATAATGGGCATAGCAATATCTGTAATCACTAAATCCGGCTTAAATTTTTTAAATTTTTTAAGTCCTTCATCTCCATTTTGAGCCCCTATAACCTTGCTAAAACGATTGCTTAACACATTTATTAATGATTCTCTAGCCTTAACTTCATCTTCGACTACTAATATTATTAAATCTTTGCGATCTTGTGACATTTTACTCCATCCTTTCTTTTAACTTTAAAAATATTTCAAAACAAGCTCCGTCTTTCTCATTTTTAACTTTGATTTTTCCTTGGAAACTTTCAATAATTTGCCTGCTTATATAAAGCCCCACCCCTATACCCTGACTGGGATGTTTTGTTGTGAAATAGGGTTGGAAAATTTTATCCAAATTTTTTTTATCAATGCCACCGGCATTATCTTTTAGTTTAATTTTTAAATAATTTTTTCCAAATTTTAAAAAAGCGATTGTAATGACTTTTCTTTTCTTGTTTTTCAAAGCCTCTATAGAATTGAAAATGAGATTAAGAAAAACTCTGATTAAACCATTCTCATATGCTAAAACTTCATAATCGCCTTTAGAAATAATATTAATATTTACATGATTTTTTTCTATGGTTTCAAAAACAATTTCTAAAGTTTTATTTAAAGTCTCTTCTATAAATACATAAGGTTGTGCTTCTTTATTATTAAACAAAGTTCTAAATACATCAATCGTTTTTGACATATTTTTAATCATAGATTTTGATTGAGAATAAATTTCAGCAAATCCTTTTTCATCTTTAAGATTTTGCTTCATTTGAAACATTGCAATACCTAACTCATTTAAAGGTTGCCTCCATTGATGGGCTATATCGCAAATCATTTGCTCTAATGAAGATCTTAAAATCTCTTCATAAACTATTTTAATATCTTTTTCATTTTTTTCTAAAGCAATTTGCAATTTCTTTTCAAATTTTTTGCCAAGTTGTATGAATTCTTTTTTATGATCCTTAACAGTATTTTCAAGATTTATACTCAACTCACGCAATTTAGCATGATTTAATGCAAGCTCTTCATTAAGTTTAAAAAAATTACTCACATCACGAGAAAATGCTACTATCTCTGTTAACTCATTATTCTTATTTAAAATAGGGATTAATAAAGTCTCAAGATAAAAAGTTTTGCCTAGTTTATCAATGTTTTTAAAAATAACTTCATAAGGTTTTTTACGCGAAAGCTTATTTAACAATTCTTCAATATAATATTCTTCAACATCTGGATGTCTAAAAATAGAATGTTTTTGTCCTATAAGCTCCTTTTTACTATAGCCGCTTATTTTGCAAAGTTTATCACTTACAAAAGTCAAAATTCCTTGCGGATTTGCTCTTGAAAAAATCGTATTTTTTTCAATTGCTTTAAAGAATTGATCTTTGAAAAAATCTCTCATTTAAAAGCCTTAAAACCCATATAAGCAAGATATATACCATAGCAAATAATGATGCTATATGATGCATAATTGAAAAAATTCTTCAAAAAATTATTAAAAAACTGCGAAATTTTTAAAAAAAACAACATCGCTGGTAAAGTCGACACTCCAAAAACCATCATTATTATAATACTTTCAAAAACATTTTGCTTACTCATAGCACTAGCAATAAAAAAATACACTAAGCCACAAGGCACAAAACCATTTGAAAATCCTAAAAATATAGCTGATTTTAATCCTTTAAAATTCGTAGCTTTTTTAATAATTTTTTTTGCAAAATGATTAAAAAAAACATTGCTTTCAATAAAAGACAGCATATTGCCTCTAAAAATTAAAGCAAAACCTAAAACCATCATAAATATGCCAAGAATAAAAAAAGATAAACTTTGGCTCTTAGCATTAATTGCTAAAATATTTCCAAAAACTCCAAAAATTATTCCTAATACAATATAAGCAAAAATTCTAAACAAATGATAAATAAAAGTTAATAAAAACAGGTTTTTAGATTTTGAATTTAAATTCATAAAAATTAGAGTAAAGCCACCACACATAGAATAACAATGCCCAAAACTTGATAGGAAAGCAACACTAATAATAGCTAGAAAATCTACACTCACATTAAATTCATAAATTCTTTAAAAATATACTTGCTTTCATGAGGACCCGAAGAAGCTTCTGGATGATGCTGCACTGAAATAATAGGATAGTTTTTATATCTTACACCCTCAACATTATCACCAAAAAGATTCCTATGAGTGATAATAGCTATTTGATCTAGTTCCTCAGGGACATTATAATTATGATTTTGTGCAGTAATTTCGACTGTTTTTGTATCAAGATTGATCACAGGATGATTTGCCCCATGCTGTCCAAATTTCATTTTATAAGTTTCATAACCAAAAGCATTACTTAAAAGCTGATGTCCTAAACAAATCCCAAGCATTGGAATTTTAGCTTGGGCTAGTTTTTTAATTTCTAGAATTTCTTGCTTTAAAATTTTTGGCTCACCTGGACCATTAGAAAGAAACACGCCTTGAATTTCTCCTTTTTTATACAAAGCAATTAATTCCTCTGCTTTAATATCATAAGGATAAACTTCAACCTCAAATCCTGCTTCTACAAGTTCATTTAAAATATTTATTTTGACACCATAGTCAATAACAGCGACCTTTTTCATGCTTCTTTTCGCATCATTAAATTTTTGCAAACTAGCATTCCAAACACCTTGTTTATGAGAATAAACCTCTTTAGTACTCACTTCTTTTATAAAATTGATCTCATCAATTTTTGCAGAATTTTGCAAAGCAAGTTTTAAATCCTCTTTATTTGAAATTTCAGTTGAAATCACAGCTCTTAAATTTCCATTTTTTCTTATCATTTTAACTAAATATCTAGTATCTAACTCATAAATACCTATTTTTTCATGTCTTTTTAAATATTTTTCCAAACTTTCTTCAGCACGAAAGTTAGAAAAACTTGAACTTAACTCACGCATTAAAATACCACTAGCAAAGATTCCTTTGCTTTCATTATCATTTTCATTAGTTCCTACTATACCAATCTCTGGCATAGAAAAAACAATAAATTGCCCAGCATAAGATGGATCAGAAATAATTTCTTGATAACCCGTTAAAGAAGTATTAAAAACAAGTTCTCCAAAAAAAGTACCTTGTTTTCCGCAAGCCTTAGCCGTTAAAAAAGTGTCATTTTCTAAATAAATATAAGCTTTCATTAAAACATACCCTTTTTTCTAAGCTCTTCTTGATAGAGTTTTTCAAATATAAGATCATATTCTTCACTACCTGGAACAGGCTTTGTTTTATAATTGCTAATTTTTTCATAAACCTCATCTTCAAGTTTTTCATAAATTTTAAGATAACCTTCTATACTTGAAAAAATCAAATTCTTAACTCTATTCTCACTCACCATAAAATTAATATAATCATTTTCTACAAGTTCTTTTAAAATTTGATGTGCTAAATGATTGTGATGTTCTTCAGAATCTAAAATCACACCCCACTCAGGGGCTAATTTTTTCTTTACAAGCCAAAACATATTTTTACGATCTACTTGCATCAACTCCATTTCATCTTCTTGTTGCTCTAAAAGCTCTTTTACCTTTTCATCCAATTTTCTTTCATTTAAAACGTCATTTTCTAAAACTTCTATTATAGAAATCTTAAGTTTTTCTAAGTGATCTTTGATTTCAACAAAAGAAGAATTTGCGATATCTAAGATCATTTTATTTGCAATATAAGGAACATGTGGCAATTTTATACGCATCTTAAAAAACCTTTTATTTAATCAATGTATAAAATAATAGCTTATTTTTGGTAAAAGAATGTTAAAAATGAAAAATTTAACCGTTTAATTGCTAATATTATTATCTAAATTTTTTAAAAGTAAAGTAAGCTCACTAGCCTTTTTAGGATCCATTTTAGATAAAACTCCAGAAATTTTACGCGATTCTAAAGACAACATGATTTTACTAGCATCTTCTGGATCCATTTGGGTTAAAACATCTGCAATAGCGCTATCTTTCATCTGAGAATAAATTTCTTTTACCCTGCCTTGAGTCTTATCGCGTATAGAATTTAAAATTTTTTCTTGTTCTTTTAAAAGTCTTGCATTTTCAAGTTTTAATTGCTCAATCTTTACTAAAGTCGCATTAACTTCTGCTTCTTTTTTCTCTAAACTTTCAAGTCTTTGTTTTTGTAAAACTTCAAAAGAAGCCTTATAAGCTTCTAAAGCTTGTCTTGCTTCATCAAATTCTCTTGTTTGAAGCTCAATTTGTGCTTTTTTAGATTCAAAATACTGCTCACAATCTTGCTCAGAACCAAAAAGCATGCTTGAAAGCAAAATCAAAAATACCAATTTATTGCCCATCTTTTTCTCCTTTGAAAAAACGGCTTATAGCGATTTCATCCAATAATTTCTCTTCAGCTTTAGCCAATTCTTTTTGCTTTTTCTTAAACTCTTCAGCTTCTAAAAATTTTATTTTTTCATAATCTAAATACGCTTTTTTATACAAAAACTGATAATGGTTTATCTCTTTTTGAGAAAGCTCCACTTTTTCCTTAGCTCTTGCTATAGCATCGCGCCCTACTTGCACCATGCTTAAAGTCGATCTTAATTGTGCAATGGTTCCTGATTTTGGTAAAGTATCTAAACTTTCATATTCCTTACGCGAAAGCTCATAAGACTTTTGATTTTGAAGCTGTCTTTGCCTAGCTTTGTGAAGATTATTTTCTACCTTATCAAGTTGTTGTTTTCTTACTTTTAAAACAGAATCGTATTTATTTTTCATAAAATAATAGTATCATCTCTTTCAGGACTGGTTGAAATGTATTTAATTTTAACCCCCACAAGTTCTTCAAGCCTTAAGATATATTTTTTAGCATTTTCTGGCAATAAATCATAATCTTTTATACCAAATACCTTATCCCAACCATCTAATTCTTCATAGATTGGCTTGACATTTTCTAAATCACTTGGCATATAATCAATTTGCATGCCCTTATACTCATAAGCGTAACAAATTTTAACTTTTTCAAACCCATCTAAAACATCTAATTTCATCAAAGATAAAGCATCAAGCCCATTAAGTCTTGCTGTGTATTTTGCCGCAACAGCGTCAAACCATCCACAGCGTCTTTTACGTCCTGTACTTACGCCAATTTCTTTACCAATTTGCATAATTCTTTCCCCATCTTCGCCTTTATCTTCAGTAGGAAAAGCTCCATTACCTACCCTTGTAACATAGGCTTTTACAATACCTATAATACTTCTTACTTCCTTAGGATTTAAACCAAGCCCTGTTAAAGCACCTGCTGAAACTGTACTTGAACTTGTTACATAAGGATAAGTTCCATGATCAATATCAAGCATAGAACCTTGAGCACCCTCTAAAAGCACTCTTTTATCTTCATCTAAAGCCTTCCAAAGTATTCTTGTCGTATCTGTAATAAAAGGGCTTAAAATTTCACTAAAACGCTTTAAATCATCAAGCATTTCCTCAGCACTAGGAATCGCAATTTCAAGCATTTCAAAAAAAGCCTTATTGGTTTGAAAATCTTTAATTAAAGCTTCGCACAATCTTTGAGGTTCTAAAAGTTCTCCGATTCTATGTCCTGTACGATTGATTTTATCCGCATAAGAAGGCCCTATGCCTTTTCCTGTTGTACCTATAGCATTTTTCCCTTTAAGCTTTTCTTTTGCAATATCCATTAAAGAATGATGTTTTAAATTCAAATGTGCCCTATCACTAATATACAATCTGCCTTTTAAATTTTCAAATTGTGCCATTTCAGCAATCAAAACTTCAGGAGAAACCACAACGCCATTTCCTATAATATTAATACATCTTGGATGCAAAACACCACTTGGCATAAGATGAAGCGCGTATCTTATACCATTTACCCAAATGGTATGGCCTGCATTGTGTCCGCCTGCACTTCTACAAACAAAATCATAATTTTCACATAATTTATCTACTATTTTGCCTTTGCCTTCATCGCCCCACTGAATGCCAACAATAATATCTGCTTTACTCATAAAATTCCCTTAATTTTACTTTTTGGCGAGAAGATGAGAGAATCGAACTCCCCAAAGAATAGTCAACTATCCTTTCATCTGATTTGAAGTCAGTGGCAATCACCAGATACGCTAATCTTCCAAAATTGCAATTATAACGATTTTTAATGAAAAACAAAATAAATTTTATAATTTTACCAAAAACAAAGTCTTTGACTTTATGTTAAATTTAAGTTATAATCTCACTCTTTTTTTATATCAAGTTAGGAACTTTTTTTGAATTCTTTTAAACAAAAATTTTTAATCAATTTTTGGGATAATTCTAAAGCTATGATTGTACTTGGAATTTTAAGTGCAGTGTATTTTGGAATTTTTGGTAATGTTTGGGCTATTACAGGAGAAATAACCCGTTGGGGTGGTGAATTTTTACAAGTTTTAGGTATGGATTTAAAAGAATATTCTTACTATAAAAAACAAAATTTAAATGGATCCATCTTAACAAGAGTTGATAGCATGATGCTTATAGGCATATGTTCATAGGCTGTTTCATCGCTGCTCTTTTAGCAAATAAAGTAAAATTTCGTTTCTTTGCTAATAAACTACGTATATTTCAAGCCATACTAGGTGGAATACTTTCAGGATATGTGCAAGGCTTGCTTTTGGATGCAATTTAGCAAATTTTTTCACAGGCTTGCCTTATTTTTCTTTGCACACTTGGTTTTTTACAGTTTTTATGATTTTAGGTATTTATTTGGGGATAAAAATTTGCAATACTTCATTTTTCAAACCTAAAATAATACTCAAGCGTATAGATAAAGAATATATAACTTTAAACAAACAAAAATCACGTGCAAGATTGCATTTTATTTTAGGAATTTTATTCTTCATAGCTTTTTTAACATGGGTATTTTATCTTGTACTTTGCAATGGAAATGTTAATATAAAAAATAAAGAAAGTCTTTTAGCCTTAGCACTTCTTTTTGGATTTAGCTTTGGTTTTATCATTTCTAGAGCACAAATTTGCTTTACTTCTTGTTTTAGAGATTTATTTTTATTTGGGAGAGATAATGCGATAAAAGGTGCTTTAATCGGCATGATTGGGGCTTGTTTGATTGCTTTTGCCTTTATTTTACAAGGCCATGATATTAAAGTTATAGAACTTTCCCCTGCACTAGCTATAGGAGCATTTTTATTCGGTTTTGGTATAGTTTTTGCCGGAGGATGCGAGTGTGGGTGGATTTACCGTACTTTTGAAAGTCAAAGCCATTTTATGATAGTGGGCATTGCAAATATAATAGGAATGATGATTTTAGCTTTAAGCTATGATTTTTTACCTAATACTTTCAAAGAAGGAATAAAAATCAATCTTTTAAATGATTAGGGAAATTTAATGGGATTTTTTATCAATTTAGGGCTTTTTATATTAATGTTTATTTTTGTTTTATCTTACAAAAAACTATTTATAAAATCTTTTCAAAGCAAATAAAATGAAAATCACTTATAGTTTAAATTTACAAGGCGAAGCCTGTCCCTACCCTGCTATAGCTACACTAGATGCTTTAACACAACTTAAAAGCAAAGAGATCTTAGAAGTGCTTTGTGATTGTCCACAAAGTATTAATTCTATACCTGAAGATGCGAAAAATCGTGGTTTTAAAATTCTTCAAATCGATCAAGACGGTCCCATACTAAGGTTTTTAATACAAAAACATTGAAAAGGTAAAATATAAATAATTTTATTTTTAAATAAATTATTAATTTATAAGAATTTCAATCAATCCATTTTGTTACTAAAATACACAAAAAAAATTAATTTTTTTTAATGTAAAAAAATATTAAAAAACACTTTAGTATAGTAATGGAATTAAAAAAAAGGAGAAATGATGTGGCAAGGAAGAAATGATGGCGAGGAAGCCTGTCATAAAAGATTATTTCAATGCTTAAATAAAAATTCAAATAACAAATTATTAGGTTTTTGTTCATCTTTAGGAGTGCAAAGAAATCACGGAAGAATAGGAAGCGAATTAGCTCCAAAAAAAATAAGAGAAAATATGGTAAATTTCGCTATCCATGATGATTTTGATTTTGATGATTTAGGAGATATTGAAAATTTCACTACATTAGAAATGGGTCAAGATTTACTTTATCACAAGTGTTTAGAACTTTTAAAAAACAATCATTATGCAGTGATCTTAGGAGGTGGACACGAAACTTCTTTAGGATCTATAAAAGCGCTTTTAGATCATAAAAAACAAATAGGAATAATCAATTTTGATGCACATTTTGACGTAAGAATACAGCAATTGCATAGTTCTGGAAACTCGTTTTATAAAGCTTATGAGTATGCACAAAAGAATCATTATAATTTTTCTTATTTGTGTTTAGGTGCAAGCAAAATATCTAATACCAAAGCTCTTTTTCAAACCATGCAAAACATGAAAGCACAATATGTACTTGATAATGAATTTGAAAAATCCCAAAAAATGATTGAAGAGTTTTTAGAACAAAATGAGTTTATTTATCTGAGTATAGATATAGATGTATTTTCGCAAAATATCGCACCTGCTGTAAGTGCCCCTGCAATTTTTGGCATTAGTTTAAAAGAAATTTTGCCCCTGCTCAAACTTATTTTTAACAGCAAGAAAGTTTTTCTAGCAGATATTTGCGAGTTTAACCCTAAGTTTGATATAGATAATCATACAGCAAAGCTTGTTGCTTATCTAACATATTTTTTATTAAGTAAAGGAAACTTATGAATTTTGAAAGTTTAAGTGCATTGACTATTAGCATTGGAGTTTTATTATTTGGAATGTTTTTAAAAAAACGTTTTTTAATCTTAGAAAAATTTTGTATCCCTTCTCCTGTTATAGGAGGTTTTTTAGTAAGTATGGTAATTTATGCTTTAAGCTTCATTGAAGTTAAAATTAATTTTGATACAAGCTTACAAACTCCACTCATGGCTGCGTTTTTTACCATAATAGGATTAAGTGGAAGCTTTAAACTCTTAAAAGTAGGTGGAAAAATACTTTTGATCTATCTTGGATGCTGTTGGTTTATGGCTTTGATGCAAAATTTTATCGGTATTTCTATGATGAGTTTTTTTGATTTAAATAAATTATATGGTATTTTATGCGGAGCTGTTTCTTTAGAAGGTGGACATGGCAATGCTATAGCCTTTGGTGGCATGGTTGAAGAATTAAGCGGTATGAACAATGCTAAAGTTTTAGCATTATCTGCAGCAACTTTTGGACTCATTTTTGGTTCTTTACTTGGAGGCCCTGTAGCAAGATATCTTATAAGCAAACACAATTTAAAAATCCAAACCAATCAAGACATCAAAGACACAGATCCTTTAAAACATGAAATTCATATTGCAAGCCATAAAGATTTTTTAAAATCTTTATTTTTAATATTATGCATTATGTGCATTGGATTTTATATAAGTTCTCAATTTACACAATTTAGCGGGTATTCTTTACCTAGTTATGTTGGATGTATGCTTATTGCTATTCTTGTAAGAAATTTCAATGATATTCTTAATATTTTTAAAATCAATCAGTATTCTTTAGATACTATAAGTGAATTGAGTTTAGGCATTTTTTTAACCATGGCTATGATGAGTCTAAAAATAAATGAATTAAGTACTGTTGCCATACCTCTTTTTATCACTTTAATTGTGCAAATTTTAGCCTTATTATTATTTGCGGTTTTCGTAGTCTTTTATTTATGCGGAAGAAATTATGATAGTGCTATCATGTGTGCAGGACTTATAGGACATGGCTTAGGTGCAACCCCTAATGCTGTAGCGAATATGAATGCAGTTTGTGCTAGATACGCTTTGATTTCTAAACAAGCGTTTTTAATTGTGCCTTTATGTGGGGCTGTTTTAATCGATATTGTAGCAATACCTCTAAATACTTATTTAATCAATCTTTTTGCCTAAATATTCTCGCAAATGCGAGAATATTTTAAAGTTCTTCTAGCATCCTTTCATAAGCAGTCTTAGTTCCAAGGCGAAGCTTGGTAAATAAACTTGCAATAATAATAACTAAAGAAGCAGCCAAAAATCCTGGGACTATCTCATAGATAGGCAAGTTAAA
Organism: Campylobacter bilis; assembly: GCF_016806695.1. Lineage (GTDB taxonomy): Bacteria > Campylobacterota > Campylobacteria > Campylobacterales > Campylobacteraceae > Campylobacter_D > Campylobacter_D bilis. The sequence goes on along the minus strand of NZ_WUED01000009.1, from coordinate 35,859 downwards.
AATTTCAACCAAATAATTCTTCCAAAGAACCACTGTAAGCGCACCTGTTATCATGCCTAAAATCGCTCCTATTCTAGTCATCCTACTCCAGAATAAAGAAAAAAGCATAACAGAACCAAAACTTGCTCCAAAACCTGCCCACGCATAAGAAACTATGCTTAAAACACTTGAGTTTTTATCTGTAGAAATTAAAAACGCTATCACAGCTACTAGTAACACCCCTATCTTACCTAGATTAAGCACCACTTGTGCAGGGGCATCTTCTTTAAAAATTTTTTTATAAAAATCTTCTGCAATAGTAGAACTTGACACTAAAAGCTGAGAACTTGCAGTACTCATAATAGCGGCTAAAATAGCAGAAAGCAAAATACCTGCTATCCAAGGATTAAATAAAAGTTGAGACATCACAATAAAAATTTTCTCAGGATCAGCAAGGCTTAATTGGAATTTATACACATAAGCAATACCCAAAACTCCTATAAAACAAGCACTTAAAAGACAAATTACCATCCAAAAAATACCTATAAAAGTAGCACTTGGAATGTCTTTAACAGATCGAATAGACATGAAACGCACTAAAATATGAGGCTGTCCAAAATATCCAAGTCCCCAAGCAAGTGCGGAAATAATACTAATAGCCCCTACTCCTTCTCCTAAGGATAAAGCACTAGGTCTGATTTGTTTTACTATATGCATTGCCTCATTAAAACCCCCTAAATGAAACAGCATGACTAAAGGCACAATAATTAAAGCACCCATCATCAAAAGCCCTTGAATCATATCCGTCCAACAAACCGCCTTATAACCGCCTAAAAAAGTATAAGCCACTATAATAATAGTCCCTGTAGTAAGTGCATACTCATAAGCAATGCCAAAAGTACTTTCAAAAAGTTTTGCCCCACTTACAAGCCCTGAAGAAACATAAAAGGTAAAGAAAATTAAAATTACTATAGCACATACTACGCGCAATATATGCTTATCATCATCAAATCGTGTTTCAAAATAATCAGGAATAGTTAAAGAATTAGCAATAACACTAGTATAAATTCTAAGTCTTTTAGCTACAAAGATCCAATTTAAACTAGCCCCTACAGTTAAACCTATTGCAATATAAGAATCTACAAAACCACTTACATACAAAGCCCCAGGCAAACCCATTAAAAGCCAGCCACTCATATCAGAAGCTCCCGCACTAAGTGCAGAAATGACAGGCCCCATAGAACGACCCCCTAAGAAATAATCTTCTGCATTTTTATTTTGCTTATAAAAATAAAAACCTATATAAAGCATTAAAACAGCATATGCGACAAACATTATTGCTATTGGGGTATTAATTTGAACTATTTCCATTTTTACTCCTTAATTAATGATTTAATGCCCTAATGCCTAAATTTCCATAACGATGAAAAGAGATGCTTAAAGCTTTTTCATTATGATAAAATAAAAGCTCAAAACGGCCATTTAATAAAGGCTTATCTCTAATAATAATCTTAGCTTCTTTAGCAGCTTGTATATAAATTTCATCCTCTACACTAGCTTTTGCATGATAACGAATTCTTTCAAAATGTTTCAAACCCGAAACAAAATTTGCCTTGCTCTCATTAATAAAATCAGCCTTTAAATTCGCAGCCTTACAAAGCTCTTTTACTAAAGAAATTTTAGCATGCTGATCATAACTTAGACTAAGGCTAATATCTAAAATATTTGCCCCAACAATGACTCCTAAAATATCCTTTAAATCATCCTCTTCGCATATTCTAAAAGCTAAATTTTTAATTTTAGTATAAGAAAAAAGATTATTCTCTCCACGTATTTTTACATAATCTTTTGAAAGAGTAAATTCATTTTTATGATAATAAGCATAAGATTTTGCCATTAAAATCACATTGTCTAAAGCTTTTTTATCTTCTTCATTGCTGCATTGGATCTTTTCTAAAGCTTTAACAAGATCATTTTCAAGTAAATTCTCATCAGCTTGATCTACACTTATATTTAAAAATTGAGTAATATAATTATAAATCCCCACTTTCCTACCAAAACCTATGGCAGATTTTTTCACCCCGCCAAAGGGTTGACGAAGCACTATAGCTCCTGTGGTAGGTTTATTAATATAAATATTTCCAGCCTCTATATGAGTGTGAAAATACTCCCATTCTCTTTCATCTAAACTTTCAAAACCCGCAGTCAAGCCATAGCCTGTAGAATTTACTATCTCTATAGCTTCTTGAAGATCTTTTGCCTTCATTACGGTTAAAATAGGAACAAAAAGTTCATTCATATGAGTAAAATCACCTTTTTTAGTACCGTATTTTATGCCCGGGGTCATTAAATAAGGATTATTATCTAAAAATTGAGGTTTTAAAGCCCATTCTTCATAAGATTGCAATTGATTTAAAGCCTTTTGTACTTTAGCACCTGGTTTATCTGCTAAAGTGCCTAATTTGTTTTTAAATTCAAAAGGACTTCCTACTTGCATAGAAGCAGCAGCATCAACTAAAGTCTTTTTAAATTCTTCATCTTCATAAACTTCTTGTTCTAAAACAAGCAAAGAAGTAGCCGAACACTTCTGCCCACTATTACTAAAAGCAGAATGGACAATATTTTTAATCGCACTATCACGATCAGCAAATTTAGAAACTATAGTAGCGTTTTTTCCTCCTGTCTCAGCATTTAAAAGTAAAGTTGGATTGGCTTTTAACATCGCATAAGCGGTGTCTTCTCCTCCTGTAAGGATTGAAAATTTAATCGCTTCATCCACAAGCAAATATTTAGAAATATCACTTCCTTTAGAAGGCAAGAAAATCAAAGCGTCTTTACTAATCCCCGCATCCCAAAAACATTGACAAAGCATATAACCTGTTAGAGTTGAAAGCGAAGAGGGTTTATAAATCACTACATTACCCGCTGCTAAAGGTGCTGCTATGGTCCCTACTGAAATACCTATAGGAAAATTCCAAGGCGCTATAGTCACACCTATACCTTTAGGGCTAAATTGAGTATTTTTATTTTGTTCTTTTAAAACCTTCAAAGAATGCGGATAAAATTCGATAAAATCAATAGCTTCACTCACTTCAGGATCAATTTCTAAAAAAGTCTTACCTACTTCAAGTGCAGCTAAACCTATCAAATCTCCGCGACGCTCTCTCATTAAATCCGCAGCTTTAGCTAAAATAGCATGAATTTCATCAAAGCTTTTTTTACTATAAGATGAATTTTTAGCTACATCAAGGGCTTTTTTAATTTCTTTTTCTCCTGCTAAATAAACTTTACCTATAATTCTATCTTTGATTTTATCTTTAACTTCTAGAGTATTTAAAGTATCTTTATCTAATTGCAAATCCCCAATCACAGGCACAACATCATAATTTTGTAAATTTTCATATTTCATTTTTATATCTTTAGCCCATGATCTATTTTGTGCTAAAATAAAATCAGTATCGCTTTCATTATGAAAAACCCCGCTTTCGTAAGTGCTTATGACCTTTGAAATTTTATTTCTATCTTGGGTACGGTGCGTGGAATTATCAAGAGTTTTAATACCTTCTAAAGATTTTAAGAATAATTCTTTTTGTATATTCCAATTTTTATCTCCTATTTTAAGATTGAAAAAATATCTCATGAAATTATCTTCACTTGTATTTTCATCAAGACGTCTTACAAGATAAGCAATAGCATTGTTAAAATGAGCTTCATCACAAACTGGAGCATAAAGGATTAAATCATGCATTTTAGATAGTTCATAAGAACATTGTAAACTCATGCCTTCAAGCATTTCAAAAGTAAAAGAATCCAAAGCTTTCACCTCATTAATACGCGTATAAGCATAAGCAATTTCAAAAATATTATGGCTTGCAATCCCTACATTTATATACTTATAATTATCCCCTTCTAAAACAAAATCAAGCATTTTATTATAATTACTATCAGTGTCTATTTTCTTGTAAAAAGTAGGAAGTTCCCAGCCTCTTTGGCTTGCTATAGTTTCTTCACTTTCCATATTGGCACCTTTTACAAAACGAATTTTAATAGGCTTCATCCCTTTTAAAACTCTTTGTTTTGAAAAAGCAAAAAGCTTTTTAAGATACTCATAAGAATCAGGTATATAAGCTTGCAAAACAATACCAGCTTTGATATCAAATTTAGAAACACTCTCCATAAAAGCTGCAACAGTAAGCTCTAAATCTCTAAATTCTTCCATATCAAGATTGATAAATTTACTCACTCCTTGTTTTTTTTCTTCTTCTAATGCTAAAGCATAAAGATGATCAAGCCTTTTAACAATCTCATCTTTAGAATATTCAAAATCAATAATATTAATTTGCGAAAAAATAGTAGTGATTTTAATAGAAATATAAGTAATATAATTTGACTTTAAAGCTTCTTCATATTTGCGGATACGATATTTACTCTCAGCTTCACCTAAAACCTCTTCACCAATTAAATTTACATTTAAAGTGATATTGTCTTCTTCTTTTCTTTTACGTATATGAGGCTGTAAAACACTAGCATTTGCATCTAAAACCATAGCCTTAGTATCTTCTCTTAAATGTCTTATAAAAAACGGTACGCTTAAATTCGGTGCGAATTTGCCAAAATTTAAAAAACTAAAAAGCAAGAATTTTTCAAAAGTACTAAAAAAATCAGCTATACCATACTTATTTAAAGTATATTCTATAAGCTCAAAACTCGCTTTTTTATCATTACATCTAAAAGAACGATCAAGTAATTCAATAAGCATTATTTTGTTTTTGGGATTGTTTAGAAGTTTTTGCATTTTAGCATGGAATTCTTTTTCAGAATTTGAAATATTTGCTTCTATTTTACCTTGTAATTCTTCAGCCAAGGCTAGGGCTTTTTGTATCATTTATATCTCCTAATGATAAAGTTCTAAATAAAAATAGTATAAATAAAATAAAAATAACATTATTAAATTTAAAAATAAGAATAAATTAAAGTTTTTATGGGTATATAAGTAACAAAAATTAATAAAAAATAAACCTATCTTTTTGAAAGGCTATAGCTTGTGCGATAATCTTAGCTTGGATATTCTCATCTTCTAAATTCTTAAGACATTCCATAGCCTTTTTCTCATCCACAGCAATCAAAAGTCCGCCAGAAGTTTGAGGATCGCATAATAATAATCTTTCTTCACTTAAACTACTTTGGAATTCTTGTACAAATTCTAAATTTCGATAAGCACCCTGAGGAATCAAACCCTGATTAAAATACTCTTTTACCCCTTCTAAAAAAGGAAGTTCTCTTGTAAAAATGGTAAAAGAAATGCTATTATTTAACATTTCTTTTAAATGTCCTAAAAGCCCAAAACCTGTGACATCACTCATTGCTCTTACTCCAAATTTAAGTGCAATTTGACTGGCTTTATAATTTAAACTCATCATGCTTTTAAGCATATTGTTTAAATATTTCTCTTCTAAAATTTTAGCTTTTAAAGCCGTGCTTAAAATACCTGTACCCAAAGGCTTGCTTAAAAGGATTAAATCGCCTTCTTTAGCAGTATTATTAGCAATGAATTTTTTAGGATGCACCCTACCTGTAACACTCAATCCAAAAAAAATTTCATTACTTTTTATAGTATGCCCACCCACAATCAAAGCACCACATTCTCTTACCTTATCATTAGCACCTTGTAAAAGTTCTTCTAAAAGTTCTAAATCATGATCATGAGTATTAAAACCTACTATATTTAAAGCATTAATCACTTCTGCACCCATAGCAAATACATCGCTTAAAGCATTTGCCGCAGCAATAGCACCAAAATGATAGGCACTATCAACTATAGGCGTGATAAAATCCAAGGTTTGTACTAAAGCCAAATCAGGATTTATTTGAAAAACACTTGCGTCTTCATTATTGCCAATACTGCTTAATAAAGCTGGACTTGTTTGCATGAAATTTAAAATTGTTTTAAGGCCACCCGGGCTTAATTTCGCTGCTCAACCTGCCGCTTTTGTAAAATGGGTTAAATTTTGATTTTTATATTCCATATTTTCCTTCATAAACTAATGATTTTTGCTTTAGTACAAAGTTCATTTAAAATTTCATAAGCATTGCCAATACTTCCGATTTTAAGCTCATTACTCTTTTGAAAAAATTCCAAGCAAGCTCCACAACTAATAATCTCAACACCTAAATTTTCAAGTTCTTTCATAGCTGCATAAGCTGCATGCTGGGTATTGGTATTGATTAAAACACTTTCATTAACACAAAGTATTTTACTGGGCATATTTTGTATATTTTTTAAAGTATCTAAAAACCCTACAAGCAAAGTTTTTCCTAATTCACCCTCTCCTATTTTATCTGTTTTTAAAAACAAAACACTATAAGCATTACTCTTAGAAAACTCAAGCTCTTGTTTTTTCACTTTTATACAAATTTGCTTACCATTTTCCTCAATATTTGGACATAAATTTAAAGAATTTAAAAATTTTATAACATTATTTTTAGAAATAACAGAATCTAATAAAATCTCCAAAATTTCATTATTTTGAAGATTTTCAAGTGCTTTTTTTGTTTCAACAACAGGCTTAGGACACTCAAGATTTCTACAATCAATTCTCATTATTTCTCCTTAATTTATCTAAAAAATAATAATATTTTCTTGCTTTTTTTGTCTTTAAATCAAGGAGATATAAAAATTAAATTTTCTTCTTATTTACATCTTCTAAAATCGCACCTGCTATACGGTTAACCTCATTTGTAATACCATTAGTAGCGTGTGCAACTTCAACATTTTCTTTTGTCACACTTTCAAGTTTAGCAATAGCATCGTTAATTTGTGCTATTCCTGTTGTTTGTTCTTTTACTGATTCTGCCACTTCATTAACACTTTGCACAAGTATATTAATATTTGCTTCAATTTCAGATAAAGACTTGCCTGTTCTTTCTGCAAGCTGCCTTACCTCATCAGCTACGACTGCAAACCCTCTACCATGTTCTCCTGCACGTGCTGCTTCAATAGCTGCATTTAAAGCTAAGAGATTGGTTTGATCTGCTATATCTTTAATCACATTAACAATATTTTTAATATCATCAGCTTGTGAAGCAACCTCTACAGTTTTTCCACTCACACTTTGCATAGAAGAATTGATTTCTTCTACAGCCGCGGCTGATTGTTCTAAAGAACTTGCTTGTGCATTAGAACCATCGGTAAGCTTTTGCATAGAATTTTTCAATTCTTGTGATTGATTGGCTAAATCTTTAGCAAAATTTGATGAAGCAATAAGCATTTCTTTGATTTCTTTACCCAAAATATTTGTAGTGATTTCAACTTCCCCTTTAGCATCTTGTACTTCTGTACTAAAATCAAGAGCCTTATAGCTATTAAAAACCCTATTAATTTCATTCATATTAGAACCAATTTTATTTTGCAAAACATTAAGCATTCTATTGAGCACATTTTTAAGCTCTATGAGTTGTGGATTTGCAGGATTTTTGATAAATCTGACAGTAAAATTGCCTTTTTCGATCTCTTTAGCAGTTTGAACTGATTCATCCACAGCATCTTGATCTTGTTCTAAAGATTTTTGTATTCTTTCGATATTTTCATTTATAATTTTACCCATTGCACCTAATTCATCATTAGCACAGATTTCAATAGCCTTAGGTTCAACTTTTTCATGATTTAAAAAACGGAAAAACGATTCTAAAGAACTAAGAATAATAGGCAATCTTGATGCAACAATTTTTTTCACACAATAATAAACCACTCCTAAAACAATAAAAACAAAAATAAAAGATGCACTAATGATTATTAATTGTAATTTTTTCAAAGGTTCAAAAACAGAATATTTAGGTGCTGTTACTAACACAGTCCAAGAACTGTTTTGCACTTCAAAACTATTTATTGCTGCATAAGAATCATCCCCATCAAAAGCTATATAATTAAAAACTCCATTTTTACCTGCATTCATAGCTTGATAAGTTTGCTGAGCACCTTTATTTGGATTAAGATTTTTTAAATTCTTTAAAACCAAATCCTTATTAGGATGAATCGCTATAAGACCATCAGATTGCAAAAGCACCCTTAATTCTCCATCATATTTTAAACTCTTAGGATCAAGAAGGTAGGTAGCAACTGCTGAAAAATCCAAAGTCATACCTACAACACCTACAACTTGATTTTTTCTATCAAAAATCGGCATTGCCATGTTTACAGCATCAAAACTCTCCCCTTCTAAATGCATTCTTATAGGACGGCCGATATATACTTTATTTTCTCCATATTTGGCTTGTTTTATTATATCTTGAATGACCTGTAAATTAGCTATTTCATCTGTAGCTTGTATGACTTTGATTCCACCTTTATTGTCTTTTTCACTATCAGTATAAAGCATAATGAAATTACCGCTTTGAGTGTTAAAAAATTTGCTTTCTTCTCTAAAGTATTCTGGAGGATTGACAAGATACAAATAAGTAAAATTAGAATAAAGACTGTTATCAAAAGTATTGATTATAATATTAGTAATATTATCTATATCTAAATCTTCTTTAGAAGTTGATCTAAACATTTCTGTTAAAGTACCTGAAAGACTTTTATTTAAAACAATCATTTCTCCAAAGATTCCTTGAGTTTGTGTAGCATACTCTTTGGCAATAGAAGCAAGAATATCTTCTGTATTTTCAGTAATATTTTGACTCACCTGCTTAGTAATTAAGGAAATTAGAATAACCAGTCCAATAACAACAACTGTTGCCACAGAAAAAATAAGTTTTAAACCTATATTTAAAGATTTAAACATCCATAACTCCTAAATAATAAAAATTTTTTTAATTCTAACATGCGTTTCAAGAAAATAATATTAATTATAAAAAATATATTTAGTATTTATTAAGTAAGGATTATTTTTTTTCTTTTAAAAACAATTCTTTAAAGCGTTTATCGGCATATTCTTCAATATCTTTTTGTAAAATAGAATAACTTTCCATTAATTCTAAGGCTCTAGGAGTGAGTTTTGTACCCGATTCTTTAGATCGCCCTTGCCTTGTACTAACTAAAATTTCTTGGGAATTTTTTTGCAAGGTTTGTAAATGCATCCAGGCTTTTTTATAATTAATTCCCATGAGTTTTGAAGCATGAAGCAAGCTTCCTGTTTGCCCTATAAGTTCTAAAAGTTCTGTTTTGCCTTTTCCAAAAAGCAAATCCCCATCAGCATTTTCTATCCAAGTTTTTGTCCTTACTATAAATTGCTTTCCTTTTTTTTCTTTAAAACAACCTAATTGACAATACTTTACATCAACCTTGTAGCTTTTTAAAGCTGAACGCATACTTTTAAGCCCGCAAGTTTGTTTTGCTATATCTCTAGCATCTTTACAAAAAATCCTACGCTTTTGATCTAAACTAGCTTCTATGCTTTTAAACACTTCAATCTTTGCTTTTTCAAAATCTAAATGTCCAAATTGTCCTAATTCACAATTATCAATTTTTATATTATTTTCATCAGCTAATGTTCCTATCTTTTCTATATTTACATTAAATTTTTTCGCTATTTTAAAAGCCGTACCACAGTCTAATTTTTCATTGCTATTTAGGAATTCTTTCATATAAGCAATAATTTTTTTTTCTTGATTTTTATCCATAGATTCTAAATCCCCCGCTATAAATATTTATCTTATCTTCTCTAGCAAAACCACAAAGTGTTAAATCAAATTTTCTAGCTATCATTACGCCTAAACAAGTAGGAGCTGTACGTGAAACAAGCACAGGAATTTTATGCATAATTGCTTTAGCCACCATTTCTGAACTCAATCTTCCACTTACCATTAAAAAACATTGATCTAAACTCACCCCTGCTAAATGGGCTTTTCCTAAAGCCTTATCTATAGTATTATGCTGCGCAATGTCTTCGCCTATAAAAAAAGTCTTTTCATCAACAAAAAGTTTAGCTGTGTGCACACAACCTGTTTTTTCATAAAGCTCACACTGGGTATAAAAAGTTCTCATTTGAGTTAAAATTTCATCTTTATTAAATGCAACTTTAGAAACAATTTTACTCGCTTCAATAGCATCAGGATCAATATTTGCTGTATGTGCTCTACCACAACCACTAATTACTACACCTTGGGCATTAAGTTTTGCTAGATTTTTCTTATCAATTTTTGCTTTGATATGAACACTCATACCATCATCTTTACTTTCTATACTCTTAACATCACTCGCTTTTGCAATAATATTCTCACTCATTAAATACCCTAAAGCTAAAGCTTGTTCATCCACAGGGGTTGCCATTAAAGCACCTACTTTTTTATCATTAATGTAAATTTCAAGTTTGATTTCACGCACTAAAGTATCATCGCATTTAAAACAATGTTCCCCTTTATATTTTAAAATTTCAGTAGTAAATAGCGCTTCCATATTTATCCTCACAAAAATCTTTAATATTATATCAAAAAAACATAAATAACAAAATCCCAAGAATAAAGAGTTTTGAAGTCCTGATGGAAAATTAATCTGATAAAAAATTTGAAATTACTGCTATAAAAATTTATAGCAGTAAAAATTAAATTTTTATATTTGGATCGTAAGAAAAGCTTGGTTTAATTTGTTTTTTAGCACTTAATTCTTTATACCAATAAGAATGCAGGATATAAACCTCTTCTTCTTCCTTATAACCGCTAATCATAGAATGTATACTGCCTTTAATCGCAAATACTGCCATATAAATATGTATGCCAAAAAATACTGTACAAACTATACCTAAAAAATTATGCACAATGGCTGCAATTCTTAAAAGTTCAATTTGACTCAAACCAAAAAAACTTTGCACTATAGTAGAATCAAAATCAAGAAAATACATAAATGCTCCTGTAACAATCATCAAAAATCCCCCAAAAACAGCAATATAATACCAAGACTTTTGACCAAAGTTAAACTTACCAGCAGGTATTGGACGCTTTATTCTACTTAAATAACCTCCAACAATCATCATCCATCTAATATCATAGCTTGCAGGAAGCATTCTTTTAATCCACCATAAAAACATAGGTATTATAGAAATGATAAATAAAACCGTTGCAAAAGCATGTAAATTTTTACACACTCTGACAAAAACCCCTCCCCCAAAAGTCGATCCAAACATCATAATAAAACCCGTTGGTACTAAAATCACCCAAGAAATCGCCGCAATGAAATGAAAAATTCTTTCAAATAAAGTAAAAGTATAAATTTTCTTTCCTTTATGGGAAAATTGCTTAGGACCTATTACCATATAGTGTAAAGCAAAAGCAGCCAATACACAAATAACAGCTATTAAAGCTATAGTGGCTATATATTGGCCTTGCAAGCTTGTCCAAAGCTTACCAAAGGTATCATAATTTGGAATATTACTAATACGGTGAAAATCCCAAATTTGCGTATCTTGTCCCATTCTTTCATTACCATAAGCAAACAAATTCATAAAATTTGCTAAAAGCATAATAAAAATTTTCTTCACAAACGCTCCTTTTGTGTATAAGCTATCTTCCATTCCAAGCTTTGTGAAGGGCTTGAAATACCATAATTTCTACTCATAAGTCTGCTATGATAAATTTCTTCGATTTTAAAGCTTTCACCCACTAAAAGTGCTTTTGTTGAACACATTGCTGCACATACAGGTACCTTACCCTCTGCAATACGATTTTGTCCATAAAGTTTTCTTTCTTTTTCTGAATTAGTCGCCTCAGGACCACCCGCACACATAGTACATTTATCCATAATGCCCTTATTTACAAAAACACTATCTTTTGGAAACTGAGGTGCACCAAAAGGACATGCATACAAACAATACCCACAACCTATGCAAATCTCTTTATCATGCAAAACAATACCATCAGCACGAATATAAAAACAATCCACAGGACAAACAATAGAACAAGGCGCATCATCACAATGCATACAAGAAATAGAAGTAGAAAGCTCTTTTCCTTTAATCCCTTCATTTAAAGTAATCACACGACGGCGACGGATATTAATAGGAAGCTCATGCGCCTCATCGCAAGCTACTGCACAACCATTACAATCAATACAACGCTCATTATCACAAAAAAATTTCAAGCGTTCTTTCTCTAAATTTTTAAAATTCACCTGACTCATTTTCCATCCTTACTAATCCTACAAAGCCCACCTTTAGTTTCGGGAATCTGACACATGATATCATAGCCATAATTTGTTATAGTATTAGCACTTTCTCCACTCGCATAAGGTTTAGTGCCTTTAGGAAAATTATGTGTTAAATCCACACCTTGCATTACACCCGTAAAATGAAAAGGTAAAAAAATCATATCTTTAGCCACACCTGGATTTATCTTAGCTCTGACATAAATTTTAGTCCCTTCTGGAGAATGTAACCAAATCATATCCCCTGCTTTAATATTTTGTTCTTTGGCTAATTGAGGATGGATTTCACAAAACATTTCAGGCGTCAAACGTGCCAAATACATAGAAGCTCTATTTTCCATACCAGCACCATTTAAATTCACAAGTCTTGCTGTGACTAAATTTAAAGGAAATTCTTTAGAATAATCCTTAGCCTGCTGCACGGAAATAAATCGCGTATCCACACGATAAAGTGCTTTTTGATCCTCAAAACTAGGATATTTTTGAACTAGATCATTTCTTGGAGAATGAAGGGGTTCGCGATGGAGTGGAATTTTATCTTTAAAAGTCCAAACAACAGCCCTAGCCTTTGCATTTCCATAAGGAACAATACCTTTTTGCATGCATTTATTTACTATAATATTACTATCATCATAAGACCAAATAGCCCCCATTTTAGCTTTTTCTTCTGCACTTAAAGTTATACCTAAAACTTTTTCTATATTATCTTTAGTAATTTGGGGATAACCTGTATCAATGAATGAATTTAATGGGGCATTTTTAGCTAATAAACTCTCACCCTCATACTCAAGTCCAAAATTATTCCTAAATCCCATGCCACCTTTTGCTACTTCAATATCTGTATTATAAAGCACAGGAGAACCTGGATGCTTATCATTCCAACAAGGCCAAGGAAGCCCATAATATTCTCCTGCAACCTCATCTTTTCCCTCTAAACTCACTTCATCAAATTTATCCCAATGTAAAGCATGTTTTTTAAGCCTTTCAGGACTCCATCCATTAAGCCCTATACTTCTAATAGCTCTTGCAAATTCTCTTGTAGCGTTTTCAGGCCAAACAATTTCATTTTTTTCATCACGCAAAGTTTTAGTAAAATCTTCATAAAAACCAAGTCTTTTAGCAAGTTCAAATAAAATCTCTTGATCTTCTATACTCTCATAAAGAGGATCTATAACCTTAAATCTCCATTGCCCGCTACGATTTGTAGCAGTTACACTTCCACTGCTTTCAAACTGTGTCGCTGCTGGCAAAAGATAAATTCCATCTTCTTTTTCTGAAATAATGCCTGCTTCATTTACAAAAGGATCGGCTAAAACAAGAAGTTCTAAAGCTTCTAAACCTTCTTTGACTTTAACTTGCTGTGCAGTTGAAGTAATGCCATTACCCATAACCACTAAAGCTTTTAAAGGCGTTCCTGCATTATCTACTGCATCATTTCCACCTTTACCATCTAAAGCTGCTGCCCACCATCTAGCAAGAGTTAAGCCTGTTTTATGCATCCAATCCTTGCTAAGAAAATTCCCCAAAAGCCAATCATAATCCACACCCCAAATCTTAGCATAATACCTCCAAGTCGCCTCATTTAAAGGATAATAACCGGGCAAATTTTCACTCAAACATGCCATATCTGAAGCTCCTTGGACATTATCATGCCCACGCAAAATATTAACACCACCCCCAAATTTGCCTATATTTCCAAGTACCATTTGCACAATAGGCGCTAAACGCGTGTTTGAAGTACCTACAGTATGCTGAGTTAAACCCATGGCCCAAATGAGTGTGGCGGGCTTGTTTTTAGCTACTTCATGAGTGATTTGTACCAAAAGCTCCTTAGAAATACCTGTGACATTTTCTACTTCTTCTGCTGTCCATTTTGCAGCTTCTTCACGGATTTTATCTATCCCAAAAACCCTTTCATCAAGGTATTTAACATCTTCTAAACCCTCATCAAAAATGATTTTTAACATTCCATACATAAAGGCAATATCTGTTCCTGGACGTATTCTTGCATAAATATCTGCCTTTGCCGCACTCTTTGTAAATCTAGGATCTACAACAATAAGCTTAGCACCTTTTTCCTTGGCTTTTAAAAAATGTCTAAAGCCTACAGGGTGGTTTACAGCTGGATTTGCCCCAATGATAATAATGCATTTAGTTCTTTGAATATCTCCAAGATGGTTTGTCATAGCGCCATAACCAAATGTATTCGCCACACCGGCGACTGTTGCGCTGTGTCAAATTCTAGCTTGATGATCTATATTATTAGTACCAAAAAATGCTGCAAATTTCCGTACATAATAAGCTTGCTCATTACTCATTTTTGCCGATCCTAAAAACATCACGCTTTCAGGATTTTCTTTGCGGTAATTAGCAAGCTTTTCTCCAATTTCATCTAAGGCTTGCTCATAGCTTATGCGTTTCCACACTCCTTTTTCTTTTTTCATAGGATATTTCAAACGCACATGTGAACGCACCATATCAATCATATCAGAACCCTTGCAACAATGTCCGCCTAAACTTATAGGATGATCCTGGGCAATTTCTTGACGCACCCAAACCCCATTTTGCACCTCTGCAATAATCCCACAACCAACAGAACAAGCCGTGCAGACTGTTTTTACCTTTTTACTGCCTTCATAAGCTTCTTTAAGTTCCTCAGCACTAGCTTCTCGTAAAGTCTCATTTCTAGCAAGCAAAGGGCTTGCCAAGCTAGAAAGCATTGCCATTTTAAGAAAAGAACGCCGCGTAAGTTTAATATTTTCATTCACATTTAACATCATTGAGCCTTTGTATAATAATTTTCCCAATTAGCACTTCTTTGAAAAAGTACTTCTTTTTTCTTGCTTTTACCCTTTAATAAATCTTTTCTTTCCTCATTTTTAGCCAAAGCTAAACTTGTACTACCAAGCATGCTAGCAGCCCCTAAGGCAAGAGCGGATTTTTTAAGAAATTCTCTGCGATTTTTCAAGAGTCCTCCTTTGTTTATTTGCCTCTCTTCTTAAAAATTCTGAACGTGAGAGATCATTTTGCACTTTTTTAGAATTTGTTTTTATTGATTTTTCTGTATTAAAACAAATTCTTTCAAATTGCATAAAAGCCATTGCAATTTTGGCAACTTCTTTGTATAAATTAGCATTTTCATGATTTAAAATATCGCCTAAAAACTCCTCTATATTTTTATTGATCACTTTTTCAAAAAGTTCTTTAGCTAAATCCTCTTCACCCTGTCTTAAAAATTCACTCATTAATAATAAACAAAACCCCACATTGTCTTCTCCTTCTTTGAAAAATTTCTCATTAGCTCTTATTTTACTTTTAGCTAAAATTTGACGCACACAAAGTAAAGGAGTAGAGTTTTCAAAACCTTCTTCAATATAAGAAAAAGTCATTGCGATATTATTTTTAAGACCTAAAAATAATAAATCATATTCTTTGAAAAACATTTCAATAGAATTTTCACCCTCTAAATGCTTGAGTAAAATATTAAAATTTAATTTTAAACTTTCATCAAATAAACATTCTTGCATTGTCTTTAAATACTCTTGTAATTTTGACAATCTCTTCTTAGAAAACGAAAAGATAAAAAGCTCTCCTAGACATTGATAATAAAGACTTCTAGCCAATCTTAATTTTTCTAAATCCATTCCAATTTCCCAAGTATTGCAAATTTTCAAAAACAACTTTAATCAATGAAAATAATATTATGCAAAATATGCCTAAATATCCGTTAAAATTGATTTTTGAATCGATTTATCTTAGTACTATTTAATTTAAAAATTACTGAATTTAAATAAAATTTTTACAATAGTTAAGATATAAAAAACTAATATTAAATAATTAAAAATAGGATTTTAATAATCCTTTAATGTCTTAAAAAATCCAAGCTTTATATCTTATAATTGTTTTTATGCTCTTATGAACTCATAGCATTATTTTATGCAAATTAAAATAATATTAATTCCTTAAAGCATAATCTTTATAAGAAAATTCTCTTATCATTTGAAGCTCATTTTTAGTATTTAAAAGCATTAAATTAGGAAGTTTTACCCCATTAAAAGTCGTGTTTTTGACAATGGTATAATGAATTTGATCTAAAAAAACGATTTTATCTCCGATTTGAAGTTTTTTACTAAAGGCATATTCTCCCATCACATCTCCTGCTAAACAAGTGTTTCCTGTAAGCAAATAAGCAAATTCATTGTCTTTTAATTCTGAAATTTTTTCATTGTCTCTTGTGGTTAAATTCCTTGCATTTAAAACCTCGCTCATATAAGGCATGATAATAGTATCTGGCATATGTGCCTCGCTTGAAGTATCTAAAATAGCAATTTGTTTTTCATTTTCTATGATGTCTATAACACTAGCGACTAAATTTCCTGTTTGCCATCCTACTGCTTCACCAGGTTCAAGATAAACCTGCACCCCATATTTATCACTAAAATTTTGACATAAAGCTATAAGTTTTTCTACATCATAGCCTTTTTTTGTAATATGGTGCCCTCCGCCAAAATTCACCCATTGCATTTGCTTAATCCATTTACCAAATTTTAATTCAAAAACTTTTAAAACCTGTTCTAAAGACTGTGCACTCTCTTCACAAAGGGCATGAAAATGAAGTCCTTTTACACAACTTAAATCTGCATTTTCTAAATCCTTAGCACGAATTCCTAATCTTGAATATTTCCCACAAGGATTATAAAGCTCTTTTGGAGCGATAGAAAATTCAAGATTACAACGAAGCCCTATGGAATTCTCTTGGGTTTTGTCTTTAAATTTATAAAATTGATTTAAAGAATTAAACACAATATGATGGGATAAATTTGCTATTTGTTCTATCTCATCTTCTTTAAAAGCAGGAGAATAAGTATGAATTTCTTTATCCATGTATTCTTTAGCGAATTTTGCTTCCCAAAGCCCACTACAAGTTGAACCCTCTAAATATTGTGCTACAATTTTCATCGCTCCTGAAAAAGCAAAACCCTTTAAAGCTAAAAGCACTTTTGCACCGCTTTTTTCACCTACTTTGGCCAAAATTTCACAATTTTTTCTTAATTTATCCTCTTCTAAGATATAAACCGGTGTTTGAACATTTTGATAAAACATTATTTTTCCTTAATTTAATTCTTAAAATCATAACAAAATTAAAGTCAATTTTCAAAGCAAATATTTACTAAAATTAAATAAGTAATAACTATAATATTAAAAAATCAATATTAAAAAGGAGAATAATAAAATATAATGAATAGAAGAAATTTTTTAAAATTAAATGCACTAAGTTTAGCTAGTATAGGTATAGCTTATGCAAATCCTATGCATCATCACGGACACGACACTCACAATAATACTGACATAGATACATCTTTTATAGAATTTGCTCCAAAAAATCTAAAACTTTTAGATCCACAAGCTTTTCCTAAAAATCAAATTTTAAAGCCCTTACCTTTACTTAAAAACGAAAGCAATGAAAAAAATATTTTTCGTGCAACATTAGAAATTAAAGAAAGCTATATAGAACTCATTAAAGGCAAAAAAACAAAATTTTATACCTACAATGGCTTAATACCTGGTCCAAAAATAGAAGTTTTTGAAGGGGATAAACTTGAAATTTTAGTTAAAAACAAACTCAAAGAACCCACAACTATACATTGGCATGGTGTGCTCGTACCCGCTGATCAAGATGGCAGCCCTCATGATCCTATCTTAGCAGGCGAAGAAAAAACATATCGCTTTAAAATCCCGCAAAATAGTGCTGGAACTTATTGGTACCATCCACATCCTCATTTTATCACTTCCAAGCAAGTTTTCATGGGTTTAGCAGGAACTTTTGTCATCAAAGCTAAAGAAGATGCTTTAAGCCATCTTAAAGAAAAAGATCTAATGATAAGCGATTTACGTCTTGATCAAAACGCCCAAATTCCTAATAATACTTTAAATGATTGGCTCAATGGCAGAGAAGGTGAATTCGTACTCATTAATGGACAATATCAACCTCAAATAGAACTTGCTACAAACCAACGCATACGCATTTATAATGCAACTGCGGCTAGATATTTGAATTTACGCATAAAAGGCGCACAATTTATACTTGTTGGTACAGATGGAGGGCTTATAGAAAAACCAATTTTTAAAGAAGAAATTTTTTTAAATCCTGCTTCACGTGTCGAACTTCTAATCCATGCTCCAAAAGGCGGAAAATTTAAACTTCAAAGTACTTATTATGATAGAGATAAAATGCTTGTAAAAGAAGATCCAAACACACTCTTTTTAGCCGATATTAACCTTAAAAAAGAAGAATTAAAACTTCCAAATAAATTAAGAACTTTCAAGCCTTTAGAAGAACCTAATGATTTTAAAGAAATCATTATGAGTGAAGATCACGCACAAATGCACGGCATAATGAATAAAAATGAAAAAGAATTAAAAAACGCCCTTGCCTCTATGTTTTTAATCAATGGTAAAACTTATGATTTACAACGCATTGATTTACACTCTAAAGTAGGAGTTATTGAAGATTGGATAGTGATTAATAAATCACATATGGATCATCCTTTCCATATACATGGTACGCATTTTGAACTGATTTCTTCAAAATTTAAAGGCGAAGTTAAAAAGGCTGAATTTAGAGCCTTAAGAGACACTATTAACGTACGTCCTAATGAAGAATTAAGACTTAGAATGAAACAAGATTTTCCAGGCCTTAGAATGTATCATTGTCATATTTTAGAACATGAGAATTTAGGCATGATGGGGAATTTAGAAGTCAAGGAATAAAATGGTAAAGGTTGAGTTTTTAGGTCCTATAAATAAAGACAATTTAGAACTTGATATAAATAATTTAAAAGAATTAAAAGAAATTTTATCAAAAGATCCAAGCTTAAAAGAGTGGCTAGAACTTTGTGCTGTAGCTTTAAATGATGAAATTATTTTTGATGAAAATACCCTTTTAAAAGACGGTGATAAAATTGCTCTTTTACCACCAGTTTGTGGAGGTTAAAATGTCTTATTTTAAACTTTATCAAGGGGCTTTAGAAATTCCTAAAATTTACGCACAATGGTATGAATTGGCTAAAAATAAAAATTGCGGTGCTTTAGTGAGTTTTTGTGGCATAGTACGCGAAGAAAATGGGGTTGAAGCACTTAGCTTTGACATTTATGAATCGCTTTTAAAAAAATGGTTTGAAGAATGGCAAGAAAGGGTAAAATCAGATGAGATTACCTTGCTTTTTGCACATTCTATAGGGGATGTAAGCGTGCATGAAAGTTCCTATCTAGCAGGAGTTATAAGCAAGCAAAGAAAATTAGGACTTAAATTGATTAATAAATTTGTCCAAGATTTTAAAATCAACGCCCCTATTTGGAAATATGATATCATCCATCAAAAAAGAATTTATGCTAAAGAAAGATCAAGTAAACTTTGCGGTGCAGGAATTTTAAAAGGATAAAAAATGCTAATGTCTTATGAACAAAGTTTAAAAATCTTACATTCTCATATAAATACCTATGAGAAGATTGAAAAAATAGCCATTACACAATGCCTAGGACGTATTTTAGCTGTTGATATAAAAGCACCTAAAAACCAACCTGAATTTCTTACTTCAGCTATGGATGGCTATGCAATCCAATTTCAAGATCAAGACAAAGCCTTAGAAATCTTAGGCTTAACCCCTGCAGGAACCATGCCTGAATTTAAAGTAAAAGCTGGCACTTGTGTGAAAACTTTTACAGGATCTTTAATGAGTCAAGGAAGCGATACTTTAGTACCTATAGAAAATGTGCAAGTGAAAAACAACACCCTTTTTATCAAAAAAAAGGTTGCTAAAGGTTTTGCTGTACGCCAAGTAGGAGAAAATTATAAAAAAGATGAGATTTTACTTCAAAAAGGCACTAAGCTAAGTTATAGTGAAATAGCACTTTTAGCCGAACTTGGATTTTTCCATATTAGCGTTTTTGTTAAACCTATTATAGGTGTTTTAAGCAGTGGCAGTGAAATCAAAGATCTAGGAGAATGTCTAGATCACCCTGCACAAATACACTCTTCAAATCACATTGCCATAGCAAGTTTGGCTAAAATGTTATCTTCTCAAGCAAGAATTTTTCCACTCTTAAAAGATGATAAAAAAGCTAGCTTATCTATGATTGAAAATGCTTTATGTAGTTGTGATATTTTAATTACAACAGGAGGGGTTTCTATGGGAGATTTTGACTTTTTAAAACAAGCTATCAAAGAATACACCCTTATCATTGATAAAGTCGATATAAAACCGGGACGCCATATTAAAATAGCCAAGTCAAATGAAAAATTCATTATCGCCTTACCCGGTTTTCCTTACTCAGCTATGGTGATGTTTAACCTTTATGCAAGAGAAATTTTAAATTCTTGGCTTTTGCAGTCAAAAGACTATATTTGCAAGGCCTTTTTGCAAGGTACTTATCAGAAAAAAACGCCGCATTTAGAATTTGTAACTTGTAATATAAAATTTAAAAATGGACGTATTTTAGCCAATTTAGAAGGCAAAAAAGAAGGATCAAGTGCGATCATTAACAATCTTAATAACAAAGCTGCACTCATGATGGTCCCAAAAGAATGCGAAATCTTAGAAAATGAAAGTTTAATAGATATTATTTTTATGCCTTAAAAACGCTTTTACTTCATATTTGATATTTAGAAAAAGCGTTTAAAAACAAAATTCTTAAAACTAAAATACACCCAAAATAATCATTCTAAAACAATGCCTTCATTAAGAACAATTTCACCTATTATAAAAGCATCGCTTAATTCTAAAACCTTGCTTACATCATTAGGATCAACAGCCATCACTAAACCCACGCCCATATTAAAACTTCTATACATTTCACTCTCTTGTACAGCCTGTGCTATGGTATAAAAAATTTCAGGAGTTTTAAGATGATGCTTGCGTATAATTGCTCCCATACCATAAGGCAAAACGCGTGCTAAATTTTCAGCCAAACCTCCCCCTGTAATGTGTGCTAAAGCATGAATATAAGGTTTTAAAACAAGAAAATCATGCACATAAATTCTTGTGGGTTCTAATAAAATATCGATTAAGTTTTTTCCTTCTATTTTATCCTCAAATTTCATTTTTAAAATTTCAAAAAGCACCTTCCTAGCTAAAGAATAGCCATTAGAATGCAGTCCTGAACTTCCAAGTGCTAGTAAAATATCACCATTTTTTACCCTTTTAGTCCTATCAATTTCATCTTCTTCAGCCATACCCACTGCAAAGCCTCCTAGATCAAAATCACTTTTTGCGTACATTCCAGGCATTTCAGCAGTTTCTCCCCCGATTAAAGCACAATTTGCTAACTTACACCCCTTAACAATACCTGTTATAACAGCTTTAGCCACTTCTATATCAAGTTTAGCTGTGGCATAATAATCTAAAAAAAACAAAGGTGTAGCGAAATTACAAATCAAATCATTTACACACATAGCCACTAAATCTTGTCCTATAGTATCATACTTTTTTGCATCAATAGCCAAGCGCAGCTTAGTTCCAACCCCATCTGTAGCTCCTAAAATCACAGGCTTTTTAAAACCTTGTGGCATTTTAAAAGCACCTGCAAAAGATCCTATACCGCCTAAAACATGATCATTAAAAGTTTCTTTAACTAAAGGTTTTATTGCCTCAACAAAAGCATTGCCATTATCTATGCTTACACCAGCATCTTCATATGAAATTTTCATTTATTTTCCTTTAAGAACTAAAAAGGTATTTTAACGAAAAAAATTTTAATAAGGCATAAGATGAAAAACGCTTTTTTTGTAACCGCCTCAATAGCATGTGGCAAAAGCAGCTTTATAAAAATAGCAAATTCTCTCGACTTTGAAAGCATTAGTGCTGATGAAATCTCTCATGAAGTCTTAAACGCCCACACTCTTGAATTAAGCCAAATTTTCTCTGCATTTTGTCCAAAAAACTCATTAATACAAGATCAAAAAATCAATAAAAAAGCCCTTGGTAGGCTTATCTTCAACAATAAAGAAGCCAAAAAAATCTTAGAAAATTTCATCCATCCTAAAATCCGATCCAAAATCTTAGGAAAAATGGAGCTTTTAGATCAAAAAAACAAAGCTTTTTTCGTAGAACTTCCACTATTTTTTGAAAGCGGAGCTTATGATAATTTAGGAAAAGTTATCTTAATTTATGCCCCTAAAGAATTAAGTCTAAAAAGAATCATGCAAAGAGATCATTTAAGCTTTAAAGAGGCAAAAGCAAGACTTGATTCTCAAATAGATATTGAAGAAAAACTTAAAAAAGCAGATTTTATTATCAAAAATACAGGATCTTATGCTGATTTTAGGCAAGAATGTGTTAAAGTAATAAAAAATATTGCTAAAGGAATAAAGTGAAATTTTACAAATACTGTGCTAGTGGAAATGATTTTATTATAATGAATGCCAATGAAAAAAAAGATAGAAGCCTTTTAGCTAAAGAACTTTGCAAACGCCATGAAGGTATAGGTGCTGATGGATTTATAGTGATATTACCTCATGAAAAATATGATTTTCAATGGGAATTTTACAACAATGATGGTTCAAAAGCACCCATGTGTGGTAATGGTTCAAGGGCTGCAGCGCATTTTGCACATCATATTAATAAAATAAAACCTAATATGAGTTTTTTAACAGAAGCAGGTGTTATTAAAGCAAGGGTTTATAATGATAATATTGAATTATCTTTAGGCAAGGTTAAAAGTGTGCAAAATACTTTCAAAGATCTAGGAAAAACTTGGCAGCTTTGTGATACTGGGGTGCCTCATTTGGTTCATTTTTGCGAAAATTTAGATGAATTTGATATCATACTTTGTCAAAAAATGAGGCAAAAATACAATGCTAATGTCAATTTTGCTACAATAATTGATTATAATTTTTTAAAAGTCCGCACCTATGAACGCGGTGTTGAAGATGAAACTTTAGCCTGTGGTACGGGCATAGGGGCTTGTTTTTATCTGGCTTTACAAGATAAAAAAGTACACAATGAAGTTAAAGTCGTGCCAAAAAGCACTCAAGAACTTTATTTTAAATTTGAAAACGAAGAATTATTTTTTAAAGGGAAGGTGAAGTATTGTTTTGAAGCAAATTATAATTTTTCTTAGTTTTTTTTTATTTTCACTACTTGCTAATGATGATTTAAAAGATGGATTTGGGGAGAATTATTACAAGCTTGATATCAATCAAAAAAGGCAAATTTTCTTTATGAAAATGAATGCTATGTTTGATAAAAGTTTTGAAGAAATCAAAAAAGAAAGGGCTTTTATAGAGGCTTTCTTTGAAAATGCCTATAAAACAGGTTTTAGAATCTCAAACCAAACAGAACTTAAAAAACTTATCTTGCTAAAAAATAAATATCGCATTGAAAATCTTTATGATTTTGCAGAATACAAAAAACGCATTCAAAAAATTCCAAAGTCTATGGGCATAGCTCAAGCTTTAGTAGAAAGCGCTACAGGAACAAGCCGTTTTGCCAAAGAAGCCAATAATCTTTTTGGAGAATGGACTTGGGGAGAAAAGGGTTTAATTCCTGATCTAAGACATCCAGATAAAAAACATAAAATTAAAATTTTTGATAGCTTACAAAACAGTGTAGATTCTTATATTCTTAATTTAAATCGCCATTTTGCTTATGAAAAATTCCGCGATGCAAGGGCTGAGTATGAAAATAAAGGCAAAGAAATTACAGGCTTAGAAGCTATTAAAACTTTAGATTCTTATTCAGAACTCAAAGAACACTACATAAGTCTTATTATTAAAATCATCAAACGCTATAAACTAGAACAATATGATGTTTATAATACTCAAAATCCAAGCGAAAATTTATCAAAAGGTATAACTTCAAATTTCACTCCTTGTTCAAAAAAGCTATCTTCATTTGAAAGAGTGATGAAAATCACATGAAAAATTCCAAGTTCTAAAGCCTTAAAAAGGATTTTCTTAGCCCTCAATTTAATCAAATCTATATCCAGAGTCGGAGTTGAAATATAAGCGATTTTAGATATTTTAGTATAAAAATTAAAATATTTATTATAAAACAATTCTTGCTTGAATTTAAAAAGCTCGCTTAAAACTAAATTCTCAAACAAATAAACAAAATTCTTAGAAATACAAAGATTATTCCTTAGACCAAAATCTCTAAAATAAATCTTTTGAAGTTTTTTCTCATCGTGTTTTAAAGTATAAATGATATAAGTATTTTCTAATTCTTTTATAGCACAATAAACACTGTCTTTTGAAGTTTTTAATCTTTTTTTAAGTTCTTTAAACATTTTAGAAATACTAATTTGCTGACCTAAATTTAAAGCTAAATATTTTAAAATTTCTAGCTCAAGTATGGTAAAATTTTGCCTTAAAAGGGCATTTTTTTCTCCTAATTGACTGCGACCACTTTGTAAAAAAAGCCCGACTAAATGATTTATAGGTAAGTTTTTTCTATTAATGCTAATAAATTCTTCAAAATCAAAATAATCAAGCTCAAGCTCGTCAAAGCCCTCTACAGTTAAATCTTTTTTATTAGTACTTAAAAGTATAGGAATGCTGATATTTTTTAAATCAGGAATAAAATCAAGATTATAAAGACAAAGGATTTTAATTTGAAGATTTTCTTTTAAAAAATCTGAAAGATGATTTAAACTTTGCTTTTCAAAACGAGTATCATATAAATTTAAAAATAAAATTTCACTCGCCTTAAATTGGGATAAATAATTAAAAATTAAAGTTTTTTTACCACAAAATTTAGGCCCTTTTAAAAGGATATTAGGATTTGAAATTTTAATCTTTCTTTCATAAGTGATTTCAAACTTAGGGTGGTTTTCATAAAAAAAATTTAATATTTTCAAATTTTATCTTTTTAAAAAGAATATTTATGATTTTAATAATTATAAAATTAGGGGTAAAACCCCTAAAATTACATTTTACAAGTATCTTCTAAAGTGGCTTCTATCATCCAAAGATTTTTTTCATATTTTGCAATATTTTCTTGTGCAAAAGCTGCTGTTGTAGTATCATTTTCTTTTTCAGCTGCAGCATTAAGCTTTTTAAATTCTGCCAAAAGATACTCATAATCTTGTTTGATAAACTCTATCACCTCAAGCGGAGTAAAATAGTCTTTTTGCACTTGGGGAGCTTTTGCATTTTCTATTAAAACTTTTGGGCAAACAATAGCTTTTTCTCTAAGTTGCAAAACTCTTTCAGCACAACTATCAAAAAGATCTGCCATTTCTTCATAAGCTTTTTCTGTATACTCATGTATAGAAAAAAACTGTAAGCCTTTAACATTCCAATGATAATTATGAAATTTCACCCATAATTGATGAGCATCGGCTTGCATTTGCAATAATTGTTTTATAACTGACATATTATAACTCCTTCATATTGGTTTTTAAAATTATAACATAAAATTATTAAATAATAATTTTTATTAATTAAAAACCTAATTTTTAATTTAATTTATTATACTCTTTTTTAATAAATTTTTATCAAGAATTTAATATATTTTTTAAAATTAATTTCCCCACTTCCACTCCTGGCTGATCATAAGCATTAATTCCAAGCATCATCGCACAAGTAGAAGTAAAAAGCTCATAATAATACATCAAATATCCTGCATGCCATGCATCAAGTTTTTCAAGTTCTATTAAATCAACACTTAAATTTTCAGCAATTAAAGCATGCATAGTTGCATCACATTGTGCATTTAAAAGTTCATGAAGATTTATTTTATTGCTAAAAGAATCTAAAAATTTAAAATGGATATCAGGAATAATAGGGGCTTTTTGACTGTCTTTGATCTTTAAAAAAGTCACAGTTTTGTTTTTAGGACCATCCATGATAAGTTGTAAAAAACTATGCTGATCTCTTGCACCGATTAAAGCAATAGGGGTTAAACCTATACGCTTATAGCCTTGTTTTTTACCCAAACTTTCAGCAATAAGCTGGATATACCATTCATTAAAGCCTTTAAAAGCATCGCTATAAGAAAAAAGTATATTCATATTTGCATTTTTATGAGTGCAATAATGATAAGCTTTTTGCAAGATTTCATCTTTTTTATGGATAAAAAAGTCTTCAAAACAAGCTTTAGCACCTTCTAAAAGAGCTTTGACATTATAGCCACAAAAACAAAGCGGCACTACGCCAACAGCTGAAAGTATACTAAAACGTCCCCCTACATTTGCAGGGATAAAAAAACATTTAATACCTAAATCTTGACCTTCTTGATGCAATTTAGAATCTTTATCCGTGATAAAAACAAAATACTTTTTAAGTTCTTGCATACTGAGTTTAAAATGATCAATAAAAAGCTTAAAAAGCGATATCACTTCTATGGTATTGCCTGTTTTACTAATGATTAAAAACAAGCTTTCTTTGAGTGTGATTTCTTGTAAAACCGTGTTAAAAGAATGCGTGCTTGTATTATCAAGTATAAAAAGTTTTCTTTGATTGCTTTTTTCATTAAAAAGCATACCATGCAAAGCTTTAACACCACAACTTGACCCTCCCATACCCACTAAAACAATATTTTTTATATGATCTTTATTAAGAATAAAACTCAAACTTTCATCAATCAGTCCTAAACTCGTATCAATAAGATGATAATATCCTATATCTCCACTTTTTACCTCATCATTAATACGGTTTGCATAAGAACTTATAGTATAAAGTGTGCTTTTTTTGAAAAAAAGGGTGTTATTTAACATTTATTTTTCTCATAAAAATAATTTGTAGCTTGTACAAAGCCCTCCACACTTCCACAATCAAAGCGTTTACCTTGAAATTTATAGGCTAAAACCATGCCATTGGTTGCTTGGGTTAAAAGAGCATCTGTGAGTTGGATTTCTCCGTTTTTACCTGCCTTAGTATTTTCTAAAATTCCAAAAATATCAGGGGCTAAAATATACCTTCCTATAATGACTAAATTGCTTGGTGCTTCTTGGGGATTGGGTTTTTCTATCATAGAATTAACCATAATAAGATTATCTTCTACTAAATTTCCTGAAACCACTCCATAGCTTGAAACCTGGTCTTTAGGTACTTCCATTACAGCTATAATAGTACAACGGTATTTTTCATAAATTTTAACCATTTGTGCCATTACATTTAAACCCTCTTCATTAACACACAAATCATCAGCTAAAATCACCCCAAAGGCCTCATCACCTACTAAAGGTCTGCCCTTTAAAACCGCATCACCTAAACCTTTCATTTGATTTTGTCTTGTAAAAGTAAAAGTACAACGATCAATTAAAGATCGGATTTCATCAAGCAAGTATTCTTTTTTAGTGCCTGAAATTTGATGCTCAAGCTCATAAGAAATATCAAAATAATCCTCCAAAGCTCTTTTTCCACGCCCTGTTACAAAGCCCATGTTTTCCATCCCTGCTTCTAAAGCCTCATCCACGCCATAATGGATTAAAGGTTTGGTTAAAATAGGCAACATTTCTTTAGGTAAAGTCTTTGTCGCGGGCAAAAATCTCGTCCCATAACCTGCCGCAGGGAAAATACAAGTTTGAAGCATAAAAATTTCCTTAATAGTTTTTTAATATTATAACTTATTTTTTGAATTTTTATGCAACAAGGCAAAGTTATTTGCCTTGTCAATCAAGCTCAGCTTTAGCTAATTTTACAATAGTTTCTACCACTGTAGAATCCTCAAGAGTGGAGATATCTTGCTTGATTTCTTCGCCTCTTGCTATAGTTCTTAAAATTCTTCTCATTATTTTACCGCTTCTAGTTTTTGGCAAATTAGGGGTATAAAGAATTTTTTCAATCTTAACTATCATTCCAATCTCTGTTTTTAAAATATCATTTAATTCTTTTAAAGTTTCTATAGCCATACCCAAATCACAACTTGAAGTAGGATTTAAAACTACAAAGGCAAACAAAGACTCGCCTTTAATCGCATCTAAAAACACTCACTATAGCTGATTCTGCCACGCTAGGATGTTTAGCTATAGCACTTTCTATTTCAGCTGTTCCTATACGATGACCTGCAATATTAACCACATCATCTGTCCTTCCTGTGATAGTAATATAACCATATTTTATCATAAAAGGCTCCATCGCCGCTAAAATATACAGGCTTACCTTCTTTTTTAACTTGAGAAAAATAGCTTTGTATATAGCGTTCTTCACTGCCTCAAATTCCGCGAATCATAGAAGGCCAAGGCTTAGTAATACATAATAAACCTTCTTCTCCTTCATTTTTCAAATTCCCTTCTTCATCAACAATTTCTACAAAAATTCCTGGTAAAGGTAAAGTAGCACAACCTGGCTTTAAAGGTGTAGCTCCTGGCAAAGGAGTGATCATATGCCCTCCTGTTTCAGTTTGCCACCAAGTATCAACTATAGGACTTTTTATTCCCCCTATCTTATCATAAAACCACTGCCAAGCACTTGGATTTATAGGTTCTCCAACAGTACCTAAAATTTCTAAAGTGCTAAGATCATATTTATTTGGCTCTTCAGGGACATCTGCATGAAGCATTCTTATAGCAGTTGGAGAAGTGTAAAATTTACTCACTTGATACTCTTCTATCATCCTCCACCAACGCCCCCAATTAGGATAATTAGGCGTACCTTCATACATAATAGTAGCTGCCCCGCATGCTAAAGGACCATAAATAACATAAGTATGACCTGTAATCCAACCCACATCCGCACTACACCAATAATTATCATGATCTTTTATATCAAACACCCATTCCATAGTCATCTGTGCCCAAAGTATGTAGCCTGCACTTGCATGCATTACTCCTTTTGGTTTTCCTGTTGAACCTGAGGTATAAAGCAAAAACAACAAATCTTCACTGTTCATAATTTCAGGTTCATACTTATAAAACTCCTCTTTTACAAGTTCTTATAGACATAATCTCTTCCTTTAACATATTCTATAGGCTCATTATTACGTATAACTATAAGTACTTTTAACACTTTCACAACCCTCACTTAAAGCCTTATCTACTGCGGGTTTTAACATATAAGCCTTACCACGACGAAAAGCCCCATCAGCAGTGACAACAAGCTTGGCTTTTGCATCCTCTATTCTCTCTCTTAAAGCTTCAGGAGAAAAACCTCCAAATACCACACTATGGATAGCACCCATTCTTGCACATGCTAACATTACAATAGCAGTTTGAGGAATCATAGGCATATAAATTATAATCCTATCGCCCTTTTTTACTCCTAATTTTTTAAGTAAATTAGCAGTTTTACAAGTTTCATGTAATAATTTTCTATAAGTATAAACTTCATAATCTCCCCTTTCTCCTTCAAAAATCAAAGCAGCTTTATTGCGTTTTGTTTTTATATGGCGATCAAGACATTGATAACTTACGTTTAAAGTCCCACCTTCAAACCACTTATAAAAAGGTGCTTGATCTTCATTTAAAACCCTAGAAAAAGGCGAAAACCAATCAATCTTTTCAAGAGCTTGCTTTTTCCAAAAACCTTCAAAATCCTCTCTTGCTTCATCGCATAAATCATAGTATTCGCATAAATTTTTTATGCGAGCATTGCCAGAAAATTCTTTATTGGGTTTAAAAAGTCCTTGAGTATTTTGATAATGCATAAACACTCCTTAATTAATTATTTTTAAACATTATATAGAACTTTATTTGCATTCAACACAACTTAAAAAAATAATTAAAATAAATTTTAGAAATAATGGGAATATTTGTAATGTTTTATAAAAATATTATGATATATGCTACTTTAAGAAACATATTGCATCTTCATAAAAATAAAGATTAAGCTCTTTATATAATCTTAAGTCTGATTTCAAAAATTCTTGTTTTTCTAATGCAAATTCTAAAATTTTATCCGCACAATCCACCCTAACAAACACATCCTCTTTTCGGCTTCTAAGGGCTATAATATAGCATTTATATAAAACGAATTTCGCATTGTTTTTTAAAGAATGATTAGGATTGAAAAAATAAATTTTATAAGGATTAATAGCGATCTTATTAGGAGGATTTTGCACAAAGGCTTTGTATTTTTGACATTGACTAAAATCTATAAAATTACTAAATTTCACACCTTTATTTTCTAAATCAAAAACATTAGTATTTTCAAATTCTAAAATTTCCCCGCTATGTAAATACAATTTCTTTTGGGCTAAAGCATCTAAAAAATGCTTATCATGACTAGCTATTAAAAATCCTGTATTAAACCTTTCATGCATTTTAACAATAGCATTTTTAAATAAAATTGCCGTATTTTTATCCAAAAAAGCACTAGGTTCATCTAATAAATAATATTTTGCACGTGTGCTTAAAGCCATGGCAAAAGCAAGCTTTTGACTTTGTCCTGAGGAAAGTTCATTAAAAGATTTATCTAAAATACTTTCATCTAATTTTAAGCATGCAAGACTTTCTTTTATACGGTTTTGGATATTATCTTTAATGCCATAAGTTTTTAAAGTAAATAAAAAATTTGATCTCACACTGCGATTTAATAAAACAGGCTCTGGAAAAAGCAAATAAATTGCACGTTTTTGTTTATTTGTAAGTTTATAATTTCCAAAATAAGAAATATTTTTGGAAAAATCCCCCTCTAAAAATTTTAATATCCTTAAAAAAGTAGATTTTCCACTCCCATTAGCACCCATTAAAATAGTGATTTTACTTGTATCAAGCTCTAAATGCTTGATTTTTAAAATCTCTTTATTTTGATATTTAAAACAAAGATTGTTAATTTCTATCATTCATGTTCTTTTGAGTTTATGCGTAATAAAATTAAGGCAAAAAGCAATGAAAACTAAAACCAAAGCCAAGGCTATACCACTAGCAAATTCACCCTTGTTAGTTTCTAAAGAAATAGCTGTAGTTATGGTTCTTGTATCGTATTTAATATTCCCTCCTACTATCATAGCCACTCCAACTTCTGCAATAATACGCCCATAAGCAAGTGCGACAATACTGATTAAAGCAAAACGCAATTCATAAACCATAGTCAAAATAAGCTTTAAAAAATTCAAATGAAAGGATTTTATCAACAAAAAATGATTTTTATTCATATTTTCTATCAAATTAGAAAAAAGTGCTATGACTATAGGAAGTGCTAAAATAAATTGCCCTAAAATCAAAGCTTTTATAGTAAAAAGCAAAGCCCATTCGCCAAAAGGCCCTCGGGCTGAAATGAAAGCATAAATTACTAGCCCAACAGCAACCGTTGGAAAAGAAAGGCTTGTATCTACAATAAGCTTTATAAAAGCCTTGAGTTTAAAATCAAAAAAACCTAAAGCAAAGCCTAAAGGAAAACCTACAAATAAAGCCAAAATAATAGAAATACTCGAACTTAAAAGAGTGGTTTTTATAGCTGAAATCACACTTTCATCGGCATTAAAAAGCAAAAATAAAGCCTGCTTAAAACCTTCTAAAATATAGTCCAAAGATTATCCTCTTACAGAAAATAAGTAATTTTAGCATAATTATGCTAAAATATTTTCATATCAATTTTCTAAAGGAGAAAAAATGAGAAAAATCATTCCTCTAACCCTTGCTTTAGCTTTAAGCTTAGGTGCAGCAGAACTT
Organism: Campylobacter bilis; assembly: GCF_016806695.1. GTDB lineage: Bacteria > Campylobacterota > Campylobacteria > Campylobacterales > Campylobacteraceae > Campylobacter_D > Campylobacter_D bilis. Next base: position 4,196 of record NZ_WUED01000009.1, on the reverse strand, counting down.
AGAATGGCAACTACAACAAGCACCGATAATACAGGACTTTTAGATGCCTTAAAACTCCTTTATGAAAAAGAAAGCGGCAATACTTTAAAATGGATTGCAGTAGGTACGGGTGCGGCTTTAAAAATGGGCGAAGATTGCAATGCTGATGTGATTTTTGTCCATTCTCCAAAAATAGAAAAAGAATTTATAAATAAAAAATTCGGTGTGGATAGAACTCCAATAATGTACAATGATTTTATTCTTATTGCGGATAAATCTTTAGCTCCTTTATTTGAAGGTAAAAATTTAAAACAAAGCCTAGAGCTTATCAAAAGCAAAAAACTTACCTTTATTTCAAGAGGCGATAAATCAGGCACTGATAACAAAGAAAAAAGCCTTTGGAAAAATTTAGGCACCGTCCCTGAAAAAGAGAGTTGGTACCAACAAAGCGGACAAGGCATGCTAGCAAGCATTAAAATCGCTGAAGAAAAAAAAGGTGTAATTTTAACTGATCGTGGCACTTATATCAAATACGAAGCCAATGAAAAAGCAAAGCCTAGTTTAGTCATCGTAAGCGAGGGTGATGAGAGTCTTAAAAACTTCTATTCTATAATTGCTACAAATCCTAAACATTGTAAAAACGTAAACTACACAGAAGCTAGCAAATTCATTAAATGGCTTACAAGCGATGAAACTTTAAATTTCATAGCAAATTTTAAACTTCTTAATCAGCCCTTATTTATAGTCGATGCTAAAACAAGAAAAGATTAAAAGCAGGATAAATCCTGCTTAAAAAATAATTTATTTCATCTTAAAATTTCAAAATCAAATTTGAGGAAAGATATTTTTCAAATGCAAAGTATAATTATTTAAATAATAAGGCACTTGAGGGTTTTTAACCACATCATTACACATAAAGGTTGGCAAAGGCTTCATCCCTACAAACTCATGTGCTTTATGCAAATGCCAACAAACCCCATCCACTCCCTTGCCTTCAAAAAATTCATCTTTATCATTAAAAGCATCAATAGGTGCATTCCAAGTAAGGCTTAGCATATATTTTTTACCATGATTTAACCCACCTTTACCATAATTTTTACTAGGATTTTCATGATTCCTGCCATCATTTGCAAAAAGCACTCCAACACCCAAACCAAACACTTCATCAATATACTTTTTAACTATCCAAGGCTCACCCATCCACCAAGCTGGCATTTGATAGATCACAACATCAGCTTTGATGATTTTATCTATCTCTTCTTTAGGATTATATCCTTGATCAATATGGGTTTGAGTTGTTTCATATCCTAAATTTTTTAAAACATCTAAAGCATGATTATGCAAAGTTAAATTAAGCCTTCCTTTTGAACTTCCAAATTCTTTCGCACCATTAAGTAAAAGTATGTTTTTCATCAATTCATCCTTATTTAAAATAAAATATATTTTTATAAACTATCATTTTAAAAACCCTAAATTAAGCTTTCAATTTTATAAAAACAGGCAAATTTTCAAACACCGCTAAAACTTAAAATCAGCAATGTTATCTCACTCCTTTGTCATATCAATAACATAACGAAATTTTGCCTTACCTGAGGTAAGATTTTTATAAGCTTTATCGATTTCTTGTGGGGTGATTAACTCAATTTCTGGATAAATTTGATGTCTAAGAGAAAAATCAAGCATCTCTTGAGTTTGAGCGATTCCACCAATTAAAGAACCATAAACTTTTTTGCCTGCTTTATATACTAGGTCTTTTATATTAATATTTACCTCATTTTTTAAAGGTGGAAGTCCCACAATAGCCATTTCTCCCCCAAATTTAAGCAAATCTAAATAAACAATAGGATCATAAAAAGTAGGTATGGTTGAAATAATAAAATCAAAGCTTTGTTTAACTTCACTTTTATCTGTACTTGTATAAAAACAACTCGCCCCCATTGCTAAAGCATCTGCTTTTTTGTTTTCATTCCTAGCAAAAACACTCACTCTTGCACCCATTTTAACAGCATACTTAACCGCCATCATACCAAGCCCACCAAAGCCTGCAACCGCGATATTTGATCCTTGTTTTACCTTAGAGAATTTCAAAGGAGAATAAGTTGTAATGCCTGCACAAAGCAAAGGCGCGACCTTATCCAAAGCTGCATCTTTAGGGACACAAATAGCAAAATTTTCATTTACAACAATATTATTAGAATACCCACCATAAGTGTTTTCATTATCATGAAAAACGTCTTTACTATTATAAGTAAAAACTGTCTTTGAATTCTCACAAAATTGTTCTTGTGAATTTTTACAAGCTTCACACTCTCCACAGGAATTTACCATACAACCAACCCCTGCATAATCACCCACTTTAAACTTGCTTACATTTTTACCTACAGCTAAAACTTCTCCAGCTATTTCATGCCCAGGCACACAAGGATAAGTAGCCTCTCCCCATTCGCTTTTTGCAGTATGGATATCACTATGACAAATGCCTGCATATAAAATTTTAATCAAAACATCATTATCGCCCACAGCATGACGAGTGAATTCAAAAGGAGTGAATTTAGCATCTTTACTCAACATAGCATAGCCCTTACTCGCAATGCGATTATTTTCTAAAACAGTATATTTCATTGCTTTCCTTTCTTGATTTTAAACAATTATAAAATTTCAAAACTAATCATTTTCTATAATTTTCATAATTTATTTATATTCTTAATTTATCAAAATGCGAATTTAAGCTATAAATTCATACTTTTATACTTATTAAATCTTTATAATTTAAATTACTAATTTTTCCCTAAGAAACATTTATCTATAAAAAGCATATTTTACACATAAAAATTTTACTCACTATATAAATAAGACAAAGCTAAATCAATTTATAAATTTTATATAATTTTTTAATTTTTTTTTGATAAAATACCAATTCAAAGTTAGTTTTTAAACTAAAATTTATTCAAAGTTAAGAAAGGAACCCCATGAACAGTATTAAAATGAAGCTTTCTATTATTGCAAATTTAATTGCAATTCTTGCCCTAAGCATTCTAGGTATTGTAAGTTTTTATTTCACAAAATCTTCATTATATGAAGCCACACTCAGGAGTGAGACAGAATTACTCAAAGTCACACAACTTGCTGTAGAAGACCGCCGATCTACAGATTTATCTTTTGTTGCTAACCTAGCAAGAGATATCACTAATCTACCTTACTCTTATGTCAATACCAAACAAGGTATCATCAATAATATCGGACCAATGTTAAAACTGTATCGTCAAAGTGCAAATGTATTAAACGCCTATATAGGCTTAGAAAATGGCGAACTTTTAATCAGTCAGCAAAGTGATGACAATGATACAATATCTAGCATTATAGACAATTTAGATATAAGAAGCAGAGCATGGTATCAAGAAGCTTTAAAATCAAACCAATCTTTTGCCTCTCCAGCTTATATGGATACAATAACTAAAAAATATATCGTTACTTATTCTAAAGCGATTTATAAAGATAATAAATTTATAGGCGTTATAGGTATTGATGTATCATTAGAAGATTTACAAGATTTAATCGCAAAGACGCCAGGAAATACTTTTTTATTTGATAGTAAAAACAGAATTTTTGCTGCAACTAATAAAGAATTATTAAATCCTTCTCTTGATCATTCACCTGTTTTAAACGCATATAAAAAACATGGGGATTATAACTTTTTTTCTTACATGCTTAATGAAGAAGAAAGACTAGGAACTTGTGCTAAAATCTTTTCTTATACAGCTTGTATTACTGAAAGTGCTGATATTATTAACGAACCTATCATGAAAGCGGCTTTTGTCCAAATCATATCAGTGATTATTACAGTGATATTAAGTGTAGTTTTACTTTATTTTATAGTATCGCGTTATCTTTCTCCACTTGGGGCTATCCAACAAGGACTTAACTCCTTCTTCGACTTCATCAACCATAAAACCCAAAATGTCTCTACTATAGAAATCAAAAGCAAAGATGAATTTGGTCAAATCTCAAGTGCTATTAATGAGAATATCTTACAAACTAAAAAAGGTTTAGAACAAGACAATCAAGCTGTTAAAGAATCTGTACAAACAGTATCTATAGTAGAAGGGGGTAATTTAACAGCAAGAATTACAGCCAATCCAAGAAATCCTCAACTCATAGAACTTAAAAATGTTCTTAATAAATTGCTTGATGTTTTACAAGCTAGAGTGGGATCTGAT
>NZ_WUED01000008.1 GCF_016806695.1 Campylobacter bilis | reverse complement strand
AAGGAGTAAAAAGCATATTGTGGTCCACTAATTTGTGCCATAGCACAAGAACTTAGTAAGGATATGGTAGCTAAGGATAGGGCTAGTTTTTTAGAATTTGGTTTTTTTGATTTTAAATTCTTTGAAGTTAAATTCTTTGATCTTAAATTATTTGTTTTTTTAAATCAGAGTATTTAGATTTTAAATACCCCCCCCCTCAGAATTTTCATTAGATGATAAAGGATTTTTTAAAAACAAAGCATGATTAGAAGATGAAGTGTTTTTAGACATTAATGTTCCTTTGAAGCATTCCCCCCCCCAGAGAGTATTGCAAGCTTTCATAAGTGTTCCTTTAAAGTAAGATAAAATATAAAAAATAATTATGTAATGATAAAATATATTGTTTTAAAAGGAGGTTAAAATGTAGTTTGAAGGTTTAAAAATATATGGATGTAGGAATAAAAAGGCTAGAATAAATCTAGCCTTAAAGTTTTATTTTTTCTTTTTGCCGCTTGATTTAGCAACAGCTTCTTTAAGGTTTTTGCCTACTTTGAATTTAGCAACTCTTGTAGCAGGAACTTTGATTGTTTTTCCTGTACTTGGTACTCTAGCTTCTCTAGCAGCTCTTTCTTGAGTAGAGAAAGTACCAAAACCGATAAAACTAATGCTATCACCTTTAGCTAAAACTTCAGTAATAGTAGCAATAACTGCGTCAGTAGCCGTAGTGGCGTCTTTTTTGGTTAGCCCAGCTGTTTGAGCAACTAATGAAATGAAATCTGCTTTAGTCATAAAAAGCTCCTTTGTTTTAATTGAAACGCCTAATTCTAGCATATTTCCAAAACAATATCAAGTCTAAAAGGAATTTTTTAAGATTTTTTTTAAAAAAAGCCTTTATCTTTGAATTTGATATCTTTGAAATTCTGTGCTATTATCGATTTCATTGCCTATTTGTTTGTATAGTTCATAATAAAACTGCACGAATTCTTTGCATTCTTTTAAACGAGGAAAGAAAATGCCTTGCTCTAACTCGCAAAAACGGTTTAAAAAGTCTTTAGCATCTTGTTTTAGGGCATAGTGTTTGGCTAAATCATAATAATTTTTCAAAACAGCTTGCTTAAAGCTTTCGTAAGCTTGTAGGGTAAAATTTATTTTTAAAGTATTATTATGAAAAGATAAAACTTGACTTTGAAAAAGCAAGCTAAGATGTATGAGTGCTTCGGTATAATAAGGCCTTACTTCATTTACTTGCTGCCAAGCTATAAGAGTTATAGCTCTTTTAATAAGATCATGAAATACAGGCATTTTTAAATCCTCTTGCTCATGGTAAAAGAAATTTAGCAATCCTCCTGCTGTAGCTTTGTATTCTTCTATATTTTTAAAAAAACCGCTTTTATCCATGAGTATTTGCGTATCCTTTGCTATAAATAAAATATGGCCAAATTCATGTCCTATGGTAGAAACCTCATAAACGCGTTTCCAAATTTGCTCTTGAAAAAATAAAATTTCCCTACCATAAGCTAAAAATTCTTTATCAAAAATTTCACTAGCAAGCTTCATAAAAGGCCTGTTTTTGGTATTTTCATAGACGAAATTGACAAAAGCAAAGATTTTTTTGCCTGCTTGGGCACTGACAAACTCATCATTAGGGACTACTTGAGCTGAAAATAAACCCTTAAGTTCAGAACCATAAAATAGCATAGGGGTGCAGATGTAAAGCTGGGTTTTTTGTATATTAGACAAGACTTCTTTTTGAAGATTAGGATCTTTAAGTTTTAGATCATTATAGATATGTAGGAAGGTTTTTTGGATTTGATGGTTTAATTTTAAAGGATCTAAATTGCTTTCATCTTCTAATCTTATATCCCATTCTAAGGCTACAGCATGGGTGTAATTATCCTCATAATACTCTAAGGGGTGGGCTACTTGCAAGGGTGATTTTATCTGCATCCAAGCAAATTCAAGATCTTGCCATGCTTGTATGATTTTATCCTCGTTTGTCTCACAAAAGGCAGATTGTAGTTTTTCAAAATACCTCACATAGGCTCTTTCTTCTTCATTGCTAGCAAAGGTGCTTAAATCTTTAAGAGCGTTTTTAAAAGCAGATTGTAGCTGGGGAAGTTCGTTTTGAAAGAATGTAGCATAGGGAAGTAATTTCCATGTATTTGCTATTTTTACCAAAACCCCATAGGATCTTTCGCAAATCCCTCCTTGAGGGGTTTTTTGATAAAGATGATTTTTCCTTAAAAATTCTATGGCACGATCTAGGCTGGGAAACTCTGTAGCTAGGATTTTGCTGTTTGTTTCTATGATTTGCTTACTCCAAGCAATTTCAAGTTCATTTATGATTAAACCTATATTATGCACGCCTTGTATTAAAGACTGGTAAAAATTGTTTAGAAGTTTTTCTTGTTTGATTTGGTTGATTAATTCTTGATGATCTTTTTCATAGAATTTTCTCACTTCTTGATAGAATTTGTACTTTAACTCTGCAATTTTGTCTTCTTTAAAATTATTTTTTTGCCATTGTTGGACTAGATTTTCTTCTTTTAAATCAATGAGGCGTTTTAGTATGGCTAGTATGTTTGGTTTTTCTTCTTTTAATTCACTTAAAGCAAGTAAATGTTTGAAATAAGGATCTAACTTTTTTTTATCTAAAATCTTATAAAAGGCATTGTTTTTTTCTTTGCGTTTGTTTATCAATGTGATGATTTGCTTAAAATTATTCATACTTTTCTTCTCCTTTTTAACTTTTTTAATTATAATTGCTTTTTCAAAATAAGGAGTAAAAATGAAAGACATGGGCGAACCAAAATTAAAAATCGTAGCTATGCCAAGCGATACTAATCCTGCGGGGAATATTTTTGGGGGATGGATTTTATCTCAAATTGATTTAGCTGGAGCTATAGCTGCAAGAGAACTTTCGCCTGAACGCGTTGTGACGATTTCTATGGATAAGGTAGTTTTTAAAGAACCTGTTTTTATAGGCGATGTTATTTCTTGTTACTCTAAAATCGTTAGCGTGGGTAATACTTCTATCAAAGTCGAAGTTGAAGTAGTAGCCCAAAGAGTCAATGATCAAGGATGTACTTGCTGCATTAATGTCACTTCTGCTTTAGTCACTTATGTGAGTGTGACAAAAGAAGGCAAGAAACAAGCTATTAGCGAAGAATTAAAAAAAATTCACGGCTTTAGCTAAAGCTTGCTTTTGTACGATAAAAACTTTATCCTTTAAGCTTATCAGCATTTGTTTAAACCGCCGCTATTGTATTTTTTATCTAAACATTCTTTAAAAAATTCTTTTCTTGTTTTGGGAATTTTTTCAGGATGTTTTTGTTTCATATGCTCTATGTATTTATCATAACTTGAAAGCCCTACTAAAGGGTGAAAAAACCTTTCGGCTTTTTCATAAAAATATTTAAGTTTTTTGAAAATCATTGATTTTAATATAAGGACTTTGTTTTAATGGAATTTTAATCTTGCCCAAACAAATTCCTATACAAGAACATATGACAAGTAAAGTTGCTATCATAAAAAATACACAAAGGATAGCATTGACTAGATTGGCAATTTTACTTTGGGTGGCTATTAAAATTTCTTTTTTAATCAAAGCAATTTTTGCTTCATCTTTTGTGTCTTGTAGGCTGAGTTTTAGCTCTTTAATCTTTTGATCTTGTATGCTAAAGGCTGCCACATGGCTTACAGCATTTGCTACTTTATCATTTGGATCATAAGGCATAATTTTAGCAATGCCTCCATATAGAGTAGTGACTAAAACAAAGCTAGCAGGGATTAAAGTCACCCAAGCATATTTTGCCTTATTCATTTTCACAAGTACGGTTGTAGCAAGAAGCAAGGCCATACCAGCAAGCATTTGATTACTCACGCCAAAAAGAGGCCAAAGGGTATAAATGCCTCCTTTAGGATCAATGGCACCTTGATAAAGAAAATATCCCCAGCCTGCAACGCTTAAAACAGTAGCTAAAATTCCAGCGGAGTAATTATGTATGTTTCCTAAAGGCTTATAGATATTGCCTAAAATATCTTGTACCATGAAACGGCAAGCCCTAGTACCAGCATCTACAGCTGTTAAAATAAACAAAGCTTCAAATAAGATGGCAAAATGATACCAAAAGGCCATTAAATCCACTCCGCCAAAAAGCTCATGTAAAATCAAAGCCACTCCTATGGCAAAAGTGGTAGCTCCACCTGTCCTTGAAAGTATGGTGTGCTCTCCTATATTTGTAGTCAAGCTAAGAATTTCTTCAGAAGTGATATTAAATCCCCAACTTGAAATGGTTTGTGCTACACTTGCAACATCACTTCCTATTAAAGCAGAACTTGAATTGATAGCAAAATAAAGCCCAGGATGCAAAATACAAGCACAGATTAAAGCCATAATGGCTACAGCACTTTCAGCAAGCATAGATCCATAGCCTACGGCTAAAGAATGGGTTTCGTTCTCAAGCATTTTTGGGGTGGTACCGCTTGAAATTAAAGCATGAAAACCACTAATAGCACCACAAGCTATGGTGATAAATAAGAAAGGGAAAATCGCACCCGCAAAAACAGGCCCTGTTCCATCAAAATACTGCAAATTTGCCTTTGGCATTTGTAAATCAGGTGCTACAAGTATAATAGCTAAGGCCATCACAAGGATGACTCCTATTTTTAAAAAGGTAGAAAGATAATCCCTTGGCGCAAGCAAAAACCACACAGGCAATATCGCTGCTATAAATCCATAAGCCATCATGATAATAGCTAAGGTTGGCGCATCTAAGGTAAAAACCTTACTCCAGTAAGGATCAATAGCTATAAAACTACCATAATAAATAGCTAAAATCAATAATACAAAACCTATAATAGAAGCCTCCCCTACTCTACCAGGACGGATAAAACGCATATAAATTCCCATAAATATAGCTATAGGAATAGTCATCGCAATAGTAAATAAACCCCAAGGAGATTCTGCTAAAGCCTTTACCACAACCATAGCCAATATAGCAATGATAATAAGCATAATGCCAAAAATCGCCACCATGGCAACACTGCCTGCAAGATGACCCATTTCATCTTTAATCATCTCGCCAAGACTTTTTCCTTTTCTGCGAGTGGACATAAAAAGCACGATAAAATCATGCACAGCACCAGCTAAAACACCTCCTGCTAAAATCCAAAGCATAGAAGGTAAATATCCCATCTGAGCGGCCAAAATAGGCCCTACTAAAGGACCAGCACCGGCAATAGCAGCAAAATGATGGCCAAATAATACAGTTTTGTTTGTAGGAACAAAATCGCGACCATCATTTTCTATGATAGCAGGTGTGGCACGGTTTTTATCAAGTTCTAAAACCTTATAAGCTACAAAACGCCCATAAAACCTATAACCTATGATATAAATACATGCCGCAGCAACTACCAAATAAATCGCCGAAACGTTTTCGCCTCTTTGCAAAGCCAAATAAGCAAAACAAATAGCACCTAAAACTGCAATAAAAAACCATAAAATTTTAATACTTAAACGAGCCATATTTCTCCTATGTAAAATAAAATATTTTTTAAAAGATAACAAATTTATAAATTAGTTTAGTGAGATTGTGTTTAGATTTTTCACATTTTATAAAAAAATATGATTTTTGTTTCTTTAAGTAACATAAATAGAAAAAGCAATAGCCTAAAAATATTTTCAGGCTATATAGGTTAAATAAATAAAGAATTCACGCTTTCATTATGATAAACACGACGTATGACTTCGGCAAAAACAGGAGTAACGCTTAAAACTTTTATATTTGGCAAATGTTCTTTTATAGGTATAGTATCAGTGACTACTAGCTCGTCTAAAAATCCTTTAGCTATTCTCTCATAAGCTTTGCCGCTTAATACAGGATGGGTGCAACAGGCCATGACAGATTTAGCCCCTTTGTCTTTTAAAGCTTGAGCTGCTTTAACTATAGTACCTGCTGTATCGATGATATCATCTACTAAAATGACTTCTTTATCTTTAACATCTCCGATGATATTCATCACTTCGCTTTCATTAGCTTTTTCGCGACGCTTATCTACTATTACAATATCAAGTCCTAAATGCCTTGCAACACTTCTAGCTCTAGCTACTCCTCCTATATCCGGGCTTGCTATGATAGCATTTTTAAAATGCTTGGCTTTAATATAATCATTAAAAACTATACTTCCATAAAGATTATCCACAGGTATGTCAAAAAAGCCCTGAATTTGCCCCGCATGAAGATCTATAGTAGCAACTCTATCAATGCCTGCTGCTTGGATTAAATTCGCTACAAGTTTAGCAGTGATAGGAACCCTAGGATTTGCCTTTCTATCTTGTCTTGCATAGCCAAAATAAGGAATGATAGCCGTGATGGAATTAGCACTTGATCGACGCAAAGCGTCTGTGAGGATTAAAAGCTCCATTAAATTGTCATTTGTAGGAACACAAGTGCTTTGTATGATAAAAACATCTTTTCCGCGGACACTTTCATCGATTTGCACACTGATTTCACCATCACTAAAGCGTTTGATTCCTGCATCACTTAAAGGCAAAGAAAGGTATTTTGAAACCTGTCTTGCAAACTCTATATTAGCAGAACCTGAAAAAATTTTATAACCTCGCATAAAAAACCTTAATGATAAAATATAGATTAACAAAAAAGATTTTAATAAAATTTTATTAAAAATTACTGTAAATTTTAAAAAATCCTATAAAAATATAAACTTTTTTACGAAACAAAAGCTGTTTTTTTAGCATAATATCTCACTAAGATAGACAATGAAAAACATATTACAAAATAAATCCCTGCAACAAAAGCTATCATAGCTAAAATTTGATCAAAACTTGTCAATTTTGCTAAGATGGTTTTAGAATTATAAGTAAGCTCAGCTATACCAAGTCCTGCCAAATAAGCCGTATCTTTTACAGTTGTTATGATTTGAGACAATAAAGCGGGGATTATTTTTTTAAAAGTTTGGGGTAAAATGATATAAAAAAGGGTAAAAAATTTCCCAAAACCTTGAGAATAAGCCGCTTCAAACTGTCCTTTTGGGATAGAATTAAGACCGCCTCTAATGATTTCAGCCATTACTGAACTTGTATAAAGAGAAAAACCTATAGTACCCCAAAAAGCTTGAGGAAATTGTCCAAAAAACACAGGCAAAACAAAACAAGCTGCAAGCATCCATAATAATAAAGGTGTGTTTCTAAAAATATCTATATAACAAGAAGCTAAAAATCTACTTAATCTATCACCATAATTTTTGGTTATAGCTAAAAAAGTACCAAAAACAATTGAAATAATACAAGTGGCTAAGGCTATTTTCAAACTAAGAAATAGACCTTGCATTAAAAATTCAATATTATGAGTATTAAAAATATTTTCCATAAAGGACCCTTTACCTGGTTAAATGTGCTTTTTTTAATTTATTTTCATAAGTCTTTGCAAAATAAGCCAAAGGATAACAAATTATAAAATATAAAATTGCAGCAAATATATAAGCTGGTGCATAATTTCCATAATCAGCGGCATAACTATCAGCTGAGTGCATTAATTCAGCTCCACCTATGATTAATAACACAGAAGTGTTTTTAATGAGATTGACCATTTGATTTGTCATGGGTGGTAAGATGATTTTGATAGTTTGGGGGATGATGATATAGCGCATTTGCTGGATGTAAGTAAAACCTTGAGAAGCAGAAGCTTCAAATTGCCCCCTGGGCACAGCTAAAATCCCACTTCTAACAACCTCGCTTACATAAGCACCATGATAAGCCCCAACGCCTAATACACCAATAGTAAATATATCTAATCTTATACCTAAAAAAGGTAAAGCATAAAATAAAAAGAAAATTTGTATGACTAAAGGAATATTTTGAAAAAGCTCTACATAAATTCTAGTATAAGCCCTAAGAATTGCAAATCTACTAGTAGCTATAACCCCGCCTATAGTGCCAAAAATTACAGCTATAAACAAAGCAAGCACACTTACTTCTAAAGTATAAATAAAACCATTGATAAAAGTATCTTTATTTTCTAAAACGTCTAAAAATTTCCATACTGCAAAAGGACTTATACTATTTTCATCGTATAAGCCCCAAGAGCTAAGAATTTGTTTTAAATCATCAACAAAACCTAGGCTCTCATTCATTATAACCCCCATTTTTTGACTAAATCATTGATTTGGCTTTCATGGTTTTTTACAAAATCATCAACATATTTTGCAAAATCAGGATCGTCTTTTTTTGTCACTATACCATAGCTTTGTGGTTCAAAGCTATCGGGTAAAATTTCACTTTTATCATCCACATAACCTAACAAGATTGATTTATCCACAGAAAATGCATCCACTCTTTTAGCATCCAAAGCTGCTTTTATACTTGGATAATCAGGAAATTCGCTAAATTTAACATCAACACCGATTTGTTTAGCAGCTTCACCTATAGCTTTTTTCGTAGTTGCAGCTTGAGCTACACCTATATTTGCCCCTTTCATATCTGCTAAAGATTTATAATTTTTTTCCTTTAAAACTAAAAGCCCTATAGCATCTTGATAATAAGGTTGTGAAAAATTATAAATTTTCTTTCTTTCTGGAGTAATGGTAAAAGTTGCTATAACCGCATCTACACTACCATTATCAAGCAAAGGACCTCTTGTTTTAGCATTTACTGCAATTAATTTTAGTTTCTTATCATCTCCTAATATACTTTTAGCTAATAATTTTGCAATATCAACTTCAAAACCTTTAATTTCACCTGTAGCTTGATCAAGTAAAGCATAATGAGGAACATCATTTTTCACACCGACAACTAATTGTCCTTTTGCTTTAATAGCTTCAAGCTTTCCTTCTGCGGCATTAGCATTATTAAATGCGACAAAAGCACCTAAAGCAAAAACTACAAACTTTAATAAAGATTTTCTAAAAACCATGTTTTCTCCTTTTAATTTAATTAATTTTTAAGAATTTTCCCTAAAAAGAGTTTTGCTCTTTCGGTTTTTGGATTTGAAAAAAACTCATTAGGGGTATTTTCCTCTACTATAGCTCCATCTTCCATAAAGATGATCCTATCAGCTACTTCTTTAGCAAAGCCCATTTCATGTGTGACAACGACCATGGTAGTATTGCTTTGATGAGAAATTTCTTTCATTACATCTAAAACTTCTTGTATGGTTTCTGGATCAAGGGCTGAAGTGGGTTCATCAAATAAAATATAAGGTTTTTTTGTACAAAGGGATCTAGCTATAGCAACGCGCTGTTGTTGTCCGCCTGAAAGTGTTATGGGATAGACATTTGCTTTATCTACTAAACCTACGACTTTAAGGTATTGAAAGGCTATTTCTTCTGCTTCTTTTCTGGATTTTTTTTGAAGCTTCATGGGAGCTAAAATAAGATTTTGCAAAACTGTCATATGAGGATATAAATTAAAATGCTGAAACACCATAGCACAATATTTTTTACAAATTTCAATTTTATTTTTATGATTTACAATAAGATTATTTACTAGCACTTCACCAGAACTGACTTCTTCAAGCCCATTCATACAACGGATAGTAGTGCTTTTACCGCTTCCACTAGGACCTATGATAACAAGTTTTTCGCCTTCTTTAACTGTAAGATTAACATTTTTAAGGACATGATGAGTTCCATAATATTTATTAACATTATTTAATTTAATCAAAATTTTTCCTTGTATTTAACTACAAATTTATTGTATCATTTAAATAAGCAAAATTACTTTAAAAATGTAACTTATTTTACTGATAATTTCGAAAATGTAACTTTTAGTAATAGAAAAAATCAAATTTTTTCATAGTAAACGCCTTTTGGAGAAAAAACCTTCTTAAAATATACAGTTTCAGGGATCAAATCAGCATTGCCGACATAGAGTCTGCCTTTATTGTTTAAAATTTTATGAAACCGTTCCATGAGTTTTAATTTCGATTCATGATCAAAATAAATGATCATATTCCTAGAGGCTATAATATCAAATTTTCCTAATCTTAAAAATTTTTCTTCAAATACATTGCAAAGTTCAAATTGACAGGTGCAAAATTCATTTTTATTAATAATATAAAATTTATCTTCGCTTTCTGAGAAAAATTTTATTTTCTCTCTTTCACTTAAGCGTTGCAAAGTTCTTCCTTGATATTTAGCTAATTTAGCCTTTTCAATAGCATGAGAATTAATATCAATGCCTAAAATATACATATCTTTTATAAAATTTTGTGCAGCTAATAAAGCAAGAGAATAAACCTCCTCGCCACTTGAGCAAGGAGCACTTAAGATATTGACTCTTTTTTCTAAAGTTTTAGCATAATAAATGATTTCTTTTAATTGCACCAATTCTCTTAAAAAATAAGTCTCGCCTATGGTGATGAAATCTAGAGTTTCTTGCTTAAGTTGTTTATTGATCTTTAATTTTGCTAAAAAGTCTGAAAAATTTTTAGTATTGGTTCCTTCAAGAAATTTATTTAATTTCAAAGCTAGTATGTTTTTTTTATCTGTTAAATCAATACCGCTTAACTCATTAATTATTCTTACAAATTCATTAAGTTCTAATTCACTAGGAATCATTTTATTTTCCTTCCTATTTAAGCTATATCAAGCTTGATTGATAAAATTGAGAATTTCTTTTTTAATCTCTTTTAAACTTTGAGATTTTAAATAAGGATTTATCTCTTTTGCTCTTTTTGGCATTCCATAAACTACGCTATCTGCTTCATTTTCGCATAAACATTTTACTCCTGTTTTATAAAGTTCAAACAAACCCTTAGCACCATCATCCCCCATCCCAGTTAAAATAATAGCTAAGATTTTATTGGTTTTGGTTAAAGATACTGCAGAATGGAAAAGCAAATCCACACTCGGCTTAAAACTCGATGCTATATCTTGCCAAGTGGCTATGATGTTTAAATTTCCAGATAAAACAGTATTTTTAGGACAAACATAAATTTTACTGCCTAATATTTCTTTATCATTTAATAAACACACTTCACTAAAAGCTTCTTTATTAAATTGGCCTACAAAAGATGGGATAAAATTAGCACTCATATGCTGGGCTATAACCACACAAGTGCTTTTTATATCAATATCTTTTAAAAGAAATTTGAGTTGATTGGGGCCCCCAGTAGAAGATCCTATGAGTATGAGATTCATTCCATTTTCCCCTTTTTAATGTCATTAAAATTTTATTTTTTTTATCACATAATTCTAACATAATTTAAAAAAAATAAAACTTATTTTTGAAAAAGAAAAGCTATTTTTATAATTTAATATGGTAAAATAGAATTCTTAAATCTTGATTTTACATGTGAGAAACTATGCTTAGGGAAAAAATTTACATTGCTAGCGATCATGCGGGCTTGGAATTAAAAGAAAAAATTTGCTTTTTTTTGAAAGAAAAAAAAATCAATTTTGAAGATCTTGGCACAAACAACTATATCAATTGCGATTATCCTGATTATGCTCATTTACTTGCCTCTAAAATAAATGATAAAAGTTTTGGCATACTTATTTGCGGAAGCGGTATTGGAATCTCTATAGCAGCAAATCGGCATAAAAATATTCGCTGTGCTTTATGCAATGAAACCCTAAGTGCGGAACTTGCAAGAAAACACAATGATGCAAATGTTTTAGCACTTGGAGGAAGATTAATAGGAATAGAACTTGCTATAAATCTTATAGAAAAATTCATCCAAACTCCTTTTGAAGAAGGAAGGCATACGCAAAGAATCCAAAAAATAGAGGTAAAAATATAATGTTTACAAATTGGCTTATTTCAACTGTGCTAATTTGCGCAACCATTTATTTAATTGTTATGTTATTTTACTATAAAACTCTACTTAGTAAAGAAAAAACATCAAAAGATTTTATTAAAAATAATCTTGATGATACTGAAATTGTTATTAGAAAACTACAAATCCAACTTCAAAGAAGTCTTGGAAACATAGACATACTTACAGAAGAACTTAACAAAATAAAAGCAGATCTTACTTCTTTAAGAACAAGGAATTCTCAATACCGTTTAGAAAATGATAAATTAAGACAAAGAATTAAAGAACTAGAAGCAAAAATTGAGGCCTTATTATGATAAAATTAACCCAAGAAGAACAAAAATATTTACTCAATAGTATTAGAATCATCCCTGATTTTCCTAAAAAAGGGATTATTTTTAGAGATATTACTACTCTACTTAATGATAAAAAAGCTTTAAATTTCTTACTTAAACACCTAAAAGAGCGTTATCAAAGCTATAATTTAGACTTCATAGTGGGAACAGAAAGCAGAGGCTTTATTTTTGCATCAATGATTTGTGCGAAACTAAATCTTCCTTTTGTACCTATTAGAAAACCAGGAAAACTTCCTTTTGAAACTTTTAATTGTGAATACGAACTTGAATATGGAAGCGATAAAATAGAACTCCACAAAGATGCATTTAAAAATACTCAAAATGCAAAAGTTTTATTAGTAGATGATTTAATAGCAACAGGAGGAACAGCCATAGCTTCTCATAAACTCATAGAAAAAGCCGGCGGAAAGTGTATTGAAGCATGCTTTTTAATCAATCTTAAAGATTTAAAGGGTGCTAGTAAACTTGAAAAACTCACTTCAGTTTATAGTGTTTTAGAAATTTAGTTTTTTAACTTCATTTGTAGAAAGGCGAAAATGGAAGAATTTTTAAAAAATTTACTTTACCAGTACAAAGACTTAGCTTATATTATCATTTTTCTATGGTGTATTTTAGAAGGGGAACTTGCCTTGGTTTTAGCAGGAATTTTCGCTCATCAAGGACATGTGAATTTAGGTTTAGTTGTTTTTATAGCTGGACTTGGCGGTTTTGTCGGCGATCAAATTTATTTTTACATAGGAAGATATAATAAACGCTATATACAAAAAAAGCTTAAAACTCAAAGGCGTAAATTTGCAGTGGCACATTTATTATTGCAACGCTTTGGTTGGCCTATTATTTTCATACAGCGTTATATGTATGGTTTTAGAACCATCATTCCTATGAGTATAGGCATTACACGCTATAGTGCTAAAAAATTTGCTATTATTAATCTTTTAAGCGCTTGGGTTTGGGCAGCAATTACCATACTTTTAGCTTGGTATTTTGGTGAAAAAATTTGGCAAATGGTAGCTTGGGCAGAAACCAATTGGTATTATGCGGCTATTATTATTATAATGTTTTTGTCTTTTTTATTGTTTGGATTTAAACAAATGGAAAAAGCTATACTTAAGAATAAAAGGAAAAAATTATGAAATTTGAATTAAATAATAAAAAATTAGAATCAATTAAAGCGGATTTTGAAATCATTTTCATACAAAATAAAAATTTGAAAAAATTAGATAAAGAAAAAGATTTTTTTAAATTAAACAATTATGAAGGCGAAGGTGCTTTGCTTGATTTAAATAACAAAAAATTATATGTAGAACTTAAAAGTCTTGCTTATGAGGATATAAGATTATCGCTTTGCATGGCTTATAAAAACCTTGAAAAACTCAATATTAAAAGCGTAAAACTTCCTAGTATAGTAGGAGAGTGTGTTGTAAAAAGCTTTGCATCTTTGGTAGAAGGGGTTCTTTTTGCATCCTACAAATTTGATAAGTATAAAAAAGATAAAAAAACAAGCACTTTAGAAAAATTTATCATCTCAAGTGAAGAAATAAATGCTAAAACATTTAATCACGATGAAGCAAAAATAGGCTTAGAACGTGGAAAAATCCTAGCAAATGCAAGTAATTTCACTAAAAATATAGTCAATGAAATTCCTGAAATTTACACTCCTTTAAAAATGGCACAAGATGCACAAAATTTAGCCAAAGAAAACAAAAATATCACTTGTGTGATTTATGATGAAAAATTTTTAGCCAAAGAAAAAATGCATGCTTTTTTAGCGGTTAATCGTGCTTCTGTACATCCTCCTCGCCTTATCCATCTTAGCTACAAAGCTAAAAATTCAAAAAAACGCATTGTGTTTGTAGGAAAAGGTTTAACCTACGATAGCGGAGGCTTAAGCTTAAAGCCTGCTGATTATATGCTTACTATGAAAGCTGATAAAAGTGGGGCCGCAGCGGCTATGGGCATTATCAAAGCTGTGGCTGAACTTTGCTTAGATTTAGAAGTGCATTGTATACTAGGAGCAACTGAAAATATGATAGGGGAAAATGCTTATAAACCTGATGATGTTTTAATTTCACGCGAAGGTATAAGCATAGAAGTAAGAAATACTGATGCTGAAGGACGCTTGGTTTTGGCTGATTGTCTTTCTTTTGCACAAGATTTAAAACCTGATTTACTCATTGATATGGCAACGCTTACAGGAGCTTGCGTTGTGGGACTTGGAGAATTTACAAGTGCTATCATGGGAAATAATGAACAATTGCAAAATGATTTTTATCTTAGTTCTAAAAACAGCGGAGAATATGCTACCGTTTTACACTTCAACCCTTACCTTAGAGAATTGATAAAATCAAATATTGCTGATGTTAGCAATACCTCTTCTAGTCGTTATGGTGGAGCGCTTACAGCGGGATTGTTTTTAGATAAATTCATACGTAAAGAATATAAAGATAAATGGCTGCATCTTGATATAGCAGGTCCTGCTTATATAGAAAAATCATGGGGATATTCTAGCTTTGGCGCAGGTGGTGCTGGAGTGAGAATGTGTGTTAATTATCTAATAGAAATGTTAAGGAAAAATTCATGAATTTAAGTGTAGGCATCGTAGGACTTCCTAATGTAGGGAAGTCAACGACTTTTAATGCTTTAACCAAAACCCAAAATGCTCAAAGTGCAAATTATCCTTTTTGCACTATAGAGCCTAATAAGGCTATGGTTAAAGTGCCTGATTTAAGACTCAATGAACTCGCAAAAATAGTCAAACCTGAAAGGATTGTGCATTCTTTAATAGAATTTGTTGATATTGCAGGATTGGTTAAAGGTGCAAGCAAGGGAGAAGGTTTAGGCAATAAATTTTTATCAAACATTAGAGAAACAGAAGTGATTTTACATATAGTGCGTTGCTTTGATGAAGAAAACATCACCCATGTTGAAGGCAAAATAGATCCCTTACGCGATGTAGAAATCATTAATACAGAACTTATTTTAGCAGACATAGAACAAGTTAGTAAAAAAATAGAAAAACTTAACAAAGAAGTAAAAACTAAACAAAAAAATGCACAAGAAAATTTAGATTTAGCATATTCTTTGCTAGAGCATCTTAACAAAGGCTTAAGTGCTAGCTGCTACCCTCAAAAAGATAATGAACTCTATCAAGCTTTAAACAAAGAATTAAGACTGCTTTCTGCTAAAGAAGTTATCTATGGTGCTAATGTCGATGAACAAGGTATCAATCAAGATAACAAATACGTACAAACTCTTAAAGAATATGCCCAAAAAAACAATCATGAAGTCATCAAGCTTTGTGCAAAAATTGAAGAAGAGCTTATAGATTTAAGTGATGAAGAAAGCGAAGAATTATTAAAATCTTTAGGAGTAAAAGAAAGTGGATTAGAACAAATCATTCGCACTGCTTTTACAAAACTTGGACTCATAAGCTATTTTACAGCAGGTGTTGTTGAAGTACGTTCTTGGACTATTAAACAAGGTTGGAAAGCCCCAAAAGCTGCAAGTGCTATTCACAACGACTTTGAAAGAGGATTTATCAAAGCAGAAGTTATTTCTTATGAAGATTATATTACCTACAAAGGCGAAAATGGTGTTAAAGAAGCAGGAAAATTGCGACTTGAAGGTAAAGACTATGTCGTTTTAGACGGAGATATTATCCATTTTAGATTTAATGTCTAAAGATTTTTCTATAAAGAAGCGATAAAATTTTCTAGAATTTGTATTTGTTTTTCCACACTTGCAACAGAACTAGAACCTTCACTTTGCTTAGCATTTAAGGAATGTTCGAAATTTAAACATTTCATAGCTTTTTGATCAAAGATAGGATTGATTTTTGAAAGATCTTTAATCTGACTTATGTCAATTTTATCTTTTTCAGCCTGTGCTACAACACTACCTACAATAAAATGTGCCTTTCTAAAGGGGATGTTTTTTTCATTCACCAAGTAATCAGCCAAATCAGTGGCTAATAAATGCCCTTTTTTACAAGCTTGAGCCATATTTTCTTTATTAACTTGCACTTCTTTTAACAAAGCATTTAAGATAATCAAGCTTTCTTTTGCAGTTTTTACACTATCAAACAATGCTTCTTTATCCTCTTGCATGTCTTTATTATACGCTAAAGGCAAAGCTTTCATGGTAGTTAAAAGAGAAATTAAATTCCCATAAACACGACCTGTTTTTCCGCGTATAAGTTCACAAACATCGGGATTTTTTTTCTGAGGCATAATAGAACTTCCTGTAGAAAAACTATCACTTATACTTAAAAATCCAAATTCTGAACTAGAAAATAAAATCATTTCTTCACAAAGTCTTGAAGTGTGAGTAAAAATAAGGGCTATATCATAAAGCAAATCAAGAGCAAAATCCCTATCGCTAACCCCATCCATGGCATTTGGCATGATATTTTTAAAACCTAAGATTTTAGCACTAAAATTACGATCAGTCTTATAGCTAGTCCCTGCACATGCACAAGATCCAAGCGGAGAAAAGTCTGCAAGTTCTAAACTGTTTTGCAAGCGTTTAATATCACGCATAAACATAAAAGCATAAGCTAAAATATAAAATGAAAAACTCACTATTTGGGCATGTTGTAAATGTGTAAAACTAGGCATTATAGTATTTTTATGAATTTTTGCATGAGAAAGTATGGTCTGGATGAGTTCTTTTAAAAGCAAGATAAGATCAACATGGGCTTTTTTTGTATAAAGCTTAAAATCTGTTGCCACTTGATCATTTCTACTTCTTGCGGTGTGTAATTTTCCACCAATTTCACTGCCTATAATTTGGCTAAGACGTTTTTCTATAGCCATGTGGATATCTTCATCTTTAAGATCGAAAATAAATTGCCCTTGTTCTATTTCTAATTTGATTTGATTTAAAGCTTTAACAATGGCTTTTAATTCTTCTTTAGTCAAAATACCACAATTTTCAAGCATACTAGCATGTGCAATAGATCCTTGTATGTCTTCTTGAAATAAAAATTTATCTACGTGCAAACTTACATTAAATTCTTCTAAAAGCTTATCACTTGCAGCGCTAAAACGTCCAGACCACATTTCATTTTTCATTAAAACACCTTAAATTTTAGGTCCAAATTGACTGAATTCTAATCCTTCTTTAACATCTTCGTAACGCTTGAAATTTTGCACAAACATCTTAGCTAATTGATCTCTTGTATTTGTATAAGCATTCTTATCTGACCAAGTATTTATAGGATTTAAAAAGATATTTTCCACCCCTTCTAAAGCTTTAGGAATGGCTAAATTAAAAACTTCAAAATTTTCAAATTCACATTGAGAAATGCTTCCATCTAAAATAGCATTAATGCAAGCTCTAGTGACTTGGATACTCATTCTTTTACCCACACCATAGCTTCCTCCACTCCAACCTGTGTTAACAAGATAAACATTTACATTATGTTTATGAATTTTTTCTCCAAGCAATCTTGCATAAACTGTAGGATGCAAAGGCATAAAAGGCTCTCCAAAACAAGCCGAAAAAGTCGCTTGAGGTTCACTAACACCTCTTTCTGTCCCTGCAAGCTTTGCTGTATATCCACTTAAAAAATAATACATAGCTTGTTCTTTACCAAGCTTGCTTACAGGAGGCAAGACACCAAAAGCATCAGCACTTAAAAAAATGATATTTTGTGGATGCCCTGCTTTTAAACTAAGCTCATGGTTTTGAATATGATCAATAGGATAAGAAACTCTTGTATTTTCTGTCTTTGAAGCATCAGCATAATCTACACTTCCATCTGCTTTTAAAACTACATTTTCTAAAAGTGCGTTTTTCTTAATAGCGCCATAAATTTCTGGCTCATACTCAGGATTAAGATTGATTGTTTTAGCATAACAACCCCCTTCGAAATTAAACACACCCTCATCATCCCAACCATGCTCATCATCACCTATAAGCTTTCTTTTTGGATCTGTTGAAAGCGTAGTTTTTCCTGTACCACTAAGCCCAAAAAATAATGCCACATCACCTTTTTCTCCTACATTAGCACTACAATGCATAGAAAGTTTATTTTCAAGCGGCAACCAATAATTCATCATAGAAAAAATTCCTTTTTTCATCTCTCCGCCATACCAAGTTCCACCAATAACTGCTATATTTTCTTCCATGTTAAAAATCACAAAAACTTCAGAATTTAAACCGTCTTTTTTATAATCTTCATTAGTGCATTTACAAGCATTATAAACGATAAAATCGGCTTTAAAATCTTCAAGTTCCTTAGAATTAGGGCGTATAAACATGTTTTTTACAAAATGTGCTTGCCATGCAACCTCAGTCACAAATCTTATAGCTTTACGACTTTGTAAAGAAGCACCACAAAAAGCATCTTGAACATAAATTTCTTTTCCGCTTAATTCTTTTTTTGCTTTATTTAAAAGCTTGTCAAATAATTCTTTTGTGATGGCTTGATTAACCTTTCCCCAGGCAATATATTTACTTGAAGGGTCTTGCTTAACAAAATATTTATCCTTAGGACTTCTTCCTGTAAAAATCCCTGTATCAACACAAAAAGCACCATTATCAGTACTTAAACCTTCATTATTAGCTTTTTCATGTGCATTTAACTCTTCATAAGTTAAATTATGAAAAACTGTTTTTATATTTTCTATACCTAAATTATTAAATTTTTCCATTTTCCCTCGCTTTAATTTTTATAAATAGCTAAAATTTGTCCTTCACTAACCATATCACCTATTTTAACACAAAGTTCTGAAATAACACCATCTTTTGAAGCATTTATTTCAATTTCCATTTTCATTGCTTCTAAAATCATAATAACTTGTCCTGATTTTACTTCTTCACCTTCATTGATATAAATTTTAAAGACACTACCTGAAATGTCTGCTAAAATTTCATTTTCTACATTTGCAAAGGTCTTTAAATCCGAAGAAGAAATGTTTTTATTTTCTTCTACTTTTTTTGCACTTTTGATATTCACATCTTTATCAAAACCATAACTTACTTCAACATGATATTTATTGCCATTTACTGCAACGGTAAATTTATTTTCATCAAGGCTAGGTGATTTTGCTACGACATGATTTTTGCGTATATTTACCTTTATTTCGCCTTTTAAAAATGCTATGCCTTTTTCCTTACAAGCTGCTGCGATAAAAATATTTTCTTCGCTTGTATTTATACCTTCTTTTTTAAGTAAAGATTTAACATAGGCTATGCTTTTTGTCTCATCTTTATCAGCTATATCTATAGCAAGCTCTGTAGTAGGCTCTAGATTTAACTGCTTTGAAGCAAGTTTTACAATATCAGTATCTGGGGCAACTGGAGTTTTTCCAAAATACCCAAGCACCATTTTACCATAACCTTCTGCAATTTTCTTCCAAGAACCAAACATAACATTATTAAAAGCTTGTTGGAAATAAAATTGAGAAACAGGAGTCACAGAAGTGCCAAAACCCCCTTTTTCAACTACTTCACGCATAGCATGAATAACTTGAGGAAATTTATCCAAAATATTATTATCTCGCATCATTTGAGTATTTGCTGTTAAAGCTCCTCCTGGCATAGGAGAAAAGGGGATAAGTGGATTTACCATAGTTGCTTCAGGGGGTAAAAAATATTCTTTTAAACAATCTTTTAAAACTTCTTCATATTTTAAAATTGCCTCTTCTTCAAGACCACCAAGATCGTAATTTTGTCCTTTTACAGCATGCATCATAGTTAAAATATCAGGCTGAGAAGTACCGCCGCTTACAGGAGCTGCAGCAAGATCTATACCATCAACCCCTGCTTGAAGTGCTGCAAGATAGCAAGCTACACTCACTCCAGCAGTTTCATGCGTATGAAGTCTTATATGTGTATTTTGAGGCAAAATTTTTCTAGCCATTTTAATGGTTTGATAAATTTTATTTGGATTTGAAGTCCCACTAGCATCTTTAAAACAAAGGCTATGAAAAGGAATTTCTGCTTTTAAAATTTCTTTTAATATTTTTTCATAAAAAGCAAGATCATGTGCGCCTTTACAATTTAAAGGCAAATCCATTAAAGTAATAGTAATTTCATGCTTTAAACCGTGTTTTACTATACATTCTCCACTAAATTTTAGATTATTTACATCATTGAGTGCATCAAAATTTCTTATAGTTGTTGTACCATGTTTTGCAAACAATTTTGCATGCAAATCAATGAGTTCTTTGCTTCCTGTATCTAAAGTAACAGTATTTACGCCTCTTGCTAAAGTTTGCAAATTAGCTTCTTTTCCCACAAGGGATCTGAATTTATCCATCATGGTAAAGGCATCTTCATTAAGATAAAAATACAAACTTTGAAATCTAGCTCCACCGCCAAATTCAAAATGTGTAATACCTGCTTGTTTGGCTGCTTCAACAGCAGGAAAAAAATCATCCATTAAAACCCTAGCTCCATAAACAGATTGAAAACCATCCCTAAAGCTTGTGTCCATTATATCGATGAATTTTTTAGCCATTTGTTTTCCTTGAAAAAAATATATTTTTATTATACAAAAATTTGATAACACATTACCAAAATTATCGCCACAGGGGATATAAAACGGATAAAAAACAGCCAAACTAGAAAAATTTCTCTGCTTATAAATTGAGAGAAAATCTTATAAATCTTTTTTTGATCCATAAAAAAACCCACAAATATAGAACTTACTATAGCCCCAAGAGGTAATAAAAAATTAGAAGTAACTTTGTCTAATAAAGTAAAAAAATCTTTACCAAAAAAACTCAGCATAGACGAAAAATCAGAATTTAAAGACAAAATACAAGCGTTACCTAAAACAAAAACAAAAAATCCTATAAAAAACAAAGCCTTAAGACGAGAAATTTTATAATTATTAATCATATAAGAAGTTAAAGGCTCTATCATAGAAATAGCTGAAGTAATACCTGCAAAAAAAAGTGCTAAAAAAAAGCAAAATGCTAAACCATGCCCTAAAGTTCCAAGTTGATTAAACAAACTTATTAAAGAGATAAAAACAATGCCAGCACCTTCAGTATAAGGATGAGTTCCAAATTCGAAAATGAAAGTAAAAACAATAATCCCCATAATAAAAGAAATAAATAAATTAATCAAAACAATATATACAGAACTTCTAATAAAATTAGTCTTTTTATTTAATGCAGCAGAATAAGTAACTATACAACCTATACCCAAACACAAAGTAAAAAATGCAAGCCCTAAAGCTTCTGCAATGGAACTTAATTTAAAATACAAAATATTAGGATAAAAAAGATAAGAAAATGCTCTTGCAAAACTCTTTTGAAAACTCATGCAATAAAACAACATAAAAAGAAGCATTAAAAACAAAATAGGCATAATAATAAGATTTAACTTTTCAATGCCTTTAATCAAACCTTTAGACACAATAAACAAAGTAAGAAAAAAAGATAAAATAAAGAAAAAAGCAGAACTTGATAAATCACTGCTGATTAAAGTATGAAAATTAATCTTTGCTTCTTCTAAGCTTTTAGGAAGATAATAAAGACTGCTTAAAGTGTATTTTAAAACCCATCCCATAATGACCAAATAAAAAGAAAGAACAAAAATCCCACCTAGCATGAAAATCCCAGCATAACGCCATCTTTTGCCATGACTTATAGCAAGACTTGAATAAGCATTAGCCAAATCACTTTTACTCAAACGTCCCATAGCTACTTCAGCTAAAAAAATACTAAAACCTATGCTTAAAGTAAAAAATAAATATAAAAGCACAAAAATAAAACCCCCATTTTCCGCACTTAAAGTAGGGAATTTCCAAGCATTGCCTAAGCCTATAGCTCCTCCAGCAACAGCTAAAATAAAACCTATTTTTGAAAAATATGTTCTCATAGTCTTTTTAATTCACTTTAATAATGCAACTATCATAACCACAACTACAGCCAAAGGAGAAATAAACCTTAAAAATACATACCAAAGCTCAAAAAATAGACCTTTCATATAAGGTTCAAATAAAATTTTTAAAGCTTCTTTTTTCATGATAAAACCCACAAATATAGAAGCTAAAATTCCACCCAAAGGCATGATAATTTTACTTGAAATACTATCAAGAAAATCAAAAAAACTTACTCCAAAAATATGAAATTGTGTATCTTTTAAAGAAGATAAAATACATAGCATTCCTAAAATATAAACAATAATAGCTATTAAAATCACAGCTTTTTTACGACTCATATTAAAAGTATTAATAAGATAAAAAGCAAAAGGCTCTACCATAGAAATAGCTGAAGTAATACCTGCAAAAATCAAAGAAATAAAAAATGCAGCTCCAAAAACATGACCCATGACTCCAAGTTTTTCAAATAAAGTTGCTAAAGAAATAAAAACAAGTCCGGGGCCTTCTTGATTAGGATCATAGCCAAATTCAAAAATAAAAGTAAAAACCACCAAACCCATTAATAAACCCACTAAAAGATTGATAAAAATAATATTTAAAGTACTAGTGATAAAATTAGTCCTATCGGGCAAACTCGCAGAATAAGTAATAATAGTTCCAACACCCAAAGAAAGACTAAAAAATGCAAGTCCTAAAGCCTCAAGAATATTAGAAATATGAATCTTAGAAAAATCAGGTATAAAAAGAAAACGAGTCGCCATCATAAAACCTTCTTTACTTATAGCATAAATAAGCATTAAAAGCAATAAAATAAACAAAGAAGGCATCATCCAAATATTTAATTTTTCAATACCATTTTTAACACCCTTAGAAACTATATAAAAAACACTGAAAAAAACCAAAGTAAAACAAATAAATTGACTGATGAAATCTTCACTTGTTAAAATTCCAAATTGTGCTTTGCTTGCTTGCAAATCCATAGGCAAAGCTCCACTTACACTTAAAAAAGCATACTTAAGTATCCAAGCAATAACCAAAATGTAAAAAGAAACAATTAAAATCGCTCCTATCATTGTAAAACCCACGCAAGACCAAGCCTTTTTATTTGAAGGTGCTAATCTTTCATAAGCATTTACAGGATCTTTTTCACTAATCTTACCAATACTTAACTCAGCCAAAAATATAACAAAGCCTACACCTAAGGTAAGCATAATATAAAGTAAAATAAAAGCTGATCCTCCACTTTGCCCTACTAATGTCGGAAATTTCCAAGCATTACCTAATCCTACAGCAGATCCCGCCACTGCTAGAACAAAACCTATTTTTGAAAATTTAGAATCCAATGTGACAACCTTATTTCATAAAAAATTATTTTAAAATATTATTAAAGCAAAAAAAGTTTTAACCTTTATTAAAAACAAAGCAATTTTATTCAAAAATGTGAAATTTTGTAAATTTCAATAAAAATAAAGATAGTTTTAGCTATTATTTTAATTCATTTTTAAATCTTAAGTAGGGATACGCAAGCCGAACTGATTTAAAAATTAAAAATAATTTATCAATATTTTAAAGAAAGGTTTAAATAATGAAAAAATTAGTTTTTTTATTATTAGCATGCACAGCAGTAGTTTTCGCAAGTGAAACAAATACTCCAGTAGAACAAGAAGCTATTAACGTATGGATTAAAGCATTTTCAGTTCTTGCAGCGGGCTTAGGTCTTGGCGTTGCAGCACTTGGTGGTGCTATTGGTATGGGAAATACCGCAGCAGCAACTATAGCAGGAACTGCTAGAAATCCAGGTCTTGGAGCCAAACTGATGACAACAATGTTTATTGCTTTAGCAATGATAGAAGCACAAGTTATTTATGCTCTTGTTATTGCACTTATAGTACTTTATGCAAATCCTTTTATAGTTGTACAATGATTTAAAAAGCCTTTTTAGGCTTTATTTTGATTGCGGTTATGGTGGAATTGGTAGACACGCCATCTTGAGGGGGTGGTGCGCTCCGCGTGTGCGAGTTCGAATCTCGCTAACCGCACCATAATACTTATCTTTCAAATAAAATATTTTTTATAAAATCTTCTAATACATTTTTATAAATCTAGTAAAAAACATTATAATAATTTAAAATCTTTGATTGATAAATCCTAAAAACTCAAAATATCAATAGCTAAGTTTATCCTTCAAATCTACAACAATATTTTTATAAAACTTAAGAATATTTAAGATTTTTTTTAACTATAAAGATTATAATTCTATCCATTTTAAAATCATCTTTAAAGAAGGATGAAAAGTGTTTATTTTTCTACCATTATTTACAATTTTTGTTTTACTTGCAGGGGGTTATTTCGCAAAAAAAACAGGTGTTTTAAAACAAAAACAAGCCAGAACTTTTTTGGATTTTACTGTTGCTTTTGCTCTACCTTGTTTAATTTTTGATAAAGCTTATCATTTAAATTTTGATTTTTCATTGATAATTTTAATTTTTATAGGTTTTTTTAGTTGCATATTTTCAGGATGCTTAGTCCTTATCATTGGAAAAATATGCAATTTTTCTAAAGCTACTTTAATTAGCATGTTTTTACTTTCTTGTTTTGGAAATACTATTTTCTTAGGCATGCCTATTATCACAGGAATTTTTGAAGATCCGCAATTTAGCGCAGAAGTTATACTTTATGATGCTTTAGCTACAACCTTGCCTATTTCTCTTTTTGGGCCTTTTATACTTTCTTTAGGAAATGGCAAAAAAGTCAATTTAGCAGTTCATATTAAAAAAATTCTTACTTTCCCTCCTTTTTTGGCTTTATTTTTTGGTTTTTTATGTAAATTCATTACCTTGCCTGATTTTATTTTCACGCCTATACGTTTATTTGGAGGAACAGCAACTCCTTTAGCACTTTTTGCTATAGGTTTAGGGCTTGGTTTTATGGCTATAAAAACAGCTTACAAGCCTACAATCCTTGTTATCTTTGCAAAAATGATTTTAACTCCGATAATTTTTATTTGCTGTTTAAAACTATTTGGATTTAAATTAAATACCTCTGCCATAGTTGCAATTATAGAAAGTGCAACTCCTACTATGACCTTAACAGCAGCTATAATAATGAAAGCAAAACTAGATAGTAATTTAGCTGTGAGTGCTGTAGCTTTTGGAGTACTTTTTGCTTTTATTTCTATACCGATTTTAGTTTGGATTTTATTATAATCCAAACTAGATTTGCTTATTTATTTTTAAATTCAGAAAAATTAGAAATAATATTTTTTAAAATTACTCCATCAAGTTTTAATTTATAAAATTGTTCAAAATTTTCTAAGCTATTAACAAGCATCAAAATTCTACTATCAAAGATATAAAACTCTGCAACCTCACTTGCAAATTTGGCAAGTTTTATGTCCTCAAAAATCAAAAATTTCGCTCCCAAAGCATTACCTAGAAATATTTCATCTTTATTTTGCACTAAAATAGCAAATTCAAAATGACAATCTTTCAAATAAGCAATCAATTTTTCATCATAAACCATACAATAAATCTTTTTTTCTTTAATTTCTTCTCTTTTTGTAATAAAAGAAAAATCTGAATTTTTCAATAATTTATGTCCAATGATAAACATTTTTTTCCTTATTTTTAATCTTTATTGTAAATGATCTTATCTTGTTAATAAATGGCGCAGCGGACGGGGCTCGAACCCGCGACCTCCGCCGTGACAGGGCGGCATTCTAACCAGCTGAACTACCGCTGCACTCAAAGTAAAGAAGAAAATTTATCCATTTTTATGGTGGTCGCTATAAGACTCGAACTTATGACATCCACCTTGTAAGGGTGGCGCTCTACCAACTGAGCTAAGCGACCTAATTTAAAGCTTTATTTCCAAACAAAACATCATTCTGAAGTACTCTCAAGCTTATAAACATGGTGTCCCGTGTTGGATTCGAACCAACGGCCCCCTCCTTAAAAGGGAGATGCTCTACCAGCTGAGCTAACGAGACAAAAATGGCGCAGCGGACGGGGCTCGAACCCGCGACCTCCGCCGTGACAGGGCGGCATTCTAACCAGCTGAACTACCGCTGCATCAAAGTAAAGAAGAAAATTTATCCATTTTTATGGTGGTCGCTATAAGACTCGAACTTATGACATCCACCTTGTAAGGGTGGCGCTCTACCAACTGAGCTAAGCGACCTAATTTTGGCGACCCCTAGAGGATTTGAACCTCTGTTTCCACACAGAGAGAGTGTTGTCCTGGGCCACTAGACGAAAGGGTCATAACCCTATAATATGGTGTCCCGTGTTGGATTCGAACCAACGGCCCCCTCCTTAAAAGGGAGATGCTCTACCAGCTGAGCTAACGAGACATTTTAAAAAATAAAAATGTGATTATGCCACAATTAGCTTTATTTGTCAAGATTGTTTAGAAAAATACAATATAAAAAGTTAATTTTCGTATCTTTATTGAATCATTTTAAAAAGGATCTAAAAAGTGAAAAACAGTTTAAGCATCTATTCATTTCTTAAAGTTTCTAAAACATCTATTTGTGTTGCTTTTTTTGCTGGATAAAAAGAAGATAAAGCTATTATTATTAAAGCACCAATAATAGTTAAAGAAAAATCTATTATAGACAAATCAAGAGGCAATTTGCTTGTACCATAAACATCACTAGGAAGGCTAATAATATCAAAATTACCCAATAACCATAAAGCTACAAAAGCAAGCACAATCCCTACTATCATACCGCTACTACCTATTAACATACCTAAGGCAAAAAAAGTCTTTTTTATTTCTGTTTTGCTAGCTCCTAAAGCAAGCAAAAGTGCGATTTCATTACGACGATTCATTACAATCATAAGCAAAGAACTGACTATATTTAAACTTGCTACTAAAATAATAAGCATTAAAACTATAAAAAGAGCACGTTTTTCAAGCTTTAAAGCCGAAAAAAAATTTTTATTTTGCTCCCACCAGCCTATTACTAAATAATCTTTTTGCAAATAAGATTGTAATTTTTGGGCATCTTTAAAAGCATCATTACTATAGACATGAACCCCATTGTAATTTGAATTTTGAGACATTCCAAGCACTTTTCTTAAAGCATCAACATCAGTATACATATAAACTTTATCATAAAAAGCAAGCCCTGAGGTAAAATATGCCTTAATATTAAAACGTTTGCTTTGAGGTATTAAAGAAAATCCATTAGGATTAAAATTTGAAAAGATCAAAGACAATTTATCATTTTTTCTAAAACCAAATTCATTAACAAGTTCACTTCCTATGAGAATATCAAATCCACTTAAATTTTCATCTTTTAAAGCCTTAGCAAACACTTCATTGATCTTTTTTTCATCATTAAAATGCACTCCAAAAAGCACACCACCTTCAAAACGATCCTCTGCTTTAACCACTACTTGAGTGCTAATATAAGGGCTAAAAAGTAAATCAGGAAATGTTTTTCTTAAATCTTTTACAAAATCATCATCAACTAAAGCATAGAATTTAGGTAAAACAGTAATAGGATAATTCATTATAAAAAAACGTTTTTCAAATTCCTTATCAAAACCATTCATAATAGCCATAGCTACAAGTAAAACACAAAGTCCCACGCAAACACCTAAAAAAGCTAAAAGCATGGAAAGATTGATAAAAGGCTGTTTTTTATCAAATCTTAAATATTTAAAAAGCAAATATTTTAAAATGCTTTTTTTCAAGCTAAAATACCT
The DNA here is from genome assembly GCF_016806695.1 of Campylobacter bilis. GTDB lineage: Bacteria > Campylobacterota > Campylobacteria > Campylobacterales > Campylobacteraceae > Campylobacter_D > Campylobacter_D bilis. The sequence goes on along the minus strand of NZ_WUED01000008.1, from coordinate 64,836 downwards.
TGTTTAGGACCACTTTTTCCATGGCATTCTTTAAATTTTTTACCACTTCCACAAGGACAAGGGGCATTACGAGGAACTTTTTTAAATTCAGCTTCACCAAGTCTATCTTCATTAGATCCTAACTCTACAGAATTTTCAAACAATCTTTCATTTTCTTGATTGGCTTTATTTTCTAAATTTTGCACTTCTTCTTGGGTAAATTGTACACTAAAAAGAAGTTTAATGCTATCAAATTTAATACGATTTACAAGCTCTAAGAAAAGATTATAGCTTTCTTTTTTATATTCTACGAGGGGATCTTTTTGATTGTATCCGCGCAAACCTATTCCTGTTTTTAAAATATCCATTTGATACAAATGCTCACGCCAAGCATTGTCTAAAACCTGTAAATACAAAATACGCTCTATATTGCGCAATTGTTTTAAATCAAGCCTTGACATTTTATCATTATAAGAGTTTTCAAGAATTTGACTTAATTTATCTTGTATTTGGATAATGCTTAAATCTTTAAAATCATCTTCATTGATTTGAGTAGAACACTCATATAAAATTTTAGCTTGTAAATTTTCAAAATTAATATTGCTTGCATGTTCATCAGAAATATAATCACTCATTACATTTGCACTATATTCAGCTATATTTTGTGAAATTTTCGCTCTAATATCGTAATTTTCATCCAAAAGCTCATTGCGGTAACGATAAATGGTTTTTCTTTGTTCATTTGCCACATCATCATATTCTAATAAATGCTTCCTGCTTTCAAAATGCAAACTTTCAACCTTTTTTTGTGCATTTTCAACTGCTCTTGTAACAATTCTTGATTCTATGCTTTCGCCTTCTTGTATTCCTAAACGATCCATAATTGTTTTAATGCGTTCACCGCCAAAAATTCTTAAAAGATTGTCTTCTAAACTAAGATAAAAGCGACTCACACCCGGATCCCCTTGTCTACCCGCACGACCACGCAATTGATTATCAATGCGACGGCTTTCATGTCTTTCTGTACCTATGATATAAAGCCCACCTAAGGCTCTAATTTCATCATCGATTTTAATATCCACACCACGCCCTGCCATGTTTGTAGCAATAGTGACGGCTCCTTTTTTACCTGCATCTTGAATGATTAAAGCTTCTTGCTCATGATTTTTCGCATTTAAAACATGATGGGGAATTTTTTCTTTTACAAGCATATTATGAAACACTTCGCTCCGCTCTATACTCGCAGTCCCTACAAGCACAGGCTGTCCTTTGGCATTGGCTTTTTTTATTTCTTCAATAACAGCTTTAAATTTTTCATTTTGAGTTTTATAAATAAGATCATCTTTATCTTGTCTTTTAATAGGAATATTTGTAGGAATAGAAATAACATCTAAATTATAAATTTGAGAAAATTCTGTAGCTTCAGTTTGTGCTGTCCCTGTCATACCTGCTAATTTATTATACATTCTAAAATAATTTTGAAAAGTTATATCGGCTAAAGTTTGACTTTCTTCTTGGATTTTGACCCTTTCTTTAGCTTCTAAGGCTTGATGCAAACCTTCACTAAAACGCCGCCCTTCACTCAAACGCCCCGTAAATTCATCAACAATAACAACTTCATTAGCTCTTAAAACATAGTGCACATCTTTTTCAAAAAGATTATGCGCTTTTAAGGCCTGATCAAGCTGATGGGCTAAAATAGCATTGTCAAGACTGTATAAATTATCCACACCAAAAAGCCTTTCAGCTTTTGCAATACCTGCTTCTGTGATTAAAATACTACGATTTTTTTCATCTACTACAAAATCACCTTCAGGTTTTGCTGGTGGCAAGACTGCTTGGGCTTTTTGCATTTGTCTGGCTACTTCATCAGCCTTAATATATCCATCTAAGGTGCGATTTGTAGGACCACTAATGATAAGTGGGGTTCTTGCCTCATCAATTAAAATACTATCAACTTCATCAACAATAACAAAATTATGTTCTCTTTGGACTTTTTCAGCTTTTGAAAATTTCATATTATCGCGTAAATAATCAAAACCAAATTCATTATTAGTCCCATAAGTAATATCGCAATTATAAGCTTGCTTATGCTCTAAATCGCTATTTTGAGATGAAAGCACTACACCCACACTAAAACCTAAAAAATTATAAATAGCACTCATTTGCTCAGCATCTCTTTTAGCCAAATAATCATTCACTGTAACCACATGCACCCCTTTGCCACTCATAGCATTTAAAACAACAGGCAAAGTAGCAACAAGGGTCTTACCCTCTCCTGTTTTCATTTCTGCAATTTTACCATCATGCAAAACCATACCACCGATTAATTGCACATCAAAATGACGCATATTTAAGGTTCTTTTGCTTGTTTCTCTTACTATAGCAAAAACATCATTTAAAAGTTCGTTTTCGTTTTTTTCGCCCTTTATAATTTGCTCTTTAAAATTTGCAAAAGCGATTTTTAACTCCTCATCACTTAAATTTTGATATTTGCTTTCTAAAGCGTTAATTTGTGCTACACGCTTGAAATATTTTTTTACCTCTCGATCATTTTTTGTGCCAAATACGGCTTTTAAGGTATTTAAAAACATTTTTAAACCTTTTATAAATTTTTCAAGCTATCATTATAACGATTATTTAATTAAAATTAGCTAGAATGATATAAAAAATATAATTTTTAAGGGAATAAATGAAAAAAATATTTTTCATGCTTTTTATTTTTATAGCAAAGCTTTTAGCCTTAGATCTTGATTTTAATACATTTTCTAGTGATTTTACTCAGACTATAAAATCTAAAAACTCCATACTTTCTTACTCAGGACATTTTATATTTAACAAAAATCAAGCATATTGGAGTTATGATACACCTAGTAAAAAAGAAATTTACATCAACAAAAATCAAATCATTATCATAGAACATGATCTTGAACAAGTGATTTTCTCTCATCTTCAAAATCTTCCTAATCTTAATGAAATTTTTAAAAAAGCCAAATATCTAGATAAAGATAAACTCATAGCAAAATATGAAAATATAAACTATACAATCACATTATATCAAGATCAAATTCAAAGCATATCTTATGAAGATGAATTTCAAAATAAAGTCACTATCAAATTAAGCAAGCAAATTAAAAATCCGCCTATTAAAGCTAATATTTTTCAAGCAAAAATTCCACAAAATTACGACATCATCCGCTAAGTCTAATGATTTTAATCAAGCTCCAACTCATGGTTTATTGGAGATGACAATTCGGATTTGCTTATATTATTTTCTTCAAAAATTTGCAAGAGTTTAGCGATTAAGTCTTGTTTCATTTTCTCATCTAAATTAAAAGTCATTCTAGGTATATTTAAATTGTGCAAATTGATTTCTTCTTTATTGTTTTCATTTTCTTCATCAACATCTTTAAAAAGTTGATCTATTTGTTTAGATTCTTTCTCACTAGGAGAATGAGGAATTTGGGGCGATTTTAAATCTTTGAGTGCTTTAGTTTCATCATTTTTATTTTTTTCTTCAACCTCTGTGCTTTGTAAAAAACGTTTAAATTCCTCTAAATCAAACTTTTCTACTGTATTTAAAGATAAAATATAGATATCTTCTAATTTGATTTTATATTTTTTATCTAAGAATTTCTCTAAAATCTTTTTAAAATTATCTTTACCAAGTTCTGTAAAAATATCTTCATAAAAAAACCCCGAAATAACTGTATTTGTAGCATCGATAAGCTTGTTTTCTTCTAAGTCATTTCCAACAAATTCTAAAGAAATTTCAATCTTTTTAAGCACATTTGAACCGTTTTTAGAATAAAGATCTGTTCTTATTTTATCTATTTGAAGATTTTGAGCATTTAAAGCTAAAACCAAACAAACACTTAAAAATATTTTTTTCATTAAAATACCTTAAAATAAATGATTTATTCTTGTATTTGAAGATCTACAAAATCATGTCTTTTATAAAATTCAATCACACTAGAATCTATTTTTAAAATATTAGCAAAATAAAGTCTAAAATCAATCCTTTTTTGAGAATAAATTTTTAATGTATTAGGATTTATAGAACGTGAAAGGGCTACATAAAGCTGTCCGTTTTCAAAAATATGATCAATATCACAAACTAGTTTTTCTATACTCATACCTTGCGATTTATGTATAGTAATAGCATAGGCTAATTTTATAGGAAATTGAGTAACACTTGCAAGAGTTTTAATAAATAAATCCTTTCCTGATTGTTCTAATTCTTGCATAAAAAAAGTGTAAGGTTCAAGCAAAATTTCAATCCCATTGTTTTTCATAATATTAATATAAATTTTTCCTTCTTCATTAATAATATCTTGAACCACTCCTTGTTCTCCATTATAATAATTTTTATCCCAATTATTCACGCAAAAAATAATACGAGCACCTATTTTAAGATTTAATTCTTCTAAAATATTTAAGCTTTTAACCCAAAAAAGAAGTTCTTCATCTTTTACCTTATCTTCTTTTTTAATTTCAGCTTTTAAACATACAAGAGGAGTACAAAGACGATTTAATTTTTCTTTATTAATATAATTGACTTTTTTATTGATACCACAAAGTAAAATATAATCATCTTCTAAATTTTGTAATTGTTTGTAATCTACTTGCAAAGATTGGAAAAAATTTAAAATTGTTTCATCCAAAAAACCTTGTCTGATTAAAGATAAATTATTATAAAATTCTATATTTTGAGTCCTTTTAGATTGAGAAAGCATAAGGTTTTTAAAATTCAAATCCTTCCAAAAAAAGGATGAAAAAGCATAATAAGAATTGCTAAAAAGACTTTGTTTTTTCTTTTTAATCACAGGAGGTAATTGAAAAAAATCCCCAACCACTAAAATTTTCCCATTAAATTGAGAATTTTTAAGCCTAAAACCTAACATTTCAAAAACATTAGCACTCACCATAGAAATTTCATCTATGATAATGAGATCGGTTGTTTTTAAAACTTTCTTAAGTTTTGCTAATTTATCTTTTTGTTTTTGACTGCGATCAAGCACACTTAATTGCAAAGCATCTTCACAATAACCTAGGCAAAAAAAACTATGCAAAGTAATTCCACCTATATTAAACGCTGAAAGAGCACTAGAACCAAGAGCTACAACAGATTTTTTTTCTTTTCTATAAGATCGTATAAGTTCATTGGTTAAAAAACTTTTACCTACTCCAGCGCCACCGCTTAAAAAAACATTATTATATACTAAATTTTTTTTCAGTTTATCAAGCATTATATTTCCTTGGGTTTAATTATAACTATTATTTTCTAAAAGGTTAATTATGAAATTTTCTTTATATTTTAGTTTACTAGCATTGTTTTTAACGGCTTGTTCAACTCACAATCTAGACTCATCCTCTCATGAAATTCCAAAATTGCAGCAAGAAAACTCTCACTATGCAAAATTAGAATTTCAACAAAATGTAAGTATTTTGCCTCAACTTACTCAAAATATCAATTTTGATGCAAAACAATATAAAAAACGTTTTTTCAGCCCTTGGCATGATTCGTTCAAAAACCATAAAAAAGAAAATCTTTTTTGGTCTTTTCCTTTATATTTAAATTCACAAAATACCTATTATTTTTTTAATAAACAAATCATTCCTAAAGCTTGGTTTGAAAATACAATAGACAATGCAAACATTAAAGATTTAGGCAAATTAAATCAAAAAGCCTTAATCATTGAAAATACTATTTCTAAAAATCTTCCTACTCAAAGAGCTATTTTAAAAGATCCTTTTTTAGAAAACGAAGGCATTCCTTTTGATTATGCAAGCGACAGTGTTTTAAATATCGGCACTCCCGTTTTAATTTCACACTTTAGCAAAGACAAGCGCTATGCTTTCATATTAAGCGAAGCTGGAGTGGGTTTTGTAGAAAGCAAGGATTTAGAAATTTTTTCTGAGTATAGAAGCAAAATCTATGAAAATCTTAATTTCATCACTCCTTTAAAAGAAAAATTAGCTGTATTAAGCAATGATAATAATTTTTTCTTTGAAAGCAGAATTGGTGCTATTTATCCTTATTATAAAGAAGATAAAAATTATTTTTATGGAAAAATAGGCTCTAAAAAATATAAAATATCAAAAAACAACGCTACCAAATTCCCCTTACAATTTAACGATCAAAATTTAAAAAGCCAAATCTCTGAAATTCTTAATTTACCTTATGGTTGGGGTGGATATAATTTTGAAAGAGATTGTTCTTTGCTTACGCGCGATATTTTTTCAGCTTTTGGACTTTATTTACCAAGAAATTCAGCCGCACAAAAAAACTCTTTTGCACATTTTAATATAAGCACTTTAAATAATACGCAAAAAAAAGACTTTCTTTCTCGCTTTGGAAAAGCTTATTTAAGCTTGCTTTATCTGCCAGGACATATCATGCTTTATGCTGGAAAAATCGATCAAAACAATATAGTCATCCATGATATATGGGGTTTAAAAAAAGGCACCACACAAAGACTACTTATAAGCTCTAGCGCTATCACAAGCTTAGAAATAGGTAAAGAAGATATTTTAGAAGAAAATTTACTTTTATCAAGGGTTCAAGAAATAAGCTTTATCCGCTTAAGCGAACAAGAAAAAGAAAAAATAAGCAATTATCTTAAAAATATTCAAAACAAAAAAGATTTATCTTAATCGATAAATCTTTTTGTCAAATCTTTAAAATATTCTATACGCCTATCCCGTAAAAAAGGCCACCATTGACGCACTTTTTCGCTTCTTTGCTTATCTATTTTAACAATTTTAACACATTCATTTTCACTATCTAAAAGACAAAGTTCTTCACCTTGAGGTCCAAAAACAAAAGAATTCCCCCAAAATCTTATGCCCTCTTCTACCCCACTTGCATCTTTTTCAAAACCTACTCTATTAACAGCTACAACATGCAAACCATTAGCAATAGCATGTCCTTTTTGCACCCCAAGCCAAGCATTTAATTGTCTTTGTTTTTCTTCGGCTTCATCCTTATCAAACCATCCAATTGCTGTAGGATAAATAAGAATTTCAGCTCCTTTTAAAGCCATTATTCTTGCTGCTTCAGGGTACCACTGATCCCAACAAATTAGCACACCAAGTTTGCCCAAACTCGTATTTATAGGTTCAAAACCCAAATCCCCAGGGGTAAAATAAAATTTCTCATAAAAACAAGGATCATCAGGTATATGCATTTTACGATATTTTCCTGCTATCAGTCCATCTTTTTCAAAAACCACTGCTGTATTGTGATAAATCCCTGCACTCCGTTTTTCAAAAAGAGAACTTAATAATACCACACCATATTTTTTTGCCACGCTTGACCAAAATTGCACATCCTTTTCATAATCCTTTGCATAATCAAAAAAATCTACATTTTCACTTTGACAAAAATACTCACTTTGATGAAGTTCTCCCAGACAAATGAGTTCAGCACCTTGTTCAACAGCTTGTTGTATTAATTGGCATGTTTTTTTTATAGTTTTTTCTTTATTAATGTGGAATTTTTGTTGTATTAAAGCAATTTTCATTGTCTTTGCCTTTCTTGCTCTTCATCATCATAAGGATCTAAATGAATTTGTATTTCCCATTTTTCATCATGAAACATTTTACGAATACCATTTTCTATATCATCTGAAATTTTATGGGCATTTAAAAGCGAAATTATAGGGCAAAAAACCAAATGCACGCTTAAATAATTGCAATTTGGAGTTTTACGAGTTTTTAAATCATGATAAGAAATAACTTCATGATTGCTAGCAATTAAAGCACAAATTCTATCCACTTGATCTTTAGACAAAGCTTGATCCATTAAAAAAGCCAAAGCTTTTTTAATGATTTTAAAAGCAGAAAATGCTGTATAAAGGCTAATAACTATACCAAAAATCGCATCAATGATATGTAAATTTGTAAAATATATCAAAATCAAAGATCCCAAAGTGCAAGCATTACTCAAACAATCTGTTTTATAATGCAAGGCATCGCTTTGTATGATCAAGCTTTGAGTTTTTTTAGCTACATGATTTAAAAAAAGCACAAGAAAAAAAGTTACCAAAAGTGCAAAAATCATCACATAAATACTTAAATTTAAATCTTTAATTTCTTCTTTATTATAAATTTTTAAAATACTTTCATAAAAAATAAAAACTCCAACTCCTACAATAAAAACACCCTCTAATAAACCCATCAAAGCTTCAATTTTAGAAAAGCCAAAATTATAATTCTCATTAGCCTTTTGAGAACTTTTTTTAAGTGCTAAAAAATTAAAAGCAGAAATAGCAAAATCCATCAAAGAATCTATAGCACTTGAAAGCACCGCGACAGAACCACTTGCTAAACCTACCATAAATTTAATTAAAGCTAAAACAATAGCACACAAACTAGCTATAAGCGTTGCTTTTTTTTGCAAACTCATCTTAAACCCTTAAAACGATTTTGGCAAGAACAATGCAAAGATCCATTTTGACGCAAAAACACCCTTGCATCTACTCCTATAAGCTTATAATCTGGCAAGGCCTTAGCAAGCCTTTTAAGGACAATGGCATCATTTTCATCCTTATAAAAAGGCACAATTAAAGCCCCATTGACAAAAACAAAATTAGCATAAGTAGCTCCAAGCCTTCGCTTTTGATAATACAAAGGCTTAGGCAAAGGAAGTTCTAATAATTCAAACCCAGTCTTTTCAAGCTCTTCTTTCATTTTTTGTAAGGGTAAATAATGCTCATCTTGTTCTTCTTCACAAATACAATGGGCTATGGTATTTTTATTAATAAACCTTGCTAAAGTATCAATGTGATGATCAGTATCATCGCCTCTTATAAAACCATTTTCTAGCCAAATGATTTGCCTTAAACCAAAAATTTCTTTTAATTTTTTATCAATTTGACTTTTACTTAAATGAGAATTTCTATTTTTATTTAAAAGACAATGTGAACTTGTAAGCATAACACCATCACCATTAAAATCAATACTACCGCCTTCTAAAACCAAATCAATCTTTTTAAGTTTTTCATGGAATTTTTCCTTAAAAAGTTTAGAATTCACAGCATTATCAAGTTCACTTTGGAATTTATTACCCCAAGCATTAAAAGTAAAATCAAGTGCTTGCAAACGACCATTTTCTAAGACATCTATAGCACCAAAATCACGTATCCAAGTATCGTTTGTGTCGCATTTAAAAAATTCAACATTATAAAAGTCTTTAAAAATTTCGAAATCGCTTTCATGAGGAGCTATAAGCAAGATCTTTTGGAAAGGGCTAACCGCTTTTATAAATTCTTTATAACTACACAAAATTTCATCTAAATACAGATTCCAATCACTTTTTGCATGAGGCAAAGCAAGGATTAAATACTCTTGCTCACTCCACTCAGGAATTGATTTTATCATTTAAATTCCTTTTTTGATAAAAATTGCATCTTTTTTAGAATTTAATCCAATTTAAAATCTTTGTCTTAATTTTCTAACTTTTTATTGGAAAAAGATTTTCATCTCATCATTACTTAAGACAAGCTTACCGTTTTCATCAGAAATTTGAAAAGTCCCTTTAAAATTCGAAAGAAAAGAATTTTCAAAATCCATCACATCTAAAGGATGACAAAGCATTTGAGTTGAAGCTACACGATCACCTTCAATTTGCAAAATATCACCACTATTTTGATAAGAACCAAAAAAACGATTGCATCCTGCATAACCATAAAATTTATTATTTTCAAAGGTAATATTTGGACTTTCTTCTGCGTTTTTAGGATCATAAGTTTTACCATTTACTATGATTTTTTCTATTTTAAAAAGGTGATTTTGCGTAAGTTCTTTATCTGACTTAGAATTTAGGATCAAAGAAGTAGAGCTATTAGAACAAGCGGCTAAAAAAACTGCACTTAAAGCTATTTGAAACATTTTTTTCATTGCATTCCTTTAAATTAAAAGTTAATGAATTTTGTTTTTAAGATTATGACACACTAGTTTTAACTCATTTACAAGTTTAATTAGAATTTTAAAAATTCTTCATTTTTTATTTTTTAAATTAATTTACAAATCATTCTTTTAAAAAACTTACAAAATACCTCTTTTTATAATTAATGTAAAAAATGCCTCACACCTGTAAAATAAAGTGCCATACCATACTCATTTGCAGCTTTTATAACTTCATCATCTCTTATACTGCCTCCTGGTTGTATTATAGCTTTTACCCCTACTTTGCTAGCCTCATCTATACTATCTCTAAATGGAAAAAACGCCTCGCTTGCTAAAACACAATCTTGTAAATCAAGTCCCATTGCTTTAGCCTTAGTAATAGCTGCTTTAGCCGCATCAATTCTGCTTGTCATACCCATGCCAATAGCAAGCATAGCACCATTTTTTACATAAACTACATTATTTGATTTGGTAAATGCAGCAATTTTCATAGCAATTTGAAGATCTTTTAACTCTTGCTTGCTTGCTTGCCTTTGCGACATTAATTTAGCATTTTTAATTTCTTCTTCATCAAGCTCATCACTATTTTGATACACAAAACCCCCATCAATATGCTTAAAATCATATTTATCAAAACTACGCATTAAATAAGGGTTTTCTTGAGTGAAAATTTTAATCCTTTTTTTATTTTCAAATACTTTTAAGGCTTGAGGATCGACATTAGCAGCTAAGATGACTTCCATATAGTTTTCATTGATCTTTTGTGCTAAAGCTTCATCAAGAGTACCATTTATAGCAAGCACACCTCCATAAGCACTAATGCTATCACATTTTAAAGCATCAATATAACTTTGTATTAAATTTTCTTTTATAGCAAAACCACAAGGATTTGCATGCTTAATTATAGCAACTGCAGGATCTTTACCAAAACTACTTGCCAAATTCAAAGCCGCATTAATATCAATAAGATTATTAAAACTAACTTCACCCTTAAGAACTTTAAAATTTGTACTAAAAAAAGCATCAAATTCATATAAAGCCCCTTTTTGATGTGGGTTTTCTCCGTATTTAGTATCGCATACTTTTTGCCCTACTATAAACTTACTCTTACCAAAACCTAAATGAAAGCATTCATTCATATAATTTGCTATATAAGCATCATAATTTGCTGTATGTTCATAAGCTTTTATCATCAAATTCAAGCGAAATTTCTCATTATTTTCGCCTTTTTTCAAAACACTAACAACTTCTTTATAATCAAGAGGATCACAAATAACTATAACATCTTTATAGTTTTTAGCTGCACTTCTTATCATGGCAGGTCCACCTATATCGATATTTTCAATGATTTCATCAAAGTTATCACTCATAATAGTGGTTTTTTTAAATGGATATAAATTCACACAAACTAAATCAATGCTTAAAATTTCATTTTCTTTTGCTTGTTTTACATGATTTTGATTAAATCTTTGGTATAAAATCCCACCATGAATTTTAGGATGCAAGGTTTTAACTCGTCCTTGAAAAAGCTCTGGGTTTTGGGTAAAATCACTCACTTCAATGGCTTTTATTCCCTCATCTTTTAAAAGCTTGAAAGTACCTCCTGTTGAAAGTATTTCAAAACCTAATTTTTCAAGCTCTTTAGCAAATTCTGCTATGCCTTCTTTATCGCTTACACTCAATAATGCTCTCATTTTTACCTCTCTAAATGTTTTTTAATTTTTTCATAAGCTTCATTAATTTTTTGGAATTTTTGCACACCTTTTTTAAGCTCTTCTTCACTAACATTATTAGCATTTAAAATATCAGGATGGTATTTTTTAGCTAAAAACCTATATTGCTTTTTCACAGTATTTAAATCAGCATCGTTTTGAAGTTCTAAAATTCTATAAGCCTCATCTAAAGTAAGTTCTTTTTGTGTACTTTTTAAATTAGAAAGATTAAGAATAAAAGCATCTAAATCGCTTTTTGCTATGTCAAAAGCCCTTGCAATTTGCTCTAAAATTTCACGCTTTTTAGCATTAAAATCTACATCAATCAAAGCCATAAATACAAGCACGCGTAAGACATTAAAACGCTCATTTTTAGGCAAAGGAACTTCTTTTAAAAAGTCTTTAGCAACATAAAAAGCATTGCTTAGATCTTCTTTATGTTCATTAAAACTCGCCTTTAAAAAAGCCCTTTCTTTGTCATCTTTAGCATTAGCATCTAAAAGATCTTTTATCATATTAGCTTCATTTTGACTTACCCTACCATCACTTTTTGCAATCTTTGCTAAAAGTGCAATGACATAATAATTCATACGCCTTTTAAACTCATCCATCCTCTCTTCTAAAACCCCACGTGCAAAAGCCTTAGCTCCACTTCTAGCTGATTTAAAGAGATCTTGTTTTGCCCAGGTTTTGTAATACCAATAAAAGGCTAAAATTGCAAGTATAATTAAAATTACAGTCATTGAATTTGTTCTTTAAAACTATTAAAATAAAGCCTATCAAGCTCATCTTTATCCAAACTAATATTATCAAGTTTAAATTGCTGTTTATTGGTAGTAAAACCTAATTTATAAGCCTTTACTCCAAATTCTTCAATCAAACTCAAAAATTCTTGTTCTTTTGTTTTATCAAGTGCTACTATGGCACGACTTGAACTCTCATCAAAAATCATTTTTTCATCTTTAAAACCGCTTTTTATATCCACACCCATTTGAGAAATGGCACACATTTTAGCTAAGGTTATAGCAATACCACCTATACCTACACTATTAGCACATTCAAGCAAAGCTTTTTCATTAGCATTATAAAGCAAATTCCAAAGTGCAAGCTCGGCTTTATAATCTAATTCCTTAAGAGTGCCTCCAAGCTTTCTATCCTGTATTTTCATAGCCAAAGAAGCCCCAAATTCTCCAAAACTCTCGCCCAAAAGATAAATATTTAAATTTTCTTTTTCAAAACTTGCTTTTAAAGTTTTATTTGCATCCTCTAATACACCCACATTAACTATAGTTGGACTTGGATGAATACTTACTCCCTCAGTTTCATTATAAAAAGAAACATTGCCACTAACCACAGGTGTATTTAATTCTTTACAAGCTTGCTTTATACCCTCACAAGCCTGGCTAAATTGCCACATCACTTCAGGATTTTGCGGATTGCCATAATTTAAACAATCGCTTATTGCTAAGGGTTTAGCCCCACTACAAGCAACCTTCCTACCTGCAGCTGCAACAGCTAAAGCCGCACCGATTTTAGGATCTATATAATTAAAACGAGAATTACATTCTATAGCCATTGCCACACTCGCACCATTTTCTTTGATGCGAATCACACTTGCACCTAAGCTTCCATCTGCTTTAATCGTATTAGTTTGTACACTAGAATCAAATTGATCATAAATAAAAGCCTTATTATTTACATTTTCATTTTTTAACATCTGCACGAAAAGATCTTGTGCATTTAATTTCAACTCAAAACTATAATCTTTAATTTCATCTAGATATTTTGGTTTGTTTAAAGGACGGCTTAAAACAGGTGCTTTCTCACTTAAAGGTTCAATAGGAATAAGCCCTACAAGCTCACCATGCCAAAATAATTCCATTTGGCCTGTATTGGTAACTTCACCTATGACTACAGCATCTAAATCCCATTTTTTAAAAATTTCTATAACTTTATCTTCATAGCCTTTTTTAGCACAAATTAACATTCTTTCTTGAGATTCGCTAAGCATTAATTCATAAGGCGTCATACCACTTTCACGCATAGGGGTTTTATCTAAAAAAAGCTTCATACCACTGCCACTTCTACCTGCCATTTCAAAAGAACTCGAACTAAGCCCAGCCGCACCCATGTCTTGGATACCTATAATATAATCTGTTTTAAAAAGCTCTAAACAAGCTTCCATTAAAAGTTTTTCGCTGAAAGGATCACCTATTTGCACCGTAGGTCTTAAAGTTTTACTTGCTTGATTAAAACTATCACTTGCCATAACAGCACCGCCTAAACCATCACGACCTGTTTTTGACCCTACATAAATAACAGGATTTCCTACACCTTGTGCCTTAGCATAAAAAATATCTTCACTCTTACAAACCCCTAAAGCAAAGGCATTGACTAAAATATTACCATTAAAACATTCATCAAAAGCACATTCTCCACCAACAGTAGGCACCCCCATACAATTTCCATAATGAGAAATTCCACTCACAACCCCTTTAACAAGGTATTTTTGATAATGACCGCATTTTTTATCATAAATATCCCCAAATTTTAAAGAATTAAGTCCTGCAACCACTCTAGCACCCATAGTAAAAACATCGCGTAAAATCCCACCTACACCGGTGGCCGCACCTGCAAAAGGTTCAATAAAACTAGGATGATTATGGCTTTCTACTTTAAAAACAGCTGCCATACCCTTACCTATATCAATAACCCCTGCATTTTCACCTGGTCCTTGGATTACCCAAGGGGCTTTAGTGGGAAAATCTTTAAGATATTTTTTACTGGATTTATAAGAACAATGCTCACTCCACATAGCAGAAATCACACCAAGTTCAAGCAAATTAGGCTCACGTCCTAAAATTTTTAAAATCTGTGCGTATTCTTCTTCACTAAGTTTGTGTGATTTTATCGTTTCTTTATCCATAATTTCATCCTTTCATTTTCCTAAGCAAAAATTACTAAACATTTCGTCTAAAATTTCATTTCTTTGAAAATCTTTAGTAAATCTTGCAAGCTCCTTTATCGCTAAATTCAATTCAAAAGCAAATAATTCTAAAGAATTTTCTCTTAAAAGTTCTTTTGATCTTAAAATAGCTTCACTTGCTATCTTACAAGCATTAAGAAGATCTAAAGAACTCACCATAATACCCTCACTATCAAAAGAATCAAGATAAGCCTGCAATTGCTTTTTTAACAAAGCAATATCACCACAAGCACTTAAATTAATAAAATCTTTTTTTTGAGTATTTTCAAAAACATTTTCTAAATCATTTTTATTTAAAATCCAAAAGATCTTTTTATCGCTTTTTTCTAATAAATCAAAGATTTTTTCATCTTCTTCATCTTCTTTTCTTGAAGCGTCAAAAACAGCTAAAATAAGATCTGCATCTTCTAAACTTTTTTTACTTAACTCAACGCCTCTTTGTTCTATAATATCCTTACTTTCTCTTATACCAGCAGTATCAACAATGCGTAATAAATGCGTACCAAGTTTAAAACTCTCTTCTATAGTATCGCGTGTAGTACCTGCAATATCTGAAACAATAGCCCTTTCATAGGAAAGCAAAGCATTTAAAAGAGAAGATTTTCCCACATTTGGTTTGCCTACAATAGCAATTTTAAAACCTTCAATCAAACCTTTCTTGCTTTGAGACAGGGTGTAAATTTCTTTTAAAATTTTGGAATTTTCCTCACACATAGTATGAATTTGATTTAATAAATCAATAGGCAAATCATCCTCTGCATAATCAATGCTTGTTTCAACAAAGGCTAAAGTTTTTACCAAATCTTTGCGGATTTTTTCTAAAAGCTTTCCTAAGCTTCCTTGCATATTGCGAGCAATAATTTTTGCAGCAAGTGCGGATTTTGAAAGTATAAGATCTTGTATACTTAAAGCTTTTAAAGGAGTCATTTTTCCATTTAAACAGGCTCTTTTGCTAAATTCTCCTGCTAAAGCAAGTCTTGCACCCAAATAAACAAGCTCTTCAAGTAAAATTTCACTCACACTAAAACCGCCATGTGTTTGAAACTCTACTATATCTTCACCTGTGAAACTAAAAGGGGCCTTAAAATAAATCACAATGGCTTCATCTATAATTTCATTTTTTTGATTAAAAAGTTTTGCAAAGGTAGCTTGACGAGGAATGAGGCATTTTTTTTTAATCAATTTTAAAGCAAACTTTAAGGCTTGTTCTCCACTTAACCTTACAATAGAAATCGAACCCACGCCATGTGCTGTAGCAACAGCTGCTATAGTATCACTCATCTTTTTTCAAAAAATCATTGATCACAACAAATCTTTGATCATTGTTTTGCTTAATACCTACATATTTGTCTGGAAATTCAAGTCTTAATTGCTCTAAAGCAATTTTGATCAAAACCCCATCTAAAGGCTTGGTTTGTCCACGTCCGGTGATTTTTATTTTTTTAATCACGCTTTGTAAATAAAACTGCATGCTTTGAATTTGATTTTCTAAAAATTGTGCGATTTCAAGACGCACTAAAAGATTATATTTTAAATTGATCCAATTGTGCAAAAGATACGAGATTGCTTTATAACGATGAGCTTCTTTACCTATCATTAAAGCAGCATCTTCTCCATCTAAATGGATAAAAACACATTCTTGATTGTACATTTTAAGCTCTTTAAGCTCGATTTTAAATTGCGAACTTTCTAAAAGTTTTACAAGCTGGATGCGGATTTGTTCTAAGATCTGTTGAGTATCGCGTAATTGTTCGCTAGCACGATGAAAACTATCAAAAATTGCATCATTTTTAATCTCATATTTTTCTTTTTGAATAGAAAAATTTTCATTTTTTATTTCGATTTTATCATTTTGATTATTTTCTAATTGATCGATTTTATTATTTTTAAAAGCCATAAAATCCTTTTTAGGATTTTTTTTCAAAATTCTTTTTTTCATTGTAGCTTCTATAATAGCTTTTCTCCTACCAAACCCTAAAAAACCTTTCCTTGGATGTTGTATGATTTCATATTCTAAATCCATCACAGAACATTCTAAATTCCTTGAAGCTTCAGTTAAAGCACTTTGAAGATCCATGGCTTCAATTTTCATTTTTTTACTCCATTTGTTTTTTTGTGATGCTCTTTAGCAAACATTTTATTAATCACCCATTGTTGCACCAAAGAACAAAGATTATTTATAAACCAATAAAGCGTAAGCCCTGCAGGGAAAGTAATAAAGAAAAAAGTAAAAATAACTGGTAAAAATTTCATAATTTTAGCTTGCATAGGATCTTGTATTGTCATAGGCGTAATAAGCTGTTGTACAAACATAGTTACGCCCATTAAAATCGGTAAAATAAAATAAGGATCCATTATAGATAAATCATGTATCCAAAATGCCCAAGGTGCCGCTTTTAATTCAATAGCATTGAGTAAAACCCGATAAATTGCAAAAAATATAGGAATTTGCAAAAGTATAGGCAAGCAGCCACTCATAGGATTAGCACCGTGTTTTTTATAAAGCTCCATCATATGCATATTCATTTTTTGAGGCTCACCCTTATAGCGTTCTTTAATTTCTTTCATTTTTGGTGCAAGATCTTTAAGCTTATTCATAGAAATCATTGATTTATAAGTCAATGGAAAAAGAATAATACGTACAATCAAAGTCATCACTACTATAGCCCAACCCCAATTTCCTATATACTGATGTAAAAAATTCAAAAACTCAAACATAGGCTTAGCAATGAAAGTAAACCAGCCATACTCTACAACAGCTTCAAGACGCGGATCTATAACCCTTAAAATCACATGCTCCTTAGAACCTATATAAGCACCGGCATGAAATTCATTTGTACTTGAAACAAAAGCTAAAGGATTTTCTTTCTCATCCTTGCTTATGATAGCATTTAAAGGCTTTTCAAAGTTATAAAAAAAAGTCGTATAATATCTATCAAAAGCTGAAACCAACAAAGCATTTTTAATGTTTTCATCTTTATCAACTTTTTCATCTTCATAAGTATGGATACTCTCTTTATTATCCATAACTAAAGCACCATGTACAGTATAGCTATCTATTGCAATATCAGGACGATAACCTGGGCTAATGAAATAATGCGCATCTTTACTTAGCTTAATCTTTATTTCATAATTGCCTTGAGGATAAAAAACAAGGGTTTTTTCTACGACTAATTGCGATAATCTTTGGGTTAGATGAAGAGTTTGGCTTGTATTATCATCAACAAATAATTCTTTTTTATCAGCTTGATAAGCTGTATTGAAAGCTTCTTGATTAAGAGTAAAATCACTAAAACGTAATTCTAAAGGATATAAAGAACTTTGCTTAGGAATAAGATTAATAAATTCCCCATTTTCATTTTGATATTTTTTATCTTTAAGATAAAAATTTACAATACGACCTAAAGAGTCAATTTCGGCTTGAAAATGCTTGCTTTTAACATTTGCTATGATATTTTTTGTTGCAATGCTTGTAGTGCTAATATCTGCTGTAGCATTAGGAGCTAAATTAAGAGATTTAGAACTATTTTGCGTAATGTTTTGCTCAATTTTAATAGGATTTTTAGGTATGAAAAAATAATCATACACAACAAAAAATAAAAAAGAAATCACAACCGCTAAAAGTATACGCTTTTGCTGAAAAATATTATTTGCTTGATTCACTAATTTGTCCTTTTAAAGATAATTTTTACAAGATAAAAACTTTTATTTTTATAAGGTATATATAAAAAACAAAGTTGTTTTTGTGCTAAAAACATAGGTTTAAAACATAAATTTTTAAAATGAAATTTTTTATAAACCTTAGGATAGTCAAATCCACCTTTAAAAAAGGGGTTGCATCTTAAAATTCTAAAAAAAGCAAAAAGAAAAGCTAGAAAAAAATTCTTTTTTTGAAATTGCCAAAAAGCATATTCAGAACAACTAGGATAATATCTGCAAACAGGGGGTTTTAAAGGACTTAAAAATTTCTGATAAAAACGGAGTATTTTTAGGCATATTATTTGAAACATTCTAGTTTTTTCAATCCCCATTTTAGACTTTTTTCCAATCTGGAAAAAGAAAGCTCAGTGATTTCATTTTTAGCTACAAAAATATATTTACCATTTTGAAGATATTTTTCGAATTTAGCAAATAAAGATCTTAATACTCGCTTTGAACGATTTCTAACCACTGCTTTTCCAACTTTTTTACTAGCAACAACTGCTATTTTTTTTTCATAACTACTAAGATAAAAAATGACTGCTCCCTCGCAATGCCATTTTTTACCTATTTTATATACAGAAGAAAATTCCTCATTTGTACTTAATTTATCAAGATTTTTCACACAGCGAGTCTTTTTCTACCTTTAAAACGTCTTGCATTGATTATCTTACGACCATTTTTAGTTCTCATGCGAACGCGAAAACCATGGGTGCGCTTTCTTGGAGTGCCGTGTGGCTGATAAGTTCTTTTCATTTGATTTTTCCTTAAAAAATTATAAAATAGTCTTATATTCTATCTTAATCTTACTTATAAATTGCTTTTAATTAAGAGTAATTTTTAAATTCTTGTGATAAATTTTTAGAATTATTTTTTAAAAGGCTAAAAATGTCAGAATTTAAAATTATTAGCATTAAACAAGAAGATTTAGATATTTTACAAGAAATGATAATAGAATTTGCAAAATATGAGCACATGCTAGATTTTCTTCAATGCACTAAAGAAAAGCTAGAACAATCGCTTTTAAAAAACCAATTTGCACGTGCTTTTTTGCTAAAAGAAGATGATAAAACTATAGGCTATATGATTTATTTTTATACTTTTTCTTCCTTTTGGGGAAGTGGAGGCATTTATCTTGAAGATATTTATATACGAGAAGCTTTTCGTAAAAAAGGTTATGGAAAAATGGTATTTAAATTCCTAGCACAGCTTTGCAAAAAAGAAAATCTAAAAAGACTGGATTGGGTTTGTTTAAATGATAATATTATAGGAATTGAATTTTACCAAAGTCTAAAAGCTGAACATCTTAAACAATGGAGAAGCTACCGTCTAAGTGGGGAAAATCTAGAAAAATTGTGCGATTTATGCTAAGAAGTCTTTATTATCTTAAAGCTATGGGGTTTGATTTTGTTGATACGCAAACAAATCATTACGAACAAATCCAAACTTTTGAAGAATTAAAAAAAAATATTCAAGCTTGCACCCTGTGCCAATTATCTAAAACAAGAAAATTTGCCCTTATGGAAGCTAAAATGAAAAATGTAAAATTATTAATTCTTGATGCTTATGGACAAAAAAGTGAAAACGAAAGCGGGGTCTTGCTTAACTCCAAAAAAGGCGAAAGATTAAAACATTATATACACGAAATTTTAGGACTTTGTAATGAGGATTTTTATTTTTCTTATCTTTTTAAGTGTTTTTGCAATGGAAAATTCGATGATTTTTCGCTACAATCTTGCTTGCCCTTTTTTTGGAATGAGTTAAAGCTGGTCCGACCTTCTTTAGTACTTTGCTTAGGAGAAGATGCTTTTAAAGGCTTAGGATTTAGAGACTTTGATGTTTTAAGAGGTGAAATCTTTGCGTATAAAAATTTTTTCATCATGCCAAATTATGGATTAGATTTCATAGAAAAAAACCCAAGTTATGAACAACAATTCATGCAAGATTTAAAAAAAATTAAAGGATTTTTATGAAAAAAATAATTTTAAGCTTTTTCTTATCTTGTTGCTTGCTTTTTGCAAAAGAACAAAAATTAATCAATACCCAAGCTATGGAAAATTTTTATCCTAAACTCAACACTCAAGAATGCAATACTAACTGCCTTTTTGAACTTTTAGAATCAAAACTATATCTTAGTTTTTTAAGCGAATTTGTAGATCAAAATAATCAATTTTTATCTAATGTTTATGCTAAATTATTAAATTCCATTACAGATTTTGAACAAAATGTACAAAAAATCACTTCTGTCAAACTTGCAATCATCATCCCAGAAAAAACCATAAAAAGCTATTCAAGTACTATAATAAACTCAAGCATTGCCTATCTTTTAAGACAAAGGGCTGAGATTAAAGTAAAAGTTTTTCTAATAGGCACAGAAGATAGCATCTCCATCCAATCAGCCCTTGATCAAGCACAAACTCAAGAGTATCAATATGCTATAGCCGGATTTACCCTCAAAGGTAGCAATGAATTAAAAAATTATTCTGGAAACATGAAAATCTTTATCCCAACTATCCATAAAAATAACACTCAAATCTCAAATAAAAATATTATCTTTGGAAGCATAGATTATGATGCTCAAATTGCAGCACTTTTGGAAAAATCAAACAACAATATCGCAATATTTAGCGATGCTTCTGCACTATCTAGCAATCTAAACTCAAGAATACTTGCTCAAAATAACCATGCTAGAATCTATACTATAGAAGGAGAAAAACTTGATTTTAACAAATTGCTAAAATCTCAAGGAGGAGTTAATAACGCTTCTATATTTTTCAATACTCCTTTGATCAAAACAGCTTTAGCAAGCTCTCAATTAAGAATTTATAATATTGAACCTTATATACTTTTATCGACTCAAATCAATTATAATCCTACCTTTTTAAGCCTTACTCAGCAAGGCGATAGAGAAAATTTCATCATTGCTAATTCAATTTATAATCATGATGATAATTTAATTTATCTTAATGAAATTTTTAATCAAAGCATAGATTATAACTGGATTGCTTATGCAACTAGTATTGGAGTGGATTATTTTTACACTGAGTTTTTAAACAAAAAAAGCGAGAGTTTATTTGATGAAACAATCCAAAATTCTCAAGTAAATTATAAAGTACGCCTCATGCAAGGATCTCAAGCTAGTTTTGAAGAATTAAAATAATTCTTCAAATAGCTTTTTTAAATGCGTATGCATTCTGCTAACTTTATTGTTTTTAATATAAGCAAGAGTTAATTTCATTCTAAAAAGTAAAATTTCATCCTTATAAATTGTCTGTAAAATTTCTAAGAATGTATGTTTAATTTCTAAAATTTTAGTTTTAACTTCTATAATATCGCCTAATTTTGCAGGCTTTATGAAATTACAATCAGCTTTTGTAAGCAAAAAATGGCCTTTAAAAGCATCAAAAACATCTGCTTTTTTAGCAAACAAAATTTCACTTCTTGCCCTTTCACAAAATTTTAAATAATTACTATGATACACCACCCCACCCGCATCTGTGTCTTCATAATAAATGCGTATTTTCATTATCAAAAATCCTTAAATTTCATAGCTTTAATCTATATAATCATTATATACCAAATAAAAATATACTTTAGATTATACAATACTCTGTCTTTAACTCCGCTTTTTAAAATTATAAAAAACAAAATTAAATATATAAAGCTTTTTTAAATATCATACTTGTATAAAAACTATAAAAATATATTAATAACTAAAGTATTTTTTAAAAAAAGATTTTTAATTATTTTGAATTTTTAGTCTTTTTTTTACATTAGATTTTGTAAACTTCGTTATAAAATAATAATTTTTTTAAGGAACAATATGAAAATTCTAAGTTTTGACATAGGGATTAATTCTATAGGATGGGCTTTCGTTGAAAATGAGGAATTAAAAGATTGTGGTGTAAGAATATTTCATGGGACTGAAGATCCAAAAGATAAAAAATCTTTAGCCCTACCCAGACGCAATGCAAGAAGCGTTAGAAGGCGTCTTAGAAGAAGAAAAGCAAGATTAAATTGGTATAAAACATATGCTTGCTAAAGAATTAAAATTAAATTATAAAGATTATATCGCAGATGAAGGAGAATTACCTAAGGCTTATGAAGGAAAATTAATCAGTCCTTATGAGTTAAGATATAAGGCATTAAGCCAAAAGCTAGAAGCTAAAGATCTAGCAAGAGTAATCTTACATATAGCAAAACATCGTGGCTATATGAAAAAAAATCAAAAAAACTCCAATGATAGTGATAAAGGCAAAGTTTTAGATGCATTAAGAAAAAATGACTCAAAACTAAAAGAATATCAAAGCGTTGGAGAATACTTATATATAAACTTTTTTGAAAAATACCGAGAAGGCACCAAAAAATTTCAAAAATGTACGCAATCGAGAAATAAAAGATAAAAAAGATAAAAAACAGAAAAATTATGAACATTGTTTTTCAGCAAGTGATTTAGAAAAAGAATTAAAGCTAATTTTAGAAAAACAAAGAGAATTAGGACATAACTATAATGATGATTTTATAAAACAAATCATAGAACTGGCGTTTTTCCAAAGACCTTTAAAAGATTTTTCGCACTTAGTAGGGACTTGTACTTTTTTCGAAGATGAAAAACGAGCTTGTAAAAATTCTTATAGTGCTATTGAATTTGTAACTTTAACTAAGGTTATTAATGAGCTAAAAAGCCTAGAAAAAGAAAGCGGAGAACCCTCATATCCTCTCAAATCATCAAAAAAAATTATAGACCATATTCTTGATAAAGGAAGTATTAGCTATAAAAAATCAAGAGAATATATCAATTTAGATCCAAGTATTGGTTTTAAAAGCCTTAAAGGCGATAAAAAAATCCAGAAAATATAGAATTAATTAACTTCAAAAAATTAAAGGATTTTAAAAAGCTTTAAACCAACACAATCTTAACAGACAAGAACTTGATGAAATAGCTACACATATTACTTTAATAAAAGATGATGATAAATTAAAAATCGCTTTAAAAAATTATAATCTAGAAGATGAGCAAATAGATGCTTTATTAGGCATTGATTTTAATGATCATATAAATCTTAGCTTTAAAGCACTTAATTTAATCTTACCTTTGATGAGAGAAGGAAAAAGATATGATGAAGCTTGTGAAATTTGCAATTTAAAAATAAAATCAAGTTCTCAAAAATATGATTTTCTTCCTGCTTTTTGTGATGCCATATTTGCACAAGAACTTAGCAATCCTGTTGCAAATAGAGCCATAAGTCAGTTAGAAAAGTTTTAAATGCCTTACTTAAAAAATATGGCAAAGTGCATAAAATCCACTTAGAATTAGCAAGAGATATAGCTCTTAGCAAAAAAATGAAAACAAAGATAGAAAATGAACAAGATCAAAACAAGAAAAAAACGATAATGCCTTAAAACTTTGTGAAGATATAGGCATTAAAGCAAGTAAAAGAAATATTTTAAAAATAAAACTCTGGCAAGAACAAAATGAAATTTGTATCTATAGTGGTAAGAAAATAACCTTAGATGATTTAAAAGATGATAATGCTTTAGAAATAGATCACATTTATCCTTATTCAAGAAGCTTTGATGATTCTTTTTCAAATAAGGTTTTAGTCTTCACTAAAGAAAATCAAGAAAAAGGCAATCGAACTCCTTTTGAGGCCTTTGGGCACGATGAGAAAAAATGGAGTACTATTAAAAACCTAGCCCAAAGTCTTAACTATAAAAAGAAAATGAAAATTTTAGATGAAAATTTTAAAAACAAGCAAGGGCAAGATTTCATCAGCAGAGACTTAAACGATACAAGATATATTGCTACTCTAGTAAGTAATTTCACAAAAGACTATTTAGACTTCTTGCCTTTAAGTAAAGATGAAGATACTAGCTTAAAAAGCACAGAAAAAAGGAAGTAGAGTTCACGTACAAACACTCAATGGAATGCTTACTGCAGTTTTAAGACACACATGGGGTTTTAGCGAAAAGGATAGGAGCAATCATCTCCATCATGCAATAGATGCAATTATAATTGCCTATAGTACCCACTCTATTATAAAAGCTTTTTCAGATTTTAAAAAAGAACAAGAGCTTTTAAAAGCAAAATCTTATGAGCAAAAACTTAAATACCAAACTAAATTTTTTGAACCTTTTGAAGGATTTAGAGAAAAAGTTTTAAACAAAATCGATACCATTTTTGTCTCACAGCCTCCTAAAAAAGAGCAAGAGGTGCTTTACATGAGTAAACATTTTGTTCTAAAGATGAAATGATTGAAAGATATGGTTCAGAAGAAAGTTTTAATATAGCATTACAATGCCGCAAAATAAGAAAAATCGGCACAAAATATGTTGATAATGATACTATGGTAAGACTTGATATTTTTAAAAAACAAAATAAATTTTATGCCATACCTATTTATACCATGGACATTGCTCTAGGCAAGCTTCCTGATAAATTAGTAACTTCTAGTACAAATAAAGAATGGATTCAACTAGATGAAAGCTATGAATTTTGTTTTTCTTTGCATAATAATGATTTAGTTTTAATACAAAAAAAGGTATGGAAGAACCTGAATTTGCATATTATAGTACTTTTAATATCAGCAATGCTAGTATTTGTCTTAAAAAACACGATAATAAATTAGAAAATCTCACAGAAAATCAAAAAAAAATTATTATTTAAGGCAACCAAAAATAATGTTGAAGCACAAGGGGTAGGAATTCAAACTTTAAAAGTATTTGATAAATACCTTATAACACCCCTTGGAGATAAAATTAAAATAAAAGAAAAACAAAAAAGACAAGATATTTGCCTAAAAACAAGTAAAAAACATGGCTTATGATGAAGCATTTAAAAGCATATTAATATCAAAGCAAGCAAAATTAAGCCTTGAACTCAATCATCTTGTTATCAAACAAGATGATAAAGAGGCTAAATTTTTTCTAAAAGATATTAACTTCATCATTTTAGAATCTTTACAAGCAAGCATCACATCTAACCTACTTAGCACTTTGACCAAATATAAAATCATACTTTTAACTTGCGATGAAGCTCATAATATCAATAGAATTTTCTCTCCCTTTTTAGGGCATTTTATCAGTGCAAAAATAGATAAAAAACAAATCACAGTAAGCTTACAAAGAAAAGCAATTTTATGGCAAAAATCATCAAAAATAAAATTTCAAATCAGGCTTATATTTTGAAAATCACCAATCATATCAAAGCAAGCAAAGAACTTTCAAATATGACTAAAAATGTCAATTTAAATGACTCTACAAATTTAGAAGCAAGAGCTGCTGCCTTGTATTTTAAAACTTTATTTGGCAAAGATTTTACAAGAAATGAAATATGCTTTATCAACTCTGCTTTAAATTATGGCTATGCTATTATAAGATCACTTATAGTTAGATCAGTATGTATAAGCGGGCTTTTGCCATGGCAGGGCATAAAATATGATAATATCTATAATGATTTTAATCTTTGTGATGATTTAATAGAAAGTTTTAGACCTCTAATTGATTTATGTGTATTTAAGCTAAAGGACACAAAAGAAAGTGAGTTTTTAGATAAAGAAACAAAACAAAAATTAATTGGCATTTTACAAGAAGAAATCATCATTAACAATAAAGCTTATCCTTTAAATAGGGCTATTAATTTTTATGTGCAAAATTTTAAAAATACCTTATTAGAAAATGATGAGCTTATAATGGTAAATTTTATATGATAGAAGATAAGTTTATGAGAATTTTATTAATGTTTGATATGCCTACTAAAACCAAACAAGAGCAAAAAAATACAAATAAATTCAGAACTTCATTAATAAAACTTGGATTTTTCATGATGCAATTTAGCGTGTATATGAAAATTTGCAAAGGAATAGCTTCAACCAAAACAACGATTAAATCTGTAGAAAAAATTCTACCACCTTATGGCAATATAAGGGTTTTAACCATAACAGAAAAACAATTTGACAATATGCAAATCCTCTTAGGTGGAGTTTCTTTCGATGAAAAAATGAATGATGAGAAAAATTTAGTTCTTTTTGAATATGATGAAAAAAGTCAAGAGTTTAAATACCATAATCAAACAATAAAAAAAGAAAAACAAAAAACTAAGCTTAAACAAGCTAGTTTATTTGAATTTTGATGGTTTTAAAGGTATTGTAAACCCGCATAGCTAACCAAAAACCATTTATTTTAGTGCTCTTTGTTAAAAAATATAACACATTTTTCATGTGAAAACATAAAACAATGTTTAAGTCTCTTTATGATAAAATATTATCATACTATAAAAAACTTAATAAAAAATAAGCAAAACAATAAAAGCTTATAGAGCTTATTTTACCATAAATATTACAAAGATTTTAAAAATTTAATAAATCAATATGAAATTATAAATCAAATTGCTATAGCCATATAGCAAAGTCATAATTTTAGTCTTTTATATCTTTAGTTTTGATGCTATAATTTCAAATATAAAAAGCAAATTTTTAAGGAATATAATGCAAACCAATTCCCTTCAAAAGCAATTAATCAACCATCCTTTATATTCTAAGATACAAAAATTAAAAGAATATAAGCTTTCTTGTAAATTAACTTTAGAAAATAGCATCAATTTATCCACAAACTCTCAAGCTAAAGAAGAAATTTTAGCCCTAGCACAAGCATTAAAACCTTGGAGAAAAGGACCTTTTAAAATAGATGAACTTTTTATTGATGCAGAATGGCAAAGCTTTATCAAATTTAATATTCTTAAACCTTTTATGCAAGAACTTTCTCAAAAATGCGTTGCAGATATTGGCTGTAATAATGGCTATTATATGTTTAAAATGCTAGAATTTAATCCTAAAAAACTTATAGGTTTTGATCCTTCTATAAAATACAGCTTGCAATTTGAATTCATCAATGCTCTAGCTAAAACTCCTATAAAATACGAACTTTTAGGAGTGGAAGCTTTGCCAAATTATAATTTAAAATTTGATGTGATTTTTTGCCTTGGGGTTATCTATCATAGAAGCGATCCTGTAAAAATGCTAAAAGATTTAAAAGCAGGACTTAACAAAAACGGAAGCGTTTTTTTAGACACTATGTATATAGAAGATGAAAGAGAAATTGCCCTTGTGCCTAATAAGACTTATTCTAAAATCCCAAATATTTATTTTGTACCTAGTATTAGTGCTTTGAAAAACTGGTGCGAAAAAGCAGGGTTTAAAAAATTTGAAGTTTTAGCAAAAAAAGTAACTGATGAAAAAGAACAAAGAAAAACAGAATGGATAGATTCTTTTTCTTTAGAAAATTTCTTAGACCCAAAAAACAAAAACCTCACCCTAGAAGGTTATGAAGCACCAAAAAGAGTTTATGTACGCATCAAAATATAAATTTTTTCTTTTTAATACCGATATACTTTGATATATTTTAAGGCAATGAGTATAATTAAAGGTTTAAATATGGCAAAAAAAGACAATTTCGAAGAATACACCCAGCTTGAAGAATATGCATCCATAGAAGACATATCGCGAGTCAAAACAGAACTACTCACTTGCCCTGAATTAAACAGCTCTCTTGCAGGGACTATTATAGAAATTAATAAAAACTATGCCAAATCAATTTTAATAACCACAAATGAAATGGTTGTAGATGATCAAGGATTGATTTTTGACGCTTTTATCTTTGCTGCAGCAAATTATGTAGCACAAGCTTCTGTTAACAAAGAATTTTCAGTCGTTCTTGGAACAAAATGCTTTTTTTACGCGCCATTAAAATTAGGAGATGTTTTAGAACTTGAAGCTAGTGCACTCTTTGATGAAACTTCTAAAAAAAGAGATGTTAAAGTAATAGGACATGTTAAAGAAATCAAAATGTTTGAAGGAACTATACAAATAGTAAGCACAGATGAACATATCTTTAAACTCAAACGTCCCCCACTTCAAACTGCCAAACCTAAAGAAAACCCTACTTCAAAAATAAACAATCCCGAAGCTGTAGCATCTGCTTTAGTAAGCTCGCTAAATGGAAAATAACTCAAGGAGTCATTTTAATATCTATCCAATTTTTCGGACAATCCTTATGATAAACCCCACTTGCATCATAATACTCTTTACAATCATCATAATAGCGATTAGAAATTCCTCTTTCATTCACAAAACATCCAGAAATTCCAAGAATTGATAATAGTATTAAAACGTATTTTTTCATATTTTCCTTTCAGAATTTATTCTGTTTACGCCACTTATAAGGCTCTATAGGATTACTTTCTTTCCAAAGACCTAAACGGTTTTTTCTAGCATATTCTTGCTCTTTGATATAAACTTCATTATAATAAATATCTGCCCAAGCATATCCTTTGCTCACTAAAAATCTATTCACATCAAGATCGTTTAATTTAACAATAGCTACGATTCTACCATAAACATCCTTATTCTTATAAATTACTTGCACTTGCTTGCCTTTTAATATCTTGCTCAAAGCTTCTTTAGATTGAGGACCAAAGCTTTGCTTAAGTTCAGGCGCATCTATACCAAAAAACCTCACCCTAGTAATTTTATCCCCATAAGAAAGCTCTATAGTATCTCCATCAATTACCCTAATAACCTTTCCTTCAAAGCTTGAATTTTGTGCAATAAAGTTTTGGACAAAAGCAATAACAAGGACAAAAATTAAAAGTGAGAAAAATTTCTTAGGATCACTTAATAATCTTCTTAAATTAAACAGTTTTTTATTATTTAATCTCATTTTTCAATCATCTTAGCTTTAAATTTTAAAAAATATGCCATAATTTTAGCAAAATAAAGGAGATAAAATGGAAAATATAATAGAAAATTTTAAACAATTATGTCAAATACCACATTGTAGCTATGAAACAAAACAAATGAAAGAATTTTTAAGCTCTTATGCTAAAGATCAAGGCTTTAAAGTAACTATAGATAAAGCAGGAAATATCCACGCTATTAAAGGAAAACCTAAAATTTGTCTACAAAGCCATTATGACATGGTTTGTATGGGAGATGCACCTAAACTAGCAGTGTATGAAGAAAATGGATTTTTAAAAGCTAAAAACTCAAGTCTTGGTGCAGATAATGGTATAGGAGTAGCTATTATGATGGGTGCTATGAAAGAATTTAACAATTTAGAATGCCTTTTTACTAATGATGAAGAAGTAGGACTCCTAGGCGTAAATGCACTTGAACACACACTAAAATCTCAAATGCTTTTAAATTTAGATCATGAAAGTGATGATGAAGTGATGATAGGTTGTGCAGGTGGGGTTGATATCCATGCAAGCTTAAATTTTAGCACCATTAAAAAAAGGGGTAAAATTTATGAACTTAAAGCACAAAATTTCTTAGGAGGACATTCAGGTATAGACATACTAGAAAATCAAAAAAATTCTATTAAAGAAATGGCTAGATTTATAAAAGAAAATGATGGGGAAATTCTTTTTTTTGAAGGCGGAGAAAGAATAAATTCTATACCAAAACACGCCATGGCCTTAGTGTATTTTAAAAATGAAGTTAAATCCAATCAATGGATAAAATGTTGCCTAAAAGAAGAAGGTGAATTTGAACTTTGTGATCAAAGTAAAAAGCTTTTAGACACTATCAATGCTTTCTCGCATGGGGTGCGTGCGTATGATGCTAATTTAGGCATAGTTCAAACTAGCATCAATCTAGCCACATTAAGAATGCATGATAAACAAATCCAATTTACTCTTTTTGCAAGATCTAATGTACTTGATGGTTTAAAACAAATCGAATTTGAAACTTTAGAATTTTTTAAAGCCTTTGGTTATAAAGCAAAAAGTTTGAATTTTTACGATCCTTGGGAAGGTAAAGCTAATGCTCTTAGTGATAAAGTCTTAAAAGCTCTTCAAAAAGTCTCACCTCAAGCTAAAATTTCAGCCATTCACGCAGGATTAGAATGTGGCATCATAGAAAAAAAGCAAAAACTCCTATGCGCTTCTATAGGTCCAAATATACACAATCCTCACTCGACTCAAGAACGCTGCGAAATCGCTTCTGTAGAAAAAATATCTAAAGTTGTTTTTGAAGTTTTAAAAGATAATGCATGATTTTTCTACTTTGCTTCTTGCAAAAATACGTTTTAATAAAAACACACAAAGTAAGGAGCAAAATCCCACTATAAAAAAATAAACGCCTAAATATTCTTTATAAAAAGCATTTACTATAAAAGGGGTTAAAAAACCTAAAATAGCATAAGAAATATTATAAGCAAAACTAAGCCCACTAAATCTAAACTCGCTTTTAAAAATTTGCGTCATAAATACAGGTGCAAAAGTAATAATACCCTGTGCAAAGCAAGCAAATAAAAAATAAAATAAAAAATTTTCATCATAAAAACTAAAAAGCACACTAAAAACTATAAAAACCATACTAAAAAAAGAACAAATTTTATAACTTCCCCATTTACTAGCTAATATTCCTTGAAACAAAGATCCAAAAATCACGGCTAAAATGGCAAAATTTTGTATCCACAAAGCAGAGTTTTTATTGATTACTAAAAGATCTTCAAAGTATTTTGGTAAAATCATTAAAGTCGCCACACCACTTGTTAAAACCAAGGTCATTAAAAAACATATAAACATCTTTGTTTTATGCGTTTTTAAAGCTTGAAGTAAGGGAAAGGCTAAGATTTTTTTTTCATTTTGCATTTTTATAAATTCTGGAGTTTCGCTTAATTTATTCCTTAAAAACAATGCTAAAATCCCAAAAAATCCTCCTATAATAAAAGGAATCCTCCAAGCATAGCTTTGAACTTCTTGTGGGTTAAAATAAGTCCTCACCCCTAAAGCCGCAAGATTACCTAATAACAAACCTATAGTTAAAGTCGCTGAAATAAAGCCAAGAACCAATGGAATTTGCCGCCCTTTTACAAATTCACTAACATAAATCCAAGCTCCGCTAACCTCGCTTCCTACTGCTAAGCCTTGCAAAATACGGATAAAAAATAAAATCAAAGTAGCAAAAATACCTATATTTTCATAGCTTGGCAAAAAAGCCAAAGCAAAACTTGGTAAAACCATTAAAAGCATAGATATATAAAAAATATTTTTACGCCCGTATCTGTCTGCAAAATGCCCCATTAAAACAGCTCCAAAAGGACGTGCTAAATAAGCAGCACCAAAAGCTATATAAACATTTATTTGGGTCCAAAAAATATCATTTGGCGGGAAAAACACCCTAGCAAAAATATCCAAAAAAAAGGCAAAAAGTACAAAATCATAAAATTCTAAAATCCCACCTAAAGAAGCGTAAATAATATTTTTGTATTTTTCTTGCATATTTTATCCTAAAAAAGGGCTTTTAACCCTTTTTAATTTTTCTTATTTTCAACAACCACATCATCAGCTTTCACATCATCTCCAAAATGAGATCTTAAAGTCTCATCATAAGCTTTATTAAAAAACTTCTCTTGATCCAAATTAAGAATTAAAGCATTAATAAATTCTTCAAGCTCTTTATCGCCTTTTTTTACAGCAGGTGCGATAAAGTCTTGATTGCCTAATTCTTTAATGACTATTTTAAAATCAGGATGATCTTTCACCCAAGCAAAAAGCAAGGTATTATCATGGCTTAAAGCATCCCCTCTACCATCTATTAAAGCGGCAAAAGTTTCAGTATTTTGATCATATTTTAAAGTTTTTATATCAGGATAATTTTGCGTAAAATATGCATCAGCTGTTGTTCCTTTATTTAATAATAAAGTTTTATCTTGTAAATCCTGTATACTAGTAATATTACTATCCTTTGGCACGACTACACCTAAAGCGACCTTCATATAAGGCAAACAAAAATCTACTTGCTCAGCTCTTTGAGGAGTTTTAGTAAAATTAGCCAAAATAATATCTACTTTATTTGATTTTAAAAACTCTACTCTATTAGCCGCTTCAACAAGGACAAATTGGACTTTATTTTCATCCCCTAAAAGCTCTTTTGCTATGCGCTTAGCTAAATACACATCATAGCCTTGATTTAGACCTTTTTCATCTACATAACCAAAAGGTGGCTTATCTCCAAATACTCCAATTCTAATCACACCTCTTTGTTTAATCGCATCAAGGGAATTTAAAGTTTGAGAATTAGAATTTCCCCCGCAAGCAACCAAAACTAACATGACAAAGGCTGGCAAAACACTAAGAAGTATTTTTTTCATTTTATTCCTTTATTTGAAATTGCAAGAACAATTATACTTAAAATTATCAACAATACTTTTAATCTTAAGATAAAAGATTTTGCTTATATAAAAAATATCATCAACTTATACATTCTTTTAATATTATGTCAACTTTAAATAAAACTTGATATAATACTTGCTTAAGATTTAGGAGATAAAAAATGAAAAAAAATATTTTCATAGCCATAACATTAGCTATTTTATTATCAGCATGTAAAAATTCCATAGACCAAACTACAGTTAATAAATATCAAAATCAATTAAATCAAACACTAGCCCAAGATACTTTAAGCCTTTTTGAAAATTCTGACATTAAAATCGATTTATCAGATTTTTCATGTAAGGCAAACAAAGCTTTCATTGAGTGTCTTAGTCCAGATTTTAAAACATCGATAAAAGATAGTCATGGCAATTATCAAGAATT
Organism: Campylobacter bilis; assembly: GCF_016806695.1. Classification (GTDB taxonomy): domain Bacteria; phylum Campylobacterota; class Campylobacteria; order Campylobacterales; family Campylobacteraceae; genus Campylobacter_D; species Campylobacter_D bilis. Next base: position 31,949 of record NZ_WUED01000008.1, on the reverse strand, counting down.
ATTCAAGGCAAAAAATATCCTTTTACAATCTAATGAAATCTACAAAAAACAAGCAAAAGAAAATACAAACATTAAACAATACTATGAACATCTTTTAAAAGAAGAAAAAATCCTACAAACAAATTGGTTTATTCAAAATTTCCAACTTGGAAAAGAAATAATCCATGATATCAATGCAAGTTTAGCTCAAGAAGATCCAAAAATCAATGCTTTTATAGAAAAATTAAATTCAGACTCTTATACCCTATCCTTTGGACATTTTTTAAGCAAAAAAGACAATGATTATTCAAATAGCTTTCTTATAAAGCTTGATGGTGCAAAATTAAATCTTAGTATAAGTTTTGATATCACAATGAAAGAAGATTTGCTTAATTATTTTGACACTCAAGGCATAAAATTAAATACTACTAATTTAACCAATGATTTTTTTACAACAAATAAAAACTTAATTTTTAATAACGAAACTAAAAAATATATTGTTTTAAATAATTTTAAAATCAATTCTACTCTTCAAACAGAAGGTGTATTTACAGAGATCTTAAACAAAGTTAAAGAAAACTTACAAACTCTAAAAATCCAAAGTCAAAATGAAGAACAAGCTCTTATTTTCAATAAAACTTTAAATGTTTTAAAAAGCATGACTCAAAACAATCAATATCAATTTGACCTTGATTTGAAATTTAAAAACACAGCCCTTAATGAATATGGTATAGAAATGATCAATAATATAGAAAAACTAAATATCAATGATCAAGACCTAACAGAAGTTTTAAAAATTCTCTTTCCATTTTTAATGCTTTCTATGTTAATGGATGCTCCATCGTTTTAATTTTTACTGCAAAAAGCTTAAAAATTTAAATAATTATAGTTTTATAAGCCTAAATTTATAAGCTTTTAGCTATCTTTTTTAACAAATATTAAAAAGGATAAATTTGAATATACTTTTTTCTCCTAGTGAAAGTAAAAACGAAATTTGCGATCAAAAAGCTATTAATAAAAACTCTTTTATATTTAAAGAATTGTTTGATTTTAGAATGCAAGCTTTAGAAAAATATGAAGAAATCATTAAAAACTCCGAGTTAAAAGATTTACAAGAACTTTTTGGCATTAAAGATGAAAAAGAAATTCTAAAATTCAAGCAGGATTTAAAAGCCGCTCCTACGCAAAAAGCTATCACACTCTACAATGGCGTAAGCTATGAATACTTAAATTTCAAAAACCTAAATGAAAAAAGTCAAAATTATATCTTAGAAAATACTCTTATCTTTTCTAATCTTTTTGGAGTGGTAAAAGCTAGCGATACTTTGCCTTTTTATAAATACAAACAAGGTGCTAAACTTGGAAATTTTGCTATAGAAAAATTTTATAAAGAACATTTTAGCAAAGCTTTAGATCTATATTTAAAAGATCAAGAACTGTTAGATTTAAGGGCTGAGTTTTACAATAAATTTTATACTCCAAAACAAAAATTTAGTACTTATAAATTTATAAAAAATGGTAAAATAATAAGCCATTTTGCCAAAGCTTATAGGGGAATTTTACTTGCTACTAGTGCCAAAATTCAAGCAAAAAGCAATAAAGATCTTCTAGAAAATCTCCCTTCAAACCTAAAACTTCAAGAAATTCAAATCAAAGGTTTAAAAGAAGAAATCATACTTGAAATTCTAACTTAATTTACCGAAGATATTTTAAAACCAAATTTGCATAATAACTTGCTGCTCTGGCTAAAAGTTCGTCATTAAAAACATAATTACAATCATGTAAATAAATATCATTTTCATTCTCTAAAAATGCATAAGCACATTTTCTTTTTTCACAAAAGAAGCCAAAATCTTCACTTGCCATTAAAGGACTGTGATTAAATTCACAATTTTCTTCACCAAAAATTTCTTTTGCAACCTCGCATGCAAACTCTACAGCATGTTCATCATTCATAGTTAAAGGCGCTACAGGGTTTTTGTTGATTTGGATGAGTATATCATTAGCTTGGGCTATACCTTGACAAATTTTTCCAATTTTTTCTTCACTTAATCTTCTGCTTTCTTCATCTAATGCTCTAACACTCATTTTAATCTCTACCTTATCAGGAATAACATTAAAAGCATATCCTGCATTAAAAGCACCTATGCTTACAACAGCTGAGCTTTGAGGATTGATATTACGAGAAACTATGCTTTGCAAAGCCACCACAAGTAAAGAAGCCGCATATATAGGATCTTTTGTTTTTTGCGGAGCGCTTCCATGTCCACCTTTACCAATAATTTCAATACTATAATTATCCGAAGATGCCATCATAACACCTTTTTTAATATAAAACTTTTTCTTCTTGCCAAAAGGCATATTATGCCACCCAAAAATATAATCACTATCAAATTTTTCAAACAAACCCTCTTCTATCATAGCTTTAGCCCCACCCAATCCCTCTTCAGCAGGCTGAAAATAAAGATTTAATGTGCCATTAAATTCTTGATTTGCTAAAAATTTTGCAGCAAGCAAAAGAGAAGCTGTATGACCATCATGACCACAAGCATGCATGATATTTGCTTTTTTGCTTTTATAAACTAAATCAGTGTCTTCTTGCAAGGGTAAAGCATCCATATCTGCACGAAGCCCTATTTTTTTACCACCATTTCCTTTTCTTAAAACCCCAACAACTCCTGTTTTTCCTATTTTTTCATAGACTTCATAGCCCAATTCTTTAAGTTTTTGTGCTACTAATCTTGCAGTATGAAACTCATCAAAACCAAGTTCAGGATTCTCATGAATTTGATGTCGGATTTTTTTAAATTCATCTTGTAAATCTAGTATTTCTGGAATTAAATTCATTATATTTTTCTCCTTAATATTAAATAAAACTAACAATACTATATAGTATAATAAAAACTTCAAAAACAAGATCTTTTTGCGTCAATCATTTGCATTTCTTTGTTACCTTTTGGAATTTTAAAAAGCACAAATACAGCAAAAAACTTAAAATATAAAATGTAAAAATCCATAAAAAGATTTTTGAAGCATTTAAATGGTACTATAAAAAATCAGTTTTAATATAAAGGAAAAATATGGAATTTTTATTATTTATTTTTTTGATTATTATTTTTTTATTTGTAGTGTTTATTATCGTCATGCGCTATGAGAAAAAGATTAAACTTCTTAATCAAAACATACACAATATAAAAGAAGATATAATCGAACTTAAAGAAACCACTCAAAAAAACCGCTCTTTAATTGAAAAAAACCGTTCTAATCTAGAAAACATAATAAAATAAATCATCCAATTCACAGCATTTTCATTGTAAAAACGAAAATGTTTTAAAAATTTTCATTTTTGCAATCTGCTTTTAAAGTAAAAAATAAAGCACTTTAGTCTTTTTAAAACCTTTTATAGCTATGATTTTAAAAATCTTTAATCATATTATCATAAAGCCTTTGCTATCAATTCTAAAGGACTTTGAAAGACAACCTTACTTGAACTTTGCTCCAAAGCATTAGCAATTTGCATCCTACACGCAGAACATTCTGCACTAACCACACAAGCATTGCTCTCATCTATCATTTTAGCTTTTTTCATTCCTACACTTAAAGCCTTTTGATAATAATCTATTTGCATGCTAATCCCGCCAAAACCACAACAAGCATTAGAATTACTCATTTCAACAAAATGATAATTTGTCTTTAAAAACTCTCTAGGCTCTTTAAAAACTCCTTGCATTTTTCTTGCATGACAAGGATCATGATAAGTAACGCTATAATTAAATTTATTTTTAGTTTTTAAAATTTCTTCTAAAGAAGTGAATTTATAAAAATACTCACTCGCCATATAAATCTTACAGGCAATATTTTTCACACGTTTTGCCCACTCTGGCTTATTTCTCATTATAAAAAAATGCTCATAGTCTATTTTCAACATCGCCGAACAAGTAGCTTCAGGAACTATAATAGCATCTAATTTTTCCAACTTTTTTTCAAAATACTCTATATTTTTCTTAGCTAAAACTTCAACGCTTTTAAAATCTCCAGTGAAAAATTGTGGGGCAGCACAACATTTTTGCTCGTTCATTAAATCCACATTAATTTTCAATTCTTTAGCAATTTTAAGCACAGAATTTGCTGTATCTATATAAAAATAATTTGCCAAACAACCCACAAAAAAACCTATAGTTTTTTCTCCATTATTATCAATAAAATGAGGATTAGAATTTAAAAAACTCTTTTTATGAAAACTTGTAAGCAATCTACCTTTTTTAATAAAAGGCATAGAAAACCTTGCTTTCATTCCTGAATTTTTACCTGTATTTAAATCTTGGATTTTAAAAGCACAGCTTTGAAACACATAGCCTAATTTTGCTAGCAAATCCAAAAATTTGCGTTTTCTTAAAAAGAAAAAAATCAATTTTTTGTACCAAGCAAGGCCAAATTTTTTAGCAATATCATAACGCACTTCTTCTATAGCACTATCTACTCTTAGCTTGCTAGGACATACTTCAACACAATTAGTACATAAAAAACACGATTCAAATACTTTTTTAGCCTCTTTATCAAGCTCTAAATTCCCATCCTTATAAGCACTTAAAAGATCTAAAAAACCCCTAGGACTTGTACTCTCATCAGGATTAATATCATGTATAGTACAAACAGGTATGCATTTACCACACTTTACACAAGCATCGCTAATTTGACTAAAATTCATCTTCACACCGTTTTTGAAAAAACTTTTTTATCTTCACTAATATTTTTCATATAAGCATCAAAACACATAGCGATATTACGTATAAGCAAAACCCCCGTTTCATTAACCTTGATAAAATTTTCATCTAAATCAAGCAAATCTTTATATTCTTCTAAAGCCTTAAGTTCTTCTTTGAAATATTCTTTAAAATTAATAGAAAAATCCTTTTCTATTAATTTAATATCCAATTTAAAATTAGCCATTAATTGCATAATGACTGTTTTTCTTATTACATCATCTTTGCTTAATCTCACTCCCTTTTCAAAAGGCAAGATATTTTTATCAATTGCAGCTTCATAACTTAGCATATCTTTAAAATTTTGTGCATAATGCCTTTCTCCTTCTCCTATGCTAGTAAGCCCTATACCAACTAAATCCGCACCTCCTTTAGTAGTATAGCCTTGAAAATTTCTATGCAAAGTGCCATTTTCTAAAGCCTTAAAAAGATCATCATCTTTTTTAGCAAAATGATCCATACCTATCATTTCATAGCCATTTTGACCTAAAAATTTCTCACAAAATTCTAAAATTTCAAGCTTCATATCAGGACTTGGCAAAGTATTTTCATCAAATTTTCTCATATTTTTTTTCAGCCAAGGCACATGCGCGTAATTAAAAATCGCTAAACGATCAGGATTTAAAAGTCTTACTTTTTCTAAAGTTTTAGCAAAACTTTGCAAACTTTGAAAAGGCAAGCCATAAATCAAATCAACATTTACAGATTTTATTCCTTTATTTCTAACAAGATTTAAAGCATTTTGAGTCAATTCAAAAGACTGGATACGATGGATTTCTTTTTGCACTCTTTCATCGAAATCTTGCACACCAAAACTTATACGGTTAAAACCATGTTGTACTAAAACTTCAGCTTGTTCTTCATTTAAAAAACGCGGATCAACCTCACAACTGATTTCAGCATCATGAGAAAAATTTGAAAATATGGATTTGATTTTAACAATCAAATTATCAAGCTGTTTAGCGCTAAAAAAAGTCGGAGTTCCTCCCCCAAAGTGCATTTGAACAAGCTCACGCTTAGGATTTAAAATAGAACTTAAAATATCAAGCTCTTTAAAAAGATAATTTAAATATCTTTCTTTGCTTTCTTCTTTTGCAGTATAAATCACATTGCATCCACAAAAATAACAAGCACTCCTACAAAAAGGCAAATGAAAATATAAGGATAGTTCTCGTTTTTGCTTTTTTAAAATTTCAATATATTCTTCGTATTTAAAACTTGTATTAAACTCCACCGCTGTAGGATAAGAAGTATAACGCGGCCCTACTTTAGAGTATTTAATAAAAGCTTTATAATCTCTCATTTTGATTTACCCTTTCTATCATTGCTTGCATATCTACAAATAAATTAGGATGTTCTTGTTTTATTTTCAAAATCAATTTTTCAAGATCAATACTCACTTCCATAGTACCATTTTGTGCCTTTTGCTTGATTTCATCCATCGCAACGGTCCAAACATCATTAAAATCCACAGGAATTTGCTGATAAATCGCCTTTTCCAAACGCAATTCAAAATTTTCTTTTTGACTTTGTTTTAAATTTTCAAGCATATTTTTAAGACTTTGCAAAGAAAGCAAAGTATGAATTTCATTATTATCATCTATAACAAACCAAGGCTCTGGAGACTCAAAACTACCATTTTTAAGAACTAAACATTTTTCATTTTCATTCTCACTTTTTTTCATTTCAAAAATAGTTCTGTTTTCTTTTTTTATCCCTAAATTTTGACTAAACTCATCGATACGTTTTAAGCAAGTATTATATTTTTCTAGTTCTTTCATTTTTTTCCTTTCTCATAATCCAAAAAGCAAAGCAAAGCCTTTGCTATATAAAGACGGTTTTTTGCTTCCTCAAAAATCACTTCAGCATGTTCTTCAAAAATCTCTTCACTTAGCTCATAACCCCTATAAGCTGGCAAACAATGAAGCAAAATCGCATCCTTATTAGCCGCATCCATAGCCTTTTTATCAACTATAAAACCATCAAAATCTTTTATCTTTTGTTGTTTTTTATCCTCTTCACCCATAGAAACCCAAGTATCTGTAATCACCACATCTTTGCCTCTTAAAACTTCAAATTTATCATAGCTTAAAGATATTTTTGCTCCTGAAATTTTAGCCTGTTTTGCGACAAATTGTTCTACTTGAGGATTGATTTCATAGTTTTTAGGTATGGCTACACCAAGCTCATAACCTAAAATTGCAGCACTTATAAGCCAAGAATTACACATATTATTACTATCGCCTATAAAAGCTATTTTTGCAATTGAATTTTGTATTTTATTATATTCTTTAATAGTTAGCAAATCGCCTAAAACTTGGGTTGGATGATAAAGATCACTTAAAGCATTTATCACAGGGACTTTAGAATATTTTGCAAATTCAAGTAAGGTTTCATGTTTATTTACCCTAAGCATAACAAAATCTACCATAGATCCTATCACTCTAGCAGTATCTTTTATAGGTTCTGCACGGCTTAATTGTAAATCATTTGCATTTAAAAACAAAGCCTTGCCGCCTAATTGCGTAATACCAAGTTCAAAAGCCAATCTTGTCCTAGTTGAATTTTTTTCAAAAATCATTGCTAAAGTTTTATCTTTTAAAAGCTTTTGAGGATGTTTTTTAAGTCTACAGGCATGTTCTATAAGATCTAAAATTTCTTTTTTAGAAAAATCTTTTAAAGTTAAAAAATGCTTCATTTTTAGCCTTTTAACATCTTAGCTATTTCTTTTGCATGATAGGTAATAATAAGCTTTGCCCCCGCTCTTTTAAAAGCTATCATAGTTTCAAAAAGCACTTTTTCATAATCAATCACTCCTGCTTTTTGTGCAGCTTTTAACATAGCATATTCTCCACTTACATTATAAACACACAAAGGCACATTAGAATAAAAAGAAATTTCTTTTACCACATCAAGATAAGCTAAAGCAGGTTTTACCATCAAAATATCCGCACCTTCAATCATATCCTCTAAGCTTTCTTCTAAGGCTTCTTTGCCATTTGCAAAATCCATTTGATAAGTTTTTCTATCGCCATAACTTGGACTTGATTGTGCCACATCCCTAAAAGGACCATAATAACTTGAAGCAAATTTAGTCGAATAACTCATTATAGGTAAATTTTCATAATCATTCTTGTCTAAAACCTCACGCAAAACCTGCACAATACCATCCATCATACCACTAGGAGCTATCATATCTACCCCAGCTCTAGCATGCACTAAGGCTTGTTGCGATGAAATTTCTAAAGTCGCATCATTATCTACACTTTTAGTTTTTATATCAATAATCCCACAATGCCCATGATCAGTATACTCACAAAAACAAAGATCACTAATAACAAAAAGTTGAGGGAAGTGCTTTTTAATCTCTCTTATACTTCTTGCAATAAGCCCCTCATCGTCTAAAGCATCACTCCCACAGCTATCTTTTCTATCCTCTTGAAGCACGCCAAAAAGTAAAATAGCTTTAATGCCTAAATCTATTATATTCTCACATTCTTTTAAAATCTCATCTAAACTCATTTGAAAAACATCAGGCATAGAAGCAATTTCTTTTTTTATGCCTTTTCCATCAACTACAAAAAGCGGATAAATAAGATCATTTATGCTTAAAGAATTTTCTTTTACCATAGCTCTTAAGTTGTTATTAAGTCTTAATCTTCTAAATCTTTTAAACATTTTTTATCCTTTTTAGATACAATCTTAACATAAATTTGATTATAGAGAGTAGTAAATGAAAATAAAAATTTCAGAAATTGCGAATTTGCCTAGCAAATGGGGAAATTTCCAAATGCAAAGTTTCAAAGAAAACGAAAAAGAACATTTGTGTATATTTAAAAACCTTCCTAAAAACCCACTCAATCTAAGAATACACTCAGAATGTCTTACAGGAGATGCTTTAGGAAGCCTAAAATGTGATTGTGGAGAACAATTAGAATTTTCTTTAAAATACATAGAAGAAAAAGGAGGGATGGTGATTTATCTCAGACAAGAAGGACGCGGAATAGGACTTTTTAATAAAATCAACGCTTATGCCTTGCAAGATAAAGGTTTTGATACGATAAAAGCCAATCATCAACTTGGTTTTAAAGCCGATGAAAGAAGCTATGAAATAGTAGATTTTATACTCAAACATTATGGGATTTCTAAAGTAAATTTATTAACAAACAATCCTGAAAAAATAAATTCCATTAAAGAAAAAATCATTGCACGTGTTCCCATCCTCATAGAGCCTAATCGCTTTAATGCAGAATATTTAAATATAAAGCAAATCCAAATGGGACATTTAAGTAAATGAATTTTCAAAATTATGGTTTTTTACAAAAATATGATTTAAAAGCTTTTGAAGAAAAAATCCGCATTTACAAAGATATATTAAAAAAATTTAACCGCATTCACAACCTCACACAATTAAAAAATATCGATGAAAATATATTAGATAGCGTTAAAATTTTAGATTTTTATGATTTTTCTCAAGCAAAAAACATCGTAGATATAGGAAGTGGTGCGGGTTTTCCCGCAGTATTTTTAGCCTTTTTGCTAAAAAATGATTTTCATCTTTTTGAACCTAATGCCAAAAAAGCTGCTTTTTTAAGAAGTATAAAAATAGAATGCAAACTTGATCATTTAAATATCTATAAAGAAAAAATTCAAGATTATAAAGATCTGCTTCAAGCAGACATTATCACTTCAAGGGCCTTAATGGATATTAAACCTTTGCTTGAAATTTGCAAAAAAATACACTATAAAAATACAGTTTTTATTCTATGGAAAGGCAGCAAAATTCACAAAGAACTTCAAGATATAAAAAACTATAAAATTTTTGAAAATAATTTAAGAAAATATTGTATTTTAAAGTAGCCATAAGGCTACTTTTTATTCTACTACATCCGCATCAAAACTAATATCTACTAAAGGCCAAGAAATTCCACCATGTCCTGGAGCAGCATCGCTTAATGCTTGCAAGGCTTTAGAACTGTTTTTAAAAGCATGCAAATCCAACTGACCTTTGGCTTTAAATTTATCATCTTTTAACTCATAGACTAAAGGTATGATAATACTTTTTTTATCCATAGTGATTTTTGCCGAAATCACTCCTTTGTTCTGACCTGCAACAACATCTTCAAACATTACTTTAATCTGTGTATCACCTAATAAATTAGGAAAAAACACCTTAGTAATATTATTTGTTATAGTGTCATTGCCTTCACCCATGAAAGCTTCACTTGGTTTGATAGTGGCTTTAGCACCCTTAAGATAACTTGGTAAATCTTTAGTGTTTTTAGGAAATTTATATTCTACATTCTTAAACTCACCTTCTACCCCTACCATGCTTTCTGTTTTATAACCTTCAAAAGATATTTTTAAGCTATCTTCTTTAAAGGATACAGCGCTTAAAGCTGAAACTAATAAACAAGAACTTAAAATGCTTGTAAAAATCATTTTCATTACTATTTCCTTAATAAAATAATTAAAAATTTTAAAATAAGATGAATTATATCTTAAATTTAATTAACAAAAATTATTTTTTTACCAAAGTATATCTTTAAATACCAGGGTTAAAAAATAACCACCAAAAATCAAAACAAGTCCTAAAACAAAAGCCAAACCAAACACTCTAGAACCACTTTTTAAAAACTTTTTAAAATCAATTTGCAAACCTAAAGCAGCCATAGCAAAAACAATACACACAGTACAAAAAGTTCTGCCTAAGCAAATAATATCACTTGTAGCTAGACCTAAAATACTTTCTTTGCTTGCTAAATAAGTGTTTAAAACTATCATAGCTAAAAAAGCAAAAGCAAAATAAGGTATAGTAATATTTTTAGCAGTTTTTCCAGTACCTACATGTTGATTTTTCGCAAATAAATAAGTAATAATAAGCAAAAATGGAACAAGCAAAATCACTCTCATCATTTTCACAATCACTGCAATATTAGAAGCACCTTGCTCAAAACCTGCCATATCTTTTGCCATTTCAGCTGCACCCGCAACATTAGCTACTTCATGCAAGGTCGCACCCATAAAAACACCCATAGCATTTTGATCAAAAAAAGGAAATAAATCTAAAGAAAAAGCAATAGGATATAAAAACATAAATACAAGTCCAAAAATCACCACAGTACCAACAGCCAAAATACCCTTAAAAGGATCACTTTTTAAACTAGCTTCTAAAGCCAACACTGCAGCAGCACCGCAAATAGCACTACCAGCACCCACAAGCATTGAAGTTTCTTTGTCTAATTTAAATAATTTTACTCCCACGAATAAAGCTATAATAAATACAAAAAAGATGACTATAGCAGAGAGTAAAAACCCTTTTAAACCTACACTTAAAAGTTCTGTTAAAGTGATATTAAAACCATATAAAACAATCCCTAATCTTAAAAGTTTTTTAGCACTAAAATGCACTCCTGCTTGAAAATAATGCTGATATTTAAAAAACCAAGGCGAAAGCAAAACTCCTATAATAATAGCAAAAGCAGTGGCTGCTAAATGAGTAGTATCTTTAATGCTTTGCAAACTTGAAAGATACATGGCAAAAAATGCTATGCAAGCTGTAAAAAACAAACCTTTAAAATTCGAACGCACCATAGCAAACATATGTTTTAAAAAACTTGTTTTCATAATTTTTCCTTTTTAAATTTTTGTGTTATTATATTTTGTTTATTAAAATTATAAAAATATATTATTTTAATTTTTATAATAATTTTTTTTTATTATAATAAGGATAACAATTTATGAAGATTAAAGATATGGAAATTTTTTTAGATCTTTTAAACACACAAAGCCCCACTAATACAGCTAATAATTTTTCTATAACCCAACCTAATGTTTCAATCATAATTAAAAATTTAGAAGATAAATTAGACAGTGTTTTGTTTGAAAGACTTGGGAAAAAACTCTTACCCACGCCCAAGGCTTTAGAATTAGGAAAAAAATGGTTAAAATTAGTACAAGAATACTATAAAAGCTTAGAAAATCTCAATGATGAAAGCATGATCTTAGGTAGGATTGACATAGCATGCACTCAAAGCATTTCTGAACATTTTTTAGTTCCTATTTTATTTGATTTTAAAACAGAATTTAAAAATATAATCATCCATTTACAAACGAAAAATTCAAAAGAATGCTTGCATTTGCTTAAAAACGGATTTATAGAATTTGCAATCATTGAAGCAGAACTTGATCACAATTTAATAGAATATGAAAATTTAGAAATGACCTTTTGGCAAGAGGATGAATTAATAGTAGCAACAAGCGATAAAAGCTTAAGTAAAAAAGAATTTTATATAGACGAACTTTTAAATTACAAATGGATATTAAGAGAAGCAGGATCGGGTCTAAGGGATAAATTTCTTAATGAAATTGGCGAAAGTTCAAAAAAACTCAATATTTTTTTAGAACTTGATAGAATGGTAGCTATAAAAGAACTAATCTTGGAAAAAACAGCTATTTCAATTTTTTCTAAAAAAAGTATAGAAAAGGAATTGCAAAATTCTACCCTTTATGAAATCAAATTAAAAAACATCAATTTAAAACGTAAATTTTATACCCTAAAAAGGAAAAATTATAATTTCAATAGAGCTTTAGAAAAATTTGAAAAAATCTTCAAATCATAATTATAAAAAACCAATTTATATACAAAATTAAGGAATTTTTAGATAAAATCCAAAGCTTATATAAATTCTAAGGAAAATCAATGAATGCTAAAATTCAAGAAGCTGAATTAGAAGAATTGTTTCAAGAAAATGCAAAAGATTATATTACTTATGAAAAGCTAGTAAAATACCTCACTAAACAACCAAATATTACAATAACCAAAAAAGTGCAAGCTTTGATGAAAAAGCACAAAGTACAGCTTTTCTCGGCTGCTGAAATTGCTCAAATGAAAAATATTGAAGATGCAAAAAGACTTCAAGAAGAAAAACAAAAACTCCAAGATACAAGCTTAGAAAATGAATTTGATTTAGCCAATGAAAACGATCTCTTAGAATGGAGTAGATCAGACTCTCCTGTACGTATGTATTTACGAGAAATGGGGCAAATTGCCTTGCTTAATAAAGATGAAGAAATTGAAATTTCTAAAAAAATAGAACTTGGTGAAGATATTATCATTGATGCTTTTTGTTCTGTGCCTTATTTGATCGATTTTATCTTAGATTATCAAGAACCTTTAATCAATCGAGAAAGACGCGTAAAAGAATTATTTAAAAGTTTTGACGATGAAGAAAAAGGCGAAGACAAACTCGATGAACTTGATATCGATGAAGATGAAAACGAAACAGAATTAGAAGCAGATGAAGAACAGAATAAAAAAACTTATAAAAAAGAAGATGAAAGAACTTTAAAAGTGATTGAAAAATTTAAAGCTCTTGAAAAAGCCAAAAAAGATTGGCTAAAAACTTCTAAAGATAAAGAAAGCGGGGATGAACTTCTAGACAAACTTAGCATTGCATTTAAAAAAAATATTCTAAAAGAAAAATTAATGGATTTAGGTCCTACTTCAAAACTTATTAGTGAAATTGTTAAATCAATGGAAACTGCATTAAAAAGCGATGAGGAATTTGATAAAGAATTAAAGCGTTTAGAATACCGCTTACCCATGTTTTCTGATGAACTTAAAAAACGTCATGCAGATATTTTAAAAGATATTACCAAACTTAGCAAAGAAGAAATCACAGAAAGATCTCTTGAAACAACCATGGTAAGTACTTATATGGAGATTAAAAAACTCTTTCAAACCAAAGAAGCTAGTGAAAAAAGTTTTGATCTTGAAAAATCGCGTTTAAAAGAAATTTTAGAACAAATCAAACGGGGTAAAAAAATCTCTGATGAAGCCAAAGGTAGGATGGCTAAATCCAATTTACGTCTTGTTGTAAGCATAGCTAAACGCTATACAAATCGTGGTTTGCCTTTTTTAGATCTTATTCAAGAAGGCAATATAGGATTAATGAAAGCAGTGGATAAATTTGAGTACAAAAGAGGATATAAATTTTCTACCTATGCGACTTGGTGGATCAGACAAGCTATTTCAAGAGCTATAGCCGATCAAGCAAGAACTATAAGAATTCCTATTCATATGATAGAAACTATTAATCAAATCAATAAAATCATCCGTGAATACCTGCAAAAAGACGGCAAAGAACCTGATGTAAGCATCATAGCTAAAGAAGTTGGCTTAAGTATAGATAAAGTCAAACAAGTGATTAAAATCACTAAAGAACCTATTTCTCTTGAAGCTCCTATAGGCAATGAAGATGATGGAAAATTTGGAGATTTTGTAGAAGATAGAAATTCGCTTTCTCCTATGGAACATATTTTAAAAGACGACTTAAAAGAACAAATCGATGAAGTCTTAGATCAATTAAACGACAGAGAAAAAGCTGTTATTCGTATGCGTTTTGGCCTCATGGAAGATGAAAGTGATAGGACTTTAGAAGAAATAGGCAAAGAACTTAATGTCACCCGAGAAAGAGTAAGACAAATCGAAAGTTCAGCTATTAAAAAACTTAAACATCCTAAGGTAGGAAGAAAACTTAAAAATTATATAGAAGGTTGGAAATAAAAATTTATATTTTTTTAAAAATCCAAATCTTTTTCTTCTTTAAGTTTTCTCACGTGTTCAAAAAACACTAATTTTCCTGTATGTTCTTTTAAATTTTCAAATTCATCAATATTAAATTCCAAACACAATATAGAAGAGGTAGGAAAAGAAGCCAAACACAATGAACTTAATAATTCTCCAAGTTCTATCAATACAGGATTATGACCTATTAAGAATATCTCATTAAACTTATTATCAATACCTTGCAAAATCTTTAACACAACTTCAACATTGCCAAGATAGAGTTTTTTATTAAATTGAATTTTGTTTTTATTAAAATTACAAAATTTGGCTAATTTTTTGGCTGTTTTAGCAGTCCTAATAGCAGGACTTGATAATATAAAATCAGGTTGTATCTGATACACAGCAAGGTTTTTACAAAGTTTTTTCAAATCTTCTTTTCCACTTTTAGCTAATTTTCTATCAAAATCATTAATGCTTTTATCTTTATTTGCCTTTGCATGTCTTATGATATAAATCTTTTTCATTTTACCTCTTTAATTTAGCTAAAATATAGCCACAAATAAAACCAAAAATATGTGCATACCAAGCGATATTTATACCCATAAATAAAGGAACAAAACTCATAAGCAAAATCGCAACCACAAGTCCTTTTGCACTATTTTTATCAAAAACAGCATAAAATCCCATCAAAACACAAATTGCTCCGCTAGCACCCACAAGATTGATGCTTGTTTTAAAATAATTAAAATCAAAATATACATAAAAAGCACTTAAAAGCGAACACAATAACCCTCCGCCAAGATAAAGCAAAGAAAAACGAAAAGATCCCAAATAAGTCTCTAAAATACGTCCAAATTGAAATAAAACTATCATATTTAAAATAAGATGAGTTAAATTACCATGTATAAACATAGCACTTAAAAGCTGCCAATAAGCTCCTTTGAAAAACAAAATATTAAGCCCAAGCAAATCATAATAATCATAAGAGATTAAAAAATAACATAAAATATTTAAAAAAATGAAAAAAAATGTCAACAAACACAGCCTTTATTTTTTGTAATATTGTCTTAAAATTCACATAAAATTCACATAAATTCTTTACAATTTTGTGAAAAATAATGAGGAAAAATATTGAAAATTAAAATTTTAAGCATTATTAATATCTTGTGCATATGTTTAAACGCTGATATTATTATCTCTGCTGAAAATTTGCCTCATACTTCTAAAGAATTTTTACAGCGTAATTTTAAAGCTCCCATAGGCGTAGTCCAAAAAGATAAAAACTCTTATGAAGTATACCTTAGTGATGGGACTGAACTTGAATTTGATATAGATGGAAGCTGGAAGGAGATCGAAAACAAGGCTTTTCCCTTTAATTTAGATTTTTTACCTAAGAATTTAGTCGATATCATCAAAAACGAATTTCCTAATACCAAAGCCAAAGAAATCGAAAGAAAAATCAATCATTATAAAATCAAACTCGACAATGACATAAAATTCCTTATAGACTTCAATGGAAGCATACTAGATAAACAAATAGATGATTAAATAGACACTAAATTTGGATTATATTTTTAACATCTTCATATTCTAATTTTTCTTTTTCAAGTAAAAGATCGGCTAATTTTAAAATTTTATCCTTCATAGAACTTAAAAATTCATCCATTTCTTGTTTTTGCTGCTTTAAATTAGCTTCTTCTAACATGTCAAAACTTATCATATAATCAAGCAATTCTTTAACCTTTATAAAATCATTTTGCGAATTCGTATAGCTTTCATTATAAATTAATTTCATAGCCCTAGATCCTGATAAATAAACTTTAATACGATTTATAAGCTCTGATTTTGATCTTATATTATGCTCATATTCTCTAAAACGATCTTCTATAAGAGTAATTTTTTCAAATCCTATATCAAAATAATACGCACTTAAAGCTTTTGCAGCCTGATAGGTGGCTTGGATCTTTTTCTCTTCATCATTAAAACTTAAAATTTTCTTTTTGCCTAAAAGCACTTTATTTAATACAGCATAAAAATCGCTTTCTTCGACTAAGCTATTATCTCTTCTTAAAGCATTAATAGCAGCTTCATTGACTAAGGTTTCAAGCCCCGCTCCACTAAAGCCCACACTTGCCTTAGCAATTTTGCTTAAATTGACATTATTATTTTTATCTTTCATATAAATTTCTAAAATCTTTAATCTGTCTTTAAAATCAGGTAAAGATAAAAAAATTCTCCTATCAAAACGCCCTGATCGCAACAAAGCAGGATCCATAAGCTCGATTTTATTAGTAGCAGCTATGACTATGACCCCACTATTATCTTCAAATCCATCCATTTGAGTTAAAAGCTGGTTTAAGGTACTATCTCTTTCTACATTCGACATTTCACCTCTAGCCTTGCCTACAGCGTCTATCTCATCTATAAACACTATACTAGGTGCCATCATTTTAGCCTTAGAAAAAAGCTCTCTTACTCTTTTTGCACCCATACCTACATAAATTTCAACAAAACTAGAACCACTCTGGTAAAAAAACGGCACTCCAGCCTCTCCTGCAACAGCTTTAGCAATAAGTGTTTTACCCACCCCTGGAGGCCCTACCATCAATACACCTTTTGGCATTTTTACACCAAATTCTTTATATTTTTTAGGATTTTGCAAAAAATCCACAAGCTCACTAAGCTCCATTTTCACCTCATCAACCCCTGCAACATCATCAAAAGTGATATTTGAAATCACAGGTTTAATATGAGAATTTTCTAAATTTACATTAGAATTTTGACTTTGACTCTTGCTTGATATAGGGTATTTTGCAAGCTCTTTTTTGCGTGCAAAATAACCAAGACTTAATAAAAGTGTAATGATAAAGATAAACAAAATAAAAAATATCCAAAGGGTGTTATCTTGCTTATTTTCGACAGGGACTTTTTCTAAAAGCTCTTTTATATCTACCCCTTCTTTAATAATAACATAATTTTCTCCGCTAGTTTTTAACCAAATTTCATCTTTATCCACTATAGCTTTTTGTATCAAATTTTGATTTAATAAACTTTGATAAAGATTTTGATCTATATATTTGGGTTCATTTTTAAAATATAAAATTCCAAAAAGCACACATATTATCAAAAAAGAAATCCCTATAATTTTTTTATTTTTCATTGCTAGCCTTTAAATTTGCAAAATTAAATTTTTCTTGTACTTCATATTGAGAAAGAGTGATCCACTCTTTAGCTATATCCTCATTGCTTTTAATTTTAATTTTATTAAAAAACTGATCATAACCCTCAAAAAAACCTTCTTTTTTATTTTCTATTAAAATCTCAAGAGGGATTTTATGATTTTGCCTGAATTTATAATTATTATCTTTAATTATACTTGTTAAAATATTTAACCTTTCTTTGGCTAAAGCCCCATTAATAGTGTTTTTCATAGTGGCAGAATAAGTATTATCCCTAGGACTGAAAATAAAAGCATGGATATGAGTAAGAGGAAATTCTTTAAAACGCTCTAAAGCCTCTTGCCAAATTTCTTCACTTTCTCCTGGATGCGCTACGATAAAATCAGTTCCTAAAGCATAGCCTTTACTTGCTATAATATTAAAAAGCTTTAAATCATTATTTGTGTGTGATCTTCTTCTCATTATGCGAAGCATTGTTTCACTTGTATGCTGCAAAGCAATATGCAAGTGTCTTTCAAGCCAAGCCTCATCTAAAAGTTCTAAAAAAGCTTCATCAATTTGTGCAGGTTCTAAACTGCCAAGCCTTATGCGTTTTATACCAGAAATTCGTCCCATTTTTTGTAAAAGCTTGCTTAAGCTTGTCCCATTTTTAAGCCCATATGATCCTATATTTGTCCCTGTTAAAACAATTTCACTATAGCCATTAGATGCTAAAATTTCAACTTGTTTTAAAAGCACTTTTTCATCTACACTCCTTGACTTACCACGCACACTAGGGATAATACAATAAGAACAAGCAAAATCACAACCTTCTTGAATTTTAACAAAGGCTTTAGTATGATTTTTATACTCACTCACTATATCTTTATCAATAAAATTTAAATTTCCAAGCTCATAAAAACTTGTTTTAAAAGATAAAAATTGATTAATCTTATCTTTATTTGAAGCCCCAAGAACCCCAAAAACTTGCTTTGCATTAAAAAGCTCCTTGCCTTTACTGACTGCTCCACATCCTGTAAGTATGATTTTAATCCCCTTTTTTTGCATAGAATTGATATAAGATTTTATACCACTATCAGCACCATTAGTAACCGTACAAGAATTAACAACAATAATTTGGGCCTGATTTTCATCATTTATGATTTCATAATCTTTCACATAGCTTTTTAAAAGCTCTGTATCATAGATATTTGTACGACATCCAAAGGTTTTAAAAAAAACTTTTTCTTTCAATTTTTATCCTTTGTATGAAAATAAGAATTCTCCTTAAAATCATGTGTTTTTCTTAAATATAAATTTTGTGCTGGATAGGCAATTTTAATATCCTCATGCTTATTAAACTCTTTAATAATCTCTTTACTAATAGTACTTCTAAGAGCTAAAGCCGCATAAGCATTAGTCATATACCAAGCTGAAATTCTCATCCCCCAATGTTCAAAAAACATAAAAAATCTTGGTTCTACCTTAGGATTTTTAATATTATATTCATTTTGCAAACGTATCATGCTTTTTCTAGCAAGCTCTGTGTATCCTTTAGCATGACGTGTAATGATATTTTCAACGATTTCTTGTGCTTTGTCTAGATTGCTATCAAAAGTAATGCTTATATCAATACCATCAAGTACTGTTTTCATGCCATGATGGGTATAATTAGCAAGTAAATTAGTAAAAACAAAATTATTAGGTATAAATATAATACGCCCACTACGGCGATTTTTACTATAAGTTTCAAGAGTAAGCTCTTCATAAAGCGTAATGCGTAAAAAAGAAATGTCTATAATATCACCCACATAAGTCGTATCATTTTGAAAAACCTTAACACGATCCCCTACTCTAAAACTACCACCAAAAACTATCACACACCAACCAAGCATAGACATAAACATATCTTTCATCGCAATAGCCAAACCCGCAGAAGCAAAACCAAGTATGGTTACAAGATAAGTAATATTTTCTATATAAGCAAAAAGCAAAATAAGAAAAATAATATTAATATTAATAAAATTAATGATTTTAGTTGCTGTATAATAACCCTCATTATCTTTAATATATTTTTTCGCAAGGAATTTTAAAATAAAAGCTATAGCTATAACAATAATAATAGCAATAAGTATATTCACAGCCCTTAAACTTTGAACTTTAATCTCAATGCCCACTCGCACTAATTCTTCATCAATTTTTTTCTCATAAACAGAATAAGAAACACTAGCAAAATTCAAAGCTTGCTCAAATTCTTCTAACTTCTTATCCGATATTTTTAATGCTTTTATATTTTTAGGATTTGGCCTAAGCTCAGCCAATTCTTTAAGTTCTAAATTTTTTTCTCTGATTTTATCCACTAAATTTTTAAAATCATTAAATTTAAAAGCGTATTCTTCTTTTTTTTCTTTTAATTTTTTAATATGAGAAAACGCTCCAATAATAGCTAAAGGATTAGTAAGCTTAGGCAAAGTTTCTATGCTATTAGGTGTATTAAAACTTTGGGCGAAATTTAAATCTTTATATTCTTTAAGCAAGCTTAATTGTTCTTCTAAATTGATTATTTTACGTTTAAGCTCTTCTTGTTCGTAAGTATTAGAACTTTTCTTAAGATCAAGATTTAATAAAGCTAATTCATCTTTAATATCTTGATATTTTATAAAATTTTCATAGCGTATGTTCCAAATACTAGCACTAATAGCTGTATCTAAAGTTTTAATTCTTTCGTTGACATTATTAACAATACTAACATTTGCATCACCCCAAGCACCAAGCACAAAAAAAATCAAAACAATAATTTTCTTCATTGAAACTCTTTTAAGCTTGCAATGATATCTTTTTTAGAAATATCATCTTTTATTACACCTTTACCTAAAGAATCCGCAAGAATAAAATTAAGTTTTTTATCAGAACTTTTTTTATCCATAAAAAAAGCTTCATAAAATTCCTCAACCTTATCGATTTTATAAAAAATAGGCAAAGCAAACTTAAGTAAAATGGATTCTATTCTTTGGCATTCATGCTTGCTTAAAAATCCCAAATTACAAGCTAAATAATTTGCCATATTCATACCTATAGCTACGGCTTCACCATGTAAATATACTTTATAATCTGTAAATTTTTCTATCACATGGGCAAAAGTATGTCCAAAATTTAAAAGCATTCTAAGTTTAGATTCTTTTTCATCTAATTCTACAATTTTTGCCTTAAGCTGCACACTCTTAGCAATAATTTGAGTAAAAATTTCATTTTCACAACTAGCATTTAAAAAACTCTTTTCATCTATATTTTCTATAAAATCAAGCAAATTTTTATCAAAAATTATAGCCATTTTTATAAATTCAGCCATGCCCGCACTAAGCTCTTTAGAACCTAAGGTTTTTAAAAACTCACTTTGACAATACACAGCTTTTGGCTGATAAAAAGTACCAATAAGATTTTTGCCAAAATCATTATTTACTCCTGTTTTCCCGCCTACTGCAGCATCCACACAAGCTAAAAGAGTTGTAGGGATATTAATAAATTCAATTCCTCTTTGATAAATACTGGCCGCAAAACCACCCATATCGCTAATAACTCCACCTCCAAAACTTATAAGTATACTTTTTCTATCTAGCCTAGAATTAAACATTTGGTTTAAAATCTCTTCTATGGTAGCTAAATTTTTGTATTCTTCCCCATCTTTTACAATGCCTATAAAAAGTTCTTTTGCCTTAATTTTAGATAATAGTTTTTCTAGATGGAGTCCTGAAATTTTAGGATTTGAAAGTATAAAAACTTTAGTGTTAAATTCTAAATTTTCAAGCTCATCAATATAAACTTTATAAGGATTTTGTTTTAATTTTACTTCTACTTGCATTCAATACTCTTTTTGATTTTATTCTAACACATTTAATTAATTATTTATTCTACTGGTATGAAAAGTTGATAATTTTGTCTCATTTTATAATAATGTCTATTTAAATTCATACTCAAACTTCTGCCAAAATTTCCATTTAATAACTCTTTTTGAAAACTTACAAACTGCAATAAATCTTGACGATATTGCAAATTTAAAAGCGGGTTTTGATCATTTTTATTGATAATTTGTATATTTTTATCATAAAGCTTGGATAAGCTTCTAAAATATTCTTCCATATCTGTGGTGTTTTGCAAATTAGGATTATAATAATACAAAACCACTCCAAAATCAAGCTGCTTACTTAAATCCGTAATCACATTAGCATTATTTTCAAGTTCACTTTCATCCGCACTTAAAATAATAGCTTCTTTAACCTTATCAAATTCCATCTCACCTACTTTTATAATAGGAATCTTTAAATCAAACAAGCTTCTTTTTTCTTTTTCAAAAGTCCTTATATCAGTTATGATTAAACCAATATCTTTATTTTGCAATTGCGCATAAAGCTTTTTAAAATGGGTGTTAAAATAATCAAAAAATACTCCTTGATTCTCATAAGAAAATTCCTTTAATCTTTCATACATAGAATCTAATGTAGGATTGATCACATGGATAAAAAACTTTTTTGTATTGCTTTTATGGGCTAATTTTAAAGTCGTATCAAGTATTCTTTCTTGTATTTCTTCACTCATGTTTTTCATATCAATGAAAGCAAAAATATTACTTCCAAAAGGCATAGGAAATTGCCCTGCTTTACCTCGTATATTATGAAAAATACTCTGCAAAACAACAGGATCGCCTACAATTAAAATACTATCATTAGGCTCTAAAACAAAAGAAGGTTTAACAAAATAAATTTTAGAATTCCTATAAATTAGAACAATACGCCATCTTTTTTGCTGTATAGAACTTATATGTCTATATGCAAAAATAGATCCTGGTGGAATTTTTACCTCCATTATTTCCCCAAGCCCTAATCCTATATATTGAGCTGTTAAAGCAATATCAGGCAAAAAATCCATAAATCTACGACTTAAAGTCATTCTAGCATCAGCTAAATTCGCATGCGTATCATTTATACTTAAACCCCAAAAATCCATTATTTCTATTTCTAAATTCGCATTTAAAGAACGCAAAGCCTCATAACTTTTTTTAGTTTCAAACTCATCTTGCATATAAATAAAGGCTTGTTTAAAATCTTTAACCATGATATTTTCAAGACGTGCTGTACTTGTAGGATCAAAATAATGCAAATCCATATCTTCACTAAGAAGATTTAAATTGCTTTTTTGACCATTGTGACACACAACTGTAAAAAAATATCCCAATCCTTTTTCAAAACAAAGCCTTTCTAAGAAATGCTTTGCTAAAATACCATCTATTATAATTAAAATATGATTCATTTTTAACTCCAAAAAAGGAATTATAACAAATGGAATTTAAATTAAAGCATAAAGATGGCATGGCTAGAGTTTGTCAAATAAGCACTGCACACAGTGGTTTTTTAACCCCTGTTTTCATGCCAGTTGGCACGCTTGCTTGTGTTAAGAGTCTTGATGCTAATGATATAAAAGATAAACTTGACGCAAAAATCATCCTAGCAAATACCTATCATATGTACTTACGCCCTGGATCTAAGATCATTAAAAATTGCGGAGGATTGCATGGTTTTACAAATTTCGATAGAAGTTTTTTAACTGATAGTGGAGGATTTCAAGCCTTTTCTTTAAGTAAAAATTCTAAACATTATGATAAAGGCATACAATTTAAAAGCCATATTGACGGAAGCTATCATCTTTTTACGCCTCAAAACGTTTTAGATATGCAATATGATTTTAATTCTGATATTGCTATGGTTTTAGATGATTTAACAGCCTTACCCACAACAAAACAAAGAATCAAAATCTCTGTAGATCGCACTATATCATGGGCAAAAGAAGCCGTCACTTACCATAAATTGATGCAAGATCAAGGCAGGACTTTAAAACAAAATATCTTTGGAATCATTCAAGGAGGAACTGATTATGAAGAAAGAAAACGCTGTGCTTTAGCCTTAAATGAAATGCCTTTTGATGGTTTGGCAATTGGAGGGCTTAGCGTAGGAGAGGAAAATGCTTTAATGTATGAAACTGTACAAAATTTAACCCCTTTTATGGATGAAAATCGCCCAAGGTATTTAATGGGAGTTGGAACACCTGAAGATTTAGTAGAAAATGTCGAACGCGGAATAGATATGTTTGATTGTGTTATGCCAACAAGAAATGCAAGAAATGGAAGTTTTTTTACAAGTTTTGGAAAATTTAATATCAAAAAAACTGAATTTATAAACGACCATGAACCCATAGATAAAACATGCACATGTTATACTTGCTCTAATTTTTCACGTGCTTATTTAAATCACCTTTTTAAGGCTAAAGAACTGACTTTTTTCCGCTTAGCAAGTTTGCATAATTTACATTATTATCTTGATCTTACAAAACAAATGCAAAAAGCTATACTCTCAAATTCTTTTTCACAATTTAAAAAAGAATTTTATACAAAAAGAGGAAAGTAAAATGCAAATTGATGAAAATTTAAAAAAAATGCTACAAAATAAAAATATAGAAACGCTTTATTCAGATCTTTATGGAAAAAAGATTTTTGTGTATGCCAATGCAAAACAATTCAAAGTTTTTTCTTTTGAAGAAGATAAAATTTACAAACTTGATGAAAACCGTTTTTTACCCTCTGATCTTGAAGAATTTTCAAATTTTATTAAAAAAATTATCGAGAATTTTAAAAATCAAAATTTACATTGTGAAAATATTTTAGAATACAAAGAAAGCATTATTTTAAAAGACAATTTTGTAAAAAATTTCTTTAAAAATGCCTTTGTTTTAAGACAAAAAATGAATAAAAATTTAAAGCAAATCAATCTTCTTAGCGAAGCTTTCAATCTTCTTTTAAGCGAACAAAACCAATATAAAAAAAATCTCAAAGCTCTTAATTTAAGCATTAATATGCTATTAAAAAATACTAAAGAAAATCTCATAAGATTAGATAATATTTATAAACTAACCAGTGAGATTAAAAACGAAAGAATGAATCAAAATATTTATCTTTTAAGCATACTTTCATCGATATTTTTACCCTTAAATCTTATTGTAGGATTTTTTGGCATGAATACTAATAATTTATTCTTCAAAGATAATCCTTATGGGACTTTATACATTTTCACTATCATATGTTTTATTTTAATTCTTGGAGCTGTTTTTTATCGTTCTAAAAAGCTTAAAGAATTAGATCTAGATGATAGTAAAAACACGAAAATTTCATCAATAAAATAAAAATTTGGCTTATTTTAAGGATTTTTATATATAATTTTCATTTTTGCGCTTATAGCTCAGCTGGATAGAGCATTTGATTGCGGTTCAAAAGGCCAGAGGTTCGAATCCTCTTAAGCGCACCATAATATTTTAATTTTATACGCTTATACAACTTACATTAAACTAGCATTTTATTTATAAATGAAGTGTTTGATTAAATGATATTGTCTTCACAATAGCATTTAATCAAACAACTCTCAAATATCTTTTAAAGCTTTCCTATAAATCCACGTTTTCTTCTTGCTAAAAGTGCTAAAACTACCATTAATGCAAATCCCCAATAAACATAATCAGGAATTCTAGCGGCCTCACCTACTGCGTAAGAATGAAGTCCTGTTAGAAAATAATTTACCCCAAAATAAGTCATAATAATAACCCAATAAGCAAACATACTCCATAAAGCAAAGATAAATTGATTGCAATATTTTGGAATCATTCTAAGATGTAAAATAGCTGCATAAACTAAAATACTAACAAGAGCCCAAGTTTCTTTAGAATCCCAACTCCAGTATCTTCCCCAGCTTTCATTAGCCCAAATTGCACCTAAAAAATTCCCCGTAGTAAGCAAACAAAGCCCTAAAATCATTGCCATTTCATTAATCCTTGTTGCTTCTGTGATATTTCTTAAAATATTAGTATTATGTTTTCCATCTTTTTTAAGAAAACACATTAAAAGCAATACAAAAATACCGAGCAAGGCACAAAGTCCTAAAAATCCATAACTAGCAGTAATAACAGATACATGGATACTAAGCCAATAAGAATTAAGCACAGGAACAAGATTTGTAATTTGTGGATTCATTTCGCTTAAATGTGCAACCATTAGCACAATACCCGATAAAATCGAAGTCAATGATAAAGCCATAGGACTTTTTCTTGAAAAGAATATACCCGATAAAGATAAGGCCCAAGCTATATAAACCATACTTTCATAGCCATTACTCCATGGGGCATGTCCTGATAAATAAGCACGAATTCCAAGACCTATAGTATGTAAAACAAAGGCTAAAATATTTAAAATATAAACTATTTTAAATATGAAAGTGATTTTAAAATTAGGCACAATCATTTTTAGAAAAACAAGAAGCAAAAGCAAAAAACCTGCGATTAAATACACAGGTGCGAGTTTAACAAAAATTTCAGTTTTATTTGAAAAAATTTCCATTTCAATTTTTGTTTTGCTTGGCATGACTTTATATCCTGCTTTTTCTTGATATTCTTTGATCAATTTTAAAGCTTCATCGGCTTTAGTCCAGTTTTGATCTTTAAAAGCATTATCAACTGCACTAAAATAATTTTGTATTAAAGCCAAAACAATATATCCTTCATCCCCTTTAAGAGTACTTACAGCAGAAAAAGGTGCAAGCCAAGTATTATTAACATCATTTTGAATAGGAATGAATTTAAACAATTCTCCGCTAAAAACTAAATTTACAATATTAGCCCTCTCGTCTAATTTCAAAATTTCTTTATCAAGCACTCCTCTTGCATTAGGGTTTTTACGATTAGCATTTTCAACATATTTTTGAAGCTTATAGTTTCCATTTTTATCAAAAAAATCTTTATAAGCAATATATTTAAGACTAGGAAGTTTTAAAATATTAGCCATAGCATCACGCACTGCTTTATTTTGCGGCATCAAAATAAAAGGCTCCTTTTGCCAGCTATTTACATCAATTAGCATAGAAAGCATAATAGCGTTAGAATCTTGTCCTTTATAGCTTTGACTTTGATGAATTTTTTCTAAAATTTCTCTTGATAAAGTATCAAAAGGAACCATTCTACCATCTGATGATTTTTGCACTATTAAACTTGCAAGTTCTTTAGCATGCTGAGGATTTACCAAAGCCAAGCTTGAATTTATATCTTGGGCAATGCCTTTTTCCCACCCTAAAAATAAAAACGAAAAAACAAAAATCGCACTAGTATGTTTTAAAGTATCTTTATTAACCAATCTTGCTAAAGTTCTAAATCTAGAATAAGGATTTAAAAAATTTAAAAACATGCCCAAACAAAGCAAAAAATAACCTATATAAGTTGGAATCTTGCCAGGATCTTTATTTACAGATAAAACAGTCCCTTTTTCATCTTGATCATAAGAACTTTGATAAAGCCTATAACCATCATAATCTAAAACATTATTCATAAAAATCCTATAATCAAAATTTTGATTATTATCTTTTACAGTAATTTCACTTGCATAAGAAGAAGGAGACATAGAACCTGGATAACGATCTAATATAAAATCTCTTAAATAAATATCAAAAGGCAATTGTCTATAAGAAAGTGCCCAAGAAATAAAGAATTTTTGTCCTACTAATTCTATAGCAACAGGATTATCAAATTCAAAAACATAAAATTCTTTGCTTTGATTTTTATACTTTAATTCTAATTTTAAAGCATTATTTGTTGTTAAATCTGTATTGTTATCCTCATTGCTCAATGCAAATTCTTTAAAATGCAATAATAAAGAATTTTTCCAATTTTGTGGTTCTCCAAAAACAGAAATCAAAACAGTTCTAGCCACTTCTAAGCACGCAGATTTCACCCATAGCCAAAAACTCTCATCTTGCTCTTTATTAGAACCTTTTAAAATTTCTTGTGCATGCAAAGAAGCAAACTTAACTACAAAGCTAATATCTTTAATCTCATATAGTCTTTTTTCTTTAGTATTTGCATTTTCTCCCGCATTAAGTTTTAAATTTTTACCTTCTGACATATTTAAAAAATCTAAATTCTCACTTGAACTTAAGGTCAAATTTTCATCAATTTTAACAAATGGGGCTTTCACATCATCATTCATAAAAGCAAAATTAATCCCTTCTATATTTTTAATTTCGCCTTTTTGAAATTTCACATCAACACCCTGAGATCCTTTTTGTGCAAGCATTAAAACAAGCAAAGGATTAAAAGTTTTATTTTCCTCATAAGTATAATGCGCATTTAAAATCAAATCTTTGTATTTTAATATAGCCTGATCATCTCCTAAATCAAGCTTAAGTTTAAACGAGTTAACAAAGGGCAAATTACCTATATAACGCTCATTAACCGCACTATAGCGTTGTCCATCTTTAATAGCAGAAATACGAAGAGAAGTTTTAGAACTCTCTACAAGGGAATTTTGCTCTTGTTCTCTAATAGGCAAAATCCCCTCAAAACCCATATACCGAGTCATTGCAGAACCTACTAAAATAAACAAAAAAGAAATATGAAAAATCATTAAAGGCAATTTTTTAAGCCTAAACATTTTATAATAAAACATTCCGCATAATAAATTAATACCAAGCAAAAGTTGTATATATTCAAACCAAAAAGTATCATATATCATTGCCCAAGCAGTCGGGCTTCCATAAATGCTTTCAACAAAAGTAGCTAAAGCACAAAAAAATGCAAAAAGCAAAAACAAAACAATTGAAATTCTTAAATCTCCTATACTTTTTATTATATTTTTCATTTTTTAATCCTTAAATCTTAAAGCCCTAAATATTTTTTTCTAATTTCATCATTACCTATTAAATTTTTAGCTTTATCTTCCATAACTATATGACCATTTTCTAAAACATAAGCATAATCGCTTATTTTTAATGCCGAGTAAGCATTTTGCTCCACTAAAAGTATAGTTATACCTTCTTCTTTTAAACGCACAATAATATCAAATACCTCGCCTACAATTTTTGGCGCAAGGCCTAAAGAAGGTTCATCTAGCATCAAAAGCTTTGGCTCACTCATTAAAGCCCTAGAAATTGCAAGCATTTGTGCCTCTCCTCCGCTTAAATTCCCGGCTAAAGTATGCTTTTTATTTGCAAGTCTTGGAAAAAGTTTATACATTTGTTCTCTTAAATGCTCATAATTTTCACAATTATTAAAAGCACCTATTTTTAAATTTTCCTCCACGCTTAAATTAATAAAAACACGCCTTCCTTCAGGAACTAAAGCTATGCCTTTTTGTACTAGAGTATGGGTTAAATGTCTTTTAGTATCGTAACCTAAAAAATTGATTTCACCTGTTTTTTTAACTGAATTTAAAAGTGCATTTAAAGTTGAAGTTTTACCAGCTCCATTAGATCCTATTAATGAAACAATGCTAGCTGCTTGAACTTTAAAATCTATACCTTTAACAGCCTCAATTAAACCATAATAAACATGTAAATTTTTAACTATTAGCATTAAAGTCCCCTAAATACGCAGCAATAACTTCTTTATAGTTTATAGCATCACAAAGCTTTCCTTCAAAAATTGTTTTTCCATAATCAAGCACTAAAACGCGATCGCATAATTTATTTACAAATTTCATATCATGCTCTATTAATAAAACACTCATTTTATGTTCTTTTTTCAATTTAAAAATAAGCTCAGCAAGTTCATGGCTTTCAGAATTATTCATCCCTGCAGCAGGTTCATCAAGCAATAATAATCTTGGCTGGGTTGCCATAGCTCTTGCAATTTCAACCTTTCTTTGCTGTCCATAGCTTAAACTCGTAGCCTTTTCAAAAGCCAATTGTGCAATGCCAAGCTCTTCTAATATAGCATAGGCTTTTTCTTTGAAAGTCTTTTCTGTTTTTTTAAAGCGTCCTAAATGCAAAAAAGCTTCTAAAACACTATAAGTCATTTGCTTATTAAAACCAATTAAAACATTCTCAAGCACATTCATGCTAGCAAAAAGTCTGATATTTTGAAAAGTTCTAGCTATACCTAAATGCACAATTTTATGAGGTTTTAAATGATCTATTTTTCGTCCTAAAAACTCAACCGAACCAGAAGTAGGCTTATAATTACCCGTAATAATATTAAAAAGAGTAGTTTTCCCTGCTCCATTAGGCCCAATTAGGGCAAAAATCTCTCCTTCATTAATTTTAAAAGAAGTTTCATTAATAGCTTGAACACTACCAAAACTTTTTGAAATTTGTTTTAATTCCAAAATCACTTCTTACTCCTTTTAAAGTTAAATATTGACCTATTTTTCTTAAAACATCACTCAATTCATAATGCCCCATAATGCCCCTCCTTGCAAAAAGCATTACCAAAATCAACACAACAGAAAAAACAACCATTCTAAAGCCTGGAGTTGATTGCATATTGATATTTAAAAAATCTATTTTTATACTAAGCTCATCTAAAAATCTCAACCATTCGCTCCCACCAATAACCAAAACCGTTCCTATAATAGCCCCTGTAGTGGATCCAAGTCCACCTAAAACAATAATAATTAAAAGCTCAAAAGTGAGTAAAAAATCAAATTGCATAGGCGAAACTGTAGTTAAAAGACATGCTAAAAGTCCCCCGCCAACACCTTCTAAAAATGCCGAAGTACCAAAAGCCAAAGTTTTTATCCAAAAAGTATCAATGCCCATTGCACTAGCAGCATCTTCATCATCTTTTATAGCTTTCATAGCACGGCCATACTTAGAATAAACTATATTTAAAATCAAAATAACAGCTAAAATAGCAATAGCACCTGTCCAATAAATCGTAGAAAATTGAGGAATATCTACAAGTCCTCTTGAACCATTGGTAATAGAAGGAAAATTAATAGCAGCAATTTTTATAATAATACCAAATCCTAAAGTTACAATAGCTAAATAATCACCCCTAACACGAAATACGGCAAAAGCTAAAATAAAAGAAAGTAAAGCAGAACAAATTCCAGCTATTAACAAAGCTAAAATAAAAGAATTAGAATGCATAGCTAAAATAAAAGCATTAGGTCCCTCTAAAAAAAACTGATCCTTTTTTGCATCAGCACTTAAAAGAACCAAAGCTGCTACATAAGCACCAACAGCCACAAAACCATTAGGCTCTAAAGAAAACTGCCCTGTGACGCCATTAATAAGATTATAACTTACAGCTAAGATAATAAAAATAGCAATTTGATTAAGGATATTTAACCCATAATCACCAAAAATATAAGGAGAAATAAAAATAAAAACCAATGAAGCGATCAAAAAAAGCAAATGCGAAGCTTTAATCTTAACCATTATCAAAACCTACTCTTTTCAAAATTGATACCTAAAATTCCCGTCGGTCTAAAAAGCAATATAAATACCAAAAATATAAAGGCAAAAGCATCTTTAAAACCAGATAAATCAGGAAACA
Organism: Campylobacter bilis; assembly: GCF_016806695.1. Taxonomy (GTDB): domain Bacteria; phylum Campylobacterota; class Campylobacteria; order Campylobacterales; family Campylobacteraceae; genus Campylobacter_D; species Campylobacter_D bilis. The sequence continues at coordinate 1,119 of NZ_WUED01000008.1, read as the reverse complement.
AAGCCACAACAACAACTTCAGTAAATCCTATAATAAGCCCACCTAAAACCGCACCTACTATAGAACCTATACCTCCTAAAACTGCTGCAGCAAAGGCCTTTAAACCTATTAAAGTGCCCATAGTAGGCTCTACTAAATAATAATTCGCAGCCCAAAACACACCCCCAACTGCGGCTAAAGCTGAACCTAAAGCAAAAACTATAGCAATAATACGATTAGCATCAATACCCATTAAATTAACTGTTTGTATATCAAAAGCTAAAGCACGGATAGCAATGCCATATTTACTTTTATATAAAATCCATAATAGCGCCATTAAAATAATAAAAGTAAGTGCAGGAACTATCAAAGAACCATAAGTTGTTATCACTCCGCCTAAATTAACACTTTCTTCAAAATAATTTGGCGGTATAAAAGTTTTAGGAGTTGAAGTAAAAAGCATATTAAATAAATTTTGCAAGAAAAAACTAATTCCAATTGCTGTAATTAACAAAGAAATTCTAGGTGCTTGTCTTAAAGGCTTATACGCGATTTTATCTGTAGCAATTCCAACACAAACAGCAAAAATCATAGCCAAAGCCAAAGAACCTAAAAAAGGAACATGAAAGCTACTCACACTAAAAAAAGCCGCATAAGCACCTACCATCATAATATCGCCATGGGCAAAATTAATTAATCTTAATACTCCATAAACCATAGTATATCCTACAGCAATAAGTGCATACATACTTCCTAAACTCAATCCATTGACAAGTTGCTGCAAAAATAAGGTTAAATCCATAATCTTTTATTTTCCTTTTTTAAGGATTGATAGTATCTTTATAACTTTGTTTTTGATTTTTAATTTCTTTAATCACAACAGAACGGATAGCATTGCCACTTTGATCAATGCTAATAATACCTGAAACCCCTTCAAAATTTTTGGTTTGATGAATTTTTTCATTTACGCATTTACTTGTAAGATTATCAATACAAGCATTCATAGCATTTAACATTACAAAATAAGCATCTGCACCCATAGCTGAAAATGCTGGAAGTTCTTTTGTTGATTTGACTTTTTCATAAGCTGCAATGAAATCTTTGCTTAATTTGGTGCTAGGATTATTATAATCAAAACTG
>NZ_WUED01000007.1 GCF_016806695.1 Campylobacter bilis | reverse complement strand
AACATGGTAGAGGATTTGCTGTTGTGGCTGATGAAGTAAGAAAACTAGCAGAAAGAACTCAAAAGTCTTTATCAGAAATTGAAGCTAATACAAATTTATTAGTTCAATCTATCAATGATATGGCAGAATCTATTAAAGAACAAACTGCAGGTATTACTCAAATCAATGAAAGCGTAGCCCAAATTGATCAAACTACTAAAGACAATGTAGAGATTGCAAATGAATCTGCTATTATTTCTAATACTGTAAGTGATATTGCTAATAATATCTTAGAAGATGTGAAGAAGAAGAGGTTTTAAAATAATACCTGGTTTAAAACCAGGTATTATTGAGTTAAGATTTGATCTTTACCCTTGCATAAATTTTGCCAATTTGAAGGATTTTTAATTTCAATACATTGCTTTAAAGCTTCTTTTTGTTCTTTTGTATTTTGCATTCTCTCATAGGTTGAAGCTAAAAGATAAAATGCCCTAGCTTTATCTTCATCTGAAAGTTTTAATTTAATTAAATCTTTTAAAACAGCTAAACTCTCTTCATTTTTGTTAATTTTAGCCAAAGCATCAAGATATAAGAATTCTAAATTAGGACTAAAAAGATTTATTCCTTTTAAATTTTGATAATCAATAGCTTTAGGAGCGTAAGTTAAAATCGTTGTTTGCATATTATGATCCTTAGCATAAGAAAGCAAAGCATCATAAATTTCTACCATATTAAAATTCATAGAAAAGCTTTCTAAAATTTTTAAGATTTTAATAGCCTTATTATATTCATTTAAACGCAATAAGGACAAAAATTGTAAATAATAAGCTTGAAAATTCTCATCTTCACTTTTTAAAATCCTAGAATTAGCTATTTCTTTAGAGAGTTTAACTACTTTGGAATATTCTTTATTATCAAAAAGTATTGAAGCTTTTTTAAGACCATAAAATATAACATCTTCATTATAATTTTTATCAATATAATCAAGCGCTTGATCTATCTTAGAAGTTCTTATAAGACAAGCTAACATTTGTTTTTTATTTTCTATTTTTTGACCTATATCATAAGTATGAAAACGCATGAAAATACTTGTTGCTTGGATACAATTATTAGTCTTTATTGCAGTTTTTAAATCATTAATGGCTGCTTTTTCTAAAAATTGAGTAGCATGGGGAAGTTTTTTATTTTCTATAAGATCTTTATAAGCTAAAATAGCACTGTAATTGCCTTCTTTATAATAAAGAGCAACATCTTCATCTAAAGCCTTATTAGCAATATTATTATCTTTATTAGCATATTCTTTCATCAATTGCATATAACGCTGATGTAAAAAACTTGCATTATTATCTGCTAAAGCGAAAAAAACCTCATCGCTTGCTTTTTTTATCTCATCTAAATACTTCCCATCTAAATAATCATCCATATATAAATCAAGATATTTTTTAGCCTCATGGGTTTTTGTAGTACGAGATAAAGTTAAGGCCAAATCTTTTAAAGCTTCTTCATAATAAGGATCAAGTTTAGACATTTTAACAAAAGCATTTTCATAAACACTCGCACTAAGATCAAATTGCCCTTTTTGCTTTAACAATTTAGCAAGCTTTAAAGATCTTAAAATATCTTTACCAAAATACTCTGGATTGGCTTTTAAAACAATATTTACATATTCTATGGCTTTTTTGGTTTGTTGATTTAAAAGCAGATCTTTTGCTAAGCTTATAGCAGCTCTTGCTGCTAAATCTAAATTTTTTGTATTAAAATAAATATTTTCATAAATCCCCACAGCTTTATCTTTTTCATTTAAATTATACATATAATCAGCATAATCAAGTTTTGATAATTGGGTAAAATAGCTATGAGTTTGCTCATTATCTAAAATTGACATAATATACTCAACATCGCTGCGTTGGGCTAAAGCAATATAAGTTCTTAACATAATATGCAAAACTTCTGCAAAATTTTTATCGCTAGTAAAGGTACGAGTCCAATTTTTAGCCTCATCAATCATATTTTCTAAAATTTGCTGATCACGCATGCTTGCATCTTGAGTGTAAAGCTTATTTTGTGCCCTTAATTTATAAAGCATAAATTCCCTAGCAAAAATACTTCCTTTATATCTATTAATAGCATTTTGTGTATCAAGCACTACTTGATTATAATTAGCCTTATCGTATTCTTTTTTAATTCGCAAATAAGTGTTAATATCTGCACTTTGGGGGATGATTACAGGATTAGAATTTAAATCTAAAGCTCCAACATAAGGCAAGCTTTCATGAGGAAAATTGATATTAAAATCAAGTCCATCATAGTTTTTAAACTGTGTTATTCCCGGCATAAAAATAAAAGTAAAAACCTTACTTTTATAAGAATTAGAAGCACTAAGCTCTTTGTCTATGTAAATATTTTGCGATGTATCAAATACTTTTGCATCCGTCTTTGGTAAGATAATCATCTTGATCCTTTGCTCTTCTTGGATGAATTTTAAATCAAAGGTTGAAAAATTTTGATCCTTTAATTTATTATCAACTCTACCAGCAATATCACATTCAAAATAAAATTTCGCCTCACGAAAATCTTTCTTACAAGCAAATTCTAAATCATTGCTCGCATGTAAAATTGCAAAAGCCTGATTGTTTTCACGACCCGTATTTAAAACAAGCTCAAAAGCAAAAACTTGAAAAAAGCTTAATAAAATTAAAAATAATATTCTCATAAAACAATTATAGCAAAACTCTTACAACATTAACAAAACAGCAAAAGTACTTATAAAAACACAAAAAGCCAAAATAAAATCTTGCATGAAACCTAATTTGATATTATGGACTCTATCATTTTTCACGAATAAAACATGGATTAAAATTTTCAAATACGCATAAAGTATAATCACAGAAGATAAAGCCATAAAAAGTGCTAAATACCAATATCCATTTAAAATCGCCACATTTAAAATCATAAATTTACCCCAAAAAACACCAAAAGGTGGAATACCGGCTAAAGAAAGCACGCAAATACTTAAACAAAAAGCAATCAAAGGTTTTTTCAACAAAAGTCCATTTAAACTCTCATAAGAATAATGTTCATAATTACTTAAAATCATAAATACAGCATAATTTGCAAAGGCAAACAAAGTCCAATATCCAAAAATACTAAGCAAGATCCCATCAAAATTTTGTCCTTGTAATAAAGGAATACAAGCAATTAAAACCAAAGAAGAATGCACCACAGAACTATAAGCAAACATTTTTTTAATATTCTTTTGACTTAAAGCTGCTAAAGCACCCGCAAGCATGGAAAAAACTGACAAAATCATGATAATATATTCAAAACCCGTATTATTTAAAAAATCAAAAAGGCGGATGATTACGACTAATATTGCAATTTTTGGCACAACAGAAATAAAAGCAACCAAATTAGTGTGCGCTCCATAATACACGTCTTTTAACCAAAAATGAAAAGGCACTAAAGAAAGTTTTATCGCACAAAGCACAAAAATCATCACTCCTGCACCTAAAAGCATAGGATCTTTTTGCAATTCATTTTTCAATGCTAAATTAATTGATAAATCTAAATTTCCTGTTTTTAGATAAATCAAAGCTACAGCCATAACAAAAAAACCCGATCCCACAGCTGCAACGCTAAAATACTTTATCGCACTTGAAATAGCATTATTGCTTCCACTCATAGCTATGAGGGTATAAAGTGCTAAAGAAGATCCTTCAAGCCCTATAAAAATAAGCACTAAATTAGAACTTGAAACCATCAAAAGCAAAGAAGCAATCATAAATAAAAATAAGGCATAAAATTCACCTTGATTTTCTTCTTTTTGCATTAAAACATATAAAAATGAAAAAAACAAAATCACTAAGGATGCATAAAAAGAAATAACATCATTATTTAAAGTAGCAAAAAAAGCACTTGCTTGCAAGCCTTGCTCATTAGCATTATTTAAAATAAAAAACACACTCACAATCAAAGACAAAGAACTCATACTAATATAAAAAGATCGATGAAACTTCCAAAAACTAGCACAAAGCAAAATCACTATAGCACTTGCAATTAAAAATAAAAAAGGATAAGATAAACTGATATTTAAAAGTTCTAAATTTAAAAAATCATTCAACATTGGTTTCCCCTAATTTAGATAAAAAGTCTAAAGTATTTTGCTCAACAGCTCTAATATTCATTATTTTTATAAGATTATCTACATCTTCTTGTATAGGTTTTAAAAGTGTATTAGGAACAAGTCCTAAATAAAAGATTACCCCCACTACACACGCAAGCACAAAAATTTCTCTAAAACGCAAACTAAAAGCTTCTATAACACTTTGCGTTTGCATAAAAAACATTTTTCTAAAAACAGCAAACATATAAATTACCCCTAAAACAATCACAAAGCCAGCTAAGAAAGCATAAAGCAAATTAAGCTTTGCAACACCTAAAAGCACTAAAAACTCTCCTACAAAGGAAACACTAAGTGGCAAAGATATACTCGAAAGCAAAATTAAAGTAAAGAAAATTGAAAATAAAGGGGCTTTTTTTGCCAAAGAATGGTAAAAAGAAATGTCATAAGTATGATATTTTTGATACAAAAGTTCTGCCATTAAAAATAAAGTTCCTGTCACTATACCATGTGCAAACATATAAAATACTGCCCCACTTATACCCAAAGAATTTAAAGAAAAAATTCCTAAAATCATTACACCAAGATGCGAAATAGAACTATAAGCTATTAATTCTTTAATACTTTTTGCTTTATAAGCAATTAAAGCATTATAAACAATACTAACTATACATAAAGCAGCGATTAAAGGCATAAAAAAAACACTTGCATCGGGAAAAAGCGGCAAACAAAAAAGTAAAAACCCAAAAGGTGCCATTTTAAAAATCACAAGCATCACAGAAACAAGCACAGGAGAATTAGCATAAAGCTTAGGTGCCCAGGTATGAAAAGGAAAAAGCGGAGCTTTAATAGCAAAAGCTATAAAAAAGGCACCAAAAAGTAAAAGCTGCTCTGTGAAATTAACTGCTGAAGCATTGTTTTTCCAAATTTCTAAATCAAAAGTAAAAATATTTAAAAGCTGATAATTTAAATAAGCTTGATAGATTAAAGCTACAAGCATTAAAATCGATCCAGCAAAAGCATAGATAAAAAATTTAATACCTGATCGAAAATCCTTACCATAAACCCCAATGATATAAAGCAAAGGCAAAAGAGAAAATTCCCAAAAAATATAAAACAATATCCCATCTTTTGCGCTAAAAAGACCCATAATAGCAAATTCTAAAAAGAAAATACAAGAAACAAGTGCTTTTTGTTCGATTTTTAAAAATAAAAAGCTTAAAAATATCATCAAAGAACTTAAAAGCATTAATACAAGAGCAATACTATCAACCCCTATATGAAAATTAAAAAAATTAAACATTTTAAAAGAAAGATTATAATCAAAACTTGTCCCTTGTAAAAAATCCCTAAAAATTTCAGAATTTAAAACTAAAATCATAAAACTCACAACAACGCTAAAAACTTTAACTCCACCGCGTTTTACAAGTAAAACTACAAAAGCAGCAATTAAAGGAAAAAATATCAAATAATTTAGCATCTTACACCATCCATACCAAAATCAATAAAACCACAAAGGCCGCTACCAAAAATCTAAGCATTAAATTAAGATGGTTTGTTAAAATCATCTTTTGAGAAATACTTTGAGAATAACAAGCAATTTTTTCAACCACCCTATCAAAAATATAAATATCACAATACTTTAAAAGCATGCATAAATTTTCATATCTTGCTACGATAAATTGATGATAAAATTTTGGAATGAAATAATCATTGCTTAAAAGTTTGTGGATTTTATTCTTTTCAATATCATCTTTAAACCAAGAATTTTTATAAGCAAAAATAGCTAAAACCACGCCTAAAACAGCTGCTATACTAGCACAAATCATGACAATTTGATTTTGTGCATCAATAAAAACTAATTGAGTGCTTAAATATTCAAAAAATGTATGCTCAAAAAAACCCATAATAATTGATAAAATCACTAAAGGACTCATAGCTAAAAGTGCTATTTTACTAGCTTCATGAGGATGTTTATCATGCTTTTTAGCTACGAAAAATACCAGCATTAAAACCCTAAAACTGTAAAATGCTGTTAAAAAAGCCGCAACCAAAAGCACTAAAAAAATCCCATGATGAAAAGATATAAAAGAATACCCTAAAATTAAATCCTTAGAGAAAAATCCTGCAAAAGGATAAATCCCAGTCAAAGCCAAAGATCCTATACTCATAAAAATAGCTGTAAATTTCAAAGATTTAAAAAGCCCGCCCATTTTTTTAATATCAAGTTCATTATCCATTGCATGCATTACATTACCAGCACCTAAAAAAAGTAAAGATTTAAAAAAAGCATGGGTGATTAAATGAAACAAAGCTATACTATAAGCTCCAAGCCCCGCAGCTACAAACATATAACCAAGTTGTGACAAGGTAGAATAAGCAATAATACGTTTTAAATCCCTAGCTACTAAAGCCATAGAAGCAGCAAAAATAGCTACAAAAGATCCTAACAAAGCAATACCATAAGAAACTTCAGGAACCAAGTCATAAATCGTGCCCGCACGAATAAGCAAATAAACTCCTGCAGTTACCATAGTTGCAGCATGTATTAAGGCTGATACAGGTGTAGGCCCTGTCATAGCATCAGCAAGCCAAGTATGAAAAGGAAATTGTGCTGATTTTCCCATAGCTCCGATAAATAAACAACTTGCAATTAAAATTAAAGCATTATGATCCAAGCTTTGAGCCATAGCAAAAACTTCATCGTATTTTAAAGTTTGAGCTTGCAAATACAGCCAAAAAATGCCCAAAAGCATGCCCAAATCTGCTATACGGTTCATGATAAAAGCTTCATTGGCCGCAAAGGAATAAGTATTATTTTTATACCAAAATCCTATTAAAAGCCAAGAACAAAGTCCAACACCCTCCCAACCTACAAAAAGTCCTAAAAAATTATCACTCATAACTAAAAAAAGCATGGAAAATACAAAAAGTCCCAAATAAGCAAAAAATTTATTAAAACCTTCATCATGAGCCATGTAAAAAATACTATATAAATGCACACAAGTTGCCACAATACCTACAACACTCATCATAGTAAGCGAAACAGCGTCTATATCAAAACCAAAATTCACCCCAACAAACCATTCAAATAAACTCACATTAAAAGCTTCATTACAAAAAAGCAAATACAAAGAACAAAAAGCACTTAAAGCTATTAAAGACGAACAAACAATAGCCACAAACAAATTCTTCTTACTCAAGGCAAAACAACTTGCAAATAAAAAAGCTGCTAAAGGACTAAAAAGCGAAACCAAAGCCAAACTTTGCATTCAAACCTCCACTTCTTTTAAACTTCTTAATTCCAAAGTATTTTTCCTTCTATACCAAAGCACGCATAAAGCTATACCTACAGCCGCTTCACAAGCTGCCACACCCATAACAAAAAGAGCAAAAACTTGACCATTTAAGTCATTGTGCATCTTAGAAGCTGCTATTAAAGCTAAATTAGCACTATTTAATAAAATTTCACTTGAAATAAAAAGCATAATAAGATTTTGTCTTTTTAAAATCCCTATTATTCCTATAACAAACATTAAAATAGCTATAAAAAAATACTTTTCTATCATTGTTTTTCCTTTACAAGATCTTTATGCGTAAGTACAATAGCGCAAATTAAAGCGATCAAAAGCAAAATAGCTATAAATTCAAAGGCTAAAAGATATTTTGAAAAAATTGCCAAAGCCAATTGCTTGTTAAAATCAAACAAAATAGGATCATTTAAAGCCAAATCTGTGCTTATATTTTGATATTTAAAGCCCACAAATATACTAAAAAGTAAAATCATACTTAAAATCACCAAAATAAAAAAACTTTTCTTCGCTTTAAGTTTTTCTTTAAAATCCTTAGAAGCATCAAAAAACATCATAGCAAAACTATAAAGCCCTAAAACAGCACCACTATAAACAATGATTTGTATCACACCTAAAAACTCAGCATCAAGTAAAAAATAAAATCCTGATAAAAACACCATACCACCAGCTAAAGCACTAAGAGAATAAAGCATATTTTTACTTAAAACCGCAATAGCAAATAAGGTTAAAACCACAATAGCAAAAAATATAAAGGCTAAATTTTCTATCATTTAGCTTCTCCTTGATCATTTTGTAAAGCTCTATCTTGCATCACATCATAATAATTAGGTGTTTTTTTAACTAACAAATCTGCATCCTTTCTAAGACTTCCAGCACCTTCGAATTCAAGCTGATTTTTAAGTTTATCAATAGGGGTTAAAAAATCTTGCTTATAACCAAAATAAGATCTTTGCTCGGCTGCATTTTCATACTCTGTACCATGCACTATTGCTAACTCAGGGCATACTTCAGCACAAAAGCCACAATAAATACAACGCCCTAGATTAATACTATAATTTCCTACTTTTTTGCGGCCATTTTCATCTAAAGATGTTTCCATTCTAATACAATTACTAATGCAAATTTTCTCACAAAGCCCACAACCTATACATCTTTCATTTTCACTTTCTATAAAACGCATAAGCCTATGCACAGCACGATAGCGATTATCAAGCTTTACCTTTTCAAAAGGATATTTAATTGTTGCACTATTATTTTTTTTAAGTAATTCTCTCATCATTACAAAAAGCCCTACAAAAAGCTCTAATTTAATACTTCTATATAAAGCTTGTGAAATTTTTTGCCAAGCAGTGACAGGGGGCTTTCTTTTCTCATCAATCCCATAATAATGTTTCATCATAAACTCCTATAAAAGTACGGCTAAAGCAGTAATTAAAAGATTTAAAACTGCTAAAGGAATTAAAATTAAATAGCACATTTTCATCACTTGATCAGGACGCAACTGCGGAAAAGCTGCCCTTGCCCAAAAATACCAAAAGAAAACAAAACTTGATTTTACTATCATCATAATCCAACCAGGAATAATCCAAAAGCTATTAAATCCTCCTAAAAATAAAAGAGTAACCAAAATAGCCCCTGCTATCATGGAAGCATATTCTCCTATAAAAAACATCCCCCATCTTAAACCTGAATACTCAGTTCCATAGCCAGCTATGATTTCAGCATCATTTTCAGTCAAACAAAGCGGAGTTCTATTCGTTTCTATAAACAAAGCAATTACAAAAAGCACAAAAGCTAAAGGCTGTTTAAAAATAAGCCATGAAAAAAACCCATCACTCTGATAATTGTTAATATCCACAAGAGAAAAAGAACTAACAAGCATTACAATAGCTATTAAAGCCAAAGCCCCCACACTTTCATAAGAAATGATAGCTACAAGTGCTCTTGCAGCACCTAAAATCGACCATTTATTATTACTTGCAAGCCCGCCTAAAAATACAGCATAAAAACAAAGTCCAGAAGTACCTATAACAAAAAGTAAGGCTACATTAATATCTGCAATTATAGGCTCAATCACCCTGCCAAACAAAACAAATTCAGGCAACATAGGAATAGCCGCTAAAGCAACAAAAGCACATATAGCAGAAATCAAAGGTGCAATAGCAAAAATGAATTTATGAGAATGAGAAGGAATGATATCTTCTTTAGTAAAAAGTTTTATCATATCTGCTACAATTTGAATCAATCCAAAAGGCCCCACCATATCAGGTCCTATACGCCTTTGAAAATAAGCTAAAACTTTTCTTTCAGCATAAGTTGCAAGACCTGCTAAAGTAGCAAATATAGCAATAACAATAATGCATTTAATAAAAGTTTCTAAAATAAAAAAAGCAAAATCACTCATTATTTGCTCCTATTTTTTCTAATCTTGCTGTGATAAATCTTTCATCAAACATGCTTAAAGTATCAATCTTAGCATCAAAATAAGGCAAATAAGCTCCATTTTTTATATCCTTATCCACACGCACACTTAAAGCAAGTTCTTTATCTTTGATATAAATTTTAACTAAATCCTTATCCTGTAAATTGTTTTTTTTGGCAAGATCTTCACTCACACCCAAAAAAGCTGTTTCATTAATAGCACTAGCACGATTAGAAAACCTGCCAAATTGATAACTAGGATTGGCACTATAAAGTAAAATTTCATTATCTTTTAAAATAGAGTTTTCCTCATTAAAAGCTACAAATTCTTTTTTAGCTTCCTGTTTAAAACACGTTAAATTGAGTTCATAGCCCCTTTTGCATTCACCCCCATTAGTATAAAAATTATCCAAATTATCAAATTCTAAAGGAGAAAAGCCTTTATTTATAGGAAGTCTTTTAGTATAATTAATAGTATATTCTTCATTAAAACCCAAAGCATTGGCTAAATCATTTAAAAAATATCCTTTAAATTCTAAAGCGGCATTGGTTGGAACCACCCTTTTATCATAATTTAAAAAGGTTCCTTCTTGTTGGTTTAAACTCGCACTGGCTAAATTAGCATACTCTTCATAAGAAAAACTAAAATCCCCTCTTTCATTATAACCTAAAGTCTTACCTTGTTTTAAACTATTATCTAAATCACAAATCATAGCAACACCTAAAGTATTTGTATGAGTAGGATTTAAAAAGACTTTAAAAGGCGTTGTGCTTTGGATTAAAGCTAGCAATTTGGCTAATTTTTTAGCATTTTTATGAAAATAAAAATCACTTCCCACAATAAGAGTAAAATTTGACTTTTTAGACAATAAATTTTCTAATTTATCCTCATCTATACCTAAATTCTTAGCAAAAACAGAATGTTTAATGTTTACAGTTTTTTTCACACTTTTAGGCACGATTTTTTTTACTTCTGTGAGAATCTCATTGCCTTGTTCATCTTTTTGCATCACTTGCTCTAACACTTCTTCTTGGATGCTTTCTTCAATTTCTTTTAACTCATCAAGAAAAAATTGATCCAAATACGCTTTAATACTTTCATCTTGGGTGAATTTTTGAAGTAAAAAATATAAAATTTGCTCCTCATCTCCATTTTTATGTATATGTGAAATGAAATTTTTAGAATATTTACTAACCCCTACATCTTCAATAGGATGAAAATAAAGCCCTGATCCTTTATTCATCACTAAAGCATTATTGACTTTATAACTTAGCGTAGGTGCATCATATCGCAAAAGCATTCCTGCAACCACTAAAAAATCGCTTTTTAATATATCTTGAGTATTGGCATTATAAAACTCACCAGAATTTGCTATAAACTCATCTAAAAATTCTTTAAATTTTAAAGCTTCTTCGTTGATTAAATGAAGATCAAATTTCTTTTTTAAATTTTGCAAAATCAAAGCTTCTTCATTAGTAATAAAACTATTAAATTTAATATTTTTAATTTCATTATTTTCAAAAAGTTCCACAAGTGTTTTAAAAGCTTTATCATCTTTTATAGCCTCATTTTGCGTATCAAAACCAAATCTTGCAGCCTTATTTAAACTCACAAAGGCAAAATCATTACTCACACGGTAAATTTTTTCTTTTTGATCCTTAATACCGCTTTGTTTAATATCATAATACATAAGCTCACAATCACTTGAATGCGGATTTGAAGCGGGAATTCTTTTTAGTTCCCAAATATTAGAACTGTATTGGAATTTCGAACCTATCAATGCCCCTGTTGGACACACGCTTGTACATTCCCCACAAAAAGAACAATCAAGCACATCACCATTTGCAGGACCAATAAGACTTTTTTGAAACTTTGTCCAAATCGCATAAGCATCTTTACTCATAAGTTCTTTAAAGCTGCTATCGACACTATCACCACCGCGTGGAACTGTTTTTAAAGCACTTTCGCCTATTTTATCCTTGCAAACCGTAATACAACGCTCACACACTATACAAAGGGAAGGATCATAATTTATAGCTCCCCAATGTTTATGCACTTTATGTGTATCTTTAATCCAGTATTTTTGGACATTTACACGGCTTTTATGGGTAAAATTTTGCAATTCACATTCACCCGATTTATCACAAACCCCGCATTCTAAAGGATGATTGATACAATAAGCTTGCATGATCTCATTTCTTTCATCCCAAAGATTTTGCAAATCGCTTTCTACAATCATACCCTCTTTTGCTTTGGTATTACAAGAATATACTTTTTTACCATCAGCCTCTACCATGCACATACGACAAGCCAAAGTAGGCGTACAGCCTGAAAGATAGCAAATTGCTGGGATAAAAATATCATTTCTTCTTGCTATATTTAAAATATACTCACCTTCTTCAAAGGCACAATCTACGCCGTTTATCTTAATCGTCATTTTGCTTCCTTTATACGGATTGGAGTAAACTCAAAACCATCATTTTCATAATTTAAAAGTCCTATAGTTCCTTGCAAATTTTCATCCAAACAAAGCGTGGTTTTAAAACTAAAATTTTCACCCAATACCTCAACCTCACTTTGATCTTTGCATTTTGCAATTTGCAAAAACTGCCTAGAACAATGCAAATTCTTATCTGGTAAACCCACCTTAAAAAGCACTAATCCATCATAATTATCAAGTTCTTTTAAGGAATTTAATTTCGCATTTTGAAAATTGCATTCTTTTTCATTACTATTTAAAATCTTAAGCTGATATTTTAAACTTAAAAAATTCAAAAAATATTTTATATTTTCGCTGTCTTTATAAAAATTGATATTTTCATCTATAATTAAATATTTTGCAATTTGCAAAAACTCAAGCACTTCATACGCTTCTTCTTCACCCAAACAACACTCCGCACTCAAATACCCTTCATCTAAATCACAAAAAAGCTTCTCATCGCTTAATTTACAAAACAAAGCTAGCACAAAACTCAAACTCGCAATTTCACATTTATAAAATCGCGCCTTTAAAGTCTTATCTTCAATGCAAGAAATATTAATGCTATTTGATCCTATTTTTTGGCATAAATTTTTATTTTTAAGGCTTGGCATATCTAAAAAACAAAGAGCATTATCATAAATCATTGCTCTTCCTTTTTTATCACTATAGTCCAATCAACTTGATTAAATTTTAAGGAATTTAAAAGGCTACAACCTTGATCTTTTACAAAAGAAAAACTTTTTTCAACAGCAGAAAAATCCCCAATTTCAAAAAGCACCACCAAAACTTCGCTCTGCTTTGCTTCTTTAATAATTTGTGCTAAATCTTTAAAAAGATCTTTGCTTTTTCTTAAATCCACTCTTCTCATCTATCGATCTCACCTAAAACTATATTGACATTGCCTATAATAGCTACAACGTCCGCCAAATAAGCCCCCACAAGCATTTCTTCAAAAAAAGCACAATGCCAATAACTAGGTGTTCTAGCCTTTAAACGATAAGGTCTTGGTCCCCCATCACTATGGATGAAAAACCCAAGTTCACCCTTTGGACTTTCAGTAGGCACATAAACTTCACCCTTTGGAGGTTTTAAACCTTGAGTGATTAAAACAAAATGCTGCATCAAAGAATAATTTTGTGTTAAAATCTGCTCTTTTGAGGCACTTACATATTCAGGATGATTAGCTAAAATTTCAGGGGGAGTGTCTTTATAAAGCAGGGCACATTGTTTAATGATTTTCAAACTTTCACGAAATTCTTGCATATAAACTTTATATCTTGCATAAGAATCCCCTTGAGTAGCATAAGGTACTCCAAAATCAATTTCATCATAAAGCAAATAAGGCTCTTCTTTACGTATATCGTATTTTACCCCACTACTTCTTAGCATCACACCGCTACAGCCCCAATTTAAAGCCTGTTCTTTGCTTACAACACCTACATTTTCAGTTCTTAAACGCCAAATTCTATTATCATCTAAGAGATCTTCATAATCTTTTAAATCGCTTGGAAATTTATCACAAAATGCTAAAACTTCTTCTAAATAATTTTCTGGCAAATCAAGCATAACACCGCCTATTCTCATCGAAGAATGTGTAAGCCTTGCCCCACAATATTTTTCTATCAAATCTAGCACATATTCGCGTTCTCTAAAACAGTATAAAAACACACTCATCGCACCAATGTCTAAAGCATGCGTAGCAAGCCAAAGCAAATGCGATGCAATACGATTTAATTCCAAAAGTATCATGCGTATTACTGCAGCACGACGAGGAATTTCTAAACCACAAAGCTTTTCAACAGCAGCACAATAAGCGTAATTATTTGCCGAAGCAGCAATATAATCCATCCTATCAGTGGTAGGAATGAATTCTTGATAAATCATATTTTCAGCCATTTTTTCCATGCCACGGTGCATATAACCTATACAAGGACGTGCTTTGACAACCTGCTCTCCATCAAGTTCTAAAATCAAACGCAAATTTCCATGAGCTGAAGGATGTTGTGGACCTAGATTGATAATCATTTTTGAATCTTCTTGTTCAAAAGCTATATTTTCATAATAAGGCTTTAGCTTACTAGGAATTTGCATTTTAACGCCTTTTCTCTAAAATTTTTGCTTCATTGCGTTTGACTTTTTTAACAAAAGCTACGCCTTCTTCTTCTTGATATTCTTGTTTAAAAGAAAGTTCTTTATTTTCATCGCCCTTTGGCACCTCATGATAAAGTCTTGCAAAATTTAAAGTATCTTTATCATTTGCAAAACCAGGATCTCTTTGCTCTTGACCTACAACTTCACGATATTCTTTGCCAAAAATTTTATCAATCTCATACCATTTTGCAAAGTCATCACCTTGCAAAGGATAGTTTTTCAAAAGCGGATGCCCAAACCAATCATCAGGCATCAAAATACGTTTTAAATTAGGATGATTTATGATAAAAATTCCAAACATATCATAAATTTCTCTCTCACTCCAATTTGCTCCTTTAAAAACCTCACTCACGCTTTGCAAGCGTTCTTTTACCCCTACGAAAGTTTTCACTCTCACTCTAAATTTTTTATCTAAATTTAAAAGCTGATAAAATACTTCAAAACCATTTTTACTCGCTACAAAATCAATAGCACTAGCTTCTGTAAAACTTAAATAGCCTAAAGTCTTAAGTATTTGCAAGGTTTTAACATTATCTTCTTTATTGATTTGTATTACCCAAAAATCAAGTTCTACAAAAGAATTTAAAAGTTCTACTTGAGTTTTTAAAATTTCAAAATCTTCTTTAAAAACGCTTTCTAAAACTTCATGCCTTTTAACACAAGGCGCATGATAAAATCTGTCTTGATAATAATTTTTAACTTGAGCATTTTTTTTATCATTATATTTTCTCATTATATTAGCCTTTTTGGTGCCATCTTATAATTTGCTTTTTGTTTACGAATCTTTTTTTGCAAAATCATCAAAGCAAACTGAAAACTTTCAGGACGTGGGGCACAACCTGGAACATAAATATCTACAGGAATAATCCTATCAACCCCTTGAACCGTAGAGTAAGTATTAAACATACCTCCTGTATTAGCACAACTGCCCATAGAAATCACCCATTTAGGATCAGGCATTTGATCATAAAGTCTTCTAGTAAATTCAGCATGTTTTTTACATAAAGTTCCTGCAATAATCATAACCTCACTATGTCTTGGAGAGGCTCTAAAAATCGTTCCAAATCTATCAAAATCATATCTTGAACCCCCTGCTGCCATCATTTCAATCGCACAACAGGCCAAACCATAAGATAAAGCCCACAAAGAATTACTCCTACCCCATTGAACAAGCTTATCCACACTTGTTAAAACTATAGGTAAACCACTAGCATAATTTACTTGATGCTCTGCCATACAAACGCTCCTTTTTTATAAGCATATAAAAACCCAACTCCTAAAAGCACAATAAAAATAAATACTTCTAAAAATCCAAACCAAGCTAAATCTTTAAAAATCAAAGCCCAAGGGAATAAAAATACAACTTCTATATCTAAAAGTATAAAAATTAAAGCAATGGTAAAAAATTGAGAGTTAATTTTGTTAGCTTGTTTAACAGGAATAGGACCACACTCATAAATTCCAAGTCCTAATTTTTGACGATTTTTTCTAGCAAAACTATTGCCAATTTTTGAAGCTAAAAACACTAGTCCAAAAAAAATAATACTAGCTAGCACTAGCATTAAAAAAATACCAAAATAAGGATACGAAGCATCTGTATGAGACATTTATTCTCCTTTTTTTAAAACACTTTCACTCCACAACAAAATTCAATTTACACTTTTCTTTATTTTACTCTAAACTTTCTATATTGAAACTTAGATTAAATAATATTTTTTAAAGTTTTATTTTTTTATACTCAAATTTATCAAAAAGATTGCCTTGATGAGTTATAAAAATATAAGAAATAAGATTTTTTTGCTGATAATTATACAAAAAATTTAAAATTTCTTTGGAATTTTTCATATCAAGAGCAGAAACAATTTCATCTAAAATAAGCAATTTAGGATTTAAAATCAAAGTGCGAATAAGCCCCACACGAGTAGCCTCTCCTCCGCTTAACTCATAAGGCTTTTGCTCTAAAATTTGCTTTTTTAAATTAAAAAAGTCAAAAAATTCCAAAATAAGATCATTATTCTTTGGTAAATTAAAATTTTCTAAACCATCTTGTATTAAATTTTTAATTTTTTTATAAGGGTTTAAAGCCATTTTTTGATCTTGAAAACAATACTGAATTTCCTTCCTTAATAATCTTTGCGTTTTTTTATCAAGCTCATGCAAATTAGAATTTTCATACCATACTTCACCACGGCTTGGACTTTCTAAAAAGCAAAGAATTCTAGCTAAAGTACTCTTACCAGTACCACTTTTTCCTAAAATCATCAAATTTTCACTCCATTGAAGAGAAAAATTAATATTTTCAAAAATCAAATGCCGTTGTTTTTGCATATACCAATGTTTTTTAACTTCATAAAATTTAGTTAAATTGCAAACTTCAAGCATATTCACTCTTTAAAAACTGATCAAGATCATAACACTTTGGCTCATCTTTACTCAATAGTAAAATCTCATCGCCCAAACAACGCACCAAATTCAAATCATGAGTGATGCAAACTAAGGCTTTGTCTTTTTTAAATTCTTTTAAAATTTGCATAATTTTTTGTATGTTTTCCTCATCTAAAGAAGCAGTAATCTCATCACAAATTAAAATTTGAGGTTTATTAAACAAAGCCAAAGCCAAACTCACACGCCTTGCCATACCCAAACTCAACTCATTAGCATAAGAATGCCACAATAAATCAAGATTTTCAAATCCTAATTTTTGAAGATAAGAAAAAGCATAATCTTTTCTCTCTTTTTTAGTAAAATTCGTATGGGTTTTTAAAACAAGATCGCATAACTTCCCTATATCCAAATAAGGATAAAGGCTAAGCTCTGCATCCTGCAATACTAATGCCACTTTAGAACGCAATTGTCTTAATCCATCTTTATTTAAATCAAAAACACAAACACCTTGAAAACTAAGTTCTTTAGCATTCACTTTAAAATCTTCATCTAAAAGCCTTAATAAAGCTTTGCCAAGCAAACTCTTTCCAACTCCGCTTTCACCTAATATCATTAAGGTTTTACCGGCTTTGATATCAAAATTTACATTTTTAAGCACAAGCTTATTTTTTACACTTATATTTAAATTCCTAATTTTCAAGATCTTACTCCCCAAATCTTTTGCAAAAAATTGCCTAAGGATAAAAGTGGTAAAAACAACAAAAGAAGGGTTACAAGAGGGAATAATATCATCCACCAAGCTCCCATAAAAACAGCTTTAGAAGATTCACTTAAAAGAGTCCCTAAAGTTGGGGTTTCAAACCCAAGCCCTAAACCAAAAAAACTCAAAGTTGCTTCTGTGGCTATAGCATGGACTATATTAAACACAAAAAGTATAAAAATCAATGTTTTTAAAGCAGGCAATAAATCTTTAAAAAAAGCTTTAAATTGACTTCTTCCAAGCACTATATTAGCCTGATAAAAATCTAAATTCTCAAGTCTTTTTAATTCACTTTCTATAATTCTTGCAATAAAACACCAATGGATTAAAGCTATTAAAAAAATCATTAATAACATATTAGCACCAAAAAAACTTTGAAAAAACATCATAAGCAAAAAAGCAGGTAAAGCCAAAAAAAATTCTAAAATACGCATCCAAAACATATAAAAACAACAACGTGCTAACCACAAGTAAAAAAGGGCAAAAATCACAGACAATAAAGAACTACAAATTCCTATTGCCAAAGAATTTCTTAAGGAAAAAAGCAAACGAGAAAATAAATCCCTACCTAAAAAATCCGTTCCTAAAATATAAGTGAAATTAGGAGCTTGATGCAAACTATTTAAATGGGTAACTAAAATATCATAAGGTGCTAAAAAGGGTGCTAAAAAAGCACATAAAAATAAAAAAATTAAAGGTATCAAACAAAAAATCATTTTAAGCAAGATCAAGCTTTCTTAATCGTGGATTTAAAATTCTAGCAAAAATATCACTTAAAAATGTAAAAAATCCCACAAGCAAAACACTAAAAAATATCAGTGCAAGCACAACAGGATAATCCTTAAAAATAATACTTTTAAAAAGTAAAGATCCCAATCCCTCATAGGCAAACACACTTTCTACAACATAAGTACCCATCATAAAACTCAAAGCACTTCCACCCCAATAAGCTATAATAGGACTTAAAGAATACCTTATAACTAAAAGATAAATGTCTTTTTCTTTTAAAGCTCTAGCGTATAAATTTTGAATAAAAATTTGAGTAAAACTTTCATTGATAAAATTTCTAGCAATTCCTAAAAATAAAGCCAAATGCGACAAAATAAGTGTCAAAACAGGTAAAATTAAGTGTTTAAGACGGTTTAAGAAATTGTCTTCAAAACCTATATCACTCGTCCCCATTATAGGCAAAACTTGCCAAAAAATTCCAAAAATCAAAACAAAAAATAAAGCCAAAACAAAAGGCGGTAAAGCAAAAAAATTAAATGCTAGAAAAGTAAGTATCTTATCAATAAAGCTTTCTTTATAATAATATCCTAAAATTGCAAAAAAAATACTCAAGAAAAACAACAATACCAAAGCACTAAAACTCAAAATAAAAGTATTAAAAAGCCTTTCTTTTATAAGTTTTAAAACATTTTCTCCACTTAAAAAAGAAATTCCTAAATCTCCTTTTAAAGCTTTTAAAAGCCAAAGTTGATATTGTTGCATTAAGGGCTTATCAAGCCCTAAGTTTTGCTCTATTCTTTGAACAAATTCTTTACTTTGTGAATTAACTCCACTTGCATAAGCCACACCACCTTTGCTAAAATGAAGCAAAACAAAGCACAAAAAAGTGCTAAAAAACGCTATAAAAATACTAAAAATAAAGCGTTTTAACACAATTTATTTACTCCATTCATAAATATTCCAAGTAAAGCCTACGCCATGATGTCCTAAAATTCTTGGTTTAATCCCCTTAAGTTCACTTTTATAAACTAAAGCAAAATCAAGATAAGTCAGGAAAATGAAAGGAGGATTTTCATATAAAGCATCAATAAATTCTTTATAATATTTTTTTCTTTCTTCTACATTTAAAGTATTTCTAGCCTTTTGTAAGGCTCTATCTACCTTTTTATCATGATAATGACCAAAATTCCAGCCTTCATCGTTTAAAGCACTATCTTGGGAACTTTCAAAAACCCTAAAAGTATGAAAATCAGGATCTAAAGGACTTCCCCAACCTATTAAAAAACTATCAACTTTAGAATAATCAAAACTTCCAGAAGGCTTGGCCATTACTTTACTCATAACCCCTATTTTTTTAAATTCACTTTGCAAAATTCCTGCTAAACTCACCCTTAAAGGATCGTTACTCATAACCCAAATTTCAAATTCTAAAATCTTCCCATCTTTCTCAAAAATACCTTGTGCATTTTTCTTAAAACCTGAACTTATAAGTAATTCTTCAGATTTTTTAGGATCATAATCATAACTTTTAAAATTTTTAGGATTTGCCCAAGAATTTTCTAAAGGATGATGAGCTACAAAACCATAATCATGTAAAAGATTTTTAACTATACTTTCTCTATCAACAGCATAATTTAAAGCCTGTCTTACCTTCAAATCTTTTAAAAATTCATTATCAAGATTAAACATCAAAGCTCTATAATCAGCCGATTTCTCACGCAAAATCTTAAACTTGGCATCATTTTTAAAAATATTTAATAAAGAAACATCAATTAAAGCAGCATCTATTTTGCCATTTTTAAGCTCTACACTTGCTACAGAAGGATCAAAAATGCGTTTTATGATCAATCTTGGAGTTTTTACCTTAGTAAGATAAAAATTCTCATTGGCTTTAAATTCAACATATTCTCCTTTTTTCCATTTTACAAATTCATATGGTCCTGTACCTATAGGATTTTGATTGAAAGAAGCTGTATTTAAATCCTCATTTTCAAGCAAATGTTTAGGCAACATCCCTATACTTAAAGCATCCAAAAGTGCAGGATAAGGCCTAGAAAGTGTAATTTTTACATGATAAGGATTTAAAATCTCCACGCTTTTAATATCTTCAAAATTCACATAAACAGAAGAATTATTTTTAGGATTTTTAAAAGCATCAAGACTGAATTTAACATCATCGGCACTGAATTTAACCTTATCATGCCATAAAACATCATCTCTTAAAAAAATATCATAAACAAGCCCATCTTTACTTACATTCCATGATTTTGCTAAATCAGGTTGTAAATGCATATTTTCATCAAAACGCGTTAGTCCTGAAAACACAAGATTGATATAAGCATCATGATCTTCACTATAAGCAGGATTTATCCTAGGAATTTCATTTTCAACTGCGACAATCAGAGTGTCCTTAGCAATTGTAGCTTGTAAATTTACAAACAACAAGATCATAAAAAATAAAAGTCTAAACATAAAAAAGCCTTTGTATCATTAAAATTAAAATATGAAGATTATAAAATAAAAAAAATTAACTCACAAGCCTATATGGGGGATAAAATTAAAATTCATCCTTAATAAAATATAATTTTACCTAATTTTTATAGTAGTTTTAATTTTATGAACTTAGCACTTTTTAACTTAAGAATAATGCATCAAAATTTAACCTAAATCAATTTTTTCTTTTTTATTCAAAGCTAAAATATTTCTTTAATTTACAAAAATTAAGGAGAAATAATGACTCAAGAACAAATTAAAATTATCAAAGACTACGTGCCTATTTTACAAAAAAATGGGGAAGATTTAACAAAAGAATTCTATAAAATACTATTTAATGACTATCCTGAAGTAAAAACTATGTTTAACATGGAAAAACAAATATCAGGAGAACAACCAAAAGCCTTAGCAATGGCAATTTTAACAGCTGCTAAAAACATAGAAAATTTAGAAAATATGCGTTCATTTGTCGATAAAATTGCTATAACTCATGTAAACTTAGGGGTTAAAGAAGAACATTATCCAATAGTAGGGACTTGCCTTTTAAAAGCTATTAAAAACCTTTTAAATCCTGATGAGGTAACTCTTAAAGCTTGGGAAGTAGCTTATGGAAAAATTGCTCAATTTTATATAGATATAGAAAAAGATCTTTATAAAAAATAACTTTATAAAATAAAAAGCATGGGTTATTTTAAAAATTCTAACCCTGCTTTAGCTATCTTAACATCTTGATCTAAATGAGCTCCTCCTACACCTAATTTTAATAAATTAAAAAATCAAAATTTTTCTACTTCATTAATAGCTAAAAATTTTCTATTATTTTGACACAGCTCTTCGATGCTGCCGTTATTGGCTAAAAGTATTCTATCAGCTATATCAAAATACTTATCATCATGAGTAATTGCAAAAATCGTTTTTCCTTGCTCTTTTAATAAAGGCAAAAGCTTTTTATAAAAAAATCTCCTAAAAACTGGGTCTTGATCTGCTGCCCATTCATCAAGTACTAAAACATCTCTTTCTTCAAGCAAAGCTATAAACATAGCTAAACGCTTTTTTTGTCCTGTAGAAAGCTGGGTGAAACTAAGCTCATGATTTTTAACACTAGTTTTATTTTTAAGTTCTAAAAACTCAAGCCAAAAAGCGATTTTTTCTTCGCTAGCGAAATTTTGTTTACTTAAAGTCTTAGTAAAAAGGTGAAAATCACTAAACACCGCTGAAATAAGAGATCTATACTCATCTAAATTATTATCATTTATAAGCGTATCATCAATATAAATTTCTCCTTTACTAGGTTTAAAAAGTCCAGCTAAAAGCATACAAAAAGTAGACTTCCCACTCCCATTTTTACCTATTAAAAACACAAGTTCGCCTTTTTTAAGTTCTATATTTACAGGATTTAAACAAAAATTACCCTCATAAGCAAATTGGGTATTTTTAAAAGAAATCGTTTTCCAATCGCCGATAAAATGCGTTTTTTTAAAATCTTCTTTATAATTGTCTAATTCTAATTGAGTGATTTTATCTAAAGCGATCTTTGCCAAAAGCAAAGTAGGAAAAGATCCTATCATAGAAACTAAAGGGGTTCGTAAAAATAAAATAGAAAGTGCTATAGTAGTAGCATCTGCCACACTTGCCCATTGAAATTTTAATGCTAAATAAAACTCCACTCCTACCAAAGCTAAAAGCGTCACATTAGTCCAGTTATTTGAAAGATTATTAAAAAGATTGCCTAAGGTGCTATTTTTCTTTTTTAATTTTGCATTTTTTTCAAATTCATCTTCATAATAAAGCCTAGCCCTATAACGATTGATTAAAAGTTCTTTATGTCCTTCTAATATGTTTTGATAATTATTTTGTAAAGCATCATCATTTTCTCTTGCTTTACGGAAGTATTGATACACTTTCATCATTAAAAAATTGTTAGTAAGAAAAATCACCATTATCCATATTATACACAAAATAAAAATAGGCACCGAAAGATAGCACAAATAAACACTAGTGCAAAGGATCAATACACTTGATTGTAAAAAATCAGGCAATCTTAAAAGTCCAAAAGATATATTTCTTACATCACTTCCTAAAGAAGCTAAGATTCTTGCCTTGCCTACTTTAGCCACTTTTAATAAAGGAGTATCTAGGATCTGTTTTACTACACGCCTTTGCATTTTAAAAATAAAATTTTGCCCAAAAACATTGAGTCCAAGTTCGACTATAATAGAGCTTATAAAAAATACCCCAAGCAAAGCAATAAAATAAAAAATAGGAATATCATGTGCATTCTTAAGCAAATAATTATTGATAAAAACTAAAGTCAAAACCCCAAGCACACTCGTTATCAAAGAAAATAATAAAAAAGAAATCAACTTTAATTTATTTTGCTTAAGTAATTCTATAATAAAAGGCATAAAGAAACTCCAAAATATAATCTTAAATTATAAAATTTCAAAAATGATTAGCCAATTTAATCTGATCTTTTACAACAAAAACAGCAAAAATAGCACAAAAAGCTAAAAAGATCATATACATACTCATACCATACAAAAAAGGATTTTCGTTTTGAATTGCAAGAGTATGAAGCCAAAAAACAAGTTGTGGAGTAATGCCTCCTGAGATAGCATAAGCAATATTATATGAAAAAGAAATTCCTGAAAATCTTATCTTAGCTCTAAAAACCTCACTCATTAAAATAGGAGCAAAAACATTAATCCCGGCTAAAAAACAAACACTAGTATATAAAATACAAACTAAAATGAGATTTTTAAGTTCATATAAAGCATAAAAATATAAACACGAAAACAAAACAAAAGCCAAAGACAATAAAACACAAATTTTAAATAGACCAAATCTATCCACAAGATAGCCTATAAAAACCCCTCCTAAACCTATACCCAAAATTCCTAAAATCTGCAAATAACTGCCCTCAATAGGACTTAGATTTAAAATGCCTGGCATGAATTTAGGCATTAATAAAACAAGCACCACAACACAACCTGTTAAAACCCAAGTCATTAGCATAGATGAAAACAAAGCTTTAAAAATATTTTTTTCTTTAAACAGATCTCTAAGCGGAAAAGAACTCAAACTTGATTCTTTTTGCATGTGTTTAAAAACAGGCGTTTCTTGTAAAAATTTACGCAAATAAACAGAAATGATTCCAAAAATCCCTCCTAGAAAAAAGGCGATACGCCAAGCATAAGCTGCGATTTGTTCAGGAGTAAAAAAGGCATTAATAAGCAAAAACACCACACTTCCTAGCAAAATCCCTAAAGCCATAGCTGAATTTAAACAACTTAAAAACAAGGCTTTTTGATTTTCTTGACAATGTTCTCTTACAAAAACCCAAGCCCCAGGAAGCTCACCACCTATAGCTATACCTTGAAAAATCCTTATAAGTATAAGTAAAATAGGAGCTAAAACTCCAAGAGTCTCATAACCTGGTATAAAAGCTAAAGCAAAAGTAGGAATCACCATAAGTAAAATACTTAACATAAACATATTTTTACGTCCTAACTTATCCCCAAAATGTGCCATAACTATACCACCTAAAGGACGCACTAAATACCCAATTGCAAAAACTCCATAAGTGTTTAATAAAGCCCAAAATTCACCTATACCCTTAGGAAAAAATGCACTAGCAATGTATTGAGTAAAAAAAACAAAAATGATAAAATCATAAAATTCTAAAGTCCCACCCAAGGAAGAAAGGCCCAAAACCTTAAATTCTTGGGTTTTTAATGATATTTTTTTCATTATTTAATTACCTTAAAAAAAATTAAAAACAATATTTTATTATACTATAATTCTATAATATACTCTCACTTTCAAGATCAAACACACATTTAATTTTATTAAAAATGTTTAAAATACGCCATCTTTATCAAAACCAAATGCATTATAAAAACTCTAGCTTCTTAATTATCTGCTTAAAAACTGCTAAAAAATTAAGTAAAAATTTTAATAATTTTTGCTAGAATGGAAATTTATCTTAAATTTTTGAAAGGAGAGAATTTGGCAAAAGATGATGTAATTGAAATTGATGGCACAGTACTTGAAGCATTACCAAATGCGAATTTTAAAGTAGAGCTTGATAACAAACACGTAATTTTATGTCATATTGCTGGGAAAATGCGTATGCATTATATAAGAATCATGCCAGGCGATAAGGTAAAAGTCGAACTTACACCCTACAGTCTTGATAAAGGACGTATCACTTTTAGATATAAATAATTCTAAGTTATTTAAAAGCTAATTTTAAATATAATTAGAATTTTGCGACAAATTGCATCGAAACTATATGAAGAAGTATTTCTAAAATCCACCACTTATTTTAAAAATAGTTGGTTATTCATAAAACCTGATGTAGTCGTAAACTAAGTGGAATTTACTTAAAGGAGACGCTCATGAAAGTGAGACCATCGGTCAAAAAGATGTGCGACAAATGTAAAATAGTTCGCCGTAAAGGTATAGTTCGCATTATTTGCGAAAACCCAAAACATAAACAAAGACAAGGATAAACATGGCTCGTATTGCAGGTGTTGATTTACCAAAGAAAAAAAGAATAGAATATGGACTGACCTATATTTATGGTATAGGGCTTTTTACTTCAAAAAAAATCCTAGATAAAGTAGGAATTTCTTATGATAAAAGAGTGCATGAATTAAGCGAAGATGAAGCAGCAGCAATCAGAAAAGAAATTCAAGAAAACTATATGGTTGAAGGGGATTTAAGAAAACAAGTTGCTATGGATATTAAAGCACTTATGGATTTAGGAAGCTTTAGAGGTTTAAGACATAGAAAAGGTTTACCTGTTCGCGGACAAAAAACAAAAACAAATGCAAGAACCAGAAAAGGTAAACGAAAAACTGTTGGCGCAAAATCATAAGGAAAGATCATGGCAAAAAGAAAAATTGTAAAGAAAAAAGTAGTTAAAAAAAATATAGCAAAAGGTATAGTTTATATCAGTGCGACTTTCAACAATACTATGGTAACCGTTACAGACGAAATGGGAAATGCTATAGCTTGGAGTAGTGCAGGTGGCTTAGGCTTTAAAGGATCTAAAAAATCCACTCCTTATGCCGCACAACAAGCAGTAGAAGACGCTTTAAATAAAGCAAAAGAACATGGAATTAAAGAAGTAGGCATTAAAGTGCAAGGGCCAGGAAGCGGTAGAGAAACTGCTGTTAAAAGTGTAGGCGCTATGGAAGGTATCAAAGTCACTTTCTTAAAAGATATTACTCCCCTAGCTCACAATGGTTGTAGACCGCCTAAGCGTCGTCGTGTCTAAAATATAAGAAAAATTTAGGAGAATATTATGGCAAGATATAGAGGACCAGTAGAAAAATTAGAAAGACGCTTTGGTGTTAGCTTGGCATTAAAAGGAGAAAGAAGACTAGCAGGCAAAAGCGCTTTAGATAAACGCCCTTATGCACCAGGACAACACGGAGCAAGAAAAGGCAAAATCAGCGAATATGGATTACAATTAAGAGAAAAACAAAAAGCTAAATTCATGTATGGAGTTAGCGAAAAACAATTTCGTCGTCTCTTTGCTGAAGCAGCAAGAAAAGAGGGCAATACAGGGGTTTTACTCATCCAGCTTTTAGAACAAAGATTAGATAATGTAGTTTATAGAATGGGCTTTGCTACAACACGCCGTTTTGCTAGACAGCTTGTCACACATGGTCATGTTTTGGTAAATGGCAAAAGAGTAGACATTCCTAGTTTTAGAGTAGAAACAGGTTCTAAAATAGAAATCATTGAAAAAAGCAAAAACAATCCACAAATCACAAGAGCCATTGAGCTTACAGCACAAACTGGTATAGTTGCTTGGGTTGATGTTGAAAAAGACAAAAGATTTGGAATTTTCACCAGAAAACCTGAAAGAGAAGAAGTCGTCATTCCAGTAGAGGAAAGATTTATCGTTGAGCTTTACTCTAAATAATAGGGGCTAAATATGAGAAACATTACAACATCTGCTTATACGCCAACAGAATTTACTATAGAAAACATTAGCGATACTGTGGCTAAAATCAGTGCTTGGCCTTTTGAGATAGGTTATGGAATCACCCTAGCCCATCCTTTACGCCGTTTGCTTTATACTAGCACCATAGGATACGCTCCTACTGCAATTTATATTGATGGTGTGGCACATGAATTTGATAGCATGCGTGGTATGCTTGAAGATGTGGCGCTTTTTATCATCAATCTTAAAAAATTACGCTTTAAAATTAAAGGCGACTCTAATAAAGAAATAGTAGAATTTAATTTTAAAGGTTCTAAAGAAATCTATGGCAAAGATCTAGACAACAATCAAGTAGAAGTAGTCAACACAGATGCTTATTTAGCAACTATTAATGAGGATGCTGAACTTAAATTCACCCTCATCATTGAAAAAGGCATTGGCTATGTTCCAAGCGAGGAAATTAAAGAACTTTTAGAAGATCCTAAATTCATCGCTCTTGATGCTTTTTTCACTCCTGTAAGAGAAGCAACCTATGATATTGAAAAAGTTTTATTTGAAGACAATCCTGATTATGAAAAAGTAGTTCTAACTGTAACCACTGATGGACAAATCACCCCAAATGAAGCTTTTCAAAATGCTTTAGAAGCTATGTATAAACAATTATCTGTATTTGATAAGATCACTAATGTTAGAAGCATGATTAAAAATCAAGCAACCACTAATGAGTTAGAAAATACAAAATTATTGCAAAATATCACAGATTTAAATTTAAGTGCTAGAAGCTATAACTGTCTTGAAAAAGCAGGGATACTTTACATAGGCGAACTTGCTTTAATGAGTGTAAATGAACTTGCAGGACTTAAAAATTTAGGCAAAAAATCTCTTGATGAGATTAAAAACATCATGGAAAGCATAGGTTTTCCTGTAGGAACTTCTAAGCTTAGCGATAATAAAGAAATACTTAAAAACAAGATCGCAGAATTAAAAGCACAAAACGAAGGATAAAAGAATGAGACATAAACACGGATATAGAAAACTCGGCAGAACTTCATCACATCGTGCTGCCTTATTAAAAAATTTAACCATAGCCTTAGTAAATAGCGGTAAAATCGAAACAACTCTACCAAAAGCCAAAGAATTAAGATCTTATGTAGAAAGACTCATCACAAGAGCAAGACTAGGAGATTTTAATGCCCACAGAGCCGTTTTTGCCTCTTTACAAGACAAAGGTGCTACAAACAAACTCGTAACTGAAATCGCACCAAAATTTAAAGATCGCAATGGCGGATACACAAGAATCATTAAAACAAGAATACGTCGCGGTGATGCTGCTGAGATGGCTTTTATTGAATTTGTAGCTTAATCAATCCTAGCAAAAGCTAGGATTGTGATATTTATTTTTATTCTTACTTTAAAAAACTTGAAAATATTATTTCCAATTAAATTTATTTATTTTAAAAACCCTTGCTAAAAATTCAACTACTTATGATAATATAGTCTTTTTATTTTAATTTCTAAGGACATGATATGCAAGAAAATACTCGTTTGCGCATAGCCATACAAAAATCAGGGAGACTTTCAAAAGAATCCATAGAACTTTTGTTAAAATGTGGAGTAAAAATGCATATTCATGAACAAAGCCTAATTGCCTTTTCTACGAATTTACCCATAGATATTTTACGCGTTAGGGATGATGATATTCCAGGACTTATTTTTGATGGGGTTGTAGATTTAGGAATTATAGGAGAAAATGTTTTAGAAGAAAGTGAACTTGAACGCCAATCTTTGGGTGAAAACCCAAGCTACAAACTTTTAAAAAAACTAGATTTTGGTTTTTGCCGACTTTCTCTTGCCTTACCCCAAGATAAAAAATTTGAAAATTTAAAGGATTTTGAAAACTTGAGAATTGCTACTTCCTATCCGCAACTTTTAAAACGCTTTATGAAAGCAAATCATATCACTTATAAAAATTGCACGCTAACAGGTTCTGTTGAAGTAGCTCCAAGATCCAATCTAGCTGATGCCATTTGCGATCTTGTTTCAAGTGGTGCGACCTTGCAAGCAAACAATCTTAAAGAAGTTAAAGTGATTTATCAATCACGCGCCTGTTTAATCCAAAAGCAAAACGCCTTAAGCGAAGAAAAACAAGCCTTAGTGGATAAAATTATGCTGCGTGTTGGCGGGGTTATACAAGCAAGAGAATCAAAATACATCATGCTTCACGCCCCAAAAGAAAAACTTGATATAATTCAATCTTTATTACCAGGTGTTGAAAAACCAACCATTTTACCTTTAGCACATGATGAAAAAAATGTAGCCTTACACATGGTAAGCAAAGAAAATCTTTTTTGGGAGACTATGGAAGCTTTAAAAGAAGAAGGTGCAAGCTCCATTTTAGTTTTACCTATTGAAAAAATGTTAAAGTGAGTCAAAAAATGCAAATTTTAATTTATGATAATTTAGATATAAAACAAAAACAAGAATCCTTAAAACGTCCGGCTGTGAGTGCAAAAGACGAAATTTCAAAAACAGTAAGCTCTCTTATTAAACAAGTACAAGAAAAAGGCGATCAAGCCTTGATAGAACAAGCTTTAAAATTTGATAAAGTAGAAATTTCAAATATTAAAATCACTCAAGAACAAATCGCCCAAGCAAGCATGCGTTTAAATGAAGATTTAAAACAAGCCATTTTAGTAGCCTATGAAAATATTAAAAAATTTCACCAAGCACAAATCCCACATGAAATTTCTCTTGAAACCACTAAAGGTGTCAAATGCGAACTTTTAACGCGCCCTATAGAAAAAGTGGGACTTTATATACCAGGTGGATCAGCACCTTTATTTTCAACAGTTTTAATGCTTGCCATTCCTGCAAAAATCGCTCAATGCGAAAAAATCGTTTTAGCAAGTCCAGCAAAAATCCATGATGCTGTGCTTTTTTGTGCTGAACTTTGTGGGGTAGATGAGATTTATCAAATGGGAGGTGCAGGAGCCATTGGAGCCTTAGCTTATGGAACACAAAGTGTTTTAAAGGTGGATAAAATTTTTGGCCCAGGAAATGCCTTTGTCACTGAAGCTAAACGCCAAGTAAGTAGCGATATTCAAGGATCAGCCATTGATATGCAAGCAGGTCCTAGCGAAGTTTTAGTCATAGCTGATGAAAAAGCCAATGTGAAATTTGTAGCAAGCGATTTACTTTCTCAAGCTGAACACGGTGCTGATTCTCAAGTAATTTTAGTGTGCTTAAGTCAAAACTTTGCTAAAAAAGTAAATGATGAAATCCACCAGCAAATTCAAAAACTCCCAAGATATGAACTTGCAAGCAAAAGCATTAATAATTCCAAAATTATCATTGCAAGAAACTTAAATCAAGCCGTAGAAATTTCTAATGCTTATGCCCCAGAACACCTCATCATACAAACCCAAAATCCACGCGAACTTTTAAAAGATGTCAAACATGCAGGATCTGTATTTTTAGGGACTTATTCTCCAGAATCCATGGGCGATTATGCAAGTGGAACTAATCATGTTTTGCCAACTTATGGGTTTACTAAAACCCATTCTAGCTTAGGTTTAGCAGATTTTACTAAAAGAATGACAGTGCAAGAATTAAATAAAGAAGGCTTTTTAGCCTTGAGTAAAAGTGTAGAAATTCTAGCTGAAAATGAACACTTACATGCGCATAAAAATGCTATAACTTTTCGTTTAGAAAGCTTACAATGAGTCAAAAAATACTTTTTATCGATAGAGATGGAACCCTCATAGAAGAACCAAAAAGCGATTTTCAAGTCGACTCTCTTGAAAAATTACGTTTTGAAAAAGATGCTATCCCTGTGCTTTTAAAGCTTAAAAATTTTGGTTTTAAATTCGTTATTGTAAGTAATCAAGACGGCCTAGGAACGGATAATTTTCCAAAAAAAAGTTTTGAAAGTCCTCACAAAAAAATGCTAGATATTTTACAAAGTTGTGGGATAGAATTCCAAGATATTTTTATTTGTCCGCATTTTGAAAATGAAAATTGCACATGCAGAAAACCTAAAACCGCCATGCTAGAAGAATACATCAAACACAAACTTTATGATAAAGAACAAAGTTTTGTCATAGGCGATAGAGACACTGATATGATTTTAGCCTCAAATTTAGGCCTTCGGGGATTAAAATACGGTACATTAAGCTGGAAAGATATAGAAAATGAAATTCTAAGTTCTTTTAGAAGTGCAAGCTATGAAAGAACCACTAAAGAAACGCATATCAAGGTAAAAGTATGTTTAAACAGTGGCAAAACAGAAATTCACACAGGCATTGATTTTTTTGATCATATGCTAGAACAAATCGCTGTACATGCTAATATAGGGCTTGAAATCCTTTGTAAGGGGGATTTAGAAATTGACGAACATCATAGTGTTGAAGATGTGGCTTTAGCACTAGGAACTTGTATCAAAAAAGCCTTAGGAGATAAAATTGGCATAGCAAGATACGGCTTTACTCTACCTATGGATGAATCTTTAGCAAGTTGTGCTATAGACTTTTGCAACCGCCCGCATTTAGTTTATAAAGCAAAGTTTAAAAAATCTCATCTAGGGGCTTTAAGCACAGAAATGATAGAACATTTTTTCTATTCTTTAAGCTATACTATGGGGGTAAGTTTACACTTAAAAGTAAAAGGTAAAAATGATCATCACAAAGCCGAAGGATTGTTTAAAGCCTTTGCTAAAGCTTTAAAAATGGCAATAAAAATCGAAGGCCAAAATTTAGCTAGCTCTAAAGGCATGCTATGAAAAACAAGCTTGATTTTAAAAGCTTTTTAAATAATTTGCAGGCCACAAATAGGCATTTAAGATTTTATGTAGATTGGCAAAAATGCTTGAAAAATAAATTTATATGGATAAGCAAAGGCTGGCTAAATGCTAAAAACAAATTCGTGCAAGCTTATGAAAAAATAGAAATATATAATCTTTATAACATCAATGATTTTATTTTAAAGGTTAAAAATGTCTAAACCTTTCTTCATAAGTAAGGATGAGTTATTTCAACTTTATCAAAATGATTGTAATCAATTACTTACTCAATTTAAAAAACAATTTGATTTAATTTTTGCCGATCCACCTTATTTTCTTTCAAACGATGGATTAAGCATCCAAAATGGCAAAATTGTTAGCGTGAATAAAGGACAATGGGATAAAGGTGATAATATTGATCAAATAGATGCTTTTAATTTCATCTGGCTTTCAAATGCAAAAATAGCACTCAAAGATACAGGAAGCATTTTAATAAGCGGGACCTATCATAATATTTTCTCATTGGGTCGGATCTTGCAAAAACTTGATTTTAAAATTTTAAATATTATCACTTGGCAAAAAACAAATCCTCCTCCAAATTTCACTTGCCGTTATCTTACACACTCAACAGAACAAATCATTTGGGCTAGAAAAAGCCATAAACATAAGCATATTTTTAATTATGAAATTTTAAAAAAACTCAATGATAATAAACAAATGCGTGATGTTTGGACTTTTAATGCTATTGCTCCTTGGGAAAAAACAAATGGCAAACATCCCACACAAAAACCTTTAGCTTTGCTTCTTAAGCTTATTTTAATGGCAAGTGATGAAGAATCTCTAATTTGCGATCCATTTAGCGGAAGCTCTACAACAGGAATTGCTGCTAATTTATTAAATAGAAAATTTATAGGTTTTGAAAAAGAAAGCGAATTTATCAAAATATCTATTGCAAGAAAAACAGAACTTGATAATAATTTTCACACCATAAAAAATAAAATTCATGATTTAAAATTATTAAGCAAAAATAATTTTTTTAAAGGAGTAAATTTATGAAAATCATCATCATTGATACAGCTTGTGCGAATTTAGCTTCTTTAAAATTCTGTCTAGACAGATTGGGTTTTAATGCCCAAATCAGCAAAGATTTACAAACTCTTCAAAGCGCGGACAAACTTTTCTTACCCGGAGTAGGCACAGCAAAACAAGCCATGAATAATTTAAAAAAATTTCAACTCATTGATTTTATAAAAAATACAAAAAAACCACTTCTAGGCATTTGTCTAGGAATGCAAATTTTGGGTAAATTTTCAGAAGAATTATCCCAACAAACCCTAAATATTATAGATTTTAATACCCAAAAATTTAAAGCTAAAGAAACTTTTAGCTTTCCACACATGGGTTGGAATCAAGTTTTTAGCTCTCATGCTTTATTTAAGAATTTAAACGGAGAATATTTTTATTTTGTCCACAGTTATTGCGTAGAACTTGGAAAATATACCATTGCAAATTGTGAGTATGCTCAAAAATTTAGCGCGAGTGTGATGAAAAATAATTTTTATGGGGTGCAATTTCATCCTGAAAGAAGTGGAGAAGCAGGAGAAATTTTAATTTCAAATTTCATTAAGGATATAGGATGACAACACAAATAATCCCCGCCCTTGATCTCATAGATGGTCAAGTAGTACGTCTTATCAAAGGAGATTATAATCAAAAAAAAATATATCAATACAAAGCCTTAGAAAAATTACAAGAATACGAAAAAGCAGGTGCAAAAGAATTGCACTTAGTGGATTTAACAGGGGCAAAAGATCCTAGTAAAAGACAACTTAACTTAATAAAACAACTAAGTCAAGAAATCAAAGCTAACTTACAAGTAGGTGGGGGTATACGCACCAAAGAAGAAATAAAATCTTTGCTTGATTGCGGAGTAAAACGCGTCGTCGTTGGATCAATAACAATAAAAAATCCCAATCTCTGTATAGAAATTTTAAAAGAATTTGGCAATGAGGCTATAGTTTTTGCTTTAGATACTATTTTAAAAGACGATTATGTAATAGCCATAAACGCTTGGCAAGAAACAAGCGATAAAAAACTCATGGAAGTTTTAGATTTTTACAGTGCAAAGGGTTTAAAACACATACTTTGCACAGACATTTCCAAAGATGGCACTATGCAAGGACCTAATATTAAGCTTTACAAACTTATCCATGAAATCTTTCCTCACATTCATATACAGGCAAGTGGAGGCATAGCAAAGCTAGAAGATCTTAAAAAACTCAAAGGAATTTGTGACAAAATAATAGTAGGAAAAGCTTTACTCGATAAAGTTTTTAGCGTAGAAGAAGGAATCAAATGCTTACAAAACGCATAATTGCATGTTTAGATGTAAAAGATGGCAAGGTAGTAAAAGGAATACAATTTAAAAATCACAAGTATATGGGAGATATTGTAGAACTTGCCCGATATTATTGTCAAAACGGAATAGACGAACTTGTATTTTATGATATAACAGCTAGTGCTAGAAAAGAAAGAATTTCTAGAAAATGGGTTGAAGAAGTAGCAAAAAATATCAATATACCTTTTTGTGTCGCAGGAGGTATAAAAAGCCTAGAAGATGCTGCTGAACTTTTAGCCAATGGAGCTGATAAAATTTCTATTAATTCTCCTGCTTTAAACGATCCTAAACTCATCACTCACCTAGCCAAAAGTTTTGGAGTACAATGCATAGTAGTAGGCATAGACAGTTTTAAAGATGAACAAGGAAATTTAAAGGTTTTTAAATACACAGGGGATGAAAACACAAGCCAACACAGTGGAAAAAGCACTCTTGAATGGATTAAACAAGTCCAAGATCTAGGTGCAGGCGAAATTGTTTTAAACATGATGAATCAAGATGGGGTAAAAAATGGCTATGATTTAGAACAATTACACCAAGCAAAGCAACTTTGCAAAATCCCTCTAATAGCAAGCGGTGGCGCTGGGACAATGAAACACTTCTTAGAAGCTTTCAAACTAGGTGTAGAAGGAGCTTTGGCTGCTTCTGTTTTTCATGAAAAGCTTATAGACATTAAAGAACTTAAAATTTATCTTAAAAATCAAGGCTTAAATATAAGGATATAAAATGCACAATTTTAAAGAATTAAATAAACAAATCGCATGGCAAAAAGTAAATGGACTCCTTCCTGTAATCATACAAGATGCACAAAGCTGCGAAGTTTTAATGCTAGGTTTCATGGATGAAAAAGCCCTAGAGAAAAGCTTACAAAGCTCTAAAGTAGTCTTTTTTTCACGTACTAAAAACCGTCTTTGGATGAAAGGTGAACAAAGTGGCAATTTCTTAAATATAGTCGATTTAAGCTTAGATTGTGACAATGACACGCTTTTAATTGCAGTCAATCCCACAGGACCTACTTGCCACACAGGTAATATTTCTTGCTTTGAAAAGCTTTCTAAAAACCTAGATTTTGTCTTTTTAGCAAGATTACAAAGGCTAATCAACTCACGCAAAAATGCCGATGAAAACAATTCTTACACTGCAAAACTTTTTAAAAGCGGCACAAAACGTATCGCACAAAAAGTAGGCGAAGAAGCAGTAGAAACAGCTTTAGCTGCCACTGTTAAAGATAAAGATGAACTCCTTTGCGAAGCAGCGGATTTAGTATATCATTTAAGTGTTTTACTCGCTGATGTGAATTTAAATTTTGGGGATGTAATTTCTAAGCTTAAGCAAAGACATAAAGCTTAAAACTTTATGTCTAATGCAAAGCCTCATTTAGTTTGATTACTTTTTTATTAAGACTTACTATCATAGCACCACTAATAGAATCTTGACGGAAATGAAGTCCTTTAAGTCCTTTAAGCTCTAAGCCTTTATAAATTTCTTTATCAAAAACAAACTCAGGATTTAGTTTTGCAAGCTCTTGAGCATCTTTAAGTAAAAACTTTGTACCTTCTAGCACCGCAATACCTGCATCCACAATACAATGATCCCCTAAAGGAATGCCCGTGACTGAATTAGCTCCTAAAAGGCAAGCTTTGCCCACACTTATAGCATTACCACTGGTTCCACTTAACACACCCAAAATAGAAGCTCCACCACCCACATCAGATCCCTCGCCTACAATAGCACTTGAACTAATACGTCCTTCAATCATACAAGCCCCCGTTGTGCCCGCATTAAAATTCACATAAGAAGCACCTGGCATTACAGTACTTCCTGGAGCTAAAGAAGCACCCATTCTTACTTTAGAACTTTCTAAAATTCTTGTATTATCTTCAGGAATAATATGGGCTAAAAATCTTGGAAATTTATCCACAAAATCGATTTTTGGATATTGATTACTCATTTTTAAACGCATTTCATTTGCTCTTAAATATTCAAGTTCAATGGGCCTATCATCACTCCAAGCTACATTGCTTAAAAGCCCAAAAATACCATTTAAATTAATGCTTCTTAAAGGAACTTTCTTAGTAGAAAGCAAATAAAGCTTAAGATAAGCACTTTCTACACTTAAAGGCTCTTTATCTTCGAAAAGACAAACAAAAGCAAACTCATCATCTTTAAACTTATCTTTAATAATCTTTAAAAGATCAATATTTTGATGTCCTTCCTCTTCTAAAAAAGGCTTAAAACACGAAAGCGCAAAATCAATATCTTCTAGCTTTAAAACCTGTACGCATTCACTCGCATTAAAATCAATTTCTACGCCCCTTTGCATAAAAGCTTCAAGCATAATTGCTGCGGATGCAAAATTTTGCTCATAATTAACCAAAGCAAAGCTTGCTTGTAAAATTTTATTTTTATTAAGCTGACCCCTATCAAGCCTAGCTATACCAAAAGCCTTAGCTTGTCTGTATCCGCTTTTTTGTTCAATTTGCTTGATTAAAAGTAAAAAATCTTCTTTAGTATTAATCATTTTTCTTTATCCTTATTAATAAATTTAATGCGACGAACAGGCACTTTTACCATTCATCACAGGTTGAATAGCAGAATTATCTGCGCCACCTTTATCATTAATCTTTTCTATAAAATCCCAAATTTTTTCAGCCGCTATCAAATAGCGTTTTGAACTCACACTTTGAGGGTGATAAAAGCTTACAGGCTTGCCTTCATCTGAACCTTCTCTTATTATCATTTCAATAGGAATTTGTGCTAAAACTTCGCTTTTATAATCTTGTGCCATAACAGCTAAAGCCGTACCCTTACCAAAAATATCATATTCTTTGCCATTATCAGGACATAAAAAACCGCTCATATTTTCAACAACACCAGCAATAGGAATATGCAGTTTATTAAACATATCTAAAGCTCTTTTACTATCATCTAAAGAGACTATTTGAGGAGTACTTACACAAACCCCTGCAGTAATAGGTATGCTTTGCGCAGAAGTAATTTGTGCATCACCTGTTCCTGGAGGCATATCTAAAAACAATACATCAAGTTCAGGCCAAATCACATCAGCAAGCAATTGTTCAATCGCTTTCATAATCATCGCACCCCTCCACATAAGGCCTTGTCCTTCTTCGATTAAAACCCCCATACTCATCATATAAACTCCATGGCTTAAAATTGGCCTTAATCTTTGCCCTACTACTTCAGCTTGAGTTTTAGTTTCACCTAGCATTCTTGGGATATTTGGACCATAAATATCAGCGTCTAAAATCCCTACTTTTTTACCCATTTTAGCCATGCTAATAGCTAAATTCACTGTGGTTGTAGACTTACCTACCCCGCCTTTTCCGCTTGAAACCATGATGAAATTTTTAACTTGTGGGACGATGTTTTTCCCGCTTCTTGAATTGCTTTTTTCTTCAGGAATTTTTGGAGTGATGATGTTTAAGGCTAAGTTTTTTAAAGCCAAACTCGATAAAGCCTGTTGCACACTTTCACGGATTTGAGTAGCTACTTCAGGATTTGCAGAAACAATTTCTATATCGATGCTTGCATTATTATCTTCAACCTTAATATCTTTGACAAAATTAAAACTCACTATATCCTTTTCAAAAC
Source organism: Campylobacter bilis (assembly GCF_016806695.1). GTDB lineage: Bacteria > Campylobacterota > Campylobacteria > Campylobacterales > Campylobacteraceae > Campylobacter_D > Campylobacter_D bilis. Next base: position 59,758 of record NZ_WUED01000007.1, on the reverse strand, counting down.
CAGGATATTTGACATCTTTTAATTTGTTTAAAATTTGTTCTTTCATCTTTTTTCCTTGAATTTTTAAAAGATCAATTTTACTAATAAAATTATAAAATTTAGCTTTTTATAAGTGTATAATATGGTAACATTACAAAAATCAACGATATTGAAAAAAGAGGATCAATAAAGTGAACGAAATTAGCCTCATTATACTAGCTGCTGGAAATTCTACACGATTTAATACTGGGGTAAAAAAACAATTTTTACGCCTTGGATCTGATCCGCTTTGGCTTTATGCAACAAAAAATTTAAGTTCTTTTTATCCTTTTAAAAAAATAATCATTGCTTCTAATGATGTTTCTTATATGAAAAAATTTACCAAAAGTTACGAATTTGTAGAAGGAGGCAATACGCGTGCACACTCATTAAAAAAAGCACTTGAACTTGTTGAGAGTGAATTTGTAATGGTAAGTGATGCAGCAAGAGTAATGATCAGTAAAAATTTATTTGATCGTTTGATTGAAAACATAGATAAAGCAGATTGCATTACCCCTGTTTTAAAAATAACAGATACAACACTTTTTAATGATCAAGCCTTACAAAGAGAAAAAATCAAACTCATCCAAACCCCTCAAATTTCTAAAACCAAACTTCTTAAAAAAGCCCTTAATCAAAACCTAGAATTTACAGACGATAGCACTGCAATAAAGGCTATAGGGGGTAAAATTTGGTACATAGAAGGAGAAGAAAATGCAAAAAAACTCACTTTCAAAGATGATTTAAAAAAGCTTAATCTTCCTAAACCTAGCTTTGAAATTTTCATTGGTAATGGCTTTGATGTGCATGAATTTGGCCAAAAGCGACCCTTGCTTTTAGCCGGAGTATTAATCCATCCTAGTATGGGTTTAAAAGCCCATAGTGATGGAGATGTTTTAGCCCATGCTCTAAGTGATGCGATTTTAGGTGCAGCAGGGCTTAAAGACATAGGAGAACTTTATCCTGATACAGATATGAAATTTAAAAATGCTGATTCTATGAAACTTTTAAAACAAGTTTATGACAAGGTAAAAGAAGTGGGTTTTGAACTCGTAAATATAGACATTTGCGTCATAGCACAAACCCCAAAACTTAAAGATTTTAAACAGGCCATGGAAAAAAACATAGCCCATACTCTAAATATTGAAGAATTTAGGGTAAATGTTAAAGCCACTACTACTGAAAAACTAGGTTTTATTGGTAGAGAAGAAGGCATAGCTGTACTTAGCAGTGTAAATTTAAAATATTTTGATTGGACAAGATTATGAAAGTTTTAATTATAGAAAATGAAATTTATTTAGCACAAAGTATTAGTATTAAATTAAGCAATGCTGGATATCATTGTGAAATTATCAGCTCGTTTGATGAATACAATCAAGAAAAATATTATGATATAATATTACTTTCTACTAATACGAATAATTTTTTAAAAGCTGTGGTGCATTTTAAACACAGTATTATTATTTTACTCATAGCTTACATAAGCACAGATACAGTCTCAAACCCTTTAAAACTAGGTGCTAGCGACTATATCCAAAAGCCTTTTATGATAGAAGAACTTATCAGAAAAATCAAACATTATCAAGATTTTAGAAAACTTTCAATCCTTAATAAAGCCTATCAAAACTATATCAAATCACGATTAGAAACAGTTCAAATTTCTGATTATAATTATAAAAAATTAAAACTCCCTCTCATACTCAAATCTAATAAACAAAGTAGTGCTGATGCTTTTGTATTTAACTATATAAATGAGTATGATATCACCCTTTCTTTTATCGATCTTACCATTACCAATTCTGTAGAAAAAGCTATGAAGCTTCCTACAGAAAACAATCTTTTATTTTTGAGTAATTTTCAAGCATTAAAAGCAGCTGAAAAAGAAAAGCTTTTAGAATTCATACAAAATAAAAATGTTATCTTGCATACTAATTCAAATATAGATGATTTAAATATCAATTGTATTAATTTAAATGATAATGAAAAAAATATAGATAGTAATGAAATTTTGACTATAGATGAGTACGTAAAATATATCATTATAAACTATCAAAGTATTTTCCCAGATACTGATCTTTCCAAAAAATTAGGCATTTCACGCAAGTCTTTATGGGAAAAAAGGAAAAAGTATGAAATCAGCAAGAAAAAATAAAACCATCTTTATAGATCAAAATGAATTAAGCATTTTATCCCTTATCAAAGAAGGCTTATTGGGCGATTGTACCCACTTAATGACAGAAAAAGAAGTCAATGAAATCGTCAAAACAGGGAAATTTAAAGGCGAAAGCTTTCCTTACCCTTTAAGTTTTGCACCAAAAAATGCTCAAGATATACTAAATGGTATTAAAACTGGAAATCAAATCGATCTTGTACTCAAAGAAAAAACAATAGGCCATATAAACTTCAAAGGCAAATTCAAAAACAATAAAAACTTTTCTGATATTTTCAGCCCTCATACTTGTTCTTTAGAAGATATAAGCACAACTTATATAAGCGGAGAAATAGAAATTTATGATTCTCAAATTAAAAAAATAAAAGAAAATTTTCAACAAGTAAAAAACAATCTAAACGCCCAAAAAATCACCGCTATAGTTTCAAGTTTTGATCCCTTGCATAGAGCCCATGAAAGAATGTTTCGTTGGACTATAGATAAGGCGGATTTAGTGGTTATTTTTTTAATAGAATCTTATGAAAATAATGGTTTAGATTTCATACTTAAAGAAAAATATTTAAAACAATTTATAAAAAATTATTTACCACCAGATAGGATTTTTATTTTTCCTTTAAAAGACATACATATTTTTCATGCGCATTTAAATCCGGGCTTAGAAAGCATTATTGCAAAAAGCTTAGGCTGCACTAAACTTGTCGTGACACAAAATCACGCAGGCCTTGGGATGTTTTATGATGCAAATCAGCCCAAAACCATACTTGATGATTTTTCTAAAGATTATGGTATAGAAGTGATTGTTTTACCTGAATTTGTATTTTGCGATCAATGCCGCATGATTGTAAGTACAAGATCTTGTCCTCATGGCTGCCATCATCATTTACATTATAATTCCCAATCTTTAAAAGACTTATTAAGAGCAGGCATCATCCCTCCAGCAATTTTTATGCGCAAAGAAGTATCTAGTATAATCTTAAGCTCTCTTTTTCCTCATAGATTAAAAAATATGCAAAAAATGTACAATGATCTTTTCCCAACAGATGGGATTTTAGAATACAAAAATGATGAAGAATTCTATCAAAAACTTCTAGAAATTCATCAAATGTCTTATATGGTGTAAATATGATGCAAAAATTATTTTTAACCTTTTTTTATTCAGGCTGTGCCAAAAAAGCAAGCGGCACTTGTGGAACTATCGCGGCTTTACTTCCTGCTTTTTTTATACTCAAATACTTAGGAAGCTCTACTTTATTCTTACTAAGCATTTTGATTTTTCTTTTAAGCATACGCATTATAGATGATTATGAAAACAAAACAGGCACTCATGATGATAAACACATAGTTATTGACGAAGTTGCTGGAGTTTTTCTTGCTTGTGCTATAGCATCAAGTAGTGAAAATTCCATAATCAATTTTATCATAGCCTTTATTTTATTTAGATTTTTTGATATTACTAAACCTTCTATCATCGGTAAAGTAGATAAAAAAATCAAAGGCGGCTTAGGCGTGATGCTTGATGATATGCTAGCAGGATTATTTGCTGGTTTGTTAACTGCGGTGATTTATGGATTTTTAACACGCTTTAATCTTTTAATCTGGGATATGAATTTAAAAGATTTATTTTGAAATTTTGCTTAAATTAATTAAATTTTAAATTTTATTCTTATATAATTTAGTCTTTAATTTCAAAAAAGGAAAATATCAATGGCAAACCATAAATCTGCTCAAAAAAGAGCAAGACAAACTATTAAAAAAACAGAAAGAAATAGATTTTATAGAACAAGACTTAAAAATATCACTAAAGCTGTAAGAGAAGCTGTTGCAAAAGGAGATAAAAATATTGCAAATGAAGCTTTAAAAATAGCAAATAAAAGCATTCATGCCATGGTGAGTCGTGGTTTTCTTAAAAAACAAACAGCATCTCGCCGCGTAAGTCGTTTAGCCCTTTTGGTAAATAAAATTGCATAATTTCTTATAATTTTAATGTTAACTAGCAAACTAGATCCTTTTTTAAAACGCTTTGAAGAATTAGAACTTCTTCTTAGTAACCCCGATATCATTAATGATATCAGCAAAATGACTGTACTTTCTAAAGAACAAAAAAATTTACAACCCATTGTTTTAAAAGCTAAAGAATATCTCAAAACCTTACAAAACATAGAAGAAAACAAAATTTTAATCAATGATTGTGATCTTGGAGAACTTGCAAAAGAAGAATTAAAAACGCTAGAAGAATTAAAACCTAAGCTTGAAGAAGAGCTTAAAATTTTATTAATCCCTAAAGATCCTAATGATGAAAGAAATATTTTTCTTGAAATTCGTGCAGGTACAGGCGGAGATGAGGCTTCTTTATTTGTAGGAGATCTTGTAAAAGCCTATGCAAGATACGCTGAAAATCGCGGCTATAAACTTGAAATCGTAAGTTCTAGTGAAGGCAGTGCAGGAGGATTTAAAGAAATCATTATGCTTGTTAAAGGTATAGGCGCTTATTCAAGATTAAAATACGAAGGTGGAACACACCGGGTCCAACGCATTCCACAAACAGAATCTCAAGGTCGCGTCCACACTTCTGCTATCACTGTAGCAGTTATGCCAGAAGTTGATGACATAGAAATCCAAATCAATCCCAATGAACTTAAAATCGATGTTATGCGTTCTTCAGGGCATGGAGGACAAAGTGTAAATACCACCGATTCAGCAGTGCGCATCACCCACATCCCTACAGGCATAGTAGTAGTCAATCAAGATGGAAAAAGCCAGCACAAAAATAAAGAAAGTGCTATGAAAGTCTTAAAAGCAAGGCTTTATGAAAGACAAGAAAGCCAAAGATTAGCCCTAGAAAGCCAAGCAAGAAAATCCCAAGTAGGAAGCGGCGATAGAAGCGAACGCATACGCACTTATAATTTCCCACAAAACCGCATCAGCGATCATCGCATCAATCTTACCTTATATCGCTTAGATGCCATTATGCAAGATGGGCTTTTTGATGAGATTATAGAACCTTTAATCACTCATTATCAAGCCCAATCTTTACAAAAAGAAAATTTATAATTTTACTTTTAAAAACTACATCAAATCAATGTTTATGTGGAAATTTATGCGGATTTGCACTAGCACCTACATGGATTATTTTTTCATTTTCTATATCATAGGCTTGACCAAAGCCTTTTACAAAACGGCCTTTTGCAAATTCAAGCTTTACAAGGTGAAAATCAAGCATTTTTCGTATGGTTTTAATACCCCCTTCACCCCCGGTTTGTCTTTCAAATTCATCATAAATTTCATCAAATGTTTCACCACGATTCACAAAACTCGCACGAACTTTATAACGTAATCTCTTGCGAAGTATTACAGAAGCGGCTTTGCTTTCATCTTCTAAAAACATTATTTCTATATTATTTGAATTTGCTTTAATATTATTAAAATGTTCACTCACTTCACTTATATAAATATAATTTCCAAGCGGTGTACTTACAAAAGGCGCATACGAACAAACTACTTCACCTTGCGCACTTAAAGTAGCTAAGCACACAGAATTAAAACTTAGCATAAAGTCTCTAACTTCTTTTGCTATAGCACTTAAATCAGATGAAGTCTTTGCACCCATGCAAAGCGATATTATAGTGTCTTTTATAGTGCTTTCATCAGCTTTTTTAGGGAATTCTACACGCAAATTTTCATTGTTATTATAAACAATATCTAAACCATCAAAATCAACACTTTTTAAAAAAACATTTTGCACTTCATCTATGCCACCAAATTTTTTACAAAGATCTATTAAATTAGCTTTATGATGATCATTCATATGAGAAATAATATTTTCAAAATTCATTATTTGTCCTTTCTTGAGTGGAGAATAAAATATTAGTAAAAATGGTATCAATTATCAAATTAAAAAGGACTTAAAAACACATAAATTATTATTTCAACAAAAATTTATACTAAATTAAGTGAATAAAGGATAAATTTCATTTCAAAATATAATGATATAAATTATCATTATTTATTTTATTTTATAAGGAGTAATTTTGCATCAAAATAAAAAAATTTTTCCCTTATCTTTACTTACTTTGCTAGTGATTTTTAATGCAAATGCACAAGAATTAAATGAAACTATTAATTTAGAAAAAATCATTGTAAGTGCAACAGGTTTTGAACAAGATGCAAATAGCAATTTACGCAATACCATCATTATCGATGGGAAAGATTTACAAAAAAGAGGATTTAATACCTTAGATCAAGCTTTAGAAAGAATTTCAAGCATTAGTTTTGTGAATTTTGGACTAGGACGCAATATCGATATAAGAGGACAAGGAAACAAAGCAAATATAGCTGTAAAAGTTATGATTGATGGACGCAGTATTAATATGCTTGATAATTCTCATGGCACTACTGCTTTACAAAATGTCAATTTAGATAATATAGAGCGTATAGAAATCATACCAGGGGGTGGATCTGTGCTTTATGGTAATGGTACTAGAGGAGGCGTGATAAATATCATTACAAAAAAACAAAGTTCAGATTTTTTTGCCTTAAATCTTAAAAACACTCGTTATGATCATACTAAACTTAGCGGAGATTTAGGCATCAGCGGAAGTAAAAATATCAATGAAAATTTAGCATTAAATTTCAATATACAAGGCTTTAATCGTGACGGATTTCAAGAAGGCTACAATGAAAAAGGTTATTTTATCAATACCAAAACAAATATAAATATTAATGATAATAGCGATCTAAGCCTAAGTTATAATTATTTTCAAAGCAAAAATACAAGCACTGGATATTTAAGCAAAGCACAAATACAAAGCAATCCTAGACAAAAAGGCAATAATGACACCATCACCCAAACCCATCAACCTGAAATTTCTTTAGATTATCATTATTATTTTGATCAAATATGGGAATTCCATCTTCAAAGCTTTTGGCAAAACCAAAAAATCAAATATTTAAAAGACCTTTCTAAAATAAATTATCAAAAATTAACTTTTCCTATATATCAAGATGGAAGCGGTTTTAAAGATAGCCTCACAGGTATAAATTTAAAAAACAAATTTAATTATACAAACAATTCTTATCTTATTTTTGGCTACGAATTTACAAACCATCATGCAAAAAGAACAAGCATTATCCACTACGATATAAATAATTTAAACTTCCAAATGGATCATATTATGACAACGCTTATGGATATGAACAAACAAAGCCATTCTGTTTTTATTCTTGATTCTCAAGAATTAAATGATAGCTTTAATATCTTAAGTGGTATAAGATATGAATACAGCCTTTATAATACTGATAAAAATTACACCAGCAAAATGAAAATCATGCAACAAGAAAAAAATACTACTGACTTATTTAACACAAAAGATACAAGCGATAATTTTGCCTTTGAACTCACCCCTAGTTTTCAATATTCTAATACAGGTAAACTCTACATCAAATACGAAAGAGGCTTTATTTCACCAAGTCCTGCACAATTTATAAACAAAGATCAAAAAACTCAAAAATACTATCCTTCTGATTTAAATCCTGAAATTTTTGATACCTTTGAACTAGGCATTGATGATTTTTGGTGGGATTTTTACGGTTTTAATATGACTTTATTTTATACCCTAAGCAAGGATGAAATTTCTTATCTTGGAAACCCCCATGCGATAAATGGCGCGTTTTGGCGATATTATAATATAGATCAAACACGCCGTTTAGGAATGGAATTAAACCTAAATCAAAATTTTTTAGATGATATTTTAATGCTTAAACAAAGCTTAACTTATCTTGATGCTAAAATTTCTAAAGGCATCAATAAAGGACTTCAAATCCCTTATGTATCTAAAATAAAAGCCACAGCAGGAGTAGAATACGCTTGGAGTAAAAAACTCTCAAGCTTCATAGATTTAACATATTTTTCTAGGGCTAAAGATGGAGGGATAATCAATGAAAAAACAGGAAAAATGTCTAGAAATTCTTGGATAAAAGACTATTTATTAACAGATATAGGTATGAGTTATAATCACCACAATTTAGAAGTTTTAGCAGGGATTCGCAATCTTTTTGATAAAAGATATTACACCTATGAAGATAGCATTAATGATCAATATTTAATAGGAAATGGTAGAAATTATTATGTCGAATTTAAATACATATTCTAAAAACTTACTCATTATAGGGCTTTTCTTAGCTTATTGTATCGCTTCTTTAACAGCCCTTTGCTTAGGAGATGAGAATTTAAATCCCATTAAACTTCTCTCTTATATTTTTAGTGAGGATGAAATCTCACGTCAAATCATCCTAGAAGGACGCTTACCGCGTGTTATAATGGCTATTTTAATTGGAATGCTTTTATCCAGTAGTGGGGCTATTACCCAAAATGTCTTTGCAAACCCCATAGCTGATCCTTATATTATAGGCATAGCATCTGCAGCAACCTTTGGAGCAGTATTGGCGTATTTATTTCAATTGCCTGATTATTATTATGGAATTATAGCTTTTATTTCTTCAAGCTGTTTTGCATTAGTAGTTTTTAAAATCTCTTCTAAAGCTTCTATAGCCACTTTACTTATCATAGGTATAGCTACTTCATCTTTTTTGGGCGCTTTTACTTCTTTTTTCACCTATCTTATAGGAGAGGATTCTTTTAAAATCGTAGCTTGGCTTATGGGAAATATAGATTTAGCCTCTTGGTTTCGTGTCAAAATACTCATTTTACCTTTGATCTTTTGTTTACTTTATTTTTATGCTTATAAAAACGAATTAAACATACTTTTAAGCGGGGATGATGAGGCTAGGAATTTAGGGGTTAATGCACAAAAATTAAAGATAAATCTACTCATTGTTTCATCTTTAGCTGTATCTTTTGGGCTTGCTTTTACAGGGCTTATTGCCTTTGTAGGACTTATCATTCCTCATATAGTCAGGCTTTTACTTAAAAATTATGATAATGCCTTAGTCATTCCTCTTTGCACAGCCTTTGGAGGGCTTTTTTTGTTAGTTTGCGACACCCTAGCAAGAACTCTCATAGCTCCTGTACAAATCCCTTTAGGCGTTTTAACAGCATTTTTTGGATCGCCTATATTTTTATACCTTGCTTTAAATGCTAGAAGGTTTTTATAATGCTAAAAATAAAAAATTTAAGTTTTTCTTACCACAAAGAAGCTTTACTTAAAAATATTAATCTAGAACTCGAAAATCAAGCTTTTATAGGCATTTTAGGCCCTAATGGTTCAGGCAAAAGCACCCTTTTAAAACTCATACTTAAAAATTTAAACGCAAGCAAAGGAGAAATAAGCCTTTTTAATACTAATATCAAAAAATTTTCTCTTAAAGAATTTGCTAAAATTTGCGGCTTTGTTCCTCAAAAATCAGAATTAAACGCACCTTTAAAAGTCATGGATGTACTCTTAATGAGTAAATATGCTAATTTAAAGCACACCTTTAGTTCATACACCCAAAAAGACATTATAGAAGTTAAACAATTAGCCAAAGAATTAAACCTTCAAGATTTTTTACAAAGAAACATCCTTTCTTTAAGCGGGGGAGAATTTCAAAGGGTGCTTTTAGCAAGGGCCTTATTAAAAAATCCTAAAATTCTTTTTTTAGATGAACCTACTTCAGCATTAGATTTAAACTATGCTGTGGAACTTTTAAGTCTTTGTGAAAAACTCATTAAAGAAAAAAACATAGCAGTCCTTGCTATTTTACATGATTTAAATTTAGCTTCTATGTTTTGTGATAAGATAGTTTTTTTAAAAGAAGGGGAAATAAAATATTTTGGAACAAGCAAAGAACTTTTTACCGAAAAAATTTTAAAAGAAATTTATAATTTAAATTGTGAAATTATTTATAAAAAATCTAAACCTTATATTTTAATCTCAAAGGAATAAAAATGAAAAAAATTTTAATGATTATAAGTTTATTATTAAGCATATCAAATGCTAAAGAACGCCTAGTAGTTCTTGATCCTGCAAGTGTAGAAACGCTTTTTATGTTGCAAGCTAATGATCAAATTGTTGGCATTGCGAATTTGCAACATTTTAATATCTATCCTCAAGATCAAAGCTTAAAACTCACAAGTGTGGGGACTTTTTCAAATCCTTCTCTTGAAAAAATCGTCTCTTTAAAACCCACTTTAGTAATCCTTAGCTCTTATTCTTTAAATCTAGAAGAAGGGCTTAAAAACTTTGGTATCAAAAGCATAAACTTAAAAGCCCAAAGTCTTAATCAAATCAAAAGCAATATAAAAATCCTTGCAAAAATTACTGGCAAAGAAAAACAAAGTAAAAAGCTCTTAAAAGACTTTGAAAAAGGATTAGAAGAATTAAAACAAAATCCTCTAAATAAAAGCGCAATTTATCTTTACTCAAGCAATCCTCTTATGGCTTTTAATGATAATTCTTTAATAGCAGATATCTTAAGATTAATAGGAATAAAAAATTTAAGCCCCAAAAGCGACATAGTCCGCCCTATAATATCAGCAGAATATATACTCAAACAAAATCCTGATTTGCTAATCCTTGGAATCAATGCAGATGATAAACTTTTAAATACCAATGCCTTATTAGCAAATACCAAAGCAGCTAAAACAGGACAAATTTATACCAATAAAAACACTCATATACTTTTACGCTTAAGTCCAAAAATAATAGAAAGGATTAAAGAATTTAAAACAAGATTAGAAAACAAAGATTTTTAAGTTTACAATCTTGTTTTAAAAAATTCGCAAGTTTGACAAAGCTTTTCTATACGCTGTTCTCTTTCAAAAGCCTTTTTAATGGCTTTTAAACGTGGAGATTTAAGAAGCTTGTTAAAATCTTCTTCAAAAACATTGCCTAAATTAATATCACCTTTAGTATCTAAACAACAAGGCACTAAGGTTCCATTGCTTAAAATTCCTATTTGTTCTTTTAAAGCATAGCATTTACCCTTTTGATAAAGGGCTTTATTTTCTAGATTAGGCCATTTAAAAAGTTTGTTTTGATGCAAGATAATATGTCTTTGAAGACGATTTTTACTAGCATTTACATCGATTGTAACCCTAAATTCCTTAGTTAAAAGCTCATAAATTTCTAAATTTGTTTTAAGAAACTTAAAATCAGCATCCTTATTCCAAAGTCTAAGATTGATAAAAGAAAGACTTTTTTGATCAAAATGTTCTTTACAAAATTCCAAAATAGGTTTAAAATATTCTTTTAAAGAAAGTTTATTTTGGGTAAAAAAAGCCATTAAAGAAATATTGATTTGATGGATATTATTGTATTTTAGGAGTAAAAAACGGTTTTTAGCATTGAAATAAAAACCACTCGTAGTGATTTCAAGTCTCATGTTTTGTTTTTTTGCAATTTGCAAATAATTTTCCAAATCCTTTAAAAGCAAAGGATCACCTAGAATATGGAAGGTAAAAAGCTCCGCCTTTTTTGCAATTTCAAAGGCTAAATTTTCAAACCTTTCTAAGCCCATCACACCCCGCACACCTTTTTTTGAAGGGCAAAAATCACATTTTAAACCACAAATATCACTTAATTCTATATATATTTTTTTAAATTTCATCTTATATCTTAAAATGATAGGCTTTTAATCTTTACTCTATCAAAACTTCAAATCAAACCCACATTATACTCAAAAACACAAACAAAGTTCTCAAAATCAAAACTTCATCAAATCCAAAGCCTTTAAAGAAAGCACCGAAAGTGCCGTATTTTGGAGTTGTTTTAAACTTTTAAATTCATAATTTTCATTTTTTTCTTTTAAAATTTGATGATAGACCTTGATTTTGAGTTTGTATTTGGTATAAGCGTGCTTAAACTCACCTAAAAAATGCATATTTTGAGATAATTTACACTCATCTTCTTTAAAATAAGGGAAATTATACATGCCTTTATAAAGTTTATCATAGCTTTTTTGTATAGCAAATTGTTTTTCAAATTCAAATAAAAAAAGATTGAAATTCATATTTTGATAAAGTATTTTTTTAGCCCTAGGATAAAGCTCTGGATTGAATTTACCCTGACAAAAATCATATAAAGGACAAATGCCACATTTTGGATTTTTACTCACACACACCAAAGCTCCCATATCTAGCAAAGCTTGATTATGATCAAAGGCATAATTTAAATTTAAAAGCTCTTTTGCATTATGTTCAAGTTCTTGCATACTTGGATTTTCCAAAGCAAAAAGTCTTGAAAGCACACGACGGATATTAGCATCTACAAAAGAGACTTTTTCATCATAACCAAAACAAGCAATAGCTCCTGCTGTATAAGCACCTATGCCACTTAATTTTCTTAAACTCTTAAGATCTTTAGGCAATTTCCCTTCAAATTGCTCTATGCATTCTAAAGCTGCTTTTTTTAAATTTCTAGCACGCGTATAATATCCTAAACCTTGCCATGCTTTTAAAAGCTCCTCTTCATTTGCATAAGCTAAAGCTTTTAAATTAGGAAATTTTTCTAAAAAAGGAAAATAAAACCTTTCTAAAACTGACTTTACCTGAGTTTGCTGAAGCATAATTTCACTAATATAAACCCCATAAGGCCTGCTAATATGTTTTAATCTCTCATCACAATTTTCACCTTGCAAATTCCTCCAGGGTAAATCTTTACGCCCTTTTTCTTCATACCAAAGAAGCAAGTTTTTTTGCAATTTTTCAATACTTTGTTTTTGCATGGCTTAAAGTATAACAAAAATTTAAAAATTTATGCTAAAATTATTTAAAAATATAAAGCTTTTTAAGGTTTAAGCACACGCAATAAAAACATATCAAAATCAAACCTTAAAACGCACAAACATCTGCAAATAAGATAAAATAAACTCCTTTTAAGTTTATTTTGCTACAATTTTACCTTAATTCTTTCATAAAATTCTGCGGGAATAGCTCAGGGGTAGAGCACAACCTTGCCAAGGTTGGGGTCGCGAGTTCGAATCTCGTTTCCCGCTCCATAATCACTCGCCCGGGTGGTGGAATTGGTAGACACAAGGGACTTAAAATCCCTCGGAATTTTTCTTCCGTGCCGGTTCAAGTCCGGCCTCGGGCACCACATTTTCAAATATTATCAGGGCGACATAGCCAAGCGGTAAGGCATGGGCCTGCAAAGCCTTGATCTCCGGTTCAAATCCGGATGTCGCCTCCAAAAGGCAAAATCAACTTTATCGGGAGATGGCTGAGTGGTCGAAAGCGGCGGTCTTGAAAACCGTTGAGGGTCACACCTCCAGGGGTTCGAATCCCTTTCTCCCGGCCACCGCGAAATCTCAAACATTCTATCTTGTATATTCTTAAATAAGTAAAACTATAAAAAGAGAGGATTTAGATTTTTCAAGCTATAATCTTAAATCCATTCTAATTAAAAACATAAGGAAATTAATGAAAGAGTTTTATATGAATCTAGCCTTCAATGAGGCTTGGAAATATCAGTTTTTAACCTATCCTAATCCGGCTGTGGGTTGCACTATCTTAGATCAAAATGGGAAAATTTTAGCCATCAAAGCCCATGAAAAAGCCGGCTTTGCTCATGCAGAATTAAATGCCATAGCACATGCTTTTAAAAGTCTAAAACCTGAGTGCTCTTTACCCCAAGAAAGCAATGCCTTGCATGAGTTTATTTGCAAAAACCATCAAGGAATGTTTAAAAACAATGTAGCCTTTCTCACTCTTGAACCTTGCTCTCATCAGGGTAAAACCCCACCTTGTGCAAAACTCTTTAGCGAACTAGGTTTTAAAAAGGTTTTTATAAGCATTAAAGATGAAAATAAAATTGCTGCAGGGGGATTGGATTTTTTAAAAAAACAAGGCGTAGAAGTTGAACTAGGAATACTCCAAGAAGAAGGAAAAAAACTTATAAAACCCTTTTTAAAATGGCAAAAAGGACAATTTAAACTCTTTAAACTCGCTCTTTTTATGAATGGTTCACCCTTTGGTAAAATTGTAAGCAATGAATTAAGTCGCACCTATGCACATAAAATCAGATCAGTGATTGATTTGCTTGTAGTGGGCGGATCAACTATAAGAAAAGATCATCCCATTCTAGATTCTAGGCTTGCTCAGGCAAAAGCACCCGATCTTTGTATTTTAAGCCGCGAAAAACTAGAAAATTTTGATAAAAATATCCCTTTGTTTAAAGTGCCCAAACGTCGCATTTATACTCAAATTCCTAATGAAGCTAAATTTTTAATGTATGAAGGAGGGGAAAAATTTCTTAAAATTGTCAAAGACGAAATAGACATGTTTTTAATTTTTCAAAATTCTAATTTTAATACTGAAAAAAATGTTACAATACCTTTGAACTTTAAACCCCTTTATAGGAATTTTTTAGGGAGTGATACTTATGGGATTTATGAACTTTAATGGATTTTTTTATGCAAGAAATGATTTAAGATTTTTCAAAATAGCAAAACAAAACAAATCAAAATCCTTTTTTTACAAAAATTACACCTTAAGCAATTTAAAAGATGATTTAAATCCAAACAATGAAAACTTTTTTTATCAAAGCATGAAAGAAAAGCTATTTAAAGAAAATGATGAAATTTTAATTTCAAATTTAAATAAAAATATCATACTTTTTAGAAATTTCACTCAAAATACAAATAATTTTAACGAAGCAAAACTCAAGCAAATATCGCTTTTAGTTTTTTTATTTTTAGCTACTATCTTTTTTGCAAGCTTGGGTGTAAATAATGATTTTAACACCCTAGATCTTCTTTTTCTCATGCTTTGTTTATTGCTTTTGACTATGGGTTTTATTAATCTTGCTTTGCTTTTTAAACAAATTCGCATCTTAAAAAATTCTTCTAAAGAAGAAATAAAAAAATTCCTAAAACAAAGAAATTAAAATCTCTAGCACACTGTTTTTAAATTAATAGCAAGACCACCTAAAGAAGTTTCTTTATATTTATAATTCATATCCTTGCCTGTTTCATACATGGTTTCTATAACCTCATCAAGGGTGACCATAGGGGTAGATTTACGCGTCATTGCCATCCTAGCAGCACTAATAGCTTTAATAGCTCCAAAAGCATTTCTTTCTATACAAGGAATTTGCACAAGCCCTCCAACAGGATCACAGGTTAAACCCAAATGATGTTCCATAGCCATTTCAGCAGCATTACAAGCCTTAAAAGCATTAGCACCCAAAACAGTTGCCATAGCCGCAGCTGCCATAGAACTAGCACTACCAATTTCTGCTTGACAACCTGCCTCCGCTCCGCTAATGCTTGCATTCTTCTTATAAAAAGATCCTATAAGCATAGCTGTGAGTAAAAACTCAATAACCTTTTCATCATTAAAACCTATAGTGTGATTTTTAAGATAAAGCATCACTGCAGGAATCACAGCACAAGCACCATTTGTGGGTGCTGTGACTACCTTTGCACCGCTAGCATTTTCTTCAGCAATAGCAATGGCATATAAAGAAATAAAATCAATAATCCCCATAGGATCAGTTGTAGTAGCCACTCTTTCTTTAAGCCCCTTAGCCCTACGCTTTAAATGAAGTTTTCCAGGCAAATAATCTTGCTTTGGATGCGTACCATTATAATACACTTCTTGCATCACTTCCCAAATCTCAAGACAATATGCATAAATTTCTTCTCTAGTGTGAAATTGTAACTCATACTCATAAGAAAGCTTTGCTAAATCCCAGCCTTTTTTATCACAAATTTCTAAAGCCTCTTTAGCATTATTTAATTCTATATTTAATTTTTTCTTTTGATTTTGCTTAGAATTTTTATTTTTCTCCTCCAATTGCGAAGCTGTGAGAACAAAACCCCCTCCTACAGAATAGTAAGTTTGTTCTTTTATTAAAACACCCTTATCATTATAAGCTTTAATTTGCATTCCATTTTCATGTAAAGGTAAAAAATCCTTAGAAAATATCAAATCTTTATTATAATTAAAATCAAGCTCTTTTACACCGCAAAAATTGATTTTGCCTTTTTCTATAGCATTTTTATTAACTTCATCTTGTATAGCTGTACTTAAATTTTTAGCTTCTAAAGCATTTAATCCCCAAATGACAGCTTTATCGCTTAAATGTCCCTTGCCTGTTAAAGACAAAGAACCATAAAGAATGACTTCAATCCTGCTGATTTCATTGAGATTTTCAGCCACTTCTTTACAAAACAAATTCCCTGCAAGCATAGGTCCTAAAGTATGCGAAGATGAAGGCCCTACGCCGATTTTGAAAATATTTAAATTACTACCCATTTGCTTAAACCTTTAAAAAGTATAAATTACTGTAATGATTGTCAAAACACCTGTGATGAATACAAAAGCATCTAAGGCTTTATTTTGAAATTTTTTCATCTTAGAAACCGTATAAATTGCAATCATTGGCATCAAAAACAAAATCGCAGCAATAATAGGCCCTCCTAAACTTTCAATAAAACCTAAAATACTTGGGTTAATATAAGCTGTAATTAGCATAATAACATACATCACCAAAGTTGAATAAATAGCAATAGTTTTTAAATTAGGGTTTTGATTGCCCGCTAATTTACAGCATTTTCTTACTATACCATAAGCCCCTTCTCTAGCACCAAAATAATGCCCAAAAAAAGAACTAGAAATAGCTAAAAATGCAATCAAAGGTCCTCCATAAGAAATGAAAGGATTGTCTAATTTATTAGCAAAATAAGAAAGCACAGGTATATTTTGTGCTCTTGCTTGGGCTAGTTCATTAGGGGTTAAAGAAAGCACACAAGATATCACAAAAAACATGACAAAAAACAGTAGCATTATAGAGGTTCTAAATAAAATCTGATTGGCTTTTTCTACAGAATTTTCATTATATTTTCTCTTTACACTTAAAGAAAAAGTAGAAATAGCTGGAGAATGATTAAATGAAAATACTAAAACCGGTAAAGTCAACCATACTATAGTGATAAATTCTTTCACATTAGGCACAACACTTAAACTTTCTAAAGACCATTGTGGAATAAGGTATAAAGAAAAAATAAACAAAATAGCACACAAAGGATACACAAGCCATTCACATACTTTAGTAATCAATTCTTCACTAAAAAGCATAATAAGCATAAAAATACTTACTAAAACAAAAGCAAAAACAGCACGATAAAAAGGGAGTAAATTAGCTATAGTTTCTCCTTGATCATTAACGCTTGTTTCATATATGGTATGAATCAGCTTTGCAAGCATGCCGTTTTGATCAACAAGGGGTAAAAATTGATTATAAATAAAAGTTTCAAAAGTATTAGTTATACCCACACAATAAGCTAAACAAATGGGGAAAATCGCAAAAAAATAAAGCACAGAAATAAAAATGCTTATCTTTCTGCCAAAATACTCTTCTGCTGCATGTGTGATGTCTTTATCATGGCCGCTTGCTTGACATATAAAACGGCTTAAAGCCCTATGACTTAAATATACCATTGGAAAAATAATCAAAGCCATTACAATAACTGGCCAAAAACCACCCACACCTGCCTTAATAGGTAAAAACAAAATCCCCGCACCCACTGCGGTTCCAAAAAGAGATAAAACCCATGTTGTATCATATCTTGTCCATTTAGGAGTATTCATATATTTTCCTTAAAAATTTAATAGAGCGTAAATAAATCTATTGTAACATAGTTGTTAATAAACTATCAAATTTTTAAGCATTTTTTGATAATTTATGTAACATTTTGTAAATTGCCTCTAGAGCAATATAAATGCCACCAAAGTGACAATTTTATTTGTGTTATATTTAAATATTATATTGAAGATATTTAAAGATTATTTTTATAATCTGGGTAAAAATTGCTAAATTGAATGAGAAAATAAATTTTAAGTCAATTGAAATTTTTAAAAAGCAATATTTTTCAATTTATTTCTCAAAAATTTATCCTACTCAATCTAGCTTTTTTCTTAAAATATTCCCTTGAGTGTCAGTATAAATTTCCATACCATTACTCAATTTAAATTTATAACCATTAGTTTTTTTGCTAAGTTCAAGAATTTGTGCGTTTGACTCAGTCGCACTTATTTTTTCCATAATTAAAGGCAAGATACTATAAGGTAAAGCCTTATGCTTTCCATCAAGCTCTTTCCATTCTCCATTAAGCATAAAGTCTATTTCAGTGCCATCCTTTAAAACCACTTCATAAGAATCCCTATCCTTTTTTGCTAAAGCAATTTTATCCTTTCCAAAATTTTCAAAAATAAATTCTTGGGTATTTTTTGGCAGTTCATTAAAAGGAATGGTTATGTCTTTAGCTAAAAGCACAGTAGTAGCTAAAACAGCGAGTAAAATTGATTTCAATTTCATTAAAAATTCTCCTTTTTATATTTATAATAAAAGTTTAACTAAAAACTGTGAAGTGAGTGTGAAACTCAAAAAATAATCTTTAAACTTTCACCTTCAACACCTAAGCCTGGACTTTTAATAAAAGTTATTTTTTTACCCCCTTCTAGTTTTAAACTATCCTTATCTTTTAAATCAATATCATAAGTTAAAATATGCAAGATAATATCATAAATGCAAAAGAAAAGTTCTTTTTCTTCTATATTAGCATCACAAACTTCAAATTCTAATTTATCAAAATTTCTAAGTCCATAAGTATAGGCATTATTGCCTTTTTCACCTGGATAAACACTAAGATATATCCAATTATACACAGGCAAACGATTATCATCTAGCATTTTTGCATTTTCTATATAAAAACGAGGGTGTAAAACAACAGCACCCGTGTAAAAACCCAAAGCATACTTATCTTCTAAACACAAAGCTGCAATTTGTGTAAAAACTCTAGCCTGATCGATTTTACTTTGATCTTGGCTTAATACGGCTATAAGAAGATGGGCTTTATGTTTTTGGGTTTGCTCTAAGGCATCTTTCCACATAAAATTAAAATTTGCATAATATTGTGCTTCATTATTAGGTATAGGATGCTTAATCAAATTTAAAGTAACTAAAATATTTTTATAATAAAAAATCACCCCTTCTTCACTAAAATTATCATCAGCTATTTTTATATCTAATTTCTCTTCTAGCTTTTTTTTCAATTTTGCAAAATCAAAATCCATTTGCTCTAAAAGGACAAAAGAAGTAAAATTGTGGTTTAAATCTGTAGTCATATTTTTACCTTTGTGAAAAATTTTTACAAAAGATATTTTAAAAATTATAACTTAATAAAAAACTAGAAGATTTATGATAATTGATATTAATTATAAATTTATTTTTTTAAAGTATAATTTTTCAAAATTCATTACAAATTTTTGGAGTACACCATGGAATTTTTAAAAGATTATATTGACTTAATTATCTTTATAATTCTTGGAATTATGGCATTTATAGCCTTTTGGTGTGTTATTGAAAGAATACTTTTTTTCAAAAAACTTGATTTTAAAAATTATGATAATCAAGAGCAATTTGATGATGCTATTAGTGAAAATTTAACCTCATTATATATTATTTATTCTAATGCTCCTTATATAGGACTTTTAGGTACTGTTATAGGCATTATGATCACATTTTATGAAATGGGTTTAGAATCTAATATTGAGTTAAAATCTGTACTTATAGGCCTATCTTTAGCATTAAAAGCTACAGCTTTAGGTCTTTTAATAGCCATTCCATCCCTTATGGCATACAATGCCTTATTGCGCAAAATTTCACTTTTAAGCAATGCTTATAAGGCTAGCAAAAATGCTTAAACTCCCTAAAAATGAAGGTTTAAATATAATCCCTTTTATAGACATTATGCTTGTTTTACTTGCTATAGTGCTTAGCACTTCAAGCTTTATCGCACAAGGAAAAATCCGTATCAATCTGCCTTCAAGTCAAAACGCCATTAATATCAATGATAATACCAAAAAACTCCTTATTATTATCGATGAAAAAAACTCTTTTTATTTAGAGGATAAATTAAGCGATCTTAAGCAAATTAAAGCCGCTATTGCTTCACTTGATAAAACAACCTTAGTAGAATTAAAAAGTGATAAAAATGCTAAATTTGAAAGCTTTATAAAAATCATAGATTTATTAAAAGCCCATGAACATGAAAATTTTCAAATCCTCACAGAGAAAATATAAATGAAAAAGTTATTTTCCCATCACAAATATCAAGCCTTTTACATAGCTTGCCTAGCTTTTATGCCTTTGATTTTAATCCTTTTACATTCTAATAATTTATTTAAAACACAAATAAAAAAAGAAGACAGCTTTGCTTTAGCAATCAAACAATTTATACACTCAAATCCCACAAAAGAAATTCAAAATCTAAAAACCATTACCAAGCAAGAAACACCAAAAATCACAAAAACCCATCAACTTCCAAAAAAAGCAAAGATCCCAGCACCATCACATCCTCTTATTAGCTCAACTCAAAATCCCAAAGCATTTAAACCAAGTAATGCCTCTAACACTCAAAACATTTCATTAAAACAAGAACAAAACAATCCCTCTTTATTAAAGCAAATCCAACAAGCCATACAACAAGCACAAATTTATCCTAAACAAGCAAGAAAAATGCGTATGCAAGGCATAGTAAAAGTAGAATTTTTATGGACAAAAAACAAAGGTTTAAAAGATCTAAAAATCATCCAAAGCTCAGGATATGATTTATTAGACAAAAGTGCTTTAAAAAGCATACGCAAAGCTTCGCTTTATTTTCCTTACTATGAAAACGATTTAAAAATAATTTTGCCTATAGCTTATGAGTTAAGCTAGACTTTGATTTTACTACACTAAGATCTTAAATTTCAAATCTTAATAAAATTGCAAAAAAGGATAAATCATTAAATATAATTTTTGTTACTTTTATCTACAAAGTTTTGGTTTAAAACAAGGCTTCGCTACTAATTTTCCCAAATTATTATTTTTAAATCCTTTAAACCAAAATATTTAAAATAAAGTCATTTTTAGCATCAAGCCATGCTTATTTTAAAAATTTTTGGTTAAAATTACATCTTTTACACTCCATAAAATCAGAAAGGAAAAAATGAAAGCATTGGCTCTTTTTAGCGGTGGACTTGATAGTATGCTTGCAATGAAACTCATTACTTTACAAGGCATAGAAGTTAAAGCTCTTAATATCAACATAGGCTTTGGAAGTACAAGCGATAAAAGTGAGATTATGAAAAAACGTGCCGCAATGGTGGGTGCAGATTTTGAAATGATAGATGTGAGAAATGCCTATCTTCAACAAGTGCTTTTTAATCCACAATATGGCTATGGAAAGCATTTTAACCCTTGTATAGACTGCCATGCTTTTATGTTTAAAACCGCACTTTCAATGCTAAAAGAAGAAAAAGCAAACTTTATCATCACAGGGGAAGTCTTAGGACAAAGACCTATGAGTCAAAGAGGCGATGCTATGGCTAAGGTTAAAAAACTCGCTTTAGATGAAGAGGATTTAATCTTACGCCCTATGTGTGCAAAAAATCTTCCCTTAACCAAACCCGAAAGAGAAGGCTGGGTCGATAGAGAAAAACTCGAAAATATCAGCGGAAGGAGTCGCAAAAGACAACTTGAGTTAGCACAACTCTTCGGCCTAGAAGATTTTGAAAGCCCTGGAGGCGGATGCTTACTAACACTTAATAGTTTTGCTAAAAAAATCCGCGATTTTATAGAATTTGATAAAGACATGCAAGTTAATGACGCACAACTCTTAAAATACGGACGCCATTTAAGACTGCCTGAAGGCTCTAAAATGATTATAGGACGCAATGAATTAGAAAATACACTTTTAAAAGCTTTAAAAACCCCAAAATATGAAGCCATAGATCTTAAAGATTTAATAGGTGCTTATTCTTTAGTGGATGAAAAAATTTCAAATAAAGACTTAGAACTCGCTCTAAAAATCGCCCTAAGCTATAGTAAACACGAAGTGGGCAAAAGCTATGAACTTGGCTTTAAAAATCAAAGTTATAAAAGCATAGCTTTTGAAGATAAAAAAAATATAGCCGAGTTTTTCATCTCTTAAATTAAAAAAACATAGAAGCTCTAAGATAAATAGGCATAGTCTCACTTGGCATATTAGAAGACTTGTGCAAGGCTTTAGACGCCGTAAAATTCAAAGAAAAATTATCCAAATTGTATCTAAAACCAAAAGCAATACCTGCTAAAAAGTCTCTATTTGGTAGTAAATAATCCCTACCATACCCCATATCTAAGCCAATAAAAGGTTGTAAAGCCCTTAAATATTTTGGCATACTTGCAAACTGCAAATAAAGCGTGTGATTACCATATACTCCATAATCTAGTGCTGCTGAACTTTCTTTAAACCCCCTAACAGTATACTCATCACCCACTAAAAATTTATCAGCATACAATAAAGGTTCATTAGAATAGCTTCCCCCTATGCTGCCTTGGTATAAAAATACCAAATCTTCATTAAAGTAAAAATTCTTTTTATAACTTGAATTAAAATTCACCTTATTAAACTCTATCTTATATAAAGAATCTCCACAATCTCTCTTAGCCCCTAAAAATGGAACGCCCTTTTCATACTCTAAATTCAAAAACAAAAATCCATCCCATGCAATGGTTGAGTACTCAATACCACTAGCCAAACTTGAATACCTACCGCTTGAACTTTTTAAAAGAAAATCATCAATCTCATTAGCATCATCTTTAACAGCCAAATCAACATAGATTGAAAATTTATCAGTATTTGTACGGTGTAAAATTTTCTTTAAAGTGATTTTATGCCTTAAACTTGTGTCTTTATTGATAATATAAGAATCATTATAACCTTCAATTACATTTTTATTATCACTATATTGTAAAGAATAGCTTAATTGATAGCTTTGTATAGGTAAAATATAGTTTAACACATAGACATTCTTATAATCTTTTGTATTTTTTAATAAACTCTTAATAAAACTCACTTGCATAGAATCATTAAGATTTAAAGCATTTTTCAAAAAAGCATGGGCACCAACCTTATATTCTCCTGTGTCTTTATTACCACTATTATCTAAATCAAATGCTATATCAATAGGCTTTGATTTACTATCAATAAATATATCAGAATAATCATAATTCTCACTAGCCTTTATTGAAATCTTAACATCCTTAGCCCCATTGTTTAAATTTTCTATACCTGTATCTAAATCATAAATATTAAACTTATCCCCTTTTTTTAAAGGCACACCAAAGTCTAATCTTGTCGTATTATTATCCCCATTAAGATAAATCTCTCCAACAAATCCGTATTTTAAATCAAGCATGAGAATATGATTATCCTCATCTATCTTATCAATACTCACTCCTGAAGTAGAATATCCTTTAGAAACAATAAAATTCGTAAGCTCTTTAATCATATTATAAATATCACTGACATTTAAAGATCGATTGATATATTTTTTCAAAATAGCGTTAGCTTGCATAGTAAGCGCATCTTGTTTTTTAAATCGAATTTGTTTAAAAATATAAATCTTGTCTTCAAAATTTCCATTTTCTAAAGCAATTTCTTCCTTGTGCCGCTGTTTTCGTTCTAACTCATCAAATTCTTTTTGTATGTACAACTGCTGTTGTCTTTTATCTAATAAATTCAACATCTTTGCTGAGTCATCTGCTTGCAATAAGCAAAGATGACTCATAAACAAAAATACAATTTTAACAAGCCTCACTTATAGCCTTGGATCTTAGTATTGTGATTAGAACTTAGATCTGAATTTGATGTGTGATCGGCATTAGAACTTACATTTTGAGTACTTGCATTTGTATTTTGAATACTTGCATTGGCACTTTGGCTACTTTCATGAGTATGAGATGCTTGTGATGAACTTGAACTATCGCTAGAATTAGAACCAGACTTTACTTTATTAAGAAAATGTTTTATTCCCTCTTTTATTTTAGGAACTGAAAGATTGACTTTAACATTACCACCAGACCAAGAATAATCATATTCACGTCGAGTGTTTTGAGTATCCTCGCTTAAACCATGTCTTTTTTCATTATTGATAGTAATATTAGTTGCAGAATCAACCATACCTATTTTATCAATATGATCATCCATACTAACAGTTGCTGAAGCAGATTGACCTGTTGCACCTGTAATTTCTACATCAGCTCCATCACTTTCTTCTTGGGTACTTACATCAGAATTTACAACCCTTCCTCCAAGGGCTAAATTTCCTTTTTTAACATCAGAATTTAAAATTCCCCCTTCTAATACTAAATCCCCATTTACATGGCCACTTAGTTCATTACCCGCACTAATGCCACTTTGGGTTCCTACAGTTTGATTATCACTTTTAGAATATCCTACGCCAACTGTTCCTGAAAAATCCCCTGTAATAATATGATTTGATGACAAATCTAAGCCCATAGATCCTGCCAATAAAGTACTATGTCTTTCAGATTTTGAAGTATCTGTTAAAGATTTAACTTCTAATTTTCCTCCTACATCTAAATGCACATCATTAGAAGCTCTCATATTAGCACCATTTAATACAGCGTCTTTACCGGTACTAACGCTAATATTATTGGCATTAAATTGTGCATTATGATATTGAACATTTTCTTTATGAGTACGCGATCCACTAGCAAAGCCTTCAAGCTCTCCTCCTACATCTGCACCATCAATCAAATTATAGCCCACAGTTGTTTTTTTAGTTATTGCTGTTTCAAAGGATAAATCTGAAGAAGAATGTGTCTTTTTAGCAGCATTTGCTATAAAGTTATCTTTTGCTTTGACATTGATTTCATCCCCACTTACATCAACACCGTTTAAAACAATATCGCCTTTAGTGCTTTCTAAATTTACCTTGCCACCTGCATGGATTTTAGAAGTATTTTCACTAGAACTTTGTGAGTTGCCTTTATGGAATCTAAAACCTATGGTTTCACCTGAACTTGCTTCTATGAGATTATCATTAAGCACACTCACTGCATTAGAAGCACTTTGAACCACTGGCAATACATAATTTGAACCTGCTGGTTTATCATTAAAATTCTCTGCTGTTTGATTAATAGCAGCCACTCCTAAGCCTCCTGATTCAATTCTTTCTTTAACATAGATGCCAAAACCTGTAGTGTTTTGAGTTTTAGTATCTTCATATTTAGTGGTTTTAATCTCTCCGCCTTTAAGATTGATATCCTTATTAGCATCAAAATCAGCCCCACCTATATCCAAATCATTTTTAGCATTAACAGTGATATTAGAACCTTTTAAATTATTAGAAAGATAAGAAGTCTCATCCTCTGTTTTACTGCTTTTATCTAATTCTAATCCCACTTCAGAAGATCCTAAATTCCTTTCTCCATTTTCAGAACCATCAGTGATATTAACCCCTGATTTTTGTTGTGCAAAGCTATAGCTAGCATTCACTCCATGCCCAGCTAAACCCAAATTAGCATTAGCAAATACCCCTATAGATAAAGAATCACTTTGGGTATGAGTTGTGTTTTTAGCAGCTACAAAATCGACATCATTAGCATCTATATTAATATCTCCTCCATTTAGTTTACTTCCTGTGATGGTTGCTTTATTATCTGCTTGTAAATTCAACTTATCACCTGAAATATTAGAAGAAGTTGCTAAAGAACTGTCTTTTCTCACAGAGTTTTGTTGATAGCCTAAAATATGCAAACCTGAAGAATCTAAAGAATAAGAAATCTCATTTTCTCCATTTTTTATATTTATATTTTTACCTTTTAAATCGGCTAAATCATGAGCTTGTAAATTAGATCCTTCAATATTTAAATCATTATTGGCATTGATATTAATATTGCCTTTAGAATTTAAATTACTTCCCACAGATTTAGAATTTTTTATGCTGCTATTTTCATAAGTGATTGATGTTTTTGTCAAATGTATTCCATCAAATGTGACTTGAGAATTTTCATGTGCATCTGCTATGTTGACATTATTGGCATTAACATTAATATCATGATTAGCATCTATATTACTACCAACTACATTAACATCTTTTTTAGAAGTGATATCTACAGTGCCTCCTTTAACATTTGAGCTTAAAACCTCATCTGTGTTTATTGAAGTATTAGATTTTTGTGTGGCTGTCTCCGTACTGTTAAAAGAAGATTTATTAGAATAATCATTGCTTATATTAACATTTCCTCCTTTAGAATTAAACACGATTTTAGAATTTTCAGAATCTGCAACAACATCACTGTTTTTGACATTTATATCCCTATTAGAAGTAATGGTAATAGTATCTTTTCCACTGATTTGACTTTTATTAATAGAATTGCGAGAGCCTTTTTCATCAACACCTAAAAGTGTGCCTACATTAACCTCATCACCTTGGATATTAACATCTTTTCCGCTTACATTTGAACTGTGTAAATTCACTTTATCATTTGCATTGATATTGACTGTACCTTCTGAAGCAATATTGCCTAATGAAGAATCAAACTCATCTGTATTCACATCAACTCCATTTTTTCCAGCAATATTAACTCCACCTTTATTTGCCTCTAAAGTTTTATGAGAAAAATAAAATCTAGGAACAAAGACTGTTTTTCCATCTCTATCAACTTTTTCAAATAAAATCATATCATCATCAACTGTTTGATTTTTACCCAATCCTTCGCCTAATTTTAAACCATGTTCATTGGCATATTTTGCACCATTTTCAAGAAGTCTTTTAATATCTTCATCACTTAAGCCTCCATGCATACCTGCTTTTGCATACATAGATTTAAGAAGTTGATTTTGGAAGAAAGAATCCCCTATAACAGTAGTATTATCTAAGTCTTTATTGTTAAATTCTTTTGCAACATCTTCAAATCCAAAATAGTCTTTGGTATTTACTGCTGAAGATTCTGTTGTATACTCATAAGAGATTCCATCATCGGTTTTATTTGTAAAATGAAAAAATCCAGAATCAACAATATCAGGTATTAATTGTGAAGCTAAATCTTGGGTATTTATCGCATCTTCTAAATGAGATTTTATCAAGGCAGAATTCTTATCAAAAGAACTCACCAAACCTTGATTGAATTCTTTAGAATTTAGGTTTAATTCTCCATTAGATGCTATTAAAGCTTCAGATTTTGCTTTAAAAACAACTTTAGCATTATGATTCCATGTGCTTGGATCTGGAACAAATCTTTTTGAAGCATAATCACTTCCAAACAATAAAGAAAAATATAAATTCAAAGCCTCATTATGAGCAGCGGCATTTTTAAGCGCATTCCAAGCAGATTCTCGTTGATGATTTTTTGCCTGATTGCTTGCAAAATATCTTAAAGCATCAAGCAAGCTTCCTCCCTTAGTAAAATAATGCGTCCAATTAGTATTCCAAGATCCTAAATACTCTTTAGCAAAAAAACCGTCTAATTTAATATGAGATAAAATATCTTCTATATTAAGATCTTCGCTTAAGGTTCTATTATTAATGTTTCCATAAGAATTAATATTACCTTGAGCTACAATTTTACCGCTATTATTAATTTGTGCTGCTTTGTCTTTTGATTTAGTATTGATATTAATATTTCCACCTGCTTGGATAGAAGCTTGTTTAGCATCTAAGTGATTAATATATTTTAAAATATCAATTCCAACTTCCATATTCCAACGTTTAAAAAGCGTATCACCATAATTTGCCCAACCATCGCCTTTAATTTTTTCATTAAAGCTTTGAACAGTTCCTGTTAAGCTTGCATTATTATTTAAACTTTTTACTTCAATATTAATGTCTTTATTAGCAAAAATCAAACCATTATTATCGATAGTATCAGCATTTAAATAGGCATTATTTGAACTATTAAAGGTAGAATTATTAGTAATATGCGAAGCATTTGCTTTTAAATCATTGCGTGCAAAAAAATAGCCATCATTAACTATATCCCCACTCGCACTAAGGGTTAAATCTTTTCCGCTAGCAACAAGATCTTTATTATAAATATTTTTTGCTTCAAGTCCTATTGAAGAAGAATTTTCAAGCTTTGAATCAATATGCAAATCACCTAAACTTTTAATATCAAGCAAATTTTTTGCATACAAATTACCATTATTAAGGGTTAAATCTTTATTAGCTTGTAAATAAATATTATCTTGGCTAAAAACTTCACCCCCATTAACAAAATCATCCTTATTTAAAGTCAAATGCACATCTTTATTTGCTGAAATTTTGCCTTGGTTTTCAAAAGATCCTGTATCGATTTTCACATCACCTAAAGTATTTATAGATCCAAAATTGGCCATTTTATCTTTAGTATGCACATCTAAATTATCTGCATCAACTTGTGAATTTTCTCCACTAGTTTTAAATATATCTTGAGTCTCTTTATTAAAATGAGTTTGCTTTGCATTCTCAAAATCTTTTGCATCAATCTTGATATTTTTACCTCTGTACAAACCCTCATTGGTAACTTTTCCATCGCCATTTAATCTCATAGTATCTGCATCAATCAAAGAAGTTGTAATGTCTTTAGCATTTATATCAACACTCCCGCCTTGATTGACTCCAAGGGCTTGAAATTGTGCATTACCATTGACTTTAACAATGATATCTTTAAGACCTCTTATGACCCCAGTATGTCTTACACCTACACCCTCTTCAGTACTAACAAGGGTAACAGTATCAGCATACATAGAACCTAAATTCCTACCATCAATACCATAATCTATCTTATCATCCTTATTATCTGCTTGCCTTGAAGCAAGAATCTTAGGAAGATTGCCATTGCTTAAATCCACTTTATTAAGCCCAGCTATAAAATTAATATTAGATAAATGTTTTCCTGCTTGATAATGAGCAATACTACCAGCAATATCTATACTACGGCTGATCACATTAAAATAATCTCCATCAACCACAACACCTTTATCTCCAATAGATATTTTGCCATTGCTTTTCACATCTGCAACATTTCCGCTAAATTGCCCAGTAGTAAGAGTCACTCCTGTTGTATTTAAAAAAGATGCTCCATTAACACTAAAACCATTCTCATTAGCAAAAATCAAATTCGCACTCTTTCCAAATACTTCCACATTACCGTGGATACCAGATGCTTGCTTGCTTGTGATTTCATTGATAATAGTATTAGCATTGTGTTTTAAATAAGGATTTTTATCCACCCAGCCACCAATTTGAGAATTACCACCGAGTAAGCTATTGTTAAAAATAACCCCATCATGAACATTAAAATCTTCAAATTGATTATGCGAAACCCCGTTTTTACTAGGGTCACTTATATTGATGACATCTGTATTATTGCCAGATTTTGTCATGTTAGTCGTTTTTGAAACAATAACATTGCCATTTCTTTGTCGTAAGTCTGCAGACAATAATACGCAAGGGAATAAAGCGCTAAGAAGCGTTAAATTCAACGATAAACGAACAAATTTTCTTTTATTGAAATTCATAAAGCCCCCTTTTTTTATATTTATACTCATATTCTAATACCAAATCAGTAATTTTATTAAAGAATTTTTGCAAAATTTCAAGCAAAAAATAAAAAATATTTATTTTATTTCTTTTTTACACACTCAAAAATAAAAAAAATGTTAATTTGTCATTTAATTTTCAAAAAAAAATTAAAAAATTATGTGAAGGATTTCAAAAAATAAGCGATATAGTATTAAATCTTTTTAAAATATTGCAATCAAGCCTTAAAAAGGCTTTTTCATTCTAATCCATAAGCTTTTTTCAAATTTTTTAAATTCGCACTCGCATTTAAAAGCAAGCAATCAGCCAAAACCAAACGCACCATAGCATTAGCCACCACACTTCCTCTAATGCCTATACAAGGATCATGTCTGCCTTTGAGTTGAAATTCTAAATTATTGCCGAATTTATCCATGCTTTCTTGTTTAAGAAAAATAGAAGGAGTAGGTTTAAAATAAGTTTTTAAAATAAGATTTTCTCCATTGGAAATACCCCCTAAAATACCCCCACTATGATTTGTTAAAAATTTAATATTTCTTAAAATGTCATTATTTTTAGATCCACGCAGTTTACTCGCGTTGATACCTTCGCCTATTTCTACAGCTTTAACACCATTAATCCCCATCAAAGCATGAGCTAATTTAGAATCTAATTTATCATAAAGAACCTCACCAAGCCCCACAAGCATACCACTAGCCTTAGTAAAAACAGCAGCACCTACACTGTCTTTTGAATTTCTAGCATTTAAAATTTCATTTTTAAACTCATTTTCTAAACTAGGATCAAGACAAAAAATTTCACTTTTTTCAGCAAATTCAAAATCCCATTGTTCTTCTTCCAAATTAGAAACAACACCCCCTATTCCAAAAACCCCACTTTGCACACTAATGCCAAATTCCTTCAAAAGCATAGCACAAATTGCTCCAGCAGCCACTCTAGCCACACTTTCTCTAGCGCTTGATCTTCCACCCCCTCTATAATCTCTTAAACCGTATTTATAAAAATAAGTAAAATCCGCATGCGCAGGACGAAACAAATCTTTTAAATTATTATAATCTTTAACATGAGTATTTTCATTATATACCATTATAGCTATAGGATGACCTGTAGTATAGCCTTCAAATACCCCGCTTAAAACCTCAGCTTTATCGCTTTCCTTTCTTGGGGTTGTAAACCTACTTCCACCTCTGCGTTTATCAAGCTCACTTTGTAAAAAATCCTCATCAAATTCAAGCCCCGCAGGCATACCATCTATAACACAGCCAATTGCTCTGCCATGAGATTCTCCAAAACTTGTAAATTTCAAACGCGTACCAAAAGTATTCATCACAAAGCTCCTAATTGATCAAGCACAATCTTTGCTGCCATTTGTTGGGCTTCTTTCTTACTTCGTGCTATGGCTCTTGCAAGCTCTTGACTTTGAAGTATTAAAGCCACTTCAAAGCGTTTTAAATGATCAGGACCAAAAGCACGCAAGGTTTCATACTGTGGGATTTGTCCTATTCTTCCTTGGGTGAGTTCTTGCAATTTGGTTTTATAATCTTTTATAAGAATTTTCGCATCAATTTTAGGAAAATTTTTCTCTATAAGTTTTAAAGCAATATTCTTAGCAAGCTCAAATCCCCCTTCTAAGTGTATAGCCCCTATAATAGCCTCTAAAGCATCAGAAAGTATAGAAGATTTTTGCTTTCCGCCATTGTTTTGCTCAGCAATACTCATAAAAATAAAATCGCCCAAATTCAAACTCTTTGCAATTTTTGCAAAAGATTTTTCATTGACCAAAGCTGCCCTAAGTTTGGATAAATCCCCTTCAGCATCTTTAGCAAATTTATGAAAAAGATACTCCCCTACAACCAAGTCAAGCACCGCATCTCCTAAAAATTCCAAACGTTCATTATTATAAGGCTTTTTAAAACTTTTATGTGTTAAAGCATGAATAAGAAGTTTTTTGTCTTTGAATTTATAAGCTAATTTTTTTTCTAATTTTTCAATATTTTTCATTATTTTCCCTTGCCATCTTCAAAGCAGCCTCTCGTGCTAAAGTATCGCACCTTTCATTTTGTAAATGTCCATTATGTGCTTTTACCCAAAAAGCTTTGATTTTATGAGATTTTGCTACTTGAAGGTATTCTTTCCATAAATCTGTATTTTTTTTGCCTTTAAAATCTTTTTTTACCCACTCATGCAACCACTCATTAATGCTTTTAACCATTAAATGAGAATCAGTAAAAAGCGAAACCTCACAAGGCTCTTTTAAAGCCTTTAAAGCTTCGATAATAGCTACAAGCTCCATTCTATTATTAGTAGTATCAGCCTTAGCGCCAAAGCTTTCTTTTTGATAGTCTTTATAACGCAAAATATAAGCCCAACCCCCAAAACCTGGGTTATTAAGACAAGATCCATCCGTATAAATTTCAATATGTTTCACTATTTTTCACTTCACAAATAATCTTACAAGTATTAAACTCGTAGCAAACAGGACAATGGTAAAAAAACAAAGGCATAATATTTTTACACTCAGTACAACGATAAGAAAACTCCAAACCCGCATTAAAAGAATTTTCTTTTAAAATCTTTAACATTTTAAAATTCGAATTTTTAAAACTAAAGCAAGCTGCATTGGGGATTTGTTTAACTTTGCCTAAGGCATAAAAAAATTCCAAAAAATCTTGATTTTCTAAATTAAAGGCTTCTTTTTCTTTATAAAGCAAATCATAAATATCAAAAAAATTTTGCCCTAAAAATAAATGATATTTTTCAAAAACCAAACGCCCCAACATAGGATTATTATCCACTTTTAATTCTAAAAGCTTTTTCTTTATTTCTTCTTCGTTATTATTAATACTACAAAGCTCTAAAGCCTTTATAAAATCATGTTCTTTTTCTACATTTTCATTAAGCTCAAAAAGACATTCTAAAAGCTCTAAATTTTCTTTATAAGCACGAAGTTTTAAATAAACTATTTTTAGGAGTTTTAAAGCCTGCACATTCCTTGGACGCAGTTTTAAAGCCTGCAATAGCACTTCTTTTGCACGCTCTAAAAATCCTGCTTTAAAATAAACCTTTGCCAAAGCAAGGAAGACAAACTCTCTTTCTTGCTTATCTTTGCACTTCTCAAAAGCAATAAGATAAATCTGAGTTGCTTTTTCAAATTCCCCACTTTTAGTAAAAATTTCAGCTAAAAAACTCAAATTCCCAAAGCTCAAGCCACTATTTCTTAGTAATTCTTTATGGGTATTATCCATTTCAAATTTTTTTATAAATTTTTCAAGTTTTTGTTCTTCGTCTTTACTTGCAAAGATCCTCCAAAGAGAATTTACAAGCGCTACAACAAAAACCAAAATACTTAAAATGATAAGCCCCACTAAAGGGTCTCTATATTCTACAAAGAAAAAATCCATACTCTCGCTTTATAATTTTATGCTCAATTATAGCTAAATCTTTGTATAATTTTAACAAGGTTTTAAAAATGATAACTAAAGAAAGCATAGAAAATTTATCCCAAAGAATTAATATCGTTGATATTATAGAAAATTATATTGAAGTAAAAAAGCAAGGTTCAAGCTTTGTTTGCGTTTGTCCCTTTCATGCTGATAAAAATCCTTCTATGCACATTAATGCTATAAAAGGCTTTTATCATTGCTTTGCGTGTAAGGCAGGTGGGGATGTTTTTAAATTTGTCATGGATTATGAAAAATTAAGCTTTGCTGATGCAGTAGAAAAAGTAGCAAGTCTTAGCAATTTTACCCTAAGTTATACAAAAGAAAAGCAAGAAAATAAAAAAGAGTTAAAAAGCATATTGCCTATTTTAAACGCATATTTTAAAGACAATTTAAAACATCATAAAGAAGCTTTAGCTTATCTTTATCAAAGAACTTTAAATGATACAGATATAGCCAAATTTGAATTAGGCTTTGCAACAACAAGCCAAGATAGCATAAGATTGCTTGAAAATGAAAAAATCCCTTTAGATCAAGCATTAAATGTTGGAGTTTTAAAAAAAGATGAAAAAAATAATTTTTATGCAAGTTTTATATGGCGCATTACCTTTCCAATCTATGATCATAAAAATCTCTTAGTAGGCTTTGGTGGACGTACTTTAAACCCCTATACAGCAGCAAAATATATCAATTCCCCGCAAAATATACTTTTTGACAAAAGTAAGATTTTTTATGCTTTTCATCTAGCCAAAGATCACATAGCCCAAAAAAAAGAAATGATAATATGCGAAGGATACATGGACGTCATAGCCCTTCATAAAGCAGGCTTTAATAACGCTGTAGCAGTACTTGGAACCGCACTAACTCAATATCATTTACCCTTAATCCGCCGCTATGAAGCAAAAGTCATTTTATGTTTTGATAATGATGAAGCAGGGTTAAAAGCAGCCTCACGCTCGGCTTTATTATTAAGCACTCATAAAATCGATGGCAAAGTAGCTCTTTTAAAAGGCGGAAAAGATCCTGCCGAACTTATAGCAAACAATCAAACTCCAAAACTTCGTGCTGTATTTGAACAAGGCATGGAACTTGGAGAATTTTATATTAGAAGCTTGCTAGCAAATCATGATTTAAACTCTGCTTTAGATAAGCAAAAAGCTTTACAAAACATACAAAAATATACTTTTAATCTCGAACCTTTAATAGCAAATTCCTATATTAGCTTGGTTTCTAATCTCTTAGGAGTAAATGAACAATTTATCATCTTATCAAAAAACTCAAAAAAACCCTCAACATTTTCTTTATACTCTCAAAACCAAAACAATTTTTATAAAGAAAAAATCCATATTGTAGAATTACAACTCATAGCCTTTTTACAACAAAATCCCAAAATCCACGAACATTTTAAACAAATCAGCGATAGTACTTGCTTTAAACACAAAATTTTATTAGATAAAATTTTAGAAAACAAAGGCTATGAAGACAGCCACATAAGAGAATTTGAAAGCAAAAACATACAAAATAATTTAAACTACAATGACTTTTTATGGGGCATTTGCAAAGTGAATTTAGCCTTTTTAAACAATATAAAAATCACAAATGCCGCCCTAGGTTTTAAAAAACAGCTTTTCACTCTTATAGATAAAAACTCAAACTCTCTAACAAGAAATTTGAAAAAAGAAGAATTACTCAATTTTTTAGAATATTATTTATTGTTTTTAAAAAATGAAAAAAACGAAGAAATCCTAGAAAAAACATTAAAGAATTTAAACAAAATTTTATCTCAAAAATCTTTTACAGGCCATGACTTAGGACTTTATTTAAAAAATCATGAAGAGCCTTTTTAATTTATTTAAAAATTCAAAACTTAATTTACCTTTTTTTAAACACAATCACGCTAAAGTATACAAAAATTTTAAGGATAAATCATGATGCCTTTTAGCGATGAAGAACTCATAAATCCGGTAAAAGCAAGCTTAGATAAAAGCATGCCTATGCTTGAACGCGATGGAGGTGGTCTTGAATTTTTAGGAATTAAAAAAGGAATAGTTTATGTGCATTTACTAGGTGCTTGTAAAACTTGCCCCTCAAGCACAACAACGCTAAAATATGGGCTTGAAAGACAGCTTAAAATCGACATTCACCCCGAAATCACTCTAGTAAATTTAAACGGTGGAGCACAAGAATTTGCAAAATTATAAAAAACTTGGGATCAAACATTTTTATAAAAGAGACTTCAACACAGCCAAAATGTACTTTTGCATGGCCTATGAAAAGCACAAAAACAAACGTTTATTTCATTTTATTTGCCTATGCGATTTAGCCTTAAAATCCCCAAAAGAAGCTATTTTGCTTTTTGATTTTTATATAGAACATTATAAAAATAATAATATAGATAAAGATTTAGAAGAAATTTTAAATATAATATATCTTAAACATCAACAAAACAAATCAATAATAGAATTTGAAGAAGGCCATGCTTTAAACTACCAAGACTTTTTAAAGAGTGAAGAAAAATTAGGTTTTAAACAAAGCTTTGAAACCATTATCCACACTGCTAAATTAATCATTGATAACCGCGATGATTTTTTAGATTTTTTAGAAAAACTTTTAGAAAATGGTTATAAAGAAATGACTTTAAACTACATAGAAAGCGTGATGCCTCATTTTTGGGCTAATGATAGATTTATCAAACTTCAAGAAAAACTTATAGGACTTAAAAGTGAAATTAAAACTTGAAAATACATTCATTACTGATAATACTTTAGAATGTCAAAAAGACTGTTTTTTCCTCCATACTGCACAAAATACCGCATTTAAAGATCAAGCCTTAAAGCAAGGTGCTAAAATCATAGAAATTGATGAGTGTAAAAAACTTCTTAATCTAGATGAAAATATTAAAATCATCGGCATTACAGGAACCAATGGCAAAACCACCACCGCAGCTGCTATTTACTCTATTTTACTTGATCTAGGTTATAAATGTGGCCTTTGTGGGACAAGAGGAGCCTTTATCAATGATGAGCAAATTGATCAAAAATCCCTAACCACTTCTGCCATTTTAAAAACTTTAGAATATCTAAAAATAGCTAGTGAAAAAAGATGCGATTTTTTCATCATGGAAGTAAGTTCACATGCTTTAGTACAAAACCGCATTGAAGGATTGACTTTTGCTGCGAAAATTTTTACAAATATCACTCAAGATCATTTAGACTTTCATGCAACCTTTGAAAACTACAAAAAAGCTAAAGAACTTTTTTTTACCGATGAAAGCTTAAAATTTATCAATAAAGACGCCTTAGCAATCGCCTTTAATGTACGCAATGCCTTTACCTATGGCATAGAAAACCCTGCTTTATACCAGATTAAAGCCTACACCTTAGAAGATGGCATCCATGCTATTGTGAAGGTAAAAGATCAAACCTTTCATATTGATTCTCCTTTATTAGGGCTTTTTAATCTCTATAATCTTTTAGCTGCAAGCGCATGCGTACATGAACTTCTCAAACCTGATTTAAAAAAATTAGAAAAAGCTATAAAAGGCTTTGGCGGTGTTTATGGCAGGGTAGAACAAGTCGCAAAAGGTGTGATTATAGATTTTGCCCATACCCCTGATGGTATTGAAAAAGTCCTTGAAGCACTTAAGAATAAAAAACTCATCGTTGTTTTTGGTGCAGGGGGTGATAGGGATAAGAGTAAACGCCCTTTAATGGGAAAAACAGTCGAACATTTTGCAAAAACTGCTATCATTACAAGCGATAATCCACGTAGCGAAGATCCTAAAGACATAATGAGTCAAATTCTAAGCGGTTTTAAAAACCCTAGCAAAGCTTTAATCATAGAAGATAGAAAAAAAGCTATTGAAAAAGCTTTAGAACTTAAAGAAAAAGACGATTTAGTTGTCATTTTAGGTAAAGGCGATGAAAACTATCAAGAAATCAAAGGAATCAAACACCCCTTTAACGATAAAGCTGTAGTTAATGAAATTTTAAACAATCAAGGATAAGTAATGTTTGAAAATATGGATTTTTCTAAAATGGGAGAACTTTTAAATCAAGTTCAAGAAAAAGCAAAAAATATAGAATTAGAACTTGCAAATCGTGAATTTAGTGCCAAAAGCGGGGCAGGGCTTGTAAAAGTAAGTGCTAATGGAAAAGGTGAAATTATCGATGTTAATATTGATGATTCTTTATTAAATGATAAAGAATCTTTGCAAATTTTATTAATCTCTGCAATTAATGATGTCTTAAGCATGGTAGCCCAAAACCGCTCAAGTATGGCAAATGATGTTTTAGGAAGTTTTGGAGGTATAAAATGATAAGATTATTTTTAGCTTTTACTATGCTTTTTAGCATGGCTTTTAGCATAGAAAGACCCAAATTTGAAGACTTTTTAGCTGGCTATGAAAGAAATAAAGCTAGCATTTTAAATTACGAAGGCTTACCTGCTTTTGCCTTAAGCGAAAATTTACTTGCTGTTTTAAAACAACCCAATGCCAAACTCAACAAATACGTAAAATACGATCCTTTTTTAAACCTATATCTTGTAAGGACTGATTTTAGCCTAATCCCTACTCCCATGGGCGATGAAGAAAAACTCACGCGTAATGATTGGGTTGGGATTTGGGATCCTGATAAAGCCTACATAGGACACATTAAATATCTAGCCCAAAACATTAACGAAAAAGATCAACTCGATTTTAATTCTAAAATAGGACTTTTAGGCACTCCTTGTTGTGAAATGATGGGCATTGCTTTAAACAATAGCTCTTTTATAGGCAACCGTTATTTAAAGCATTTTATGAAATACAATGATGTTTATTGGGGAGATATTGGGGTTGATTTTGTCGTCCGAGAAAATAAAATTTATGTCAATAAAGTCAGAAAAAATCCTCAATTTTTAATCAATGATCAAATCCTTAGCGTAGATGGTGTAGCGGTTAAAGATTTAAGAAAATTAAATGAAAAAATCCTCTTTTCAGATAGAGGAAGTACACTTTATTTTGAAGTTTTACGTGATAATGTGGATTTAAATATCTCCACTGAAATCTTTGCTAAAGACTTAAGCCAATTTAATATTTTAAATTCCAAGCCAAAATCCAAAACTACAAATTTCACAAGCAATCTTGGCTTGACAATCAATACCGCACTCACAGTTACAAAAATCGATCCTAATTCTAAAGCAGCTCAAGCAGGATTTATAGCAGGTGATAAGATCTTACGAGTTAATAATACCATAATAAAAAATTTAAAACAATTGCAAAATATCTTAAGCACAGGCCATGATTTTAATATCCTAATCGAACGCAAAAGCAGCAAGCTTCCTTTATCAAACTTTAACTACGATTTAGGATCTAATACTCAAAATGATGGTAATTTTCAATTTTTCATAAGGCTTATAAAGTGAATTTAAAAGAACTTTTTATCCATCATTTGGATAAAAACCTACCTAAAATAGAAAGCTTTCATCCTTTTTTTAATGAGGCTTTAGCAATGATTTTAAAAGCAGGTGGAAAGCATTTTCGTGCACAATTACTCCTAAGCGTAGTCCAAAGCAAACAACCCCAACTCCTACAAGAAGCACTCGATGCAGCTTTAGCCTTAGAATTCATCCATACTTATTCTCTCATCCATGATGATTTACCCGCTATGGACAATGCCGATTTTAGACGCAATTGCCCAACCCTACATAAAGCCTACGATGAAACCACAGCTATTTTAGTAGGAGATGCTTTAAATACAGAGGCTTTTTTGGTTTTAAGCCGTATGAATTTAAAAGATGAAATCAAAATCAAACTCATCAAAACCCTTGCTTTTAACGCAGGTATTAATGGCATGATCATAGGCCAAGCTATGGATTGTTTTTTTGAAAACAAAAAACTAAACTTAGAAGAACTTGAATTTTTACACACTCATAAAACTGCCAAATTAATAGCTGCAGCTTTAAAAATG
The DNA here is from genome assembly GCF_016806695.1 of Campylobacter bilis. Classification (GTDB taxonomy): domain Bacteria; phylum Campylobacterota; class Campylobacteria; order Campylobacterales; family Campylobacteraceae; genus Campylobacter_D; species Campylobacter_D bilis. Next base: position 20,887 of record NZ_WUED01000007.1, on the reverse strand, counting down.
GGTTGTGAAATCTCTCAATTAAACGATGAAAAAAGCGAAGAAATTTACAAACTAGGCTTAAAATTAGGCCTAATCTTTCAAATCAATGATGATATCATCGATACTACAATGACTCAAGAACAAAGCGGAAAACCCACCCACAAAGACACGCATAAAAATTCTTTTGTAAATCTCTTAGGTTTAAATAAAGCCTTAAAGATCAAAGAAGATCTTCTTAAAGAATGTGAAAAAAACTTGCAACAACTTGATAAAGAACTTGCACAAATGATACAAAAATTGATAATTTTATACTTATAAAGGCAAAAAATGGACATTAAAATTTTACAAGAACAAGCAAATACCTTAAGATTTCTAAGCGCAGATATGATACAAAAAGCCAATTCAGGCCATCCAGGAGCGGCTTTAGGTTTAGCAGATATACTTAGTGTTTTAAGCTATCATTTAAAGCACAATCCTAAAAATCCCACCTGGTTAAACCGTGATAGACTCATTTTTTCAGGTGGGCATGCAAGCGCTTTACTCTATAGTTTCTTACACTTAAGTGGCTATGATTTAAGCTTGGATGATTTAAAAAATTTCCGCCAACTTCACTCTAAAACCCCAGGACATCCTGAAATCTCAACCCCTGGAGTAGAAATCGCTACAGGTCCTTTAGGTCAAGGCATTGCCAATGCAGTAGGTTTTGCCATGGCAGCAAAAAAAGCTCAAAATCTACTAGGAAGCGACTTAATCGATCATAAAATTTATTGTCTTTGCGGAGATGGGGATTTACAAGAAGGCATTTCTTATGAAGCCTGTTCTATGGCAGGACTTCATAAACTTGATAATCTCATACTCTTTTATGATAGCAATGATATCTCTATAGAAGGCGATGTAAACTTAGCCTTTAACGAAAATGTTACCATGCGTTTTCAAGCACAAGGCTTTGAAGTTTTAAGCATCAATGGGCATGATTATACACAAATAGATCAAGCCTTAAAACAAGCTAAAAAATCTACCAAACCCTGCCTCATCATTGCAAAAACAACCATAGCAAAAGGCGCACAAGAACTTGAAGGCAATCATAAAAGCCATGGCGCACCCTTAGGTGAAGAAGTGATTAAAAAAGCCAAAGAAAAAGCAGGCTTTGATCCCAAACTAAGCTTTCAAATCCCACCATCAGTAAAAATCCGCTTTGAAAGCGCTTTAGAACTTGGAGATTTAGAAGAAGCAAAATGGAAAGATAAACTTAAAAAATCTGGCAAAAAAGATCTTTTAGAAAGACTTTTAAACCCTGATTTTAGCAAAATACCTTATCCTGATTTTACAGGTAAAGATCTTGCTACAAGAGACACCAATGGAGAAATTTTAAATGTTTTAGCGTCTAATTTAGAAGGCTTTTTAGGTGGGAGTGCAGATTTAGCCCCTTCAAACAAAACAGAACTTTATCATATGGGCGATTTTGTAGAAGGAAAAAATATCCATTTTGGTATCAGAGAACACGCCATGGCAGCGATTAACAACGCTTTTGCAAGATATGGGATTTTCTTACCTTTTTCTGCAACTTTTTTTATCTTTAGTGAGTATTTAAAACCGGCTGCAAGAATAGCTGCTTTAATGAAAGTCAAACATTTTTTCATTTTTACACACGATAGTATAGGCGTTGGCGAAGATGGCCCTACCCATCAACCCATAGAACAGCTTAGCACCTTTAGAGCTATGCCTAATTTTTTAACCTTCAGACCGGCTGATGGGATAGAAAATGTCAAAGCCTGGCAAATAGCTTTAAACGCTAATGTACCAAGTGCTTTTGTACTTTCACGTCAAAAACTCAAAGCTTTAAATCCTGCGGTTTTTGGCGATGTGAAAAATGGTGCGTATTTACTCAAAGAAAGTCAAAATCCCTCTTTCACCCTTCTAGCAAGCGGTAGTGAAGTTTGGCTGTGTTTAGAACTAGCTAAAGAATTAGAAAAACAAAATCTCTTATGCAATGTCGTTTCCATACCTTGCTTTGAACTTTTTGAAAAGCAAGAAAAAGCCTATCAAAAAAGATTATTACAAGGTGAAATCATAGGCATTGAAGCAGCACACTCTAATGAACTTTATAAATTCTGCCATAGGGTTTATGGCATAGAAAGCTTTGGCGAAAGCGGCAAGGATAAAGATGTATTTGAACATTTTGGCTTTAGTCTTGAAAAGCTTTTAAATTTCATCCTAAATAAACAAGCATGAGTGCGGATTTTAAACTACAAAACAACACCCTTTTTATCCTAGGAAACTGGGATAAAACAAGCGTTGATAAAATAAAAATTAAAGATTTACTCCCTTTGATTTTAAGCAAAGAAATCATTTTAGATTTTAATTCTTTAAAAGCAATCGATACTGCAGGAGTGAGATTTTTCCTTGCTTTAGAGTACGATTTAAAAAACAAAAATATTAAAACCACCAAACAAGGTCTAAACTCACGTTTTAAAGTGCTTTTTGAACTTTGCGAAAAAAACTATCAAAGACTGCACAAACAAAAAAAAATCCCCAAAGATCCTGCCCAATATTTTATCAATCTTGGAAAATTAAGCTTAGATCTTTTAGAAATCTTAAAAAAATTCATCGATTTTACAGGAGCTTTTTTTATCAGTCTTTTCTCATGCTTTAAACACCCTAAAAATTTCCGCTTCATTGCTTTTTTATACCATATAGAAAACTCGGCCTTAAAAGCCTTGCCCATAGTTATACTCACCGCACTTTTAGTGGGTGTAGTTTTAGCTTATCAAGCCGCTTATCAGCTTGCCCAATTTGGTGCTAATATCTTCATAGTGGATTTAATGGGTATTTCAGCCACAAGAGAACTAGCACCATTAATCGCTGCTATTGTGATTGCAGGCAGGAGTGCAAGCTCTTATACCGCACAAATTGGAGTAATGAAACTCACCGATGAAATAGCGGCTATGAATACCATGGGCTTTAGATCTTTTGAATTTATCATCATTCCACGTGTGATGGCTTTAGTCATAGCCATGCCTTTAATCGTCGCAATAAGCGATGCTATAAGCATTATAGGAGGAATGGTGGTTGCAAAACTTAATCTTGATATTTCTTTTATTGAATTTTTAAGGCGTTTTAGAGAAGCTGTAGCTTTAAAGCACATACTCATAGGTCTTGTAAAAGCCCCTATTTTTGGCTTTTTAATAGGTATTATTGCTTGTTTTCGTGGTTTTGAAGTCAAAAACACTACTCAAAGCATAGGAATTTACACGACAAAAAGCGTCGTAAATGCTATTTTTTGGGTTATAGCCTTTGATGCTTTATTTTCGGTGGTTTTAACCTCTATGGGGCTTTAAATGATTATAAAAGCACAAAACATCATCACCAAATTCGGAGAAAAACTCATCCACAACGGCGTTAGTTTTGAAGTTAAAAACAATGAAATTTTTGGGATTTTAGGCGGAAGTGGAAGCGGGAAATCCGTGCTTTTAAAACAAATGCTCATGCTAGAACATTTTGATGAGGGAGAATATGAAATCTTAGGCTATAAACTTAAAAATATCCATGAAAAAGACGCTTTAGCCTTGCGTAAAAAATGGGGCGTGGTTTTTCAATTTGCAGCGCTTTTTAGCTTTTTTAGTATTTATGAAAATATTGCTATTCCTTTAAAAGAATATACTCATTTAGACGAAAATGTCATAGAAGAACTTGTTTTAATGAAACTCAAAATGGTAGGATTAAATGAAGAAGTCTTAAAACAATTTCCTAGTCAACTAAGCGGGGGTATGCAAAAAAGAGTAGCCATTGCTAGGGCTTTGGCTTTAGATAGCAAATTACTATTTTTAGACGAACCCACTTCAGGACTTGATCCTTATAGTAGTCGCGAATTTGACGATTTAGTTTTAGAATTGAAAAAAAGTTTTGATTTAAATATCATTTTAATCACACACGATAAAGAAAGTATGAAAAATTTACTTGATCGTTTTATCATTTTAGAAGATAAAAAAGTAGCTTTTTGTGGTACCTATGAAGAACTCTGTGTGCAAAATGAAAAACTTTTTAAAAGATTTATGGAGTGAAAGTGGAAAATAGATCAAATTATTTTTTGGTAGGAATTTTTGTTTTTGGAGTATTTTTTGCCAGTCTTGGCTTCATGCTTTGGCTTGGAGGATATACTAAAGAAGAGAGTTTTAAATACTATGAAATTCACACTCAAGAATCTGTTGCAGGGCTTAGTCTTAAAGCTCCTGTAAGGCTTTTAGGTGTGGAAGTGGGTAGCGTAGAACAAATAAGCATTTATGATCAAGACGAACTAGGCGTTAACATACTCATAAAGGTTCAAAACAACACCCCTATAAAAGAAGATACTTTTGCTACCTTACAGCTTCAAGGCATCACAGGATTAAAATTCGTCCAACTTCAAGGTGGCAATAAAAACAGCAAAGATTTAATCGCAACCCATACAAAATTCCCCATCATTCCTTTTAAAGAAAGCTTTTTAGCCACTATAGATAGACAAAGCGAGTATATTTTTTCTTTGATAAAAACAGCTGATACGAAGTCAAAAGAACTCTTAAGTGAAAAAAATCTTAAAAATGTAGAAATATTTTTGCAAAATTTAGCTCAATTAAGCGCTAATTTAAACGATCATTCTAAAAATTTAAGCCTTAATCTTTCAAATGCAAGTTTAAAAGTAGCAAATATGGCTCAAAACATAAGCCTTAGTGCACAAAATTTCAATTCTAGCCTTGTACAAATCAAACAAAGCATAAGCATGCTAAATAATCTTATTAAAAAAACAGATACCAAACTAGACAGCTATGATGATATAAAAACATCTTTAATGCAAAATTTAGAACTCTTTAAAAGATTTTTAATCGAAGCTAATATTTTAATACAAAGCTTGCAAAACAGTCCCTCTGATTTGATTTTCAAAGAAAGCAAGCCTAAATTAGGACCAGGAGAGAAATAATGAAAAAGCATTTATATGGTATTTTGCTCTTTATTTTTATATTTAATGGATGTTCTTTTAGACACGAAGTCGTTGATAAAACTCAAAATATCATGCTCAAAGATAATAAAACACTATTAAATACCGATTTTAAAAAAACCCATAAAATTCTTAAAATCCGCACTCCAGACCTGCCTTTATACCTAAACTCAAGATATATTGTTTATACCTATAAAGGATTTAGCAATAAATATGCACATTATTTTTGGGCCGATCTTCCAAGCAATCTTTATTCTTTTTTAATCTTATCAAAATTAGAACAAAGCCAAATGTTTACAACAGTGCTCTTGCCTACAAGTTCATTAAATGCTCACTACGCTCTTGAAAGCACCATCAATTCTTTTGAACAAATCATTGATGATGAAAATCATGCAAAAATTTCTCTAAGCATCAACCTCATCAATCTTCAAAACAATCAAATAATAGCCCATAAAAACTTCACCCATAAAGAAAATATAAAAAAACAAGACATGCATGCTCTTTATAATGCCTTTGAAAAGGCCATAAATAAGATTACTAATGATATAGTCTCATGGATAAATTCTAAAATTTAGGAACACTTTTTGCTTTTTTAAAATCAGCAATATTTTTGAAAGGTAAAAAATGAATAGCCATTTAGATATATTTAAAAAACACCTAGGCGAAGTCCAAAGTATGAATGAATTTCAAGCAAAGCAAATGTGCTCACAAATCAAAGATACAAACGATTTTATCGGAGTATTGCAAGTACTTGATCTGAGTTTAAAAAAACTAAAAAAAAGCATATTAGAAAGAACAGATCAAAAACTAGATGATATCCAAAAAAGAACTCTTGATGCTACGATCTCACAACTCATACATCAATGCTCTTTCATGGGCACAAGTCTTTTTGACAATGTTTTTAATGTTTATGTAGGTAAAAAACTTTTTGAATTTCAAATTGCTAATCCTCTTTTAATCCTTAAAAACAGCGATTATGAAGGCGTATTAGCCTACATAGAAGATAAAAGAGAAGAAATCAAAGCCATTTTATCACAAATTGGCCTTGCCATTACTAATAATGAGGTCTTAAATAGCCCTGGGATTTACAATTCTACAAAGGATTTTGAAAACTTATTAAAATGAATTTAAAAAATAGTGATTTATTCTCTTTAAGTGGATATAATATATTTTAGCTTAAAGAGATTTTCTAAATCTTAAAAGAGCTAGGCTACAATAAAAAGGGGAGAGAATAGCCTAACCCAAATGAGACCGATAAAAGATCTCTTTAAACTAAAATAAAAATATAATTTAATAAAACTTATTAAATTATATCCAGTTTTGACATATGATATTTTATTGTAAAAATACTTAAAATATTATTTAGTAATTTAAATTATTAAAAAATATCCTTATAATTATTAGCATAAAAATCTAAAAAAACAAAATATTTTTTATTTAAACAGCAGAAAGAATTTCAGCACGCCCATTTACCACGGCCACACAATGCTCATAATGCGCACAATTAAGCCCATCCACACTTCCAGCATCCCATTTGCCATTATAATGCTTTGTCCTTCCTTCTTTTTGGCATATCATAGGCTCTATGCAAAAAACCATTCCATTTTTGATCTTTGGCCCGCTTTTTGCACTTGCACCCTTTTGCAAATAATTTAAAATCTCAGGTTCTCCATGGGGTTTGCGTCCTATACCATGCCCACAATACCCCTCAAGCGGCACAAAGCCCCTAGCATGGATAAATTCTCCTAAAGCAGCCGAAAGCTCTTTAAAACGCATGCCTTCTTTAATAATATCTACAGCATAATACAAAGCATCCTTAGCACAAGCGATTAATGCCTCATCTGTAGCTGAAATTTCCCCTATAGCAATAGTCCTAGCAGCATCTCCATAATACCCCTCAACCACACTTCCAACATCAATGCCTAAAATATCCCCATTCTTGATGATTTTATCATCAGGAATTCCATGAATACAAACTTGATTTAAAGAAGTACAAATCGCACCTGGAAACCCATAAAGCCCTTTAAAAGAAGGTTTAGCCCCAAGGCTTAAAATATAATCTTCAGCCATTTTATCAATTTGCTTTAAACTCATTCCTGTTTTGATTTCTTCTTCTAAAAAATCCAAAGTCTTTGCAACGACTTGATTTGCTATTCTTAATTTTTCTATTTCATCTGGTTTTTTTATTTCTATCATTTTATTTCCTTATAAATTTAACCACATTCTAGCAGTATTTTTTAAAGAATCAAGATCGCTAGACGCATAAAAATGCAATTGTGGCTTATTATTTTTAGAATTTATCCTTTCTTTTTGCTTTAAAAATTCGACTATAGCGTCTCCTGAGTGGATTAACTTTGTTTTATTACCAAAATACTCACTTAAAGAACGACTCAATAAAGGAAAATGAGTACAAGCAAGTATTAAAGCATCAGGACTTGCTATACCTTTAAAATAATACTCCATAGCGCTTCGCATCAAACTGCCTTCAAAAATACCTTCTTCGACCATAGGCACAAAAAGTCCCGTAGCTAAAGCATTAACACGTATAAAGCCCTCAGAAAATAAACGCTTTTGATATTCTTTAGAATTCACAGTAGCCTTTGTAGCAATGACTAAAATTTCTTTATTTTTATCCTCTAAAGCCTTTATAGTAGCTTTAACACCAGCATCAATCACACCATAAACGCAAAAATCTGCCTTCGCCCTTAAAGCATCCAAAGCATATGCACTAGCACTATTACACGCGATAATTAACATATCAATTTTAAATTGCTTAAAAAACTCCAAAGCCTCAAGACAAAAGCGTATAATAGTATCTTTATCCTTAACTCCATAAGGTACCCTAGCAGTATCTCCATAATAAATAAGCTCATCAAAAAGCCGCGCCTCATAAAGCGACTTTAAAACACTAAGTCCACCCACACCACTATCAAACACACCCACTCTCATATTAATACCTTCTTGCCTCTATATAACGAACTCTCCAATAAGCATTATCAAGTTTAGCTTCTCTTACCCCACCTTTTGTTGATAAATGTATAAACCTTCCTTTACTAGTATCAAATACCAACATACATACCATAAGGTCCTCTAGAGGTTTTAAAAAACACAAGATCGCCTTGCTTTTAGCCTTGATCGAGAAATACTCACAGAACGAAACTGAGTTTAAGTTGTGCGCGCTATGTTGATATTTAACCGCGCTAAAGCATTTTAGGTAAAAGTCGAACAATCAGCACCCTTTTACTCACCCCTCCCAAAACATAAGGGGTTTTCTCCCACTCCTTAGCAATAAGCCTAAGTTTAACCTCTTGACTCGTATGATTTGGATGTATGAAATTCTCATGAAAACTACACCCACTTATAAAAAATACAAGCACAGCAAAACAAATACATTGAATCAAACTACTTATTTCCTAGCAAAAAAATTAAGATAAATAAAACCCCAAATCCCTGAACAAAAAGAAGCAATAAGTATGGCTAAATTATCCGCATAATTAAACACCTCGCTCCCCTCATAAGCCAAACCATCAATAAACAAACTCATAGTAAAACCAATGCCTGTAAGTATACAAACTCCATAAAGCTGTTTTAAATGCACTTCTTGAGGCAAAGCAGCAAGTTTAAAGCGGATTGCCAAATAAGAAAACAAAAACACCCCCATTTGCTTACCTAAAAAAAGCCCTAGGAAAATACCCATGCTTACAGGAGAAAAAATAGCCTTTAAATCGATATTAGATAAATTCACCCCTGCATTAGCAAAAGCAAATAAAGGCAAAATAACAAAAACTATCCAAAATTTCGAACTTTCATAAATTTCTTCTAAAAACGCTTCTCCATTTTTACCTTGCATAGGTATAAAAAATGCTGTGATAATTCCTGTTAAAGTCGCATGAACCCCACTTTTTAAAACACTAATCCAAAGCACAATCGCACAAATAAAATAAAAAGACTTTCTAGATACTTTTAAAAGATTTAAAACAAACATACTCAAAATAGCAAGTCCAGCCACCACTAAAGCCACTGTGGATAATTTTGTAGTATAAAAAAGAGCAATAATTAAAATCGCACCCACATCATCAAAAATAGCTAAAGAAAGTAAAAAAAGCTTCAAACTAGCAGGAATATGTTTCCCACACATCATCAACACAGCCAAAGCAAAAGCAGTATCCGTAGCCGTAGGTATAGCCCAACCCTTTAAAGCATAAGAATCGGTGATATTTATCAAAGAAAACAAAATCGCAGGCACAACTATACCACCTAAAGCACCCATAAAAGGCAAAACAATATTTTTAGGATTTTTAAACTCCCCGCGCAAAAACTCTTTTTTAAGCTCTAGTCCTATTACAAAAAAAAATACCGATATCAACCCATCATTAATCCAAAGCAAAAAAGGCTTAACAAGCTCAAATTTACCGATACTAAAACCTACCTTTAAATTCAAAAACTCACGATAATAAATGCTAAAAGATCCATTTTGCACAAGCAAAGCAAGCAAAGTGCAAAGCAAAAGCAAAATCCCGCCAAAAGCTTCATTTAAAACCAAAGCTTTAAATCTAGATAGCATGCTCATTTAACAATCTTAAGATAAATAAAACCTACAATAGCACTTAAAAAACTAGCAATCAAAATAGCAAGCTTATCAGCATGTTCGAAAATATCGCTATTTTTATATGCCAAACTATCAATGAACAAACTCATAGTAAAACCAATGCCTGTTAAAATACAAATACCATAAAATTTCTTATAAGTTATATTTTCAGGAAGCTTAGCAAACTTTAGTTTGATAGCAATAAAACAAAAGGTAAAAACACCCCATTGTTTGCCTAAAAAAAGTCCTAATATAATCCCCATACTCACAGGAGAAAATACAAAATCATGCTGCATATCTCTAATATCAATTCCTGCATTAGCAAAAGCAAATAAAGGCAAAATAAAATAAACCACCCAAGGATTTAAATCCTTAAAAACCTTATGCAAATAAGGCTTTTTATCCTTAGTATCAAGCGGGATAAATAAAGCAATAATCACTCCAGCTAAAGTCGCATGAACCCCACTTTTAAGCATGGCCACCCACAGCACAACACCCACTAATACATAAAGCGAAAGATGCGTCACATGATAATAATTTAATAAAAGCAATGCAAAAACACAAAACAAACAAATAATAATAGCCAAAGCAGAAAGCTGATCAGTATAAAACAAAGCAATAATCACAATAGCGCCCAAATCATCAAAAATAGCCAAAGAAAGTAAAAAAAGCTTCAAACTCGTAGGAATTTTATTTCCCAAAAGCATTAAAATACCTATAGCAAAAGCAATATCCGTAGCCGTAGGTATAGCCCATCCTTTCATAGCAAATTCATGAGAATGATTAATGATCACAAAAATCAAAGCAGGCATAATCATCCCGCCTAATGCACCAAATATAGGCAAGCAAACAGTTCTTATATTTTTAAGCTGACCGCGTAAAATTTCATATTTTAACTCAAGCCCTATGCAAAGAAAAAATATAGCTATCAAGCCATCATTTATCCACAAATTTAAAGATTTAGAAATCTGAAAATAATCAAAACCAACAGTAAAATTAGCGTGAAAAAAATCTGTATAAATAACGCTTAAAAAAGAATTTTTACATAATAAAGCCAAAAAGGTAAAAAATACTAGCAAAATACCCGGAAAGGTTTCGCTTAAAACTATCTTCTTTATCATTCGCATCCTAGCTCCTAAACAAAACATAAATTATACATAAATGCTAAAAATTATAGCAAAAAATGCTAAAGAAATATTTATTAAAAACTCTTAAAACAGCCAAAAAACATTTAGACTTTAGTCTAATATCAAAGCTTCTTCTCTCCTATAAAATACCCATAAAGCTCATAATTACCATCTTTTTTCATTAAAATCACAGGATATTTTTGCACATATCCTTGTTCCATACCCGGACTTCCTTGGGGCATACCAGGAGCTGCAATTCCTATAACGTCTTTAGGCTTATTTGCAAGCAGCCAAGCCACAGCACTATAAGGCACATGCCCTTCTACCACATAAGTTTCAATGACTCCTGTATGACAGCTTTGATACCCATCTTTAATCCCTAATTTTTCTTTAATTTTGATCAAATCATCTGTTTTATGTATACTAACTTCAAAACCTTTATTTTTCATATAATCAGCCCAAAGTTCACAGCAACCACAACCAGGACTCTCATAAATTTGTATATTTTTAGCCATCATAGTGTTAGCTAAAACAAGCATAGCAAAAGCCAAAATACTTTTTTTCATCATCATCCTTTATATAGCAAAACTCAAAAATAATCTCACTTACAAAGTTTAATCAATTTTCCTTAGACAATCATTAAAGTTTTATGTGTATTTATCACTTGCAGGCTTTATACCCAAATAAAGCCTTTATAAGATTTTGAAGTCTTTTAGTATCGAGTCTCAAGCTCTAATTTACATCCATAAAAGCGCTTATTTAATCTCATCTTGCATTCCCCATAAACTTTGCTTATTTTATTAGTATTTTTATGTGTTGCTCAAAGTAAAGTATGATAATCCTAGCTTTGGTGAAAACTAGGATGGTTTTAAGCTTTATGCTTTTCTTTAAGCATAAGCTAAAGCTCCAAAGCATATAAGCAAGCTTATCACTCCAATTGTTAAAATGATTTCCATTTTAACTCCTTTTAGATTTAATTTCGCCAAAACCTAAAAAGCATCCACTCACATGCCTTTAATGACTGCATAAACAGTCAATTCTTTGAAGCATTGCTAATTAAAAGCTTTTCTATAGTTAGTAAATTTGCATTTTTTAGCTTATTTTCTAATCCTTTGATTAATTTCTCTTTAATTACTTACATAATATTATAGTTAAAATATTAAATACCTTTAAAACTTTACAAAGTATTTTATATCTTATAATTCATTTGCATTAAGGGCATTTATTTTAGCCAATTAAAAGTATTATTATCCGTTTTTAGAATCTAAAGTATGCTTTTGTGCTTAGTCATTTTTGTTTTTGGTAAAAATAGAGTTTTATTTCTAAATCTACATTTTGCCAAAGCAAACTTAAAGCCTCATCTCTACACCTACTTCAACGTAATTTAAGCAAAATCTATCAAAGTATGGTGAAATAGAAGCTTAAGTGGTGCGGATGAAAGGACTTGAACCTTCACGCATTGCTGCACCAGATCCTAAGTCTGGCGTGTCTACCAATTTCACCACATCCGCAAAGTGGTACGCCCAAGAGGATTCGAACCTCTGACCTACGGCTTAGAAGGCCGTTGCTCTATCCAGCTGAGCTATGAACGCGTGTAAAAATTATGTAGTGGTACGCCCGATAGGAATCGAACCCACAACCTACAGATCCGAAGTCTGTTGCTCTATCCAGTTGAGCTACGAGCGTTAATGGGGTGAGTGATGGGAATCGAACCCACGACCCTCAGGACCACAATCTGATGCTCTAACCAACTGAGCTACACTCACCATTTTGTGTGATTTTATAAAATGGTCGGGGTGAAAGGATTCGAACCTTCGGCCCCTTGGTCCCAAACCAAGTGCGCTAACCAGACTGCGCTACACCCCGATAAATAAAACTGAAATTCTATCAGAAAATGATTTTAAAGTCAAGGATTTTCATTCTTTATTCTAAAAATCCCTACTCTTAACAATACTTCCAGATTAAAAGTCCTTTTCTAAGCTTTAAAGTCTTTTATCAAAGCAAACTTATCATATATCCGGTTGCATCCTTTTGGATATGATAGTTATATACCCCATCAAGATAAATCACTAGCCTATAATACCCCTTATGAGATCCAAAATCTATGCGTTTAAACACAGAATTGTTAAGGCGTATATTTTTAGTAGGACTTACAAAATGTGATCTAAAGTCTATGACTATTTTACTAGGATTTCCTACTGAAAAATCTGTGATCATTTTATCATTTGTATTTAATTTGATTTTATTTTTATAAACCGCATAAGAAATAAAATCATAAATTTTACTCACATCTAAAGGTATTTCCACGCTAGCTGTGGCGTTTGATTCTTGTTTAGAACTATTTTTTTCAGGTATAGTCACAGAGACATCTAGGACCCTAGAAGGATCAGGGCTTTTAAACCTTGATATAGTATAAGTATCATGCCAATCTATGCTTTTATTCACATCCAAATCTATCTTATCTTCGCTCCCATCTAGATTAATGTAATTAAAAGTAATGCTTTTTAAAATCCTCGCACTAGAATTAAACCTCACTTCTTCTTTTTGAAACTGAGGCGAAGCGCCCCAGCTTGCATTCTGTTCAGATTTAAAAGGATTATCTTGAGTATAAGCTAAACTCATCAAACTCATCCACATTATTAAAATTCTAATTTTCATTCGGATACAATCCTTTTAATTCAAAATAATCCTTTTGTGCTTTGGCATTTTGCTCTTTAAGCCAAACTATACTCTTATGAAGTTCTTTTTTAGTCTTTTCCAAAGACAACAAAGTATCCAAAGAATACTCCCCAAAAAACAAATTCCCTAAATAAACCGCACCCACAACCACATAAAAGACCCAAAGACCCATCTTAAGCAAATAGACATAAAAGCTCTTTTTTTTATTGCTTTCATCATATCTTTTAAGTAAATCTCTCAGAATCTTTCTCCTAAAAATTCATCATTTTCACGCTCTATTTCTAGCAAACGATTGTATTTAGCCGTTCTTTCTCCTCTTGCCAAAGCTCCTGTTTTAATCTGCCCTGTATTTAAAGCTACAGCAAAATCAGAGATAAAGCTATCCTCGCTCTCACCGCTTCTATGACTCATGATACATTTATAATGATTTCTTTGTGCTAGACGCACTGTTCTCATAGTTTGAGTCACAGTACCTATTTGATTAGGTTTAATAAGCACTGCATTGGCCATTTTTTTGATAATTCCTTCTCTTAAAATATCTTCATTAGTCACAAACAAATCATCCCCCACAAGCTGGATTTTATCCCCTAAAGCCTCCGTAAGTTTCACCCATCCTTCAAGATCATCCTCAGCCAAACCATCTTCTATACTGCAAATAGGATATTTCGCGCAAAGCTCTTCATAACGCTTTATCAAATCTTGAGTTGAAAAAGTTTTGCCTTCTAAATGATATTTTCCTTCTTTAAAAAATTCACTACTTGCCACATCAAGCGCGATTTTTACCCTATTTTCATAGCCTGCTTTTTTAATACAGCTCATCAAAAGCTCAATAGGCTCTGTATTATCAGCCAAATGAGGGGCAAAGCCTCCCTCATCACCCAAAGCCGTACTATAACCTAGAACTTGAAGTTCTTTTTTCAAAATAGCGTAAATCTCACAAACGCAACGCAAAGCCTCTTTAAAACGCGTAAAACCAAAAGGCATGATCATAAATTCTTGAAAATCTATGCCATTATCAGCATGCGCACCCCCATTGATGATATTACACATTGGCACAGGCAACACATTAGCATTCACCCCACCTAAATAACGATATAAAGGTATCTTTAAAGCATTTGCCCCCGCACGCGCTAAGGCCATAGACACACCTAAAGTAGCATTAGCTCCTAAACGCGCATAGTTTTTAGTCCCATCAAGCTCACGCAAAACATTATCGACCTGACTTTGTCTAAAAGCATCCATACCCAAAATCACATTGGCTATGCTCTCATTTACATGATTGACAGCCTTTAAAACTCCTTTTCCATCAAATCTCTCATCCCCATCACGAAGTTCTAAAGCCTCTTTAGATCCCGTACTAGCTCCGCTTGGCACTATGGCTTCTCCCATGCTTCCATCGCTAAGTTTTATTTGCACTTTCACAGTAGGATTTGCCCTACTATCAAGCACTTCATAAGCTTGAATATCTTCAATCACCGGCATTATTCTTCTCCTCTTTCATCATCTTCACCCACACTAATCATGCTTTGTATGCCTATAGAATTTTCAATGGCCTTTGCGATTTCTTCAGCTAATTCTGGATTTTCTTTCAAAAAAGCCTTAGAATTTTCTCTACCATGACCTAATTTCTTATCTTGATAGGAAAACCACGCTCCACTTTTATCCACTATATCAAGCTTCACACCATAGTCTATAAGCTCGCCTTCACGACTCAAGCCCTCCCCAAACATCACATCAAATTCAGCCTGTTTAAAAGGTGGCGCAACCTTGTTTTTAACTACTTTTACTTTAACGCGATTGCCTATAGACTCTTCATTTTGCTTTAAAGTCGCCACCTTTCTCACATCCAAACGCACCGAAGCATAGAATTTCAATGCATTCCCTCCTGTGGTGGTTTCAGGCGTACCATAGCCCATAGCTCCGATTTTCATACGGATTTGATTGATAAAAACAACAGTAGTATTCATCTTATGCACTATGCCTGTAAGCTTTCTTAAAGCCTGAGACATCAGCCTTGCTTGAAGCCCCACATGCTGATCCCCCATATCTCCTTCAATCTCAGCCTTAGGCGTAAGCGCTGCGACACTATCAACGATGATAAGATCAATAGCACCGCTTCTTGCTATGGTTTCAACTATCTCTAAAGCCTGTTCACCAAAATCAGGCTGTGAAACATAAAGATCATCGGTATTAACCCCCAAATTTTTAGCGTATTTTACATCAAGCGCATGTTCAGCATCCACAAAAGCACAAACTCCCCCAGCCTTTTGGCACTGTGCTATAATATGCAAGGTCAAAGTAGTCTTACCTGAACTCTCAGGCCCATAAATCTCTACTATCCTTCCTTTAGGAATACCTCCTATACCAAGCGCTAAATCCAGTCCAAAAGAACCCGTGGCTATGCTATCAATTTGCTCAATTTCTTTATCGCCCAATCTTAAAATCGTTCCTTTTCCAAAAGTTTTATCCAAACTTTTCAAAGCAGCATCTAAAGACTTTCTTTTATTATCATCCATGATTTTCCTTAAAAATTCTGAAATTTTTAGCTAGAATTTTAACAAAATAAAATTAAATAACAATTTATTTTGCTAAAATTAAGCCAAAGATTTATCTTAAGGACACTCGATGAAAAAAATCGCACTAGCACATTCTCCTGATGCGGATGATATTTTCATGTATATGCCTATTAAATTCGGTTGGACAGGTAATGATTTTACCTATGAAAACACTGCTTTAGACATACAGACTCTAAACGCCCTAGCCTTAAAAAACGAATTTGATCTTAGTGCTATTTCTTTCGCGCTTTATCCTCTAATCGCTTCTGAATACGCCCTTTTAAGAACAGCCCTAAGCTTTGGGCAAGGCTACGGTCCCAAACTTATTAAGAAAAAAACCACCCTTTTAAAAAAGAATTTCAAAGTAGCCCTAAGTGGAGTAAACACCACAAACGCCTTAATCTTTCGCATCAAATACCCTCAAGCAAGGATAGTTTATAAAAATTTCTTAGAGATTGAAAACGCTGTTTTAGAAAACGAAGTTGATGCTGGAGTTTTAATCCACGAAAGCATTTTAAACTTCCATCCTAGCCTCTGCGTCGAAGCAGAACTTTGGGATATATGGCTAGAACTTACTAGAGAAAACTTGCCATTACCTTTAGGCGGAATGATACTGAGACGTTCTTTACCTCTTAGTGATGCTATAAAAATAGAAAAAGATCTCACTAGAGCTGTCAAACTTGCGCATTCTAATCGCAAAATTTTAATCCCTATGCTCAACGAAAGAAAACTCATTCGTGTCGATGAGAAAAATCTAGACATTTATCTTAAGCTCTATGCTAATGAAAAATCTATAGAACTTAGTCGAACCCAACTTCTTGCTCTAAATGCACTTTTCAAACTAGGCTATGATTATAAATTTTATGATAAAATCATACAAGTGGAAAACTATCTTATTCCTAGAGAATACGAACAAGTCAGAAATTCTTAAAAAGGACATAAATGGACGAAAGCACCTTAGTCGCTCTTGGAGTACAAACCTTTAAAATCACGCTTTTACTTTCCTTACCCATGCTTTTAGCAGGTTTGATAGCAGGCTTACTCATAAGCATTTTTCAAGCAACCACACAAATTAACGAAATGACTCTTTCTTTTGTTCCTAAAATCATCTTAGTTGTTATTGTCTTAATCTTTTTAATGCCTTGGATGAGTACCACAATGATTGATTTTACTCAAAACATTATCAATCAAATTCCAACTTTTATCAAATGATTATAGATTTTAAAAAATACTCTTCTGTACGTATAGGCACTTGTTTTAAAGTACAAATTTTAGATAAAATCAGTGATTTTGAAGGTTTTTTAATAGGAGGGGCAAACAATCTACTTATAAGTCCTAATCCTAAAAATATAGCGATTTTGGCAGACAATTTTAACTTCATAGAACTTTTAGATCAAAACAAAGATTTTATACATCTTCGCATAGGATGTAAAACCAAATCAAGCACCATATATCACTTTACAAAAAAAAATAATATTTGCGGCTTTGAATATCTTAAAAAAATCCCTGGAACACTGGGAGGTTTATTAAAAATGAATGCAGGACTTAAAGACGAGTGTATCAGTCAAAACCTATTTAAAATTACTACCTCACAAGGTGAAATTCTTAAAGAAAATATAAATTTTGATTATCGTTTTTGCTCTTTAAACCTACCTTTTTTTTGGGCAGAATTTAAACTCAAATTTGGTTTTAATACAGCCAAAGATGAATACTTACAAAATTTAAGAATCAATCAACCCAAAGGAGCAAGTTTTGGATCTATTTTTAAAAATCCAAAAAATGATTTTGCAGGACGTTTAATCGAATCTGTTGGACTTAAAGGCTTTAGCAAAGGAGATGCTATGTTAAGCGATCAACACGCTAATTTTTTAATCAACAAAAAAAATGCAAGCTATGAAGATGCTATTTTCCTTATAGAGCTAGCCAGAAAAAAGGTTTTTGAAGAATTTGGCATAATACTAGAAAACGAAGTAATAATAATCTAATTTTAAAATCGCACTTTAACCATAACACAAAAAATTTAATCTTCTTTTAAAATATATTTGATTATTATTACTCATTTATTTTTGTATTTTATATTACTTTTTATGATTTTATTTTTGAAGTATGAATACATTAATTAAATCAAGATATCAAGACTATAAAATTACATTTAAACAATAATATAAACATGGCTGTGATAAATGTATTTAAAAGGTAAAGGTATTGGATACTTTAAATAAATGCATGAAATTACTTTAAGAATATAAATTCAAAAACGTAAGTGTAAATATATTAATTATGTATGTAATTAAATATGTAAAGAAAACATACAAAAATAAAAAATTAATTTTATTATTTTAAGGATAATTTTTATGAAAAAGATATTTTTTCGACCGTTTAAAGTGGAAAATGACTTTAAAATATTAAATAAAAAATCTTTTATGAGAGAGGGGGGGGGGGATATTGAAAAATTCTTTGTCTTCAAAAAAAATAGTTCTTTCTTTAATTGCCATTTCTTTTTTGAATTCTTATGCTATAGCTTCTTATAGTGGTAATACATATATAAATTCTGAAGAAGATGGTACTGAGACTATAAGCCCTGGAAATGATGGTCTTGTTTTTATAACAAGAGATGGTAGTGTCACTGCTAATAGTAGAGCCATATATTTTAATAGTGGGGATTCAGACACTTTTCTTTTTCTCAACAATGGAACCATTCAAGGATCAAACAGTAAGCCTAGTGTGGAAATAGGAGTTAATAATAGCAATGGTGCTGATATTAAATTCTTTTTCAATGGGGGCAATATAGGTAATAATGTTTCTAAATATGGTGTAGTAGTTTGGGGGAATAATCCTTCTGATAGAAGCAATATAGAACATTTTACCAATGTAGGTACTATAAGTTCTAATAATGGAGAGGCAATTTATCTTGGCAATGCCGATATTGGTGATTTTACCAATTGGGGAACAATTACTAGTAATAAAAAAGGTATGAATATCTTTGGCAATATAGGATATCTTACTAATATTGGTACTCTTACATCAGACGAAGAAGGTATTGATCTAAATTCCCAAGGTACAATAGAA
This sequence comes from Campylobacter bilis, assembly GCF_016806695.1. Taxonomy (GTDB): domain Bacteria; phylum Campylobacterota; class Campylobacteria; order Campylobacterales; family Campylobacteraceae; genus Campylobacter_D; species Campylobacter_D bilis. The sequence continues at coordinate 1,918 of NZ_WUED01000007.1, read as the reverse complement.
AATCTCATCAACTTTGGTCTTATAGAAACTACTAACTCTGCAAATAGTCCTATTTCTATTGAAAACGAAGGGATTATACATAATCTTGTTAATATGGGAATGATTAAGGCTGATGCAGGCACAGCTATCACTATACACAACCCTTCTGATATGACTAATTTTATTAATATGGGTACTATACGGGGTAACAATAATAAAGTCATCAATATAAGAGATGCTGCTATAAAAAATTTTGTTAACGCAGGTACCATTGATAATGATATAGATAATGACAATACTTCAATAGTAGGAATTAATATACAAGGTGGCACTATAAAAAATTTTGTTAACGCAGGTACCATTGCAGCCTCTACAGGTATCACCATAGCAGGAGAAGTCTTTGGAGGCACAGCAGGTATAGTCAATGAAGGAAACATAGGTACTAGCTTAGAAGAGGAACTTGAAGAAGATGGAGATAATAGCACTAATAATGGTAACCCTAAAACCCGCACCCGCCGTTCAGCCATAGTAGTTACAGGCACAGGTTCTGTTGAAAGTTCTAGCGGAGGTTCAGGCATACTCAATACAGGAGATGGATCTATAGATGGAGACATAGAAATCAAAAAAGGGGCTAATTTAGGTTCCATTGTCAATACCTCTACTTCTTCTACAGGCATTAGTGGTTCCATACTTGCTAGTAGTGATACAGCCTTAAAAATTACTAATGCCCAAGGGGCTACCTTAGGAGGAGGAGTAGTAAATAATGGTAATGCAGATGTAAGTATATCTAACCAAGGCTTTATAGGCTTAAATGAAGAGGGCTTTACCCTAAGTAATAATGGAAAAGGTAGTATAGATATTACTGATTGGATTATACACACAGACAGTTCTACTAACAAACTTCAAACCATAAGAGTAGGAGGAAGTAATGCTAATGCAGTTATGGTAGAAAACCTTACTGTAGATCAAAGTAATCTTAATGTAGAAGCATTAAGTGATATTAACAATCTTATTACAGGAGTAAATCAAGCCAATATTAAAAACATCCAAACCAATGGGGGAGGAGAAATCAATTTAAGCTATGATCCTTTAACAGGAAAACTCTCTACAGACTYTAATTCTAAAGAACATGCCTTATTAATACTGCCTTATTTTTCTTCTTTAAATGTAGAACTTTCTTTAAATGAACAAAGTAAGGGTCATACTAAAGGAACCTTACTGGCTTATTCTACCTTAAAAGAAAGTGGGGTATATGGTGTTTATGCAGGTTATGAAGATGCTAATATGGAATCAACTTATTTTGATGTGAAAAACCGTAGCTATTATGCAGGCTTAAGATATTTTAATACCTTATTTACTACAGCTAAGCATCAAGAAGTCTATCTTAAAGCACAAAGTAAAGCAGCCTATACTAAAAATGATATGCTTAAAAAAATAGGAGAGAATAAAGCTAGTGCTAACCCTAATTCTTATTCTTATGGTGCAAGCTTAGACTTAGGCATGAACTTTATTTTAGGATCTCATATCTTTACTCCTGAAATAGGCTTAGGCTATGAAGGAGGTTTTATGGAAGCTTATAGTATAAAAGACATACAAGGAAGAGCTAGTGTACAAGGAGGAGAAAGAATCTATAAGAGTAATTTTAATCTTTTAAGCACTAAGGCTAGCTTTACTTGGTTTGAAGATTGGTTGCCTCATTTAAAGACTTCTTTAGAATTAGGTGCTAAGTTTTATGCCAATCCTAGTATAGCTTCTAAAGCACGCTTTGGAAGTGTAAAGGTAGAAGATGAGTTTGAATTAGCTAGAATACAAAGGTATTTAAGTACAGCTTTAATACTTCCTTTAAACCCTAGCTTTCATATGAGTATTAATTATAATACTATATCTTCTAAAGAAGGAACGAGTCATACAGCCTTTGCACAGTTTAATTATTTGTGGT
>NZ_WUED01000006.1 GCF_016806695.1 Campylobacter bilis | reverse complement strand
TTTTGATTTTTAATTTCTTTAATCACAACAGAACGGATAGCATTGCCACTTTGATCAATGCTAATAATACCTGAAACCCCTTCAAAATTTTTGGTTTGATGAATTTTTTCATTTACGCATTTACTTGTAAGATTATCAATACAAGCATTCATAGCATTTAACATTACAAAATAAGCATCTGCACCCATAGCTGAAAATGCTGGAAGTTCTTTTGTTGATTTGACTTTTTCATAAGCTGCAATGAAATCTTTGCTTAATTTGGTGCTAGGATTATTATAATCAAAACTGTCTGTGAAAATCACACCATTAACAGCATTACCACCAAGCTCAATAAAAGTTTGATTATTTACCCCATCCCCAGCTGTTAAAAGCTTATCAAAACCAACCTGTCTTGCTTGTCTTGCAATCAAAGCCGCTTCAGGATGATAAATAGGCATATAAACAAAATCAGGGCTTAAACTCTTAAGCTGAGAAACTATAGCTTTAAAATCTTTATCTCCTGAATTAATAACAAGTTTTTTTATAATTTTCCCGCCATTAAGCTCAAAAGAATTCTCAAAAGCCCTTGCTAAACCCAAAGAATAAACATTACTCTGATCCATGATAATAACAGCATTTTTTAAGGCCAAATCTTTAGCAATATAAGCAGCAAATTTATCCCCTTGGAAACTGTCTTTAAAGCAAACCCTACTTGCATACTCTTTTTTATCCAAAAGCTTATCTCCTGAAGCCACCGGTGCAATTAAAGGAATTTTTTTCTCTTCTGCTATAGAAATAGCTTGGATAGTATTAGGAGTAGTTGCCTCACCTATAATTCCTAAAACTTTATCTGTAGATATTAAACGATTAACTCCATTAGAAGTTTCTAATTTATCTCCTTTTGTATCTATTGTGACAAGCTTAATGGTATCTCCATTTGAAAGTTTTGGATTTAATTTATTGGCTAAATCAATTCCATAAAAAACATCCTGCCCATAAGCTGCCACAGATCCAGTTAAAGGTAAAACAACCCCTATATTAATATCTTTAGCAAACAAAGAATTTGCTAAAGTTAAAAGACTTAAAGCTAAAGTAAATTTTTTCATTAATATTCCTTTAATTATAGATTTTCACAATTTATTTTAAAAATGTATTATGTTTTGTCTTTTGCTTAGGTTCTTCTTCAAGAAGTTCTTGTACTTGCAAATCAAGTGCAAAATTCCCACCCTTGATATAAGCAATAATATTATCCATATCATCATGAGTTAAATTCCTAGCATAAAAAGCCATTTGAGAAGCTGTTGCAGAAGCACTACTATCAAGAGTATAACCTATCAATGCAGCTTTAAGATCTTGAGCAGACATATCTTTTAAAATTCTAGATCCTATAACGCTTTTTTGTGCATTATCACCATGACAAGTGTGGCACTTATTTTTAAAATATATAGTCTTTGCTTTTTCCATGTCATATTTTTTATTAACATCAAAAGTATAAGTAAATAATGACTTTAAATTAATACCAAAAAGCGTGACTATCAAAACCGAGCTGACAAACAAGCAACGTATGATCATAAATTTACCTTTTATTATATTTATATTTTATTTGATATTTTTGCGTTTTTGTTATGATTTTTACACCATCAAAGAACAAAAATTCTAATAAAGAAGTAGTAAAAACAAGATGCTTTAAGACACTTATTTAAAACAACTTTTTATTTCTTTTTTAAAGAAACACAAAAAATTATATCAAAAAAAGATGATCCTTACTAATGAGCACCTTTATGCAAAAAATAAAGCCCAACACAAAGTGCTAAAATAGAACCAGCAAGAAAAGCCATATCCACAGGAGTAGAAAATTTCATCTGCAATACTCTTTGAAAAAAATTCACCACTAAAACCATAATAATCACCTTTGCAAGTTTATCTTTTAATTGATCTAGGCTATGCACTTCTAAAACCTTGCTTTGTTTAGTTTGTTTAAATTCTTCTATCTCGCTAATAAAAAGTTCATAAACTCCAAAAGAAAAGATAAATAAAACTAAAGCCATTAAATAAAGATCTACAGCTCCTATAATCAAAGCCACCACATCTTCATGCAAATCAACACCCGAAGCTATATTAAAAAAATAATTAAAAGTATAAAATATAACCTTTAAAACATCATAACTTGCGATAAAAAACAAGACAAAAGCCCCAATGAGTCCAAAAATTACGGGTAAAATAGTAACAATACGACTTCTAACAAGCAAAGCTTCAAATAATTTTTCTAGCATTTTTTTTCCTTATTTGTATTCTAATTGCAGCCATTTTTGGGCGATTCGCACAGCATTAGTAGCAGCGCCTACGCGGATTTGATCAGCCACACACCAAAGATGAAGTATAGTTTTATCATACATATCAGCACGAATTCTTCCTACATAAGTTTCATTTGTATCACTTGCCATTAAAGGCATAGGATATTTTTTATTTTTAGTATCATCTACAACTACAATACTCGGTGCTTTTTTTAAAATTTCACGCGCTTTCTTAGGATCTATTTCTTTTTTAAAATGCATAGTTATAGCTTCGCTATGACTTCTTAAAACAGGCACCCTAACACAAGTTGCTGAAATCTCTAAATTTTTATGTAAAATTTTTTGGGTTTCATTGATCATCTTAAGTTCTTCTTTAGTATAATCATTATCCATAAAAACATCAATTTGTGGAATAAGATTAAGCGCTAAAGTATAAGGAAAAACTTCAGCTTCAAACTCATCAAGTTTAAAAGCAAAAAAGCTTTGCATAGCTTGAACTAATTCTTGCATACCTTCTTTTCCTGCACCACTTGCTGCTTGATAAGTACTCACATCAACGCGCTTTAAATCAAAAGCCTCATCTAAAGGCTTTAAAACCTGCACCATTTGTATAGTAGAACAATTTGGATTTGCTACAATGCCTGTTTTTTTCCATTTTTTAATATCTTCACTATTACATTCAGGAACCACTAAAGGAACATCTTCTTGCATTCTAAAATGACTCGTATTATCAATCACAAGTGCTCCTGCTTGCACAGCGAATTTAGCGTATTTTTCGCTCACACTTCCACCCGCACTAAAAAAAGCAATATCAACACAATTTTCCTTAAATACCGTATCTGTAAGCTCTTTTACCTTATAAAACTTTCCTTTAAATTCTACTTCACTTCCTGCACTTTTCGCACTTGCTAAAGGCAAAATGCTTTCTACAGGAAAATCTAACTCATCTAAAACATTTAAAATTTCTTCACCAACAGCACCCGTAGCACCTACAATCGCTATTTTTTGTTTTTTTGGCATTTTTTATTCCTTTATTTGATATTTTTTAATTTTTTCATTTAAAATCTTTATATCCATGCCTAAGATTTTTGAAGCTTCATTTTTATCATGATTTACACTTAATAATACCTCACAAATTAATTCTTTTTCTAAATTTTTCACATCTTTTTTTGCACTTCTAGCCTCTAAAAACAAATCTTCACTTGAAATTTCATTGCTTTGACTTAAAATGCAAGCTCTCTGCACCACAGAAATTAACTCTCTAATATTGCCTGGAAAATCATATTCAAGCAAAGCATTTTTAGCTTTTTGACTCAATCGTTTTTCTTCAAAATCATATTCTTTGCAAGTATCTTCTAAAACCTTTTGGGCTATACCTAAAATCTCTTCTTTACGCTCTCTTAAAGGTGGGATATTAATAGGAATAGTATTTAAGCGATAATATAAATCCGAACGGAATTCACCCTTTTTTATCTTTTCATCCAAATTTGCATTTGTAGCACTTATAATTCTAACATCTATTTTAATACTCTTAGTGCTTCCAAGTCTTGTAATTTCTTTTTCTTGCAAGGCTCTTAAAAGTTTTGCTTGAATCTCATAAGGCATCTCACCAATTTCATCTAAAAATAAAGTTCCCTCATGTGCCATTTCAAAAAGCCCTATTTTAGTAGTATTAGCATCTGTAAAAGCACCTTTTTCAAAACCAAAAAGTTCGCTTTCTATCAAATTCGCTGGAATAGCTGCCATATTAATAGCCACAAAAGGCTTATTAGCACGCTTAGAGTGTGCATGGATATAACGCGAAAAAACTTCTTTTCCTACGCCACTTTCTCCAAACAACATTACAGAAGCATCCGTTTTAGCAACCTTTTGACTTAAATCAAGGATTTTTTCCAACTTAGGAGAACTTGAAAAAAAATCCTTATTTTCTTCTTTTTCCTTTTTTGCATTCTTTTTACTAGCTGTTTTTTCCTGTATGATTTTAGCCCGTTTAATAGTCTCAACTAAAGTATCAATGTCAAAAGGTTTGGTTAAAAAATCTTTCACTCCTAAACGAATCGCTTCAATAGCACGATTTAAAGTAGCATTTCCTGTCATGATAATAAAATCATATTTATTTTTACAAGCTTTAATAAATTCTATCCCATCAATGCCTGGCATATTAATATCTGTAATAATTAAATCAGTATCATCGTTTAATTTTTTTAAAGCTTCAGTAGCGGACTTATAAGACTTAATATTAAATTCTTCATATTCTGCTAAAGCAAGTTCTAAAGATTTACGCATATTAATATCATCTTCTACTATGACCAAATTCATATTAAGTCCTTTCAAAAATTTTCATTTATAATATCCAATTAGGGCTTAATTTTGAATTTACTTTTGTTTAAGATAATAAATTATTGCACTATTTTCACCAAATTCAACTATAAATCTTAAAGGCAAAATTTTAATATAAGTTTGACTTTGAGCTTGCAATAAATCTGTATTAACCATGTCTTTAACACTAATCTTAGATCCTATAAAACAATCACTCAATTCATTTTTATGTGAATTTAAAAATTCCCATTTTGTCATCTTTGGCATAGCATCATCAATCATCCCTAAAGAAGTACGAGGTAAAGTTTTTAAATCCTTATCATTATAAGAAAGCTCACAAGCCCACTGTGTATAGGCATCTTCACTTTTTGTCATTGCTAAGGATAGATTATAATTTTGATGAAAAAGTATGAAATTTTTACTTGAAAGTTCTGCCCAAAAAATAAATTCATCTTGGGCAAACAGTTTAAAACCAAGAAAAATTAATAAGCAAACAATTCTTTCCACTTGTCTGCATCAATTTTAAGTTCTAAGTTGATTCTGTAAAGACCTTGATTAAAATTTTCATCAATAATGCTTGCATTTTTTATCAAGCCATTTACCTGTGCAGTAATAGTTGAACTTCTAAGCATTGCATCTTTTACAGTATCTTTACCATTAATTTTTACACCATAAAGCTTACTTGCTAATTGTCTATAAGCATCAGCAATAGCTGCTCTTTTAGCCAATGCAAGTGCTTGTGCACTAGAAATAGTATTTAAAGGAGCGATCCCCTCTCCAACTGCTGTAAAGCTGATTTCACCTTCATTAAAATCAGGAGACAACATTTTTTCTTCTTTGATGATACTACGCACATCGTCTTTATCAACTTTTTGTACAATAATATCTTGGGATGAATTTGCACTATTTGTGCTTGCATTTTTACTCACGCTATTAGCACTTGGTACACAACCAGAGAAAATTCCTGCTATTGCTAAGATAAAATAAATTTTTTTCATTTTTACACCTTCAAAATATTGTAATTGAAACTTATAAAAGCAATAAGTGTTCCAATTCTAAATCATTCTAAATTCAATCCCAAATTTTCATCCTCTAAATCATCATTTTCTTCTTTAGGACATTTAGCAATGCTAACAACTTCATCATTTTCGACATTTACTACTATAACACCACTAGTATTACGCCCTGCTTTTCTAATGCTTTGCATATCTACGCGTATCATTTTACCTGAACTTGTAAGTGCCATTAAATCCATACTTTCATCAACTATAACCACACTAATAAGATCTTTAGTTTTTTCTGTAAGTTTCATACAAATGACGCCTTTACCGCCGCGACTTTGCAATCTATACTCACCTGCATTTGTGCGTTTTCCTATGCCTTTTGCACTAATGCTTAAAATTTCTTGATCATCATTTTCTATAACAACAGCACCTACTAATTCGTCATTTTTCTCTTTAAATTTAATAGCTGTCACCCCACGACTCACACGACCAATCTGGCGTACTTTCATAAGAGGGAATTTAATGCACATGCCTTTTTTAGTAACTGCAAAAAGCATTTTACCTTTTACGCTCACACTTTCATCACTCTCTAAAGCATCCTCATCTAGCAAATCAGGCTCTTGGTTTTGTGAGTTTTCATCATCATTTTTCACAAAAAATTCATCTTCATCTTTTTGAACGATGATAGCTGTTACTAACTCATCATTTTCATCAAGATTTATAGCCTTAACTCCTACACTTCTGATATTTTGATACTCACTTAAATTTGTACGTTTTACTATACCATTTTTAGTAAAGAAGCATAAAGATTTATTCTTATCAAAATCTGTTGTAGGAATAATAGCCATAATCTTTTCTTCTGCTTGCAAATTAATAAGATTTACAACAGCCTTTCCTTTAGCTGTCCTTGAACCTTCAGGGATTTTATAAACCTTTAGCCAATAAAGCTGCCCACGATCAGTAACAAACATTAAAGTATCATGCGTATTTGCTGTAAAAAAACTCTCTATAAAATCATCATCATAGGTTGTAACGGCTAATTTTCCTTTGCCACCACGTTTTTGTTTTTCATACTGCTTACTAGGCACACGTTTAATATAACCCCTATGGGTGATGGTTACAACCATATTTTCATTAGGAATTAAGTCTTCAATGTCTATATCATCATAATCATCTTCTATTTGAGTGATTCTAGGTACATCAAATTTAGATCTTATTTCTTTTAGCTCATCGCGAATTAAATCTTCAAGCAATTGTTCACTTTTTAAAATTTCTTCAAGTCTTGCAATTTCTTTTAACAATTGTGCAAGTTCATTTTCAATCTTTTCTCTTTCAAGTCCTGTTAAACGGCCTAGTTTCATATCTAAAATCGCATTAGCCTGAAGCTCACTTAAACCAAACTTTGCCACTAAAGCATCACGCGCGGTGTTATTATCTAAACTCTTTTTAATGATAGCAATCACTTCATCTATATGATCAAGGGCAATTTTAAGTCCTTCTAAAATATGTGCTCTTGCTCTTGCTTTTTGAAGTTCAAAAATGGTTCTTCTAATAATTACAGTTTTTCTATGGCTTAAAAAAAGATTTAAAAGCTCTAATAAAGAAAAAATCTTAGGTTCTTTATTATGAATAGCAAGCATAATCACACCAAAAGTGCTTTCCATAGTGGTAGATTTGAATAAATTGTTTAATACAATCTCACTCATAGCCTCACGCTTTAGTTCTATAACAACACGGATGCCTTCTTTATTACTCTCATCTCTTACTTCTGAAATTCCTTCAATTTGCTTTTCTTTTACAAGCTCTGCAATCTGTTCTATAAGTCTTGCTTTGTTAGTTTGATAAGGAAGTTCATCAATGACTATGACATCTTTATTTGTCTTTTTTTCAATATGGGTTTTTGCACGCACTTTAACACGACCACGCCCTGTGCGATAAGCTTCTATAATGCCTTTTTTACCATAGATAATTCCACCTGTAGGAAAATCAGGCCCTTTAATAAAGCGCATCATTTCTTCTAAAGTCGCCTCTTTATTATCAAGCAGATATAAAAGTGCGTCTACTAATTCATTTAAACTATGAGGTGGAATATTTGTAGCCATACCAACAGCTATACCACTTGATCCATTAAGCAATAAATTAGGAATTCTAGAAGGCAAAACATCAGGTTCGCTTTCTGAACCGTCATAATTAGGAACAAAATCAACCGTATCTTTATCTATATCTTTTAAAAGCTCATGAGAGAGTTTACTCATTTTAGCTTCAGTATAACGCATAGCTGCAGCACTATCGCCATCTATAGATCCAAAATTGCCTTGTCCTGTTATACTTGGATATCTCATAGAAAAATCCTGCGCCATTCTTACTAAAGCATCATAAACTGCTGTATCTCCATGCGGATGATAGCGACCTATAACAGCACCGACTATACGTGCAGATTTAACAAAATCTGTTCTGCTTTTTGCTTCATCATTTTGCATTGCATATAAAATTCTTCTATGAACAGGTTTTAAACCATCTCTTGCATCAGGCAAAGCACGACCTATAATAACACTCATAGAATAATCTAAATAACTACTTTTTATAGAATTTTCTATATCTATAAGTTCAATATCAGAATCTTCGCTAAAAATATTCTCCATAAAAATCCTTCTATCAGTTCGAATTTCTAATTATAACACATTAAACTTTTGCATCAGCTAAAACAAGAGCAAAAAGTACGCGAATTTTATTTTGTTCTAAAATTTCTTTTGCTTGCAAAATACTAGAACCTGTAGTAACAATATCATCTACTAAAATCACAGGATGATGAAGGGTTTTTAAAAGTTTATAATTTCTTTTATTTTTTTGACGAAATACCAAACTTTTACCCGCATATTTAACATTATTTTATGCTTTTAAAACGTTAAATAAAGGTTTTATATATTTTTGGTTTAAGATGTTTGGCTAAAATTGCTGAATGAGAATAAAGCCTATTTTCAACCTTATCATCTAAGGCTATGGCATTAATTTTTATTTGAGGATTAAAAAATTCTTGGAATTTTGCAAAACTCAGCTTTGCAAGTATATTATAAACAAAATAACCATAAAAATGATGCTTAGAACGAAGTAAATACTGTATTTCATGGTATTTATAAAAAGAATAAACCTTAAAATCGCCCTCTAGTTTTCTTGTACTTAAAGAAAACTCTCCAAGTTCTAATTCACATAAATCGCAAAAACTAAGCAGAGCAAAAGCTCTACAATTTAAACATCTCAAAGTTCACAAATGAGGCTTGCGGCCTTATTTGCCATTTGTTTTATTAGCAAATGGGTATAAAAAGTTATCTCTTTTATATTATCAAAACCTTGCACATCTTGTTTAGTGCGGATAGTAAATTTTTTATTTTTATTAATATCATTTACTCTTAAAACTCCCACAAGCTTTGAGTGCAATCCTATACTATCTTGACTTGCACTATAAGATATAAATTCTAAATCAATTTTACTTACATAAGGAGAATTGGCTTCATTATTATCAAGTACTATTATACCTCTAGCTTGAAGCTCTTGTTTTAAATAAACATAAAATACAGCATTAAAATTAAGATCAACTAATAAATTTTTCCTTTTTGCATTAAAAACTTTTTGATTTTCTTTTAAATCATAAAAACGGTGTAAATAAACTTTTTTTAAAGCCACTCCCGTATCTAAAGTGCGTTTATTAGCACAACATTTAATCCCAACATCACTAACATACAAAAGACCTTTAATTTTAGCTTCAAAACCATCAGAACTCTCACAAGAAACACACTGGGTTTTTTGAGAAAGCTGATCAACTTGTGTAAAAACATTTTGCTTGCTTGCACAAGCATTTAAAAAGAAAATTGGCACTACAAAAATCAAAAATTTTTTAAACATCATTCCTCCTCCAAAAAAATTATTTAAAAATTTTTTCAAATTGTATTGAAAATACAAGCAAATTTCAAGCCCTATTTAAAATGATATTATTTAATCTATCTTCAGTACACTTAAAAAGGCTTCTTGAGGTAAATTAACCTTACCTATAGCTTTCATTCTTTTCTTACCTTCTTTTTGCTTTTCTAAAAGCTTTCTTTTTCTAGTAATATCGCCACCATAGCATTTTGCAGTTACATTTTTGCCTACAGATTTAACTGTTTCTCTTGCAATGATTTTATTACCTATGCTTGCTTGAATAGCCACTTCAAAAAGCTGTCTGGGTACAATTTCTTTCATAGCACTTACTAATTCTCTTCCCTTGCTTTGAGCTTTTTCATTTGACACGATAATACTTAAAGCATCGACATTTTCACCCGCTACTTTAATATCAAGCTTAACCAAATCTCCCACGCGTAAATCAATAGCCTCATAATCAAAACTTGCATAGCCTTTTGTTAAAGATTTTAATTTATCATAAAAATCCATTACTATCTCATTTAAAGGCACATCATATTCTAATAAAACACGCTCAGGTGTAATATAATCCATTTTTACTTGTACTCCTCTTTTACGGTTTAAAAGAGAAATCAAATTCCCTAAAAATTCGCTAGGCGTTATAATAGTGGATTTAACGTAAGGTTCTTTAATATAAGCTATTTTATTAACAGGGGGAAGCTCGCTAGGATTTTGAATTTTAATGATTTGTCCATCTGTTTGATGGATTTCATAAGTTACTGTAGGTGCAGTAGCAATAAGATCAAGATTAAATTCTCTTTCAAGCCTTTCTTTAATCACTTCCATATGCAAAAGCCCTAAAAATCCTACTCTAAAACCAAAGCCCAAAGCCAAAGAAGTTTCAGGCTCATAGGTAATAGAACTATCATTTAATTTTAATTTATCCAAAGCATCTCTTAAATCTTCAAATTTATCCGTTTCTATAGGATAAAGTCCTGCAAATACAAAAGCTTTAGCCTTTTCAAAGCCTTCTATAGGAATTTTGGCTTTATTTTTAACTAAAGTAATGGTATCCCCTACTTGCACATCGCCTACAGTTTTAAGCCCTAAAACTACAACGCCCACTTCGCCAGATTTTAAACATTGAGTTTTAACAGGACTTAAAGGATGAGGATAAAAAAGATCTTGAACTATGTGTTTTTTATCTGTACTCATTACCAAAACTTCATCATTTTTAGCAATTTTACCTTCATAAATTCTCACCAAAGCCAAAGCCCCTAAATAATTATCAAACCAAGAATCATAAATTAAAGCCTTAGTTGGAGCATCATCATCACTTTTAGGTGCAGGAATTTTAGTGATAATAGCCTCTAAAAGTTCTTTAATCCCTGCACCTGTTTTAGCACTCACACAAATACTCTCTTTACAATCTATACCTATAATATGCTCAATTTCGTGCTTAACTTTTTCAACATCTGCATTAGGCAAATCGATTTTGTTAATTACAGGAATGATTTCAAGATTATTTTCAAGTGCGATATAAACATTAGCTATGGTTTGTGCCTCAACTCCTTGACTAGCATCAACTACAAGCAAAGCCCCTTCACAACTAGCCAAAGAACGGCTCACCTCATAAGAAAAATCAACATGACCTGGAGTATCAATAAGATTTAAAATAAAATTTTCATTATTTAATTTATAGTTTAAACGCACCGATTGTGCTTTTATAGTAATACCGCGTTCTTTTTCTATATCCATAGTATCCATAACTTGCGAACTCATTTGTCTTTGGCTAATAGCCCCACATTCGCTTATAATCCTATCCGCAAGAGTAGATTTACCATGATCTATATGTGCTATAATAGAAAAATTTCTAATATTTTTAATTGACAAAATATCATCCTAAATAAATTTTTAAAAGTTTGGAATTTTAACAAAATTTATGTTTAAAACAAATTAAATTCTATTTTATACAAAAAACTTCAATTGAAATTTATATAAAGCATAATAAAATACCTTATGTTTGAAAAATATTTAATTTTTATCCCAAAAGCTATGGCTTTAGCTTTTCTACCTTTGCTAGTGTCTGCTTCTAATTTAAGAGAATTTATAGTATTAAGCCAAAACAATGAACAATATCTTATTAAACAAATACAAAATCAACAAGCCAATTTAACAAAAAGCCAAACTCTTAGAAACTATTTGCCAAGCCTTAGTCTAAATTCAGCTTATATAGCAAATAACAAAGACCGTTTTATCACTGATCCACAAGAAAGCTTATTTGCTAATGTTTCTCTTAAACTTTTACTTTTTGATGGGGGAGCAAGAGAGGCTAATTTAAGAATTCTAGAAAGCAAAGAAAAATTAAGTCTTTTAAACAAAGAACAAAGTAAAAATTACCTAGCTTTAAATGCAGCTACGCTGTATTTTAATACCTTAAGCCTTGAAAAAATTCTACTCTTAAATGAACAAAAAGTCAAATTACTCCAATCCACTTTTGAAAGATTGCAAAAATTTTATGATGCAGGACTTAGCAGTAAAGACGAACTTCAAAGCATTGAAGCTAAATACCATTTAAGTTTACTAGAATTAAGTCAAGCCCAATTACAACTTACTAAAATACAAAAAGAAATTAAAATTTTAAGCAATACCAATTTCACCCCAAAAGGGCAAGCCTTTTTAGAAAATCCCTATCAACAAACAAGTCAAAATTATGAAGTATTAATGGCAAAAGAACAAATAAATTTAGCTAAAGAAAATGTGAATTTAGCTAAAGCACAATATTTTCCAAAATTATACATCCAAGACAATTTTGGTTTTTATAAAAATAATTATAATCCAAAAATCCCTGCCCCTTATGCAAATTTAGCCGATCAATTTTTAGAAAAATACTCTCAAGGCAATCAATTTATCATAGCTATAGAATGGAAAATCTTTGATTTTAATGCAAGAGCTAAAGAAGTTGAAAAAGAACGTTTAAATGTACAAATAGCTAACGCTAATGCAAGACTTAATCAAAGAAAAAATGAAGAAGAATTAATGTTTTTGGATAAAAGTTTAAAGGTCTTAAAAGAACAAATTTATGCCTTAGAATTAAGCTTAAATGCTGCTAAATCATCCTTTACAAGTATAAATAAAAAATACCAAGCTGGCCTTGTTTCTTATATAGAATACCTACAAGCCTTAGAACTTCAATTTAAAGCACAAAGTGATTTAGAATTAGCTAAAAATGAGTTAGAGATTACAAAAGCAAATTATTATTTTAATTTAGGCATAGATCTTAGTTTAAAGGTTAAAGAATGAAAAAAATTTTATTTTTATTACTCGCTTTTAATCTTTCTTTTGGTGAAGAAATTTATGCAAGCTTTAATGTAGAAGCTTTAAAACAAAGCAAATTAAGCCTTGAAAGCATAGGATTAGTCGATCAAATCCTTGTCACAATAGGACAAAAAGTGCAAAAAGGAGAACTTTTACTCACTCTTAATCAAGAAAGCGAAAAAATTGCCCTTGAAAACGCACAAAATTCCTATAAACTCGCCCTTATCAAATATGAAAATACCAAAAGCAAAATGCAAAAAATACAAGCTGTTAAAAATGTAATCGACAAGCAAAGCTATGAAGATATGAAAGCCGAATTTAACGCTGCTAATTTAAAGCTGTCTCAAGCAAAAATCAATATAATTTATTATCAAAATATCTTAAGAAAAAAAGAACTTCGTGCCCCTTATAATGCTATTGTTGCGAACAAATTTGTACAAAAAGGCGAAGGAGTTAGCGGGGTAAATCAAGTCTTAATAGAAATTTTTTCTTACCCGCAAAACAAACTTGTCTTAAGCTTTGATGAAAAATATAAAGACAAGGTCAAAATAGGTGATGAGTTCTTTTATAAAATTGATCAAAATCAAAGCGAATACAAAGGTAAAATCACTCTTATTTATCCTAGCATAGAAATAAAAACAAGAAAAATTTATGCTGAAGTTGAAGCTCAAAATTTAACACCTGGACTTTTTGGCGAAGGTAGAATTATTACTAAAGACTAAACCATGTTTAAATTAGCTATAAATAGACCCATTACTACGCTTATGTTTTTTCTAGCATTAATGATTTTTGGATTGATTTCAGCTTTTAACATGAGTGTGAATTTATTCCCTAATGTATCCATCCCTCTTATAAAAATTACAAGCCAAAGCAAAGGCGATCTTAATTTCATAGAATCTAAAATCACTAAAGAAATAGAAAATGCTTTAAGTCAAATTGATGGAGTAAAAACCATCACTTCAACCTCATATGATAATTTTAGTGTAAGCGTTGTAGAATTTAAACTTGGCAAAGATCTTGAAGTAGCCGCTAATGACGTGCGTGATAAAATAGGCACGCTAAACTTAGCTAGCAAAGCACAAATTGAAAAAATCAGTTCAGACTCAGGGAGTGCTATTTCACTTTTTTTATATTCTAAAGATAAATTAAAACTTATGCATCAAATCAATGATACAATCAAACCTTTTTTACAAAGAATAGATGGGGTAGGAAAAATCGAAGCCAAAGGCTTTTTAAAACCTCAAATCCGCATAGAATTAAAACCCAATGAATTAAAAAAATATAATCTTAATGCCTTTGAACTTGCTAATATCATCCAAAGTCAAAATTTCAAACAAGCCTTAGGAGAGCTTAATAACAAACACAATAATTACATCATCAAAGGTTATTTTGAAGCTACAAATTTAAAAGAACTTACAAATCTTCGTATCAAACCTGGAGTGTTTTTAAGCGATGTGGCTGAAATTTCAAATCTTTATGAGGATGAAAAACAAAGTGCTATTTATAATGGTAAAGAAGGAGTGCTTTTAGAATTAGGCAAAGTCACAGACTATAACACCCTTGAAATGATAAAAAACGTTAAAAAAGCTTTGCCTACTTTAGAAAAACAAATTTCTAATGATATTAGCATTGATATACTTTATGATAAAAGTTTAAATATCCACAAGCATCTTACTCAAGTAATTTTTGATATGATTTTAGGAGTTTTTCTTACTCTTATAATAGTATTTTTGTTTTTAAGAAATTTTAGCGCGACTCTTATTGCTTGTGTAGCTATACCTACTTCCATCATTTCAACCTTTTTTGTTATTGATCTTTTAGGCTATGATTTAAATCGTTTAAGCTTTATTGCCCTTACTTTAAGTATAGGAATTTTTATTGATGATGCTATAGTGGTGATTGAAAATATTGCTAAAAAATTAAAATTTCATCCCCCTTTAGAGGCAGCTTTTTTAGGCATTAATGAAATAGGCTTTAGTGTTTTAAGCATCACTATGGTTTTACTTTGCGTTTTTATACCCATTTCTTATATGGACTCTATCCCTGGACTTTTCTTCAATGCTTTGGGTATAAGTGTGGCTAGTGGTATTATTATAAGTTTTTTAGTTTGTGTATTTTTAATACCAAGTCTTTCAGCTAGATTTTTAAATCCTAAAGAAAGTCAATTTTACAAAAAAACAGAATCTTTTTTTCAAAATATAGAAAAAAAATACGAAGCCTTATTGCATAAAATTTTACAAAATAAAATCAAATTTATCTTTATTAGTTTTGTTTTCATCTTGATTTCTTTTGCTTTA
This sequence comes from Campylobacter bilis, assembly GCF_016806695.1. Lineage (GTDB taxonomy): Bacteria > Campylobacterota > Campylobacteria > Campylobacterales > Campylobacteraceae > Campylobacter_D > Campylobacter_D bilis. The sequence continues at coordinate 92,521 of NZ_WUED01000006.1, read as the reverse complement.
AGCACACGTATAGGACTTGATTTTCTACCTATGGAAGATGATAGCCAAATTCAAGTTTTACTAGAAAGTAAAAAAGATTTAAGCATAGAAGCCATGAAAGAAAAAAGTCTTCATTTACTTGAAAAAATTCAACTTGATGATAATGTCCAATATGCCTTTTTACTTGTAGGTTATGATGATGCTAAAGATGCAACCAAGGCTAAAATTTATATTAAACTTAAAAAACTAGAAGAAAGAAAACTAAGGCAAAGTGCTATTGTAAACTTATACCGTCAAAAATTTCAAGATGAAAGCTTAAAAATTAAAATCTTAGAATTACCCAAAATAGAAGGTGCAGGTATTGACGATCCGGTACAATTTTTGGTTTTAGGAGATGATTTAAACACTTTAAAAAAAGCCGCAAACCGTGCTAAAGAAATCCTAGCAAGCAATTCTCATATCGTAGATATAAACGATAATGCAAACGCAACAAAAGATCAAGTTGCCTTGCATATTAATCAAGAAAAAGCAAAAATTTTAGACATAAATCCTGATTACATAGCTAAAGTTTTGGCTTATTCTTTTTCAGAACTTAGCGTTGGAAGCATGGATAGAGGTAATTCAAAAGATGATCTTATTTTAAGTTTTGCTCCTGAATTTAAAAAAAATATAGAAGCCTTAAAACGCATCAATATTAAAAACAATCAAGGCAGCAATCTAGAACTCTCAAGCGTGGTAGATTTCATATATACTAAAGACTTAAAAAACATCAATCATTATAATAAAAACCGATCTATTAAAATCACAGCTGGAGTTAATAAACTCTCTTTAGGAACAGTACAAAAGCTTTTGCTTGAAAATAAAGACTATATTTTAGGACAAAATACAAATCTTAATTATGCTTTTTCAGGTTTTATCAATCTTTTAGGAGAAACTGTGCAAGGCTTTATCATGGCTATTGTTCTAGCCTTTATTCTTATCTATCTTGTTTTAGCCGCACTGTATGAAAGCCTTATTTTACCATTTATTATCATGATAACCATGCCTTTGGCTTTTGGTGGGACTTGCATAGGGCTTTTTATCACAGGACATAATTTCTCACTTTTTGTATTAATTGCCATTATCTTACTTTTTGGAATGGTAGGTAAAAATGCTATTTTACTAGTAGACATTGCTAATAAAAAATGCCATGAAGGCTTAGATCCTAGTAAAGCCCTTTTAATAGCTGGGAAATCGCGCTTAAGAGCTATATTAATGACTACTTTTGCAATGATTTTTGCTATGATTCCCCTTGCCTTTTCAAAAGGTGCAGGTTATGAAGCAAACTCACCTATGGCCATAGCCATTATCTTTGGACTCATAAGTTCGACTTTATTAACTTTGCTTGTTGTTCCTGCACTTTTTGAATTTTGCTTTAAACTTGATAGCAAGTTAAGAAAAATTTACGAAAGAGAAAAATTAAATTGAAAATTATATTTAAGGACTTTTAAGTATTATTTTTATAAAGAGCTTTTAAATTATCATAAGCAATTTGTATTTTTTCAAATTGTTCTCTTGCATAAGCTTTTTCTAACTCACTCTTGCCTTGATAAAAATCAGGATGATAAATTTTTACCAAAATTAAATATTTTTGCCTAATTTCACTAAGATCATTTTGTGGGGTACATTCTAAAGTGCTAAAATAATTACTAAAAAGTTTTGCTAAAGCATTAAATTTCCATTTCATGCTTTCTTTATTATGCATATTTTGACGGAATTTCTTATACGCATTAGGATCAACTTTAAAACTAACACAATATTTTAAATGTTCACTTTCATCAGCAAAAGCCTCAAAAAGTTCAAAAGTATTTTCATCCTTATATCCTAAAACCAAAACATTAGTCATTTCATCATATTCTATGTCATGATCTTTAAAATAATTTTTTATATAAGTGACAAAAAGCTTTTCATTAGAACTTAATTGCATGAAAATTCCAAATGCATTAAAATCAACCTTAATAAAAAGCATAGATTTAAGCATATTGCTTTGTTTGAAATTCAATCTAAAGGTTTTAAAATAAGCATCTTGTAAATTCTGTATATTCTCATTAGTACTTTTACGATATTTTTGATTTAAAACTTTTAAGAAATAACGACGCTGTGGAATTTCATCCTCTTGAAAAAAAGAAAAAATCTTATTTTTCCTTCCTAGTACTTTTGTGAAATTTTTACCAATCAAATCTTTAAAATACTGAAACACACTAATATCATCTGTATTAACATGTATGCTTTGTAAAGTTTGCACGATTTGCATTTATTTCTCCCATAAAAGCTCATTTTCAAAAAGCGAACTTGTGCCCTTTAAAATTTCATTGGGTGTATAATCGGCTTTATAAGATAAAGATTGACATTTTTTTACAAAATATCCAAGATAAATATAATCAAGATTCATTTTTTTAGCTATTTTAATCTCACTCAATAAAGAAAACTTGCCTAAAGATAAAAAAGAAAAATCAGGATCATAAAAACAATAAATACTTGAAATCCCATCCTCTAAAATATCGATTAAATCAACACAAACAAGCTTATCTTCTATATAAAATGTAAGTTCATATCCAAAATTCATAAAACCATCAATATAAAGATTATGATATTGATTAAAATTTAAATCATAATGCTTCCAATTTTTCTTTTCTTCCATAAAACGATGATATTTATCATACAAAAACAAATGCTCATTACTCAAACTAGGTGTTTTAAGTATGATTTTAGTATTAAAGTTTTTATTAATAACCCTTCTTTCACTTTTTGAAAACTCATATTCACGTGCTAAAATTCTTAAACTCAAACATTCTTCGCAGTCCTTACAAATAGGACGAGAAAAATATCTTCCAAAACGCCGCCAACCTCGTCTTATTAACTCATTATTAATTTGTTTAGAACAATTTTGTATATATTTATACTCTATCCTGCAACGCTTGTTTTTTAAATAAGGACATTGATCTTCTAGGGTACAAAAACCTATTTCAAGCATTAAATTTTCTTAATATTTGCGTTTTTAATAAATTCAGAAAATTCATCCTGTAGTTTTTCTTGTTTTAGAAAAATTTCTTGCATTTGTTTGTCTATAGGTTCTTCTTGAGTTTTTAAATTATGTTGCTTTGCCTCATTTTTGTTTGATTTTTTCGCAGTATCAACTTGCATTTCTTTTTTAATATTTTTAAGACTATCTAAAAAATCCATATATTATTCTCTACTTTCTCGTATTTTCTTAAGTGTCGCAGCAATAGCAGCTATGACTTCTTCTTTATTTTCTTGATGATGATCTTCTGTTTTTTCTAATAATTCTTGCATATGCGTTTCTATAAAAGAAGTATCTAAATAACCCCTTCTAAATTCTCTCATCTTAGTAATAGCAATTAAAAATGGTATTGTTGTTCTAATATCATCAATCACAAATTCTTTTAAAGCACGCTCTAATTTATTTACTGCTAAATCATAACTCGTTGCTTTAACAATAAGTTTTGCAAGCATAGAATCATAATAAGGAGGGACAATATAATCTTTATAAATATGACTATCAACCCTCACAGAAGGGCCTAATGCAGGATAATACTCTTTTATTTTTCCTGGACTAGGAATGAAATTTTTCCATACATTTTCAGCTGTGATTCTAGCTTCAATAGCAAAGCCTCTAGGTTTAATATCACTTTGTTCTAGATCTAAAATTTCTCCAGCTGCAATACGGATTTGTCTTACTATAAGATCAATGCCTGTAATTTCTTCTGTGATAGGGTGTTCAACTTGAATTCTCGTATTCATCTCCATAAAATAAAAATGATTATAATCATCAAGCAAAAACTCTATAGTTCCTGCATTAGTATAACCCACAGCTTTAGCAGCGGCTACAGCACTAACACCCATAGTTTTCCTAAGATTATCTGAAATCCCAGGACAAGGAGCGATCTCAATCATTTTTTGATGCCTTCTTTGGATAGAACAATCCCTCTCGCAAAGATGGATAATATTGCCATAATTATCGCCTAAAATTTGAAACTCTATATGACGAGGATTGACCACGTATTTTTCCATAAATACTTCATCATTATTAAAATAAGTCAAAGCCTCTCTTTTGCAAGAATCCAAAGCATTTTCTAATTCTTCTTTTTTATGCACAACGCGAATTCCACGTCCACCCCCACCACCTGAAGCCTTTAAAATCACAGGATATCCTATTTTTTCAGCAAAAGATTTAATCTCTTCTATACTATAAGAATTTAATTTTTCAGTTCCTGGGACAACAGGAATGCCATTTTTAGCCATTAATTTACGTGCAATATTTTTATTTCCCATTTTATAGATCACTTCAGATTTTGGACCTATAAAAATCACTCCCGCCTCTTCGCAAGCCTTGGCAAATTCATAATTTTCACTTAAAAATCCATAACCTGGATGGATCGCATCAGCACCACAAGCCTTAGCAATCTCAACAATACGTTGTACATCCAAATACCCCCTTATCGCATCTGTCCCTATACGGTAAGCCTCATCTGCTATTTTTACATGTAAACACTCCCTATCAGGTTCTGTAAAAACTGCAACGCTTTTTACATGCAAATCCCTACAAGCACGGATCACACGAACAGCTATTTCAGCCCTATTTGCTATGAGAATTTTATGAATTTGATTCATTATTTGCCTTTTTATTTGCCTTTTTTTGTAATTCTAGCAAATTTTCCTTACAAAAACTTAGCAAAAAATTTAATTTATTTTAGTTATAATAAAACTTTTTAAAATATTGAATTCTTTAAAGAAAAGTTATAATTATAATGGTTGCTGATAAAAGATTGTTTTATTTAAGTTGCATTTTAATCACTATAGGCATAGTATTTTCATATTCTCTTACGGCTTTTACTGTTCTTTTTCTTGATTATAATGAATTTCACTTTTTCATACGACAGCTTTTTTTTGGACTTAGTGGCATAATTATAATGTTTCTTATTTCACGTCTTGATCCTCATAAAAATCTTGCTAGGAAAATCATCTTAGCAATACTCATAAGCTCTTTTATATTTATCATTATCTTGCCTTTTTTACCCTCTGTTTTAGCAACAGCTAGCGGGGGTGCTAAGCGCTGGATACGCTTAGGTCCTATTTCTATTTCTCCTGTAGAATTTTTTAAAATAGGATTGATTTATTTTTTAGCTTGGAGTTACACAAGACGCATAGATGATAGCAAAAAAGCAATTAAACATGAGGTTTTAATACTTTTACCTTATTGCATTGTAGCATCTATAGTTATAAGCTATATTTATATCACTCAAAATGATTTGGGTCAAAGTATTATTTCTTTCTTTTTAATCTTAGCTCTAGCTTTTTTTGCAGGTGCTAGTAAAAGACTTTTTGCCTTTGGAATTTTAATCATCATGATGATAGGCATTATGGTAATTTTTAGTAACCAAAGGCGCATTCAAAGGATAGCATCTTGGTGGGGCAATATACAAGATGCCTTTTTACCTATGCTTCCTGATTGGATGGCTAATGCTTTAAGAGTGAGTAATAATAGCGAACCTTACCAAATCTCACACTCTTTAAATGCCATAGCACACGGAGGAATATTTGGTGAAGGCTTAGGGCTTGGAACCTTCAAACTAGGTTTTCTAAGCGAAGTACACACTGACTTTGTTCTTTCTGGTATAACAGAAGAAATAGGACTTTTAGGACTTGGCATTATTTGCTATATCTATCTTTGGATGATTTTAAGAATTTTTAGAATTGCAGGAAGATGTGAAGAAAAACAAGACTTTATATTTTGTTCAGGTATTGCTTTGCTTTTGCTTTTTTCTTTTTTCATGAATGCTTTTGGTATTATTTCTCTCACCCCATTAAAAGGAGTTGCCGTGCCTCTTCTAAGCTATGGGGGAAGTTCTATGTGGGCCATTTGTATAGGAATTGGATATGTATTAATGATTTCAAAAAAGGTTAAATTATGAGTATAGTTTTAACAGGTGGAGGAACTGGAGGACATTTAAGTATAGTGCGTTGTTTATTACAAAGTGCTAAGAAAAAAAACATAGATTGCATCTATATAGGAAGCCAACAAGGTCAAGATAAAGCCTGGTTTGAAAATGATTGTGATTTTAAAGAAAAATTTTTTCTAAGCTCTTATGGAGTAGTTAACCAAAGCAAATTGGGTAAAATCCATTCTTTATTTCATATCTTAAGGCTTTCTCAAGATTGTAAAAAAATTTTTAAAGACTATCAAGTTAAAGCTGTTTTTAGTGTAGGTGGCTACAGTGCAGCACCAGCTTCTTTTGCGGCCTTATTTTCACACCTGCCTCTTTTTATACACGAACAAAATTCTAAAAGCGGATCTTTAAATAAACTTTTAAAACCCTTCGCTAAAAAATTTTTTAGTGCTTTTGAAAAAGAATTCACCCCTTATCCTGTAGCAAACAAATTTTTTGACCATGCAAGAATTCGCAAAGAATTGAAAAATATCATTTTTTTAGGAGGTTCACAAGGAGCACAATTTATCAACAATCTAGCCTTAAATTTAGCACCAAAACTTCAAAAACAAGGAATCCATATCATCCACCAATGTGGCAAAGAAGAATTAGAAAAATGCAAAAAAACTTATGAAAAACTAGGAATTAAGGCAGATATTTTTGATTTTAGTCCTTATTTAGAAAAAAAAATGCAAGAAGCGGATTTAGCTGTATCAAGATCGGGTGCAAGCACACTTTTTGAACTTTGTGCTAATGCCTTACCTGCTATTTTCATTCCTTATCCTTATGCAGCCAAAAACCATCAATACTTTAACGCTAAATTCTTACAAGATCAAGCCTTATGTCAAATTTTCACCCAGAACAACACCCAATTTGATGAATTTTTAAAAGCGATACTAAAATTAAATCTAGAAAATATCTCTACAAGACTTCAAAACATTGTAGAGAAAAACGGAGGAGATATCTTATTGGATAAAGCTTTTTCAGATAATTTAACTTTTTAAGCCAAAGGAAAAAATTCTCAAGCTTTATCCACACATAAAAGTTAAGCTTATTTTATCTAGTAGCATTACACAACTAAATAAATTTCTCATATCAAAAACAAAAGATCAAATAATAGCTAAAAAACTATAAAAATGCTTTACACTCTTAATTAAAATTAGTGCAAATTGACTAAAGCAATCAAAAAATGCTTACAAAAATAAAATTGTAAGCATATAAAAAACCTTTAATCTTTAAGATCTACTTTAAGAATTTTACCTTCTACCATTTTAGGAATCCATAAATTATCACCTTCTACAAAAATATCTGCAGGACCTTTCATAAAAGGTAAATCAAGTTTGGTGCTTTGATTTTTCGCATCTATTTTGTAAACCACACCTTGGAAATTCTCACCCCAAGAACTTACTAATAAGCTATTATTATAAGGAGCTATACCATCATAAGATTCTTTATCGCTTTTAATCACTTTAATTTGTTTTGTATGAAGATCATAACTCATCACAACACCGCCACTTGTACCATCAGGATGATATCCAGCTATAAAAAGTTTTTTATTTTTATTATCTAAATACAATCCATTTGGACCACCAAATTGAGCTAAATCAAGTTTTAAAAACTCTTCATATTGTTTTGTTTTTAAATTAACTTTTAAAATCAATCCCGTACCTGTGTCGCTTACTAAAAGTGTATTATCATCTAATTTTTCAATATCATTTAGGAAAACTGCACCACTTACAGGCAAATTAAAAACTTCTTTTTTAGTTTTTAAATCAAAACCACGTACAACATCAATATCTGTCACATAAAGAGTATCGCCTATTTCCATCATTCCTTTTGGCGCATTAAGATTGCTTAGAAATTTATATTCTACAACTTTAGCATTTTTATCAAGTTTAGAAATAAAACCATCATTGTCTTTTGCTAAAGGATCAAGTTTTGCACCCAAATTAGATACATAAACAGAATTTTTATCTACAAAAATACTTTCAGGATTTTGAAAATCACTTACTTCTAAATATTTTAATTCAGCAGCACCAAGCAAGCTTCCAACAAGTGCTAAACTCAAAACATATTTCTTCATTATAATTCCTTTATTTATAAAAATTTATGCATAATTATAAAAATAAAAAGTAAAAAAATGTGTTAGTTTCTTGATAAAAAATATAAGTTTTTTGATTTTTGGTATTGTTTGGGGCTTTGTCCATATTGATCTTTAAACCTCCCTATAAACCAAGCCACAGAAGAAAAAGCACATTCACTTGCTACTTCATTGACATTTTTTTTAGAAAATTCAAGCAAAACCTTTGCCTTTTGTAATCTTTTTTTATCAAGCCATTTTTTAGGGCTTTGCCCAAAACATTTCTTAAATTCCTTAGAAAAAGTTGCCAAATCAAGTTTAGCAAAATCAGCCATTTCATTCACACTTAAAAATTCCCTACCACAATATCCAAAAAGCTGTGAAAGATCTAAACGGAACTCCTTTAAAATCATAGCTAAAAAATTTATAAAATAAATATTTTTACTTAAAAGCAAATGCAAAAAAATCTCTTCAAATTTCAAACTCACTATAGGATCTAAAATTTGAGTGTTTTCTTCAAAATGAGGCAAAAAACTTTCTAAAATCCCTTGTAAAATTTTATCATTTTTTACCCAAAAGATTTCACTTTCTGCACTCATTGTATCTACTTTGAAAAAATCTTTATATTTATAAATCAATTCAATCAAAAATGCATTTATCAAAGAAAAATAAATAAGCCTCATAAATACCACTGCTAAGCCCTATATTGCTTAAAGTATAGCTGCCTGCTTTTAAAAACAAGGTTTCATAAGAATCTATTTTATAATCCTTTGATGCTGTATGTAAAATTTTATACCCTTTACGCACAAAGGTTAAAAGATGGCTTTCTATATTCACAAAAGAAGAATATGAAGTACTTGTTTGCGTATATTTTGCAAAAGTACAAGACTTAAAATTTTTATAATTTACCCCGTTTAATTACCTTAAATCTTGTGGCAAAGAAAGAATTTCATTCATTGTAATTTTTCTCTACATTCTAAAAGATATTTTTTAGGATTTTTTTCTTGCATTAAAACCTCACGCATACAAACCCCCTCTACATTTAAATATTTAAATTTTTCGATATTTGTTACATTGATTCCGCCTATAGCATAAAGTCTAAAAGGACTAAAATCAAGCAAAGATTTTAAAAAATCAAGTCCTTTAGCTTCTAAATTTCTTTTACAAGAACTTTCAAAAATATGCCCTACAAAAGCATAATTTATTTTATAATCTTTAGCCTCTAAAAGCTCTTCTTTACTATGGATTGAAGTGCCAAGTATATGAAAATATTGACTTAAATTAGCTTCTTTTCTTAGCAAAGGAAGCGGAGCATGAAAATATCTATGCCCTAACTTCAAGCATGCCCTATGAAAAAAATGCAAAAAACAAGTCACTTTTTGCTTTGAACAAATACTTAAAACTTCTTTTGCTAAATCATAATACTCTAATTCACTCAAATCTTTCTCCCTTAAAACTATAGCATCTACCTTAGCTTTAGCAAGCTTTTCAATTTGTTTTAAAAAATCCTTTTGTACACATTTTCTATCACTTATAGCAATGATTTTTTTATCCCACATAGATGCTATCACTCATCACAGCTTGTAAATGAGATTTTTTTAACATGGCTAAGATCTCTTTTACGCTTCTATTATCTGAAATTTCAAACTGTTCATCACCTTTTTTATCGCCTTTATGTTCACCTATACCTACACTCACTCCTGCACTCATTTTTGTCGCACCAAATTTAATAACCTCATCTCTAAAGCCTGATCTTTCACGGCTTGATATAGTAATGCCTGCAAAAGGTAAAAAAATCCTATATGCACAAAGCACTTGTAAAAGGCGTTTTTCACTCACATCTTTAGGATGAATTTTAGCATTATTAATAATAGGTCTTAAACGCGGCACCGAAATAGAAATTTCAGCATGAGGATAAGCTTGCTGTAAAAAATACGCATGAAGTGCAGTAGCTAAAGCATCTTTTCTAAAATCATCAATCCCTAAAAGCGCTCCAAAAGCAACTCCTCGCATACCTGATCTTAAAGCCCTTTCTTGTGCATGAAAACGATAAGGAAAAATGCGTTTTTCGCCTTCTATATGAATCTTAGAATATTTTAAAGGATTATAAGTTTCTTGGAAAACAGTTACATAATCACAGCCCTTTTCATGCAAAATTTTATATTCTTCTTCATTCATAGGATAAATTTCAACGCCTACAACCTTAAAATACTCTCTAGCTATCTTACAAGCTTTAGCAATGTATTCTACACTTGCAAACTCTCTGCCCTCACCCGTTAGCATTAAAATTTCTTCTAAACCACTTTTTGCAATAGCTTGCATTTCTTGATGAATTTCAGCTTCGCTAAGTTTGGCTCTTGCAATTTTATTCCCCTTTTGAAAGCCACAATAAACACATTTAGAATTACAATAATTTGATAAATAAAGTGGGGTAAAAAGAGAAATAGAATTTCCAAAATATTTTTGCTTGATTTTAGCAGATTTAAAGGCCAATTCTTCTATAAATTCTTCAGCCGCACTAGAAAGCAAAGCTTTTAAATCTTGTATATTTATATGTGTTTTATTTAAAGCTTCTTTAACCTCTTTAGCACTAAATTCACTCTCATTATAATCTTTAGCTTCATTTAAAACTTTAGTTAAAATTTCACTTTTTATCTCTTGCATCAAAGGCAAATACTGCATATAATCTTGCATAATCAATCCCTTTTAATAATTTCAGTAAACAATCCGCAAGGATTGATTTTAACTTGAACATCAGCTTTATAACCCCCTTTAATCTTTTGTGCTTTGACATTTTGGATATCTTTTATATTGTAATTCATAGCTTTTAGCCAAGATTGTGCCAAACTATCATTTTGCCAATTATTAAAAGTATTAACTACCAAATTTTCATTTTTAAAACCATTTTTAGCTGTATTTGAACCAAGCTCTATCTTACTCATCAATTTGTTCCTTTAAACTTTTAGCAATGCTTTCTATCACATTAACACTCATTGCATTGCCACATTGTCTTAGTATATCGCTTTGTTTTATATCTTTTATTTTTTCTTCCAAATTATTTATTTTTTCAAAACCTTAAAGTTTTAATGCTTCAATCTTGCTTAAGATATAAAGATTTTTATTATAAACATATAAAATTCCTTGCCTATCTCTTCTAAGTATTGGAATTTTATCTTTATATAATCTCAAATCACTTTGTCTAGTATCTAATATCAAAAAATCATTTTTTAATAATTCTTCTAAATAAAAACAATTTTTATTGTATTTATTTTACAAATATCTTAAAAAAGTTTCATATTTCTCTTTATTTAAAATATTTTCATCGTTAGAATTTAAAAAATCTTTTATATTAGGCTTTTTTCTCTTTAAAATCAAATTTAAAAATCTTATTTAAAGATTTTTTTATCCCTACAAAATAAACCCTTTCTCTGCTTTGAGCCAAAGAAAAATCCAGGCTATTTAAAAGCTTTACGCTTACTTCATAATCTAAAGATTTTAAAAGTTCTAAAATTTTTTGAAATGTTTGTCCTTTATCATGATTTAATAAACCTTTTACATTTTCAAGTATAAAAAAATTAGGTTGCTTTATCTTTAAAATATTTGCTAAATAAAAAATAATCTGTCCTTTTTCTTTATTATCCAAACCTTCTCTTTTACCAACAATACTAAAACTTTGGCAAGGAAAACCACTAATTAACAAATCACAATCAGGTAAAATTTCAGGATCAATTTGAGTTAAATCACCCAATTCAAGCTCATTTTTAGTATCAAACAATCTTTTATAAGTTTTTATAGCAGCCTTGTCAATCTCACTAAAAGCTATGCAAGTAAATCCTGCTTTTTCCAAGTCAAGTCGTCCACCGCCAATACCGCTACAAAAATCTATAAATTTCACTCTCAATCTCGCAAAAAACCCGTCAAAGGAGAACTTGCCCTAGCTTCACTCACACTTGCTAAACCGGCTAAATAAGCCTCTCTTCCGGCTTTAACTGCTAAAGAAAAAGCCCTTGCCATTAAGGCTATATCTTTAGCCTCAGCTATGGCTGTATTTACCATCACTGCACTCACTCCCATTTGCATAGCTTCACAAGCTTGTGCAGGGGTTCCAATACCTGCATCCACAATAATAGGAAGTTCAATTTCATTAAGCAAAATTTGTATAAATTCCTTAGCACACAAACCCTTATTAGTACCAATAGGTGCTCCTAATGGCATGATAGCCCCAGCTCCTGCATCACGCATAGATCTAGCCGCATAAAGATCAGCATGCATATAAACTAAAGGCGTAAAACCCTCTTTTACCAAAAGCTCGCAAGCTTTAGCACTCTCATAATTATCAGGCAATAAATACTTACTATCGCTTATAACTTCAACTTTTATAAGATCGCCACAGCCAAGCTCTCTTGAAAGTCTTGCAATGCGTAAAGCTTCATGGGCATTTCTTGCACCTGAAGTATTAGGTAAAAGCGTGATATTTTTAGGAATATAATCAAGTATATTTGCAATCTTACCTGTATTTGCACGACGCAAAGCTAGGGTTATAATTTGGGCTTTAGCTTCTTGTATGGCTGATTTTATAAGCTCTAATGAATATTTTCCAGAACCTAAAATAAATCTTGAATCAAACTCGTATTTGCCTATTTTTAATTTATCATCCATTCTTACTCCTTGCTTGCTAAAAGCTCTAAAACAAGATTGCTTTGATGTCCTGCACAAATATTTACGCGTGGTGCCATAAGTCCATTTCCTATCCTAGCACTGTTTACTAAATCCCCGCACACATAAAAATTTTTAGCGATTTTTCTTGTTTGTATGCTATTACTATCCCCATATCCTGCAAGCCCTGAAGCACAAATTAAAGTAATATGAGGATAAAATTTATGAAAATTTTGTGCTATCATAGCCTTTGCCATAGCACTATCAAAGGCCTCACAAACTATATCCATGCCTTTAAATAAAGACTTTAAATTATCCTCATCGATTTTTAAAGTGCAAAGTTCAACGCTGATATAAGGGTTAATCTCACTAATTTGCTCTTTTAAAGCTTCAGTTTTAAATTTACCCAAATCATTAATGCGATAGGCCTGACGATTAAGATTACTAGGCTCAACCACATCAAAATCAATAAGCTTTAAACACCCTACTCCACTACGTGCTAAATGAATAGCTATATGAGATCCAAGTCCGCCCAAACCACACACTGCCACACTTGAAATTTTAAGTTTATCATGAAGCTTTGGAGTATGTCTTGCCCTCATCATAGAGTCTAATGCTTCATAAGGTGGTATTACATTTTTTTCTATACAAAAAAGCTCATCACCTTCGTTTAATTTTAACTTTTCTTTCGTAGCAAAACCATTAACTATCCAAACATCGTTTTCATTTTTACTAACACTTTGAAAAAAATCTAAAGTATTATTAAAGTCTGTATTGATTCCTTCGCCATTAAATTTTACTGTCATCAACCACCTCCGACAAAGCTTACAATTTCAGCTTTGTCATCTTCTCTAAAGACCAAATTCTCAAATTCATCCCTTGGAACAATCTCACCATTTAATTCCAAAGCAATAAATTCTATCTTTAAATTCTTTTCTTGTATATAGTCTATAAACCTAAGCTCTTTAAAATTAAGCTTTTCTCCATTAATAATCATTTAAAGCCTTTTAGATTTTATAAATAAGACTGATTGGCACACTTTTGCCTAAAAATTCTCCACTAAATCCTTAAAAACCAAACAAAGTTTTTCAAATTCTTGCACACTTACTCTTTCATCAATAGCATGAATTGTATCATTGCAAACACCAAATTCTACTACTCTTACTCCATATTTTGCAAAATATCTTGCATCACTAGTACCACCTTTGGTATTAAGATGAGGAATTTCTTGAGTGATTTTTTCCACGCTTTGTTTAAGTTTTTGCACGATTTTATTATCTATAGAGGTTAAAAAAGGCTCGCTTGATTGCCTTAAATCAAGCTCATACCTAAGTCCATAACAAATCTTTTCCACATAGTTTTTAACATCTTCTAAACTCGTATCAGGGGAATTACGCACATTAAACATCAAACTTAAATCATTTGGGGTTACATTGCTAACTTGCATACCTGCATGTATATCGGTTATAACTATTTTTGAAGGATCAAATTGAGTACTACCAGGATCTAAATCAAAGCCCGCTAAAAGCCTTAAAACAGGTGCAAAATCATGCACAGGATTGATGCATTTTTCAGGATAAGCTGCATGTCCTTGTTTTCCGCGTATTAAAAGCTTACCATTAATAGATCCTCGACGCCCTATTTTAATGTTATCACCTATTTTTCTAACACAAGTTGGCTCTGCAACTACTGCATAATCGGGCAAAATATTTCTTTCTTTCATCCATTCTAAAACAATCTTAGTCCCGTATAAAGCTTCCCCTTCTTCATCGCTAGTTAAAATAAGACTAAGCCTTGATCCTTTAAAATCAGCATTTTTTACCGCATGCACAAAGGCCGCCACTCCACTTTTCATATCTTGTGCGCCTCTTGCATAGATAAAACCCTCTTTTTCCAAAGGCTTAAAAGGATCACTTTTCCATCCTTGACCTGTAGGTACTACATCCACATGCCCACCAAAAGCCAAATGATCTCCCTCATCTTTAAATTTCTTAGTAAGTAAGAGATTTTTAATTCCTTGTTCTTCTATAAAAAAAGCTTCAAAATCATTAAGCTCCATAGCTATAAAATTTAAAGCTCCATCATCATTTGGCGTAATGGATTTAAATTTTAAAAGTTCTATTAAAAATTCTTTTGCATTCATTTTTCATCCTATGAAAATTTTATATAATAAACTAAAAGCAAAATATTCTATAATTATAGCTGAAAATATATTGATTATAAATATAACCTTTACGCTAAAAAAACTACTATATCTTGCCACTACAAAAGCTAAAACGCTAATCCAAAAAAGAATAGCCACAACAAGCCCTAAGCTCATACAATAAGCATGATCATTATTTAAAACCACACTAGCAGTGCTAAGCCAAAAACCTATCACAAAAGGATTAGAACCGTTTAAAACAATTCCTTTAATATAGCTTTTAAAAAGCTTTTCTTGAAATTCTTTAGCTTGCACATTTAAAGTCTCATTTTTCTTTTTTAACATCAAATAAGCCATATAAGTTAAAAAACAAAAACCAAAAATTGCCAAAAAACGAGTGAAAAAAACATTATCTAAGAGTTTTAAAAGCCCAAATTGTGCTAAAAACAAATAACACATATCTATACTAAAGGCCCCAAGACCTACAGCAATAGAATTTTTAAAAGCTTTTAAAGCATAAGTTAAAATCAAAATATTAACAGGACCAAAAGGAATACTCACCCCAAAACCCAAAAACAAACCATTTAAAAAAGAATCAAACATTGCTATCTTCCACTGATTTTACATCTAGTGCTATTTCTTTACAACACTGATGATATTTTTACGAATTTTATCACAATAAATATCTTTTTATCATTATCTTTTTTAAAAATATTTTTATTTTTTTATCAATAAACTTGATAAACACACAAAGCCTGTTTTACTCATAATTTTACTATCTTAGCACCAAAACCACCTTGATTTATAGGTGCATCAGCAAAGCTTTTCACACTTTTATGTGCTTTTAAAAATTCTCTTACAGCAAAGGCAAGCTTTCCTGTACCCATACCATGATATACTAAGACCTCATCAAAGCCAGCTATTAAAGCATCTGATAAAAATTTATCAAGTCTTAAAATAGCCTCATCGCTTCTAAGCCCATGTAAATCTAAACTCACACTAAGATTATTTGGCTTAATGATGCTAATACTTGTTTTTGATTCTAATTTGATTGCAGCACTGCTTTTTTTAAGCAATTTTAAAGGTACTCGAAGTTTTAATCCATCGCTTTCAAGCGTAGCATCATTTTTTGAAATGGCTATGATTTGACCTTTGATTTTTTCGTATTTTACAAAATCCCCTATTCTTAATTCTTCATTGTGCTGCATACTTGGTAAAACAATACTACGTTTTAACTCATTAGCTTTATTTAAGCTTCTTTGTTTTTCTTTGGTATCTATAAGTTGGATGGTTTTTCTAGCTTCTTGGATGGCCTTGTGAAATTCAAGCTCTAATTTGCTTAAATTGATACGAAATTCTTGTTCGTTTTTTTCTTTTTGTTCTTTTAAAGCAAACAAAAGCTCATCAACTTTTTGCTCTTTTTTCTCTACACTTTGAAGCTTTGCTTTTAATTCTAACTCAAGGTTGATATTTTTACCCACAAGATCTTCTAAATTCTCCTTATCTTCGCCATAAAGTTTTTTAGCCTCTTGAACTAAATTGTATGGAATTTGATAACGCAAAGCTGTTTCAAAGGCATAAGACTTGCCTATAATACCTTCTAAAAACTCATATTTTGGACGCGAATTTTCTTCATCATATAAAGCAGCGATTAATTCTACTTCTTTATTTTTAGCTAAAAGCATAGCAAGACGCTTATGATGGGTAGTAATGACAATTTTAAGCCCTTTATCTAAAAGTTTTAAGATCAAAACACTATATAAGCAAGCTGCCTCTTCAAAATCTGTCCCAAGCTCTATTTCATCAATACCTAAAAATAAATCTTTTTTAGAAAAAAATTTAGAAAAATGTAACATCCTACCCGCAAAAGTCGAAATATCATTTTTAACATTTTGAGGATCTTCTATAATGGCTTGAATTTCCTTAAAAGTACCTATTTTGCTTTTATTAGCATTAATGCACATAGGTAAAAGATGCTTAGCTAAAAATGCCGCACTTAGTATGGATTTTAAAAGCATGGATTTTCCACCAGCATTTACACCTGTGATGATTAAAACTTGTTTTTTAAATTCCACACTCACACTTTTTGGATTCTTTAAAGCAGGATGTGCAAAATCTCTAAGTACTAAATCCCTACTTTGATCACACAAAACAAATTCTAAATCTCTTTTTTTAGCCAATAAAACCCTAGCACTATAGTGATCAAAAAGATCAAAAGCATTATTAATAAATTTCAAAAACAATAAATTTTTTGTTAAAAATGCAGAAAAATTTTTAGCATACTCATAATAAATTTCTTCTTTTTGATTTTTAATCTTTTCTATATCATTTTGTAAATTTTCAATGCTTAAAGGAAGGATATAAAAACCACCCCCTTGGCTTCTGCCTACGATATTTGCCTTTATAACATGATGAAATCCACCCCTTACAAGCAAGGCTTGGACATCATTTATAAGATGAATTTGTGTATCTATAAGATAAGGCATTAAAGCCTTATTAAAGCAAAATTTTTTAAACTCCCCTAAAATATTTTCTTTTTTAATTTTTAAAGCAAGATTAAGATTTATTAATCTTTGATCTAAACTTTCTTCTAACTCGCCTTTTTCATCGAAATTTAAACTAAATTCTAAAATTTCGCGACTTAATTCTATCTTTTCTAACCAAGCATTTAAATGCGATCCTAAATTTAATTTTTTAAGCTTTTGAAAATAACGAAAAATTTTTACAAATTCAAAAATCTCATCTAAATGCAAAATTCCTTGCTTACTTAAATGCACTAAAGCTTTATCAAGATTGCTAAGCTCAGGTAAAGCAGGAAAATCAAGCTTACAAAGCTCATCAATCCGTTTAAAATGCAAATTAGAATCGCCTTGTAAAAATATGTCTTTTTCTCTTGCAAATAAGGCTTTGAAATCTTTTAAATAATCATTTAAATCAAGTTTTAAAATCAATTCTTCTTTTGATTCATTCATTTTAACCTACAATCTTTAATATCTATGATTAAAGAATTAAAACTTTGATTATTGTCTTTTGAAACAAAGCTTCCTGTGCCAAATTCATAATTAAAATAAAGCTTAGAAATATTTAAATCATTACACAAAATATTTTTATTTTGATTAAAAGCAACAATAATAGCACTTCTTAAATGACTTTTTTGTGTATTTTTAATTTCAAAAAAAAATGCTATAACAATAAAAGTTCCCAGCAAAATACCAAACAAAGGCATGGTTTTCTTTCCTAGTTTCTCACGTAAAGCAAAAGTAAATAAAAACAAAAATAAACAAATTACAACATAAATTACAATCTTACTCATTCTTCTGCCTTAATTTATTACTAATATCTCCAGCACCAAAACCTATAATCAAACCTTCTTTAAAAACCTGTCCTTCAAAAGCTTTCAAAAACATACCTTCTCTTTTAATATCTTGGACGAACAAGGCCTTAGGAAAAACTGATCTTAAATCAAGCTCTATAGCTTGTTCTCCAGCAGCATAAACAGGCAAGATTACAAGCTCATCAACAAATTCAAAAGTCTTTGCAAATTCATTTAAATTAGCCGCTAAACGCGTATAACGGTGCGGTTGAAAAATGGCAGTAAGTTTTTTATATCCGGCCAATTTTGCATATTCTTTTGCAGCAATTAAAGTGGCTTTAATTTCAGTTGGATGATGACCATAATCATCAATTAAAGCCCAATTTTCATCTGCATGCAAAATATCAAAACGCTTTTTAATACCTTGATAATTTTTAAGTCTTGCTTTTATAGTTTTTACATCTAAAAAATTCAAAGCCGCTAAAATCGCTAAAGAAGCATCTAAAGCCAAATGATAACCCATGCCAAAAACTGTAAATTGACCCAAATCTTTTAATTCAAAACTCGTAAAAGGTTTGAAATTCTCTATACGCATAGTACAGTTTTTAATATCTTTACTAGGATAAAGCTTAATAGAATCTTTTTGATAGTTTTTTAAAAAGTCATCCTCAGCATTAATCACACGTATTTTAGCTATATCCAAAAAACTTTCATAAGCATTATGAAGCCTTGAAACTTCATTATCATAATGCTCTAAATGCTCTGCTTCTGCATTGGTAACTATAGCCAAATAAGGATTGGAATTTAAAAAAGAACTATCACTTTCATCGGCTTCAAAAATAAGGTTTTTGCTTTCTTTATAGATCATATTTGATCCTAATTCTTTTAAAATCGCACCAATAATCACAGAAGCATCATCAAGCAAAGATACTAAAATACTTGAAGTCGTGCTTTTACCATGTGCTCCAGCGACTGCAAAAACTCTTTTGTCTTTTAAAATAAGTGGCAAAGCCTCTTTGCGTGAAAGACACTTAATGCCCATTTTTTTAGCATATTTAAATTCAGGATTATCTTCTTTAATAGCAGCAGAATAAATCACCAAATCTTTACCCACAACATGCTCTTGAGAATGAGGGATATTAACCTTAATACCTTCTTTTACAAGTTCTTTAGTAATTTTACTTTCTTTAATATCACTTCCACTGGTTTCATAGCCTTTTTCTTTCAAAAATCTTGCCAAAGCAGAGATCCCTATGCCACCTATACCGATAAAATGAATCTTTTTCATCATTGAAACCTTTATAATTTAAAGCTTAAATTCTAGCACTTTTTTGCTAAAAAAAAATATAAATTCTTCCTAAAACACCTTTACTTTAGGCTATTTAGCAAAATTATTAAAATAAAATCTAAT
Source organism: Campylobacter bilis (assembly GCF_016806695.1). GTDB lineage: Bacteria > Campylobacterota > Campylobacteria > Campylobacterales > Campylobacteraceae > Campylobacter_D > Campylobacter_D bilis. The sequence continues at coordinate 72,952 of NZ_WUED01000006.1, read as the reverse complement.
AAATTATAAAGCCATTGTTGTTTTGTAAGATTATAAAAACATAATAAATCTAAGAATTAAGATTTATAATTAACCCCATAAAATAAGGCCTTTTAAATCAAAATAAATTTTTATAAAAAACACTAAAAACAAGATTATGATTTTAATTCCAAATTTTTAACTATTTTATCAAAAGCCCAAATTTTTCTTGCTTCATCGCTTTTTTTAGGTTCAATTATAAGCATTTCTTCTTCAAATCCCAATCGGCTTTCTATCTCTCCAAAAGCATTGATAAACATAGTATCACCATAAAAATTCCATTCTTCTTTTGCCTTACCTATGCGGTTTACCCTTAAAATACTTGTAGAGTTTAAAAAAGCCCTTGTTTTTAAAAGCTCTTCCCATCTTTGCTTGCTTTGAAAAGTACAAGCACTAGGCACTATAACTAAATCGATTTTTTTAGACATAATTTGATACCAAAAAACATCAAAATGTATTTCAAAACCAAAAAGCAAAGCGCATTTTAATTTATCATAATTAAAAGTAAAAATTTTTAAATCTTTACTGACTTTATTAGCAAAAAATTTTTCCTCATTCCAATGATCATAAGGCATTAAAATTTGTTGTTCATAAGTTTTAATATTATTAGATGAGACTTTTAAACAAAGCTTTTTGTATCCTTTATCTTCTACACTGACATAAGGTGCAATAATTTCAAGTTCGTATTTTTTAGCCAACTTTATTAAGCTTTCTTTTTTAGTTTCACTTTGTTCTTTGATCATATTTTTTGGCATATGCAAAAGCTCTATAAAAAAGCTATTGATCACATATTCTCCTAAAACCACTAAATTTACCCCATTATCTTTTGACGCCTTAAGATAATAATCAAGCCTTGACTCACTTAAAGCCAAAGTAGGAAATTGCAAAGCTGCTATTTTACTCATCGATTTGTTCCACTTCTAATTTTGCTTTTTCAAGCGCTAATCTTGCTTTTTTAATGCTCTTTAAACCCTCTTTATAAATTTTTATACTTTCATCTAAAGCGAGTTCTTGATTGTTTAATTTCTCTAAAGCTTCATTAGCTTGCTTTAAATTTGCTTCAAAACTCATTGATTATTCACCTTATAATTTGGTGCCTCATGTGTAATAACAACATCATGCACATGGCTTTCTTTTAATCCCGCAGTTGTAATCTCAACAAATTCGGCCTTATCTTGAAAATCTTTAATATCCTTTGCACCCACATAACCCATAGAAGAACGTAAACCACCTAAAAGCTGATGCACGACACTTTTTATATTTCCTACATAAGGAACACGTCCTTCTATGCCTTCAGGGACTAATTTCTCTTGTGCCACTCCTTGTTGAAAATATCTGTCTGAACTTCCTTTTTGCATGGCTCCAAGAGAACCCATACCCCTATAAGCCTTGTATTGTCTGCCTTGATAAGTAAAAAGCTCTCCTGGACTCTCATCCGTTCCTGCAAGTAAAGAACCTATCATGATAGAACTCGCACCCGCTGCTAAAGCCTTTGCAATATCGCCTGAATATTTAATCCCCCCATCAGCAATCACTGGAATATCAAATTTATTTGCCTCTTGAACACACTCATCAATAGCTGAAATTTGAGGAACTCCTACACCTGAAACAATACGGGTTGTACAAATACTTCCTGGCCCAATACCTACTTTAAGTGCATCTACTCCTGCTTCGCAAAGCATTCTTGCAGCTGTAGCTGTGGCAATATTACCCGCAATAAGTTCTAAATCATTATACTTAGCCTTAATAGCCTTTATCGTATCAATAATGCCCTTAGAATGCCCATGTGCTGAATCAAGCACTATAACATCTACACCCGCTTCAACCAAAGCATCAACACGATCTAATTGCCCAACCCCTATAGCCGCACCCACACGAAGTCTTCCAAAACGATCTTTATTAGCATCTGGATATTCTTTGCGTTTTTTTAAATCTTTTATAGTAATAAGACCTTCTAAATGTCCTTGATCATCAATTATAGGAAGTTTTTCTACTTTATTTGTATTAAAAATCTTCTCTGCATCATCTAAAGTACAACCTTTAAGAGCAGTGATTAAAGGCATTTTTGTCATCACATTTTCAACTAAAATTGAATAATCATTTTCAAATCTTAAATCACGATTAGTAAGAATTCCTATAAGCTTTTTATTCTTATCCACTACAGGAACTCCTGAAATTCTATATTCTGCCATGATTTCTAAAGCCTGTGCTATACTTGATTTTGGGTTTATAAAAATAGGATCAATAATCACACCACTTTCACTTTTTTTAACGCGTTTTACCTCCCTTACTTGTGAGGCAATATCCATATTTTTATGAATCACTCCAAGACCTCCAAGTCTTGCCATCATAATAGCAGTTCTATGCTCAGTTACTGTATCCATTGCAGCTGAAATTAAGGGCATATTTAAAGTAATATTTTTAGTTAATCGAGTATGGATTTTTACTTCTTTAGGCAAAACCTCAGAATATCCAGGACGCAATAATACGTCTTCAAAAGTTAAAGCTCGTTTTACAATTTTCATTCTTTATCCTTAATTTTTAATTATTTGCTCTAAACTTAAAGCACCATCTAATAAAGTTTGCTCATCATATGCTTTACAAATAAGTTGGGCTGAAATATTAAGACCATCTTTATCTTTTGCTACAGGCACACTAATAGCACCAAGTCCTGTTAAATTAACAGAAATAGTATAAGCATCCTCTAAATAACCTTGCATAGGACTTTTTTGAGTATCAAATTTAAAAGCAGTTGTAGGAGTTACAGGCATGAAAATAAGATCACAATCTTTTAAAAGCTCTTCATATTTTGCTTTGATAAAAGCTCTAGCTTTTTGTGCCTTAATATAATAAGCATCATAATACCCACTACTTAAAACAAAGGTTCCAAGCAAAATTCTTCTTTTCACCTCTTCTCCAAAACCCTCACTTCGGGTACGAATATACATATCTTTTAAATTAAGAATATTCTCACAACGCCTTCCATAACGCACCCCATCATAACGGCTTAAATTCGTACTTGCTTCAGCCATAGCAATAATATAATATGCTGCAATATCAAATTTAAAATCAAGTAAATTCTGATATATTATTTCATGCCCATGAGTTTTTAGCATAGCTATGGTTTTTAAAAGGGCATTTTTTACCTCAACATCAGCCTCATTAACATAGTTTTCAATCACTGTAATTTTTAGTTTTTTATGCGCATTTAAATGAGGGGCTGTTTTAATAAAATCAAGATTTATACTTGTACTATCCATAGGATCATAACCTGCAATAGCATCATATAAAATCGCTGCATCTTCGACATTTTGCGCTAAAACTCCAATTTGATCCAAACTTGAAGAATAAGAAGCCAAACCATAACGACTTATTCTTCCATAGCTTGGTTTAAACCCTACACAACCACAAAAAGCCGCTGGCTGACGTACAGATCCACCCGTATCTGACCCCAAACTCGCCAAAGCCAGACCCGAAGCCACTGCAGCAGCACTCCCACCGCTTGATCCTCCAGGAACGCGTTCATGATTTAAAGGATTTAAAGTTTTGCCGTAAAAAGAATTTGCTGTTGAATTTCCCATAGCAAACTCATCCATATTACAACGTCCAAAAGGTGCAAAACCATTCGATCTTAAATTACTTATAGCTGTAGCATCATAAGGGGCTATATAATTTTGCAAAATCTTGCTTGCACTAGTAAGCTCCCATCCTTTCACACTAATATTATCTTTTATAGCAACAGGGACCCCATTTCCTGAGGTGCTTAAATCTTTATCTAAAAATTGTTCTATATAAGCACCTAATTTCTTTTCTTTTTTTGCTTTTTTATTGAGTTCTTGTTTTAAATTTTCAAGCTCTTCTTGGGATAATTTTAAAGCTTCTTTTAAACTGATCATTTATTTTCCTTTGTTTTTTTAATCAAAAATACCGCTAAAGCGCTAAAAGCCAAAACACTCACTATAGTAACAATAATAAAACTATTAGGAATAGGATTTTCTAACATTGCATATCCTTTAAAACCTCTTGACATCTTAAACAAGGATCGTTTTCATTTTTACTTTGGAATTTCCAACATCTTGGACATTTACAAAGAGTGGCTTTTGTGATTTTAAATTTCTCATTTTGTACTTCAAATTCAGCTAGAATTTCTTCATTTTCATTGCTGATTTGACTCACCATAAACCAATCTGCTAATTCTTCATGAGGAATTTGAGTCAAAGTACTTTGTAAATTTAATTCTAAAGTCGATTTAATGATTTTATCTTTTTTAAGCTTATCTATTTGTTCAAAAAACTTTTCTCTAGCACTCATTAAAAACGCATCATCTACTCCAAAATCATAATCAAAATCTTCTTCTAAACTCAAATCAAAAACATCTTTTGCTTCGCCTTTAACCACTGCACTAGCATGTTCTAAAGCTTCATCCACGCTATAACTTAAACTCGGCGCTAATAAATTTAAAAGTTCTTTTGCAATTAAGGCCATACTCACCTGGGCTGATTTTCTGCGTTGAGTGTTTTCACTATCACAATAAAGCCTGTCTTTACTAATATCAAGATAAATCCCACTTAAATCTGCACTTAAGAAATTCAAAAGCAAACTAAAACCTTTAGCAAATTCATAGGCAAAAAACGCCTCTTTACTTGCTTGAAAGACTTTCGTTGCACGGGTTAAAATCCACTTATCTATAAAAGAAAATTCTTTTATTTTTAAATCTTTTAAATCATTAGTATTTGCAAGTAAAAATCTTATAGTATTTCTTATTTTTCGGTACTGTTCTCCTACTTGCTTTAAAATATTGTCAGAAATTTTTAAATCACTTGAATAATCGCTTAAAAGTATCCACAATCTTAAAATTTCAACCCCGTAAGTCTTAGCCACATAATCAGGTGCAATAACATTGCCTTTAGACTTTGACATTTTCTGTCCCTTTTCATCTGTGGTAAAACCATGAGTTAAAATGCTTTCATAAGGTGCCATTTTATTAATAGCCACTCCCACAAGCAAAGAACTTTGAAACCAACCTCGATGCTGATCGCTTCCTTCTAAATACATGCTTGCTCTTTTATCTCCAGCATCATAAAGCCCACTGTTTAAAACAGCATTAAAAGTACTACCACTATCAAACCAAACATCTAAAATATCATAAACTTTTTCTAAATTTTCACATTTATATTTTGAATTTTGAGGGATTAAATCTTTGATTTCAAACTCCCACCAAGCATCCGCACCATATTTTTCAAAAATATTTGCCACAAAAGCAAAAAGCTCCTCATCAAAAATCACTTCTTTAGTATTTTTATCTCTAAAAAAAGCTATAGGCGTCCCCCAATCTCTTTGTCTTGAAATACACCAATCAGGACGATTTTCAACCATAGAACCTATTCTTTTAACACCACTTTGTGGATAAAAAGTCGTTTTTAAAAGCTCTTCTTTAGCACATTCTCTTAAACTCCTCCCCTGAAGTTTTGGCTCATCCATTAAAATAAACCATTGTTTAGTCGCTCTATAAATAACAGGTTTATGCGTCCTCCAACAAAATGGATAAGAATGTATAAATTTAGAAGAATGCAAAAGCTGAGGACCCAAAAGTTCTAAAATTCTTTCATTAGCCTTAAAAATATGAAGCCCTATAAACTCATCAAGCAAATGAGAAGGCAAAAGCCCCTTAGTTTTCAAAGTTTGATCATAACAACCCCCATCATCTACAGGCATCAATACTTCAATACCGTATTTTAAACAAACATAATAATCATCCTCACCATGTCCTGGAGCTGTATGCACAAGCCCACTTCCTCCATCCATTAAAACGTGTTCGCCCATAATTAAAATAGACTTTCTTGAATTTAAAGGATTGATTGCTTGAAGCTTTTCAAATTCTTTAGCGGGCAATTCTTTTTGAATTTCACCCTTTGTTAGTCCTTTTTCTACCATATTTTTAAGCAAAGCACTAGCAAAAATTAAACCCTCTTTAGTGATAACGTAATTTTCATTAGGATTTAAAGCTATAGCCTGATTGGCTAATAAAGTCCAAGGAGTCGTTGTCCAAATCACTGCACTTGCATTTAAAACACCAAGTTTTTTACAAGCTGTTTCATCCAAATTAAAAGCTACAAAAATAGAATAATCTTCTTTATCTTGATACTCTACCTCAGCTTCAGCTAAAGCTGATTTTGCAGCCCAACTCCAAAAAACAGGCTTTGAACGCTCACAAAGTAAGCCTTTTTTAGCAAGCTCACACAAAGTACGATAAATAGCTGCTTCAAATTCAAATTCCATTGTCAAATAGGGTCTATCCCAATCTGCAATGATTCCCAAACTTTTAAATTCTTCCTTTTGGATATGTACAAATTCGTTTGCATGCTGTCTGCAAAATTGACGAATTTCTTTTTTACTCAAACTTTTTTTCTTTTCTCTAAGTTTTACTTCTACTTGCTGTTCTATAGGTAAACCATGACAATCCCACCCTGGAGTAAAACGTACATTTTCACCTTTAAAATAATGTGTTTTAATAACAGTTTCTTTTAAAATTTTATTTAAAGCATGCCCTATATGGATATGTCCATTAGCATAGGGAGGTCCATCATGTAAAGTAAAATTTCTCTTAGTGTTTTTACGATTTTCTTTCATTTTTTCATAAGCATAATTTTGATCAAACCATTTTTTAAATCTTTGTGGTTCAAGTTCAGGTAAATTTGCACGCATAGCAAAGGTAGTGCTAGGCAAAAGCAGAGTATTTTTATAATCCATTTTTTCCACCTAAATTTTTAATAATCTTAAATTTTACTCAAATTAGCTTTAATTTCTACTTTGTTTTTAGCTATAATTATAAGAAAAAAGGAAAAATTTTATGAGACATTTGCTTTATCTTATAGGAGATGAGCTTACTATAAATGAAAATTTTAAAAATTATATTTATAGAACCTACGAAGAAAAATTTCAAGAAATCAATGAAATCCGCATACAAAGCAAAACTGATAAAGATTTGCCCTTTTTACTTGAAAATCTCCTCAATCAATACGATTTTATCACTCTTTTTACAAGTCCTTTATACTATGCAACCATAGCTAAAATTCTAGCAACTTTAAACAATGATAATCTTATTTTAAAAGATGAAATTTTAGTTCCTGATAAAGCAGAATTTAGCAAAGACAGCTTTATGTGTAATTTTACAAATTCTAAAATCAATGTCATTAAAACAAACCCAAGTGAAAAACTCCCTCATCTTTTAGGAAATATACAATTAAATTTTGCATATTTTTGTATTTTTGGTATGGATAATGAAAGTGCCCTATTATTGCTTCAAACCCTAGGAAAATCCTATGAAGTGGATATAAAATCTAGCAAACTTTTAGACAATCTTGTTCTAATTAAAGCTACTTGCATCCATTTTGGTAAACTTGATGGGTTTTTAAAAAGCGCAAGAAATCTTTTTGGTCAAAAAATGCTTCTAGGAAAAGATCCTATAAGCTTTATCGTTTCTAAGCTTTTAGAAAAAAAAATAAAAATTTCTTTTGCCGAAACTTGCACAGGGGGATTGTGTGCAAATACTCTTACTCAAATTTCAAAAAGTGATGAAATTTTTGAAGGATCGATTATAAGCTATTGTGATCGCATTAAACATGAATGGCTAGGTATTAATGAAAATTTCTTAGAAAATGAAGGAGAAGCTAGCAAACGTTGTGTTTATTTTATGCTAAAAGGGATTTTTAAAACCGCTAATCCTGATTTTGCACTCGCAATCAATGGGATTATAAACAAAAAGGATCAAAACAGTACCCTTTACATAGGTGCTATGTTTAAAGATGGAACATTTATCCAAGAAAATATTTGCTTACAAGGAGATAAAAAATTCATACAAAAACAAGTTGTTTTAGCGACTTTTTGCTTACTTTTAAAGTTAAAACCTGAAATTTTTGAAATCTGATCATAACTTAATTTAAGTTTTATCACATATAATCAAAATAAAGGAGTTTAATTATGGATTTTAAAGAATTAATTTTAAAGCGCAGAGCTTGTAAACTTTTCAATGATAAAAAAATCACTCAAGAAGATTTGCATTTTATTTTAGAAAGTGGAGTCTTAGCACCAAGCTCTCATGGATTTGAACCTTGGAAATTTATAGTCTTAGAACACAAAGAACACAATCTTAAATTATCTCATTTATGCCATAATCAACAAAATGTAGCAAGCGCAAGCCATAATATCATTTTTTTAGCAAGAAAAGATCTGCAAAAAAATGATGAATTTGTGCAAAAACAAGTACGTCGTTTTACTGGATCAAGTGAAGAAAATTTCCAAAAAACTTTACAAATCTACACTCGTAAAACCAATGCTATGAGTGAAAAAGAACTTTATCATTATGCACAACTTCAATGTTATCTTGCTATGATGCAAATGTCTTTAGCTGCAATAAGCTTAAATATCGATTCTTGTATGATAGGTGGCTTTGAAAAAGATAAAGTTGATGAATTTTTAAAATTAAGCTATCCTTATGAAACAGCTGTTATTTTGTCTTTAGGATATAAAGCACATGAAGCTAAATACCCAACCCAACGCTTAAAATTTAATGAAGTAGTAGAATTTTATAAAGGATGAAAATGAAAAAAGAACTTGAAATTTTTAGCACAAGATATGCTTGTAGGAATTTTAAAAACGAAAGATTAAAACAAGAGGAATTAAAATCTATACTAGAAATAGCAAGATTAAGCCCTAGCTCTTTAGGACTTGAACCTTGGAAATTTTTAGTAATTGAAGATGCAAAGAAAAAAGAAGAATTACATCTTATTTGCAATCAGCAAGATCATGTGAAAAATTGTGCAGCACTAATCATCATACTATCAAGACTGGATTTTTTAGATTATTTTGAAGAAAAATTAAGAAAACGGGATATGAGTGAAGCAGAAATTCAAAAACGCCTAGACACTTATATGCCTTTCTTACAAGCTTTAAATCATGAACAAAAAATCGCCTATGCAAGAGAACAAGCCCACATAGCACTTGCTAGCATACTTTATGGTGCTAACATGTTTAATATAGCAAGTTGTGCCATAGGTGGTTTTGATAAAGATAAACTTAATTCTTATTTTTCCTTGGATACAAAAAAAGAAATAGCAAGCTTAGTTATTGCTCTAGGCTATTGCAATGATCAACAAATTCCACAAAAACAGCGTTTTGCTTTTGATGAAGTTGTAAAATTTATCTAAATATTACTTTAACAAAGTAATATTTAGATCATAAAAATCAATATCTTTTGATGATTTTTACTAAGTTTTTGCCTAAATTTTATACAATTTTGACTATAATTTTACATTTATTTTAACAAGGCTTGATATGAATTTACCCAATATCTTAGCGGTTTTTAGAATGATTTTAGCACCTTTATTATTTTTTTTACTAACTTATAAATTTGAAAATATCCATCCAAGCTGGATTCATTATTTTGCCGCTTTAACCTTCTCTTTAGCAGCTTTAAGCGATTTTTTTGATGGCTACATAGCAAGAACTTGGAAACAAACTACTCAATTAGGGGAAATTTTAGATCCTTTAGCAGATAAAATGCTAATCTTAGCAGCATTTTTAGGACTTTTATTCTCAGAAAAAGCTAATGAGTGGGTAGTTTATATTATTTTAGTAAGGGAATTTTTCATCACGGGCTTTCGCGTTGTAATGATAAGTGAAAATTTAAATGTCAGTGCTTCTTTTGCTGGTAAACTCAAAACCACTTTTCAAATGCTGGCTATAGGATTTTTAACCATGCAATGGCCTGGGGGCGAAATTTTGCTTTATATAGCCTTAATTTTAACCTTATTTTCTGGATTTGAATACGTGCACGCTTATATTAAAACACAAAAAAAAGGAGAAAAATGAAATCTTTATTATTTTTAATCATCCTTTTAATTTTAGGAATTCAATTTTATTCTATAGAATTTTTAGCCACTATTTTAGTCATTTCATTTTTAATCTTTTTTCATGAATTAGGCCATTTTTTAGCCGCACGGTCTTTAGGAGTGAAAGTAGAAGTCTTTAGCATAGGATTTGGAAAAAGTCTCATACAAAAACAAATAAAAGGCACAAAATACCGCTTAAGTGCTCTACCAATTGGAGGCTATGTCAAACTCAAAGGACAAGATGATATGTATCCTAATCTTAAAAATTTAGATCAAGACAGTTACAGCATTTTAAGTCCTATAAAAAAAATTTATATACTTTTTGCAGGTTCTTTTTTTAACCTTATTTTAGCTTTTTTTCTTTATATCATTGTAGCAAATCTAGGCATACAAAAGCTAAGTGCTCAAATAGGAAGCATAATGCCTAATTCTGCTGCTGATCAAGCAGGACTGCAAATAAATGATACAATCTTAGCAATCAATCATGCAAAAATTCAAAGCTTTGATGAAATTGCAAAACATTTAAGCTTAAAACCTTTAAAAATTTTAGTAGAAAGACAAGGAGAAATCTTAGAATTTAACATCACCCCAAAACTAGGACAAGGATATAATGACTTTGGCCAAATCATTTCTAAAGCACAACTTGGAATAAGCCCCAAAGGAAGCACCTTAATCATCACACATCAAGGTTTACAAAGCATTAAATACGCTATAAATGAAAGTATTCAAGCCTCCACACTTATTCTCAAAAGCATAGCAAAGCTACTTAGTGCTCAAATTGAAGTAAAAAATTTAGGCGGGATTATTGCAATGACAGATCTTACTTCAAAAGCAGCTCAAAATAGTTTTAGCTTGCTCTTATTTATCACTGCTTTAATTTCCATAAATTTAGGCATTTTAAATCTATTGCCCATTCCTACTCTTGATGGCGGCCATATATTGTTTAATCTTTATGAAATGATTTTTAGGCGCAAAATACCTCCAAAAGCTTTTAAATATTTAAGTTATGGCGGACTGATCATACTTTTAAGTTTAATGCTTTTTACAACTTATAATGATATATTAAGGGTGGCAAGTGAGTAAAAAATTTCATTATCCCACGCCTAATTTCCATGATGAAAAAAAAAGCATTATTTTTTGGCGTTATATGCGTTTTCAAGCAAGAAAATTTTTACATTTTCCCCAGGTAAAATTTCTTGAAAAAACACTAAATCATGAAAACAACCGACACTTAAGGGATTTTTTTACCGCAAGACCTTATGCTTGTTATAATGTAATAAGAAGATTTTGTGATAAAAGCTTTGGGGCTAAAAAACGCGTTCAAACACTCATCCATGATGTCAATCAAGGACTTTTACATTTTCAATTCCTACCTGAAGATAGATTGATTTTTTCCTTTGATGAAGATTTTAAGCTTTTTTTAGGCTACAACAGACATGCTTTTGAAGAAGGTTTTTGGGCTTTTTCTTTAAGATATAAAGGACAAATTATCACACAATGTAATTTTTGTTTCACTTTAGAAAACAATCTTTTACTCTCTTGCATACAAGGTTATCAATATAAAGATTTTGATGTTTTAAAAAGCAATAAAATCTTAACCAAAAAGTGCCACGGTTTACGTCCTATTGCCCTATTAATAGAATGTGCTAAAATGCTTTGTAAAATTTTAAAACTTCATGCCACTTTAGGAGTACATGAAAAAAATCAAATCCGTTCTCAAAAAGGTGAAGATAAAGGTTATTTTGTAAATTACAAGAAAATTTGGTTAGAAAATGGAGGCGAATTTATAACAATAAATAAACAAAAATATTACAAACTCTCACATACCCAAAAAAACCTTGAAGCAATTCCTAGCAACAAACGATCTATGTATAAAAAACGCTTTAGCATGCTTGAAGAAATCAAATGCAATTTAAAACAAATTCTATCTATATAAATATTTCACAATAACTTCATATTTAATTATAATTTTAAAAAATATTCCATACAATATCAAAAATAATAAACCAAGCTTCATTATTTCTTAAAATTAATGCATAAAAGATGCTTTTTAACAAAAAGCCTAAACAAATTAAAACTATTTTTGAAGTATACATTAAGTATACTTTGAGTATAATCTATGCTTGCATTGTGCAAAATCCTTGCTCATGAAAATGGGCTTAATCCATAAGGAGAAAAAATGAAACATTATGAAGTTTTATTTATTTTAAAGCCGACATTTACTGAAGAAGAAGTAAATGCAAAGTTGGAATTCATTAAAGAAGTCCTTAACAAAAATGGTGCACAGATTGAAACTATAGTTCCCATGGGCACTAGAAAATTAGCGTATAAAATCAAAAAATACGAAAGAGGAATTTATTTCGTAATTTATTTCAAAGCTCCTACAAAACTCATTGCCGAGCTTGAAAGGGTATTAAGAATCACAGAAGAAATCATAAGATTTTTAATCGTAAAATATGAAAATAAAAAAGAAATTGCAGCTTGGGAAAAACTAAGCCATGGAATCAAGCAATCTAAAAAAGAAATCAAACCTTTAGATGCCCCTGAAAATCAATAAGGAAAAAGATGTTTAATAAAGTCGTTTTGGTTGGGAATCTTACACGCGATATAGAAATGCGTTATGCGCAAAGTGGTAATGCCATTGGAGCATCAGCCATAGCAGTGACAAGAAGATTTACTACAAATGGAGAAAAAAGAGAAGAAACTTGTTTTATTGATATAAGTTTTTATGGTCGTACTGCAGAAATAGCAAATCAATACCTCACTAAAGGGTCAAAAGTTTTAATAGAAGGTCGTCTTAGATTTGAACAATGGAGTGATCAAAACGGACAAAACCGTTCTAAACACAGCATACAAGTTGAAAACATGGAAATGCTAGGCAATTCTAACGCTCCTCAAGGAGGGAATTTCAATAATAGTAATTTTTCAAACAACAATTATAATTCAAGCTATGAAAACCAAAGCTATGATCCTTATATGAGTGAAAACCAAAACTTTAATAAAACAAGATCAAATCCTACTCCACAAAAAAACCAAAATCCACAGTATGAAGAAAAAATAAAAGAAATCGACATCGACGCTTATGATAGCGATGATACTAATTTACCATTTTAAAAAGGATAAACTATGGCAGAAAAAAGAAAATACTCTCGCAAATATTGCAAATACACTGAAGCAAAAGTTGAATTCATTGATTATAAAGACACAGCAATGCTAAAACATGCTTTATCTGAAAGATTTAAAATCATGCCACGCCGTTTAACAGGCACAAGCAAAAAATACCAAGAAATGGTAGAAATTGCAATCAAGCGTGCAAGACACGTAGCATTGATCCCTTATATAGTTGATAGGAAAAATGTAGTAAATAATCCTTTTGAAGGTTTATAAGCTTGAATTCCCGCTAACTTTTAAAAAGCGGGAAAATCTATAAAGTATTTTTAACGCACTAATGCATATTTTAATACTTCATCAAAAGTCTCGACCCCTATAATTTTCATATTTTGTTTAACTTCATCAGGTATATCCTTTAAATCTCTATCATAATTTTTCTTTGGAATTAAAGCAATTTGAATCTCTGCTTTATAAGCAGCAATTAATTTCTCTTTTAGCCCTCCTATAGGCAAAACCTTGCCTTTTAAGTCTATCTCACCTGTCATTGCAACATCAGCTCTAACCTTTTTAGCACTAAAAACCGAAGCAATTACTGTACTCATAGCAATGCCAGCACTTGGCCCATCTTTTGGAGTAGCTCCATCTGGAACATGTATATGAAGATTATAACTATCATAAACATGAACTTTAGGATCTAATATCATGTTTTTTGGTACTTTTATTTTCCCTTCATCGATTAAAACTTTAATCACACTAAAAGCAATTCTAGCTGATTCTTTCATCACATCGCCTAAGCTTCCTGTAAGCATTAGCTCTCCCTTGCCTTTAATCTTTATAGCTTCTATCTTTAAAACATCACCTCCTACACTTGTCCAAGCCAAACCATTAACTTGACCTATTTGATTTTCTCCATCATTTTTTTGTATCTCAAATACTTTTTTATCTAAAAATTCATTTAAATTTTTCACATTAATATGAACTTTTTTCATCTTTTCTAAAAGCAATTTTTTAACACTCTTACGACATAATTCTGCTACTTTACGACGTAAATTTCTAACACCTGATTCACGGGTATAATCACTAATAATTAGTTCTATAGTCTCATCATCGATAAAAAGTTCACTTGCCTTTAAACCATGTTTTTTAAGCTCGCTAGGGATTAAATACTTTTTCATGATATGAAATTTCTCACTAGGAGTATAAGAACTAAGTTCTATAAATTCCATTCTATCTCTTAAAGGTGCAGGAATATTGCTAATATCATTAGCCGTTGCTATAAAAATCACCTTACTCAAATCAATATTAAAATTCAAATAATAATCCCTAAATTTAGAATTTTGCTCTGGATCTAAAATTTCTAAAAGCACAGCACTAGGATCACCTCTAAAACTACGGTTTAATTTATCAATCTCATCTAAAACAATCACAGGATTGATTTGTCGTGCTTCTATAAGCCCTTGAGTAATACGACCGGGCATAGCACCTATATAAGTTCTGCGGTGGCCGCGAAGCTCATTGACATCTTCAAGACCTCCTAAAGCAATGCGGATTAATTCTCTTTTTAATGCTTTAGCAACAGAATTAGCCAAAGAAGTTTTGCCCACACCCGGAGGTCCATAAAGACAAAGAATGACTTTAACCCCATCTTTATCTGCTATCTTTCTTTTTTCTAAAAGCTCTCTAACAGCAAAATATTCTTCTATACGCTCTTTAGGCTTATTTAAAGCATAATGATCATTATTAAGTTGCTTAGAAACTTCTTTTATATCAAGCTTTTTCTTAGAAATTTTTTCAAAAGGAACATCAAGTGCAGTTTCTATGTAAGTTTGAATCATAGAAGCTTCAGAATTATCCTGATGAATGCGTTCAAATTTTTCAATTTGCTTTTTGATTTCTTTATAAGCATCTTCATACATAAATTTTTTCTTTGATTCTAAACGCCTTTGATATTCTCTTACCTCATCTTCTTTTTGACTGTCTGAACCAAGTTCTTTTTGAATTTGTCTTAATTGCTCTTTTAAAAAATACTCTTTATTGACTTTATCAATACGAGAATGGACTTTATTTTTAATTTCTTTTTGAATTTTATTTGCTTGTATTTCTTCAGCAATAAGATCTATGAGTTTTAGCAATTTTTGCTCAAGATTTGTTAATACAAAAAACTCACAAGCAACTTGTTTTTTTATACGTATAGTATTTAAAATCAAATCGCAAATTCTTGATGCATCAAAACCTTCTTCAATAGTCCTTAAAAGATCAGGAGAAAAATAATGGCTGATATTGGCTAGACTTTTTACCTTTTCTTTTAAGACTTCAAGAAGGGCTTCTTTTCTAGTTCCTTCTAAAAAATCTTCTTTTATAAGTTCTATTTTAGCTTCTAAAGGTTTATTAGAAATTGCTTGGACAATTTTGCCTTTAGCATAACCTTGAAACAGTATTTTCACCCTACCATCTGGCAAAGGAACCTTTCTCATAATAGTTCCAACCACTCCACAATGATAAATTTCATCAAAACTTCTTCCATTTTCAAGTTTTGAAGGTGCGACAAAAAGCATACTATCATTTTTAATTGCTAATTCTAATGCCTTCATATTTAAAGAATCATTGATAAAAATAGGGGTTATCATAAAAGGATATAAAAATAATTCATCCTCTACTAATACAGGTAAATTTGCCGGATAATTCTGTATTTGTTCAATTTGCATTTACTATTCCTTGCTTATTAAAATTTTTCAAATATACTTCTATACCAAGGAAGCTCTGGTTTAATAATATCTTGCTTATAAAATTCATTTTCTTGAAGTCTTTGTTCGTAAATTTTAGCACTTTCATAATGATTGATGCGTTGATATAAATTTTGTATAGTACCATCAAGATAAAAAATAGCTAAATTAAATTTAGTCAACATAGTTTGAACTAAAGGTTTATATTCTGTATAAGGATAATCTTGCAAAAAATTATCTATTTCTTTTTGACTTTGAAGCATTAAAGCTTGATTGCGATTAGGCACTGCAAAAGCATCAAATTTTGCCTTGATTTTAAGATAGCGAATATAATCAGCATTGCGCGAATTTCCAAATTTTTTATTATACTCATCCAAATAAAACTCCGCTAATTGATACTCTTCTTCATCCCTATGAGCTTGTGCTAGAATGATTAAAGTAGTTTCTAATAAAGGATCTGAAACATGCTCACTTGCCATACCATTATAATGATCATCAGCCTTTTCTAAATCTCTATCGTGCAAATCTTTAATGATTTGCTTATACCATTGAGTAGCACTAAGATTATACAAAGTCTCATCATTTTTTGTACTGCACGCATTAAAAAAAATTCCTATTAAAACCAATAAAAAAATGCTTTTTTTCATATCTTACCTTAAAAATTTCATTATTAAAAAATCTGTATTTTAACTATTTTATAATTACGTTCTTCTAAAATTATAATAAATTTAATTAAATAATTTTAAAATTTCAAGACTATTATTACTTATTTTATGCTAGAATATTTAGTGATTATAACTTAGAGGAGAAAACATGACTCTAGCTGTTAAATGCCCTATTTTAGGTTTCGAAGAGACCAAAAATATGGAATTTTCAACTATCGATGAAGTATTTGTAAGGCTTAAAAGTCTTGATGGAAAAGACTTTTCTTTTGTTTTGATTAATCCTTATTTAATCAGACCTGATTATGAATTTGATATACCAACTTATTATCAGGAATTACTTTGTTTAACACCTCAATCTAATATGAAAATTTTCAATATAGTAGCAATAGCAAAAAGCATCGAAGAGTCCACTGTAAATTTTTTAGCACCTGTAGTTATCAATCTTGATAATAATACTATGGTACAAGTGATTTTAGACACTCTTAACTATCCTGATTTTTTTCAAGCTGAGCAAATTGCAAATTATATTAAAAAATGATGCTTTATATACTTGCAAATGGAACTATGGCAAAAGCCTTAGCCTATGGATTAAAAAATCATTATCAAATCTGCATAGTAGGAAGAAATTTAGAAAAACTTCAAAGTTTTGCTAAAGAAGGTTTTAAAATCTTACTTTATGAAGATTTTGATATAAATAATAAAGATCTTATCTTAGCTTTTAAACCCTATGCTTTAGAAAATGTTGCTAAACTCTTAAAAGGGCAAGCACGCATTTTAATCTCTGTTTTAGCCAATACTGACTTTAATAAATTGCAAATTATCCCTGCTCAAAATTATGCTAGAATCATGCCTAATACAGCAGCTAAATATCAAGCCTCTACCACGCCTTATATACTCAAAAATTTCCTCTTTGAAGATGAAATCTTAAAAATTTTAACCACTTTTGGTTCAGCTTATAAATTAGACAATGAAGATCAAATGGGTGCTGCTATGGCAATCAGCGGCTGTGCTCCTGCTTTTTTAGCTCTTGTGGCAGAAAGCATTGCCAATGCTGGTGTATGTGAAGGCTTATCAAAAGAACTTAGTCTTAATCTGACCCGATCTTTGTTTAAAAGCTCAAGTGCTTTATTAGAACAAGAACATCCTGCTATCATCAAAGAAAACATTTGTTCACCAGGGGGCGTTACTATAAAAGGCATTAAAGTGCTTGAACAAAAAGGAATTCGTGGCAGCTTTTTCGAAGCCATAAGTGCTAGCAATACTAAATGAAAAAAGCCTTTATATTTATAGAATTAATCCATGCTATGATAATCCTATCTTTAATTTTTGTTGGCATTATTTATATTATACTCATCTTTATAAAAACCACGAGAATTTAAACATTATTGAAAGACTTTACAAACTTCAAGATCGATTATACGAAAAAGCAAGTTTAAAAACCACCCTAATACAAAGCTCAAATTTACAGCCCATAAACCTACAAGAACAAATTGTCAAAGATGGTGCATTTGAATTTAAAAAACTATACTTTCAAAATCAAAACTACAATGTTTACTTCAAAGAATGAGTAAAGCCTTTACCTTATTTGAATTCATTCTATCGCTTTTGCTTTTTGCAATCATAGCAAGCCTACTCTCAAAACCCCTAAGCAATTTTCATCTTTTGAATTTTAATGCTTTAAAAACACACGAACTTATCACTCAAACGCATCTTAATTTGCTTAAAATAGAAAAATTAATACAAAATTGCACTCAAATTACTTTTTTAAACCAAACGCTCCAATGCTTTTTAAAAGATCAATTAATAAATCTTAAAGATAATAAGCTTTATTTGATCAATTCTGCACTTCTTTTAGAAAATAAAAATAAACTTTACCTACCAAAATCTGATCTTAATACACTATTTCAAAACAGAAAAGATCTATACAATGATAATGATTACATAATTTATGCTTTAAAAAATAATCAAATAGAGACAATATCCTTACAAAACAATACCATAATAGCAAATTTCACAGGGTTTTTCACTCCTTTGCAAGCCCAACTCACAATAAGTTTAGCAAACAAAGAACTTAGCTATGAGTTAAAACCAAAATTCAATGATAAATTAAAACAACAAGGGCTGCTTGAAAAAAATATAAGTGTATTTCAAATACAAAATAATAAATTAAAAATTTGTTCTAAAGAACAAACAGAATATTGTCTTGAAAAAAGACTTCTGCTATGAAAAAAGCTTATATTTTAATTTGGACTGTTTTTCTAATCCTTCTTATTAGCTTGTGGATGAGTTTAAACCTAAACATATCTAATTATACTCCTAAAATGATTCAAGATACTTATTATTACCTTCAAGCTCAAATTTTAAGTCATAATACTAAAGAATTTTCTAAATATTTCTTATATAAAGCTAAACAAGAAAACAAAAAGTGCTTAGACAAGATAACTTTTAATTACGCAAAAGCTTTAATTAAAATAAAATATTTCTATCCAACCATCCAATGCGAAGATTTTAAATTTTCTCATTTTAATAAAGATGCAAATTTAAGCAAAGATGGCATTATCATAGCTCATATTAGCATTGCTTTAAATAGTAATAAAAATGTCAATGATGAGATTTTACTTACAAAAAGCATTATATTTCATGCAAAAGAAAATTTCTGGAAGACAAAAAACTAAAGCAAACTTTTAGCAAGCTTAACGCATGCTTGAAGACTTTGCTTCTCGCATATAAAAAGATTTTTAAATTTTAAAAGTCTTTGTGCTGTAGTATGCCCTATAGCAATGGCTTTATCTTGTGTGCTTAAAGTATAAAATTTTAGAAAATTCTCCACGCCCAAAGGCGATGTAAAAATAAAAATAGCAGGATGATTTAATACCTTATCGCTTTTTTTAAAAACATTTTCATAAACAATTTTTTCATCTAGATTAATGCCTGCATTTTTAAGATCTAAATTTAAAGCAGAAACAATATGTTTGGCTCTTAAATATAAACATTTTTTTGTTTTAAGTTCGTCTTTAAATTCATTAAAAAGGTTTTTTCCATAAGCTTTTTGTGGAAATTTAATCTTTTTAAAGCCTAAATCTTTAGCAAAATCAGCACTACTTTGCCCTACAGTATATAAATCAAGTTTAAGATTTAATGCAATATTTGCTTTTTTTAAAGCTTTTAAAGCATTTTTAGAAGTACAAATTAAAGCATCATATTCATTCAAATCTACATTAAAATCATAAAAAACAAGCTCATTTAAAACAAGATTTTCCACTCCTTCAAAAGGCGTTTTATTTAAGAGATAAATTTTCATTAATTTCACGCTTTAATTCCTTAGCAGCTAAAAAAGCATCTTTAGCATGCATAATAGCTCCAAATACAGCAATACCACTTAAATTTATACCTTTTAATTCTTTTATCACATCTTTATTAATACCTCCTATAGCCACTACACCAAGAGGACTTTTTTGGCTAATTTTCATTAAAGTATCAAGACTTAAAAGCGAACTTTTCTTAGTAGGCGTTGTTTTAATCGCTCCACAACCTAAATAATCTGCTCCTTGTATGAAAGCTAATTGCTCTAATTTTTTCAAGCTCAAACCTATGATTTTTTCTTCACCCAAAAGCCTTCTTGCAAGGTGCGGCTCTAAATCTTCTTGTCCTAAATGAACCCCATCAGCATCTAAAGCCAAAGCAATGTCTAGCCTATCATTTATTATAAAAGGGATTTGATAAGCCTTACAAAGTTTTTGCACTTTTAAACCAAGTTCATAAAATTTTCTTGCACTCAATTCTTTTTCGCGCAATTGCACTATACTTACCCCACCTTTTATAGCATTTTCTAAAGTGTTTAAAAAAAACGCATCACTTTTTCGCCCTTTAGAAGCTACAAGATAAAGGCTAAGATCAAGCTTATTTCTCATTTACAAACTCAAAATGATTAATAGGACCATAACCTTTACCTAAATTTAAAGAATAATAAATAGCATTATTTACATACTTTTTAGCCTCACTAACTGCATTTAGCAAATCCTTGCCTTTAGCCAAATTGCTAGCAATAGCTGAAGAAAGCGTACAACCTGTTCCATGAGTATTTTTTGTCTTAATACGTTCAGCTTTAAGTATATGAATATTACAACCATCAAAAAGCACATCATTAGCATTGTCTTTACTATGCCCACCTTTAAGCAAAACAGCCTTTGCCCCTAGACTGCACAAATGCTTTGCAGCTTTTATCATTTCTTCTTCATTAGAAATTTTAAATTCGCATAAAAACTCTGCTTCAGGTATATTTGGAGTAAGAACATCAGCAAATTTTATTATGTTTTTTTTAAAAAATCCACAATTTTCTTCAGGCATTAAAGCATAACCATTTTTAGCAAACATTACAGGATCAATGACTACATTTTGCGGCTTGAATTTTTCTAAATTATAAGCTATACAAGTGATTAAATCGCAAGAACCTATCATGCCAATTTTAGTAGCCTTTGGCACTATATCCTCAAAAACTGCAAGCATTTGATCATCTACACTTTTAACAGGCATTTCATGCACTGAAATCACTCTTGCAGTATTTTCAGCCACCACACTTAAAATCACACTCATACCAAAAAGCCTATGCGCACTAAAAGTTTTAAGATCAGCTTGTATGCCCGCACCTCCACTACAATCACTTCCTGCTATAGTTAGAATCGGGATTAAATCACTTCCCTTTGCTTTCATAAATTTTCCTTTAATTTTGTTAAAAACTTCTTTGCTTCTAAATTTAACTTAGCACCCTTAAAACTCTGCTTAGCAAAAGTAATAATAAGAGCATGAAAAATTTGATAAAGCTCATAAAGTTCATATTTTCTTTTTAAAATTTCACACAATTTATCCTGTTTACTTTCTATACCGCTTTGAAAAAATTCTCTCAAATCTTCATAATTTTCAAACTCATAGCCCAAATGCGAAGCTAAACGCATACTATAGCTATCTACAACCAAAATTTCTCTTTTACAAAGATAATTTAAAATACTATCTGCACTCTCAAAACCTAAACCTTTAGTATTTAAAAGCCATTCTCTATCTACATTTTTTTTAAAATTTTCTAAATTATCATAAGTGTTTAAAATTCTTTGGACTAAAGCTTTTAAACGCTTTGCTTTGGTATTATAAAATCCACTGGGTTTAATTAAAGCCGCAAGCTCTAAATCAGATAAATTGTTCATTTGCTCTAAATTTATAATATTTTGTTGCCTTAAATTCTCTAAAGCCTTTAAAACATTTTTCCAATTTGTATTTTGAGTCAAAACAACAGAAATTAAAAGTTCAAAATCACTTAAACCCCTATTTTCAAACCAATCAAATTCCTCATATTTTAAATCTAATTCTAAAAGTTTTGCAAAAATTTGTGCTCCATTCACTCAAACCCTCCTTAAAAACTCAAAAAATTATTATTTATATTAAATCATTTTAGCCTTAAGATTAAAAATCCTTTCTAAGATGTACTAAAATCGCTTCTAAAACATCCTCATCATCTTTGCTTTTTGCTTGAATAAACTCTTTTTCATCATTTAAAGTGATCAATTGTATATTTTGACCAAAACTACTTATGCTTTTAAATTTATTTAAAGCTAAAATTTTAATGACGATCAAAGACAAAAACTGCTTAGTATAAATATCAAGTTTGCCAAAACGATCCTCTATTTCCCCTTCAATCTCATAAACTTCATAAAGTTGCTTACATTTACTTAATCTTCTATAAAGTTCAAGTCTTAAACGTTCCTCGTTGATAAGATCACTATTTAAAAAAGCATTCACATTGAGTTTTAAATCAAGCTTATTTTCTTGCTGTTGGATTTCATTTTTGCTTAAAGCATTAAGCTCATCTTCTAACATTTTAAGATATAAACTATAGCCAATTTGTTCTATATGTCCACTTTGATCTACGCCCAATAAATTACCACCACCACGAATTTCAAGATCATGATAAGCAAGAATTGAGCCTGAGCCTAAAAAAGAATTACTTTCTAAAGAAACTAGACGCTTTAAAGCATCCTTAGTAATAGCATTTTTATTCTCGATTAAAAAATAACAATATCCTTGCTTATCACTTCTACCCACGCGTCCACGCAATTGATGTAAATCCGCCATACCAAAACGATCACTTCTTTCTACGATAATAGTATTTGCATTTGGCAAATCAATGCCACTTTCTACAATAGAAGTACTTAAAAGCAAATCATATTCTTTATTTTCAAATTTTAATATTTGTTCTTCTTGCATCCTAGCATCCACCTTAGAATGCAAAATTAAAATACGCAAATTAGGAAAAAGCTCTAATAAACGATCTTTGCATTGTTGTATACTTGCAATATGATTATGGATATAAAAAATTTGCCCATTACGTCTTAATTCTCTTACTATAGCTTCTTTTAAAAGCGCATCATCGTTTTCTCGTACAAAGGTTCTTACATCCATTCTATCTTCAGGAGGAGTTTGTAAAACACTATAAGATTTTATAGAACTTAAAGCTTGGTTTAAACTTCTTGGTATTGGGGTGGCTGACATAGATAAGATATGTGAATTTTGAGCTATTTCTTTAAGTTTTTCCTTTTGTTTAACCCCAAATTTATGTTCCTCATCAATAATAACAAGCGCTAAATTTTCACACTCCATACTTAAAAGCGCATGAGTACCAACAATAACACAAGCTTGATTTTCTTTTAAAGCTTGTAAAACTTGTTTTTTTTCTGCAGACTTAGTAAAACGATCTATTTTAAAAACCTCTATATCAAAAGGTGCAAAACGCTTTTTTAAAGTTTTAAAATGCTGATGAGAAAGCAAAGTCGTAGGAACGAACAAAAACACACAAAATCCACTCTTTACCACAGGATAAATAGCATTCATGGCTACTTCAGTCTTTCCAAAACCCACATCTCCACTTAAAAGCCTATCCATAACCATGCCACTTTGAAAATCTTTTAAAATTTCATTACAGGCTTGTTCTTGATCGCTAGTATAAGAAAAACCCGCTTTAGCTATAAAATTAGCTTGATCATTTAAATTGATTTCAATTTTTTTAGCCTGTATTAAAGATCTCTTAGCAGCCATGATGATAATTTGCGAAGCTATGGCCAAAAGTTTGGTTTTAAGCTTTTCTTTAAGTTTAATAAAACTTGTCTTACCTAATTTATCCAAATTAGGAATAGTTCCACTCATACCCAAATATTTATCAATTAAATATAAATTTTCTACTGGTAAAAGCAATTTATCAGAATTTTGATATTCTATAGCAACAAATTCTTTTTTTCTCCCGCTTACAATTATCATTTCAAGACCTAAAAATTTCCCTATCCCATAGTCTTCATGTACGATATAATCGCCATTTTTTAATTCATCTATAATTAAACTAGCTTTTTTTCTTGTCTTTTGCTTTTCCTTTTTATTTAAAGAAATAATCAATTCTTCAAAACTAATAAGATTAAGTCTTAAATCACTTTTTAAAAAATGGATATTTTGAGTATCATCAAGCTGCAAAGCCTTAAAAAGGGCTTCATTTTTAGCCAAAAGGGTTATTTTTTTGTTCTTGTGAAATTCAAAAAAATCTTTATTATAAGAACTTTGCAATTCTTTAAAAATTTTAGCTTGGGGCAAAATTTTAGCATTGATAAAACCTATATCTCTTTCATAATCTTGAGTATCAAATTTCTCACAAGCTAAAAAATCAAGCTCTAAATAATCAACAAAATCATCAATACACCAAAATCCTAAAGAATTTATATCATGTATTAAAGTATCGCTTTGAAAATTTTCTAATTTTTCTTTAAAAATTGCATAATTTTCTTTGTCAAAATATGCCAAAAAAGGGCAAATTTCTAAATGATTTAATTCATTAGGAATGGACTTTTGACTTTGTAAATCAAAATACCGCATGCTTTCAATTTCATCGCCAAAAAATAAAATCCTTATAGGGTTTTCTTCATTAATACAAAAAATATCAACAATATCAGCACGCATAGAAATTTCACCCTTATCTTGAACTATATCTACAAATTCATAACCCAATCTTGAAATTTCATCCTTAAAAAGCTCTAAATCAAGCTTTTGATCCCTATTGATAAAATAATTTTGTAAATGTTTTTTTGCAGGAAGTTTTTTTAAAACCGTATTTAAAGGAGAAATGAGAATTTTTTTCTCTTCTTCTTTATGATAAGCACTTAAAACCTTACAAAGTTCAAAAAGCTCTTTAGAAAAAACCCTAAGATCATCGCCAAATTGTGCTCTAAAATCTGGCAAAACAAAAGTTTTTATACCCTTAAAACGAGAAACTTGCGCAAGCAAATCAGCCTGCTTATCGTCTTTACAAAGTAAAAGTTCACAAAGTTCAAATCCTTGCAAATATTCATAAAATGATGCTTGCATTATTCTTCATTATTATTTTCAATAAGTTTTATGGTACCTTCTTTAATCCTACTAGTCCCATTAAAACGACCTCCATTTTCTATAGAAATTTTTTGTATGATAATATCCCCATTAACTACCCCACCTGATAAAATTTCTAAACTATTTGCTTCAATTTGTCCTTCAAAATATCCATTAACCACAATTTTATCTGCTTGTAATTCACCTTTTAAATTTCCATTTTTTCCAATAACTACTATGCTTTCAGAGTGGATAACCCCACTTAATTCACCATCAACATGAAGCATAGAAGCAAAATAAAACTTACCTTCAATCCTAGCACCTGCAGAAATTACTGTTGTTTCTGAACCAGAGCTGGATGCTGGGCTGATATTGCCTTTATTAAAGATTGCCATGGAACTCTCCTTTCTTGATTAAAAAAATCATTTATATTTTTCCTTTGTAAATTTAAAAAGTATAAAGGTTGCAAAGTTTTATTAATAAATCTTACCTCATAATGCAAATGAGGTCCAGTTGAAAGACCTGTATTTCCGGTATATCCTATTAATTGTCCTTTGCTTACAAATTGACCTGCTTTAACAACTTCTTTACGCATCATATGTGCAAATACAGTTTTAAAACCAAAATTATGCAATAAAATAACATTATAACCATAACCATTATCGCTATAGCCTGAAAACTCTACTACTCCATTTGCCGGAGCATAAATAGGAGTTCCGCTTTCAGCTCTTAAATCAATGCCTGGATGGAATTCTTTTCTTTTTAAAAGAGGGTGTTCTCGCCATCCAAAATTTCCAGTAACCCCCTTATTTTCAATAGGCCAACCATTAGGAATTTGTCCTAAAATTCCAAGTTGTTGTTCATTAGTAAGCTGAAGATTATCAAGTCTTGCACTGATTGTGAGATTGTTCTCTGATTCTAAACCTAAAGCCTCTTCAAAAGAAGCTATCTTATCTTCAAGCTCAGCGTATTGTTGTGCTTTTTCTTCTATACTCTTTTGCATTTGTGCATTAGCTAATTCTAGCTCTTTGCTTTTTTTTAAAAGCTCTTCGCGTTTTTGACTAATATCATCAAGTTTACTATCAAGATATTTGATATAAAAACCACTAAAAACTAAAAATAAAATAATAAAAGCAAGAGTATAAAAAACTATTGTTTTAATTATTTGATTTAAATAAAAATGTTTTGAACCGTTAATATCTGTAATGGTAATAGTGAATTTATTTTTTACCACTCCACTCCTTTAAAAAATTTTCTACCAGCATAAAAGATCCAAAAACTAATTTTTTCTTATTTTCTTTTAAATTCTTAAATTCTTCACATTTAATTTCTAGTTTTGATGCAACACTATAAATTTCATCATCAGCCAATTTCCGTTCTACGCTTTTATACTTATAAATTTGTATTGTATCAATAATAGGCTTTAATGTTTTTAAAATTTCAAAAATATCTTTATCTAGATAAGAATTATAAATGAGATTTACTTTTTCTCCCTTAAATCTTTCAAGCAAGGCTTGAGCAGCCATAACATTATGCCCCACATCGACAAAAACATCTTGGGCAATTTGCTCACATCTTGCTTGTAAATTTAAAGCTTGTAAATTTTGAAAGGCTTTTAAAGTTTGCTTTTTAGAAGTTAGAAGTTCACACGCTTTTAAAGCCAATTTTAAATTGTGTCTTAAAAAATAAGGCAAAGAGAATTTCATACAATAAATCTTAAAATCTTCTGTTAAATAAGAAGCTAAAGAAGATAATTCTAAATTAGCCTTTTTTAATAAAGCAATTTTTTGTGCCAAGTCAAACACAATTTTTTCTTGTTCATCGCTTATAAGCGCTAAAGGTGCCATGACTTTAAGCTTAGTTCTTGCAATCAATTTTAAAGAATTGCCCAAAATTTGAGTATGATCTAAACCAATTTTTGTAAAAATATTCATTTTTCTTTCAAATACAGAAGTAGCATCATATTCCCCTCCTACACCTGCTTCTAAAACAATAAAATCGCAATCTTGGAATAAAAACATAGCCAAAAAGGTGGCATACTCAAAATAACTTAATTTTTCCAAATCTTTTTGAAAAATACCTTCAAGTTTATCATGGGATTTTTGTAATTGTTCATCACTTGCAATTTTACCTTCAAGATAAAACCTTTCATTAAAACTAAAAATATGTGGACTAGTATAATGACCTACTGTATAGTTTAAATTTTCTAAAAGCTGGGTTAAAAACCTGCCTGTACTACCCTTGCCATTAGTACCTATGAGTTGGATTATAGGGATATGTTTAAAATGATTTTTATATTTTTCATACATTCTAAACATCAAAAAACGATCTATTTTTTCATAATTTGTAGTTTTACGAGCTAAAAAATTCTCAATTTTTTCCATATTACTCATCTAGCTAGAACACTTCATTAATTCTTCTAAAATATTGACATTGGGCATGCTTTGCTTATCAAGATACGCCACATCAATCTTAGGAACTATGATATCTTGTTTATAAATAAATCGAAAATTTTCTATAGTACTAAGATTTTTGTTAACAAGATGGGCTATTTCATCCTTGCTTGTTCCAGGAGATATGATTAAATAACTTTTCTCATCTATCATCCAAAGTTCATCAAATTGGGTGCAAGAATCTTTAAGAATTTTTCTAAAACGTACAAAAATTTCATTTAAGCTTGCTATGCCGTATTTTTCCATAATAAAAACATAATTTGTTATACAAAACAATGCTAAAGAATAATTAACCTTATATTTTTTGAAATTTTCATCCATTTTTTCAAGCTCTTTAAAAACACTCCAAGCTTGCCTTTCTTCTAAACTCTGTGTAAATTGAATTTGCTTATTTAAAATTACGATCTTTTCTCCAAATTGCTTAAACATCAAATTCAAATCTTCAAAACTAAGCCTCACCTCCCCTTTCCCATCTGGCTTTAAAGTCTTTATAAAATCTATATTATCTTGGTTAGATTTATCAAGTAAAATAAGCGATTGATAAATTTTTTTCAAATTATCATGGAAAAAATTCAAATTTTTTTGAACATAGATATTATCAATCACTATACGGTGATTTACAAATTTCATCAACTCATTCTTAAAATCTTTTTGCTCTATAATAAAAGGCTTTCGCATTAAAGTTTGTATGAAAGTTTGAATTTTAACATCTTCTACCAAAGAAGGTTTTAAACCCAAACACAATAATTGGACAAAATACTCATCATCATACTTTTGAAGCTTTATTAAAAGTTTTTTAATCGCGTTATCATAATCATCATCTTTATTAATACCATATTGATGAAGCTGCTCTTCTAAATCCTTTTGATCATAATTTTTTTCAAATTCTTTCCACTTTTTAAAAAGCAAATAAATACCTTCACTATCCATAGTTTTAGAAATTCTCATTGAAGTGAGTTTAGCTAATTCTCTTATTTTTTTATCCTTACTAACTTGCAAAACTTTAAAAACTATAGATAAAAATTCAAAAAACTCACTAAATTGCTTTCCACTTTGCCTATTTACAATAGAAATTAAAAAACTAAGCAGTTCTTCTAAAGTATGTATAGTTTTAGACTCTAGTTGCTTTTGATAAATTGGTAAAAGCAAGGCTTTATATTTATCAAGTTTAATCTTATTAGAACTTGTAATACCGTGTTTTAAAGAAATTTCTTCAAAAATCTCTGCATAATTTTCAGGAGTAGGTTTTAATTTTCTCTCTTTTAATACAATTAAAGTTTGCTTAGCTATTTCATTGGTGTTTAGCATGACGCTTTTGCCCTTTAATGGCTATTACAGAAATAAATTCATCAAATGCTTCTCCCGAAGCCGATCGAATAGCCTCATACCGTGCAGAATCACTAATAATGCTATTAGGTGAAATATCAAAATTATAGCTTCCACTTGTACTAAAAGTCTGGCTTAATCCGTCTTTAAAAACAACATGAAAATCCAAATTCAATTTAGCCTTATAGCTAATAACATAGCCATTTTTATCATAAGCTAAAGGAATAAATTCTAAATTATTCATCTTAACATTAATAACATCATCAGCCTCATGCTTTAAAGCAAGTTTACGTCCTAGCTTTGCAATCACCATTTCTTTTAAAGTATCAGCCACAAAAATACTATTTCTTGGATCTTGTTGGCTTAATTCAACATTAACATAAACTTTCTCATCAAAAATATTGTTGGCAATTTTTGAAGTAGGTACATAGCCACAAGCGGCTAAAAATAAAGCTATAAAAAAAACTAAAATCTTTTTCATTTAACCACCAAATTAACCAACTTAGCTTCCACATAAATTTCTTTAATTATAGTTTTACCTTCAAGCCATTTAGAGACATTTTCTTTTGCAAGCATCATAATTTCTTCTTTGCTAGCTGTACTTAAAACCTCAAATTCAGCTCTTTTTTTACCATTAATACTCACAACTAAACTTAAGTTATCCTTGATAAAAACCTCTTCTTTAAGATTTAATTTAACAAAATTTTTACAATCAAAAAGCTCTTTACTAAGCTCAAAACAAACATGAGGAATAATAGGCTCTAAAATATTTAAAATAATATAAAATGCTTCTTGCTCTAAAGCCTCATTATTGCAGCTTGCTAAAGCATTTAAAGCTTCCATACAAGCTGCGATTAAAGTATTAAAAGCAAAACTTTGCTCATAAACTTCAAAAGATTTTTTTAAAGCTTCATAAACTTTCAATCTTGCATATTTTTCTTCTTTATTTAAATTTTCTTGTTTTAATTCTAAAAGCTTATCTTTTCTTATTTTTTGTGCTCTATCATAAAGTTTAGCAATAAACCTATAAGCACCTTCAAGCGCATCATCATTCCATTCTAATTCTTTAGCTGGAGGTGCGGCAAAAAGTATAAAAAGTCTTGCAGTATCAGCACCGTATTTTTTAATAATTTCATCAGGATCTACAACATTACCCTTAGATTTTGACATTTTAGCCCCGTCTTTTAAAACCATACCTTGGGTTAAAAGCCTATTAAAGGGTTCATCTTGAGTTAAATATCCCAAATCTCTTAAAACTTTTTGAAAAAACCTCGCATAAAGTAAATGTAAGATCGCGTGTTCAATACCCCCTACATATTGATCCACATTCATCCAATAACTCACGCTTTTTTTATCCAAAACCTTTTCTTCCCAAGTCTTTTCATCGCTTGCAAAACGTGCAAAATACCATGAACTTTCAAAAAAGGTATCTAAAGTATCGCTTTCTTTTTGTGCTTGTTGACCACATTTTGGACAAATACAGATTTTCCAAGTAGGATGCTTATCAAGAGGATTTCCTTCTCCTGTGATTTGTACATCTTGAGGTAAAACTATAGGAAGATTTTCTAATTTTTGAGGCACTATACCACAATTTTGACATTTAACCATAGGAATAGGTGCACCCCAATACCTTTGACGTGAAACCCCCCAATCGCGAATCTTAAAATTTACAACTTTTTTTCCTATATTTTGCGCTTCTAGTTTAGAAATAATCTTTAGCCTTGCTTCATTACAATCAAGTTCATTAAATTCTTCACTATTAATAAGTTTGCCTGATTTTTGAGTGTAAGGCAAGGGTTTTTGAGTTTGAATGACTTGTTTTATAGCCAAATTATATTTTTGTGCAAAGTCAAAATCTCTTTCATCATGAGCTGGAACTGCCATTACTGCACCACTACCATAATCAGCCAAAACAAAATTTGCCACCCATAAAGGAATTTTTTCTTTGCTTAAAGGATGTATGGCATAAATTCCTAAAAAATATCCTTCTTTTAAAGCGCTTTGCCTTTCTCTTGGACTTTGATTTTGCATTGCTTTAATTCTATCCGATACATCTTCATTTAAGTACGCTTTGATAAGTAAATTTTGAATTATAGGATGCTCTGGAGCTAAAGCTATATAAGATATACCATAAATAGTATCTGCCCTAGTAGTAAAAACTTCTAAAGAATCAGCACAGGCTTTTTGCTTACTTTCCTCATCTAAATTTAAACAAAATTCCAAGCCCTCACTCTTACCTATCCAATTTTCTTGCATAGTTAAAACTTGATTAGGCCATTTATCTTTTAACTTATCTAAATCTTTTAAAAGTTCTTCAGTATAAGCAGTAATTTTAACATAATATCCTGGCATCTTTTTTTGAACCACTTCATGACCACAACGCCAACATTTACCATCCTCTACTTGCTCATTAGCCAAAACAGTTTGATCTTGTTCACACCAATTTACCTTTGCTTCTTTAGTATAAATCAAACCTTTTTCAAACATTTTAATGAATAATTCTTGTTCAAATTTCGTATAAAAAGGATCTGAAGTTGCAAGTATTTTTCTTTTCGAAAAAGAAAAACCCAAAGAAAAAAGTTCTTTTTTCATATAGGCTATATTTTCATAAGTCCATGTTTTTGGATGAATTTTATGTTTGATTGCAGCATTTTCTGCAGGCATGCCAAAACTATCAAAACCTATAGGATGTAAGACATTAAATCCTATTTTGCGATAATATCTTGCTAAAGCATCCCCTATAGTATAATTTCTTACATGACCCATATGGATACGACCGCTAGGATAAGGAAACATCGATAAAATATATTTTTTAGCTAAGGTGAAATCATCTTTTGGCTCAAAATATTCTTCTTCATCCCAAATTTTTTGCCATTTTGCCTCTATTAAACTTGCTTTATAAGCCATAATTTCTCCTTAAATTATCCCTTTTTCATACATAGTACGATGACGCTCTTTTTCTTGTTGTCTTTTTATTTTTTCTAATTCTTTATTTCTAAAATCAAGTACACTAAATTGAAACCATAATAAAGTCGGACTTGCTACAAAAATAGAACTTAAAGTGCCTATTATTATACCTACGATTAAAGCTAAAGAAAAACCTTGTATCATCTCTCCACCAAAAAAATAAAGCATCACAACTGTGACTAAAGTAAGCCCTGAAGTTAAAACCGTTCTTGATAAAGTCACTGAAACGCTTTCATTAATTATAGATGAAAGCTCATTTTTTTTGCTTGTTTTAATGTTTTCTCTAATCCTATCAAAAATAATAATCGTATCATTTAAAGAATACCCAAGCACAGTTAAAACAGCTGCTAAAGTATCCAAATTCACATCAATTTTAAATAAAGAAATAGCCCCTAAAGTAATCACAACATCATGAATTTCGCTAATAATAGCTGCAAGCGCAAAACGCCATTCAAAACGTATAGCTATATAAATTAAAATCGCTACTAAAGATACAGCTATGGCCATAAGACCTTTATTTCTAAGTTCATCACCTACCTTTGGACCTACTATATCCGCACGACGTACTTCAAATTTTCCTGTATCTTTCAAAAGGGTTACAATATACTCACCTATATCATTGCTTACATTATCATTGCTTTCTAAAAAACGTATTGTGACTTCTTCACTGCTTCCAAATTCTGTTACAGACAAATTTTGAAAATTGCCTTGCTTTTCTAAAATTTCACGAATTTGATCTAAAGGTGCCACGCTTTCGTATTTTAATTGAACTAAGGTTCCTCCACTAAAATCAATACCATATTGCAATCCTCTTTCCCAAAACAAATAAATAGAACCAAAAAACAAGATAAAAGAAAAAGAAATAGCAATAAAACGTATTCTCATAAAATCATAAATCTTCTTTTCTTTAAAAAACTGCATTATTATCTCCTATAACCAAACCAAAATCTTGTATTATTGCTTTTTTCTATACGAGTCATAAAATAATCAAACATTCCATGGGTTCCCCAAATGGCTGTAATCATAGAAACAACAATACCAATTCCTAAAGTCACAGCAAAACCTTTAACCGTGCCTGTTCCATAGGCATAAAGAACCACAGAAGTTACAAGAGAAGTGATGTTTGAATCTACAATAGCACTCATAGCATTTTTATAACCTTGTTCTATACTAGCTCTTATACTCATTCCTTCACGTAAAAGTTCTCGAATACGTTCATTTATAATAACATTTGCATCCACAGCCATACCTACAGTTAAAACCAAACCGGCCATTCCTGGTAAAGTTAAAGTAGCTCCAAACATCGCCATAACAGCCACAACCACTAAAACATTCACAAGCATAGCAATATTAGCAAAAATTCCGGCTATACCATAATACATTATCATAAACACAATAATAAAAAGCGAAGCACCGATTAAAGCTATCATGCTCATTTTAATACTATCTGCACCCAAAGACGGTCCTATGCTTCTTTGTTCAAGAAGCTTTACAGGAGCAAGTAAAGCCCCGCTTCTTAAAGCCACTGCCACATCATGTGCTTCTTCTTGAGTAAATGCCCCACTAATTTGTCCACTTCCTCCACCTATACGTTCGTTAATAGAAGGTGCAGAATATACCTTATTATCAAGCACAATTGCAAGACGTTTTCCTACATTAGCTCCAGTATAATCAGCAAATTTTCTAGAACCTTCTGCATTTAAAGTGAAATTAATAACAGGATAATTACTCTTATCGCTAAATCCTACTCTAGCATCAGTAAGCATAGAACCATCAAGAATAGGCACGCTTTTTAAAGGATATTTTAAATTAGGATTGCGAGAATCAGGAACTAAAATAATACCATAGCTTGCTGCTTCAGCATCACTCATAGTAGAAGCTTGACTCATTTTAGAATCATCCACTTCCATTAATTGCAAATGTGCTGCTTTGGTAATACGCTCTTTAGCCCTTAATTCCTCTTCTTTAGTTTTAATGCCTGCAAGCTCTACTAAAATTTTATCTTCACCTTGCTTAGCCACTGTTGGCTCTGCTAAGCCAAACTGATCTAAACGATTTCTTATAGTTTCAACTGCTTGTAAAAGTGCAAAATTCTCTATACTTTTTACTTCTTCAGGGGTGAAAGAAATTCGGTAATGCATATTTTCACTTTGCACATCAATTCCTTTGATTTCTTTAAGCAAATTTTCAACTTTTACAAGATCAGCATTATCTAGTAAAGTAAACTCTAAAATATCATCATGAGTACTCAAGCCATCATTTAAAATATTTTCTTTATTAAAAGAATAATTTAATGAAGATGCAATCGATTTAATTTTTGACTTCACAGCTTCTTTATTATCCACACCCAAAAGCATGTAAAGCCCACCTTGCAAATCAAGTCCTAAATTGATCTTAGCTCCACGTTCAGACTGCAAAAAAGAAGGCAAAGAAAACACCACTCCAAAAATAAATACCATTATAAAAACAATCAAACGGTAGCTGATTTTAGAATTACGCATTAATTTTCTTTGCTATAAAATCTCGTGAAATTTTTGCTGTAACATTATCTTCATTAAGCTTAACTTTGATAAAATCTTCCTCTGGTTTTATTACTTCACAAATGAGTCCACCATTGGTGATGATTTTATCTCCTTTTTGCAAGGACTCAAGCATCTGCTTATGTGCTTTTGCTTGCTTTTGCTGAGGCCTAATAACCAAGAAATAAAAAATCGCAAATAACACTACAAGAGGTAACAATGAAGTTAAAATTGAATTTTCTGTCATATTTTTCCTTTATTCCAAAAAAAGTAAATACTAATTCTATCATTTTTAAAATAATAAAAGTCTTTTTTATTGCAATTTTACTTTCAAATTCTATTTACTTATCATTTTTTGAAAATATTTTTACTCAAAGTATCAGTCCTTTTTTAGCAATATGGGGCTTGGTTTTACTTTTAAAAAGTCAAAATGCTAAACATTATTTTTGGATAGGATTTTTTGTAGGAATTCTTTGGTTTTGGTGGCTAGGTTTATCTTCAATTTACTTCGATTTAACTTATCTCATAATTATAATTCCAATTATAGTTGGACTTGTTTATGGCATACTTTTTAGACTATGCTATATATTAAAATTCGATTTTTTAAGGCTATGTGGAATTTTTTGCTTAAGTTTTATCCATCCTTTAGGTTTTGACTGGCTTAATTGGGGAATTTTTACAGTGTATGGTTTTTTTGATCCAAGCTATCGTGGTATTATTTGCTTGTTTTTAATAGCTTATTTTCTTCACGAAGGATATATTTCAAGATATTATAAAATGGCTATTATTGTTCTTTTATTCTCTATTGGTTTTCAATACGATGAAAAAACAGCACATACTCTTAATTTAAATTACAAACTCATTAATACTAATATTTCTCAAGATAAAAAATTCTTAAAAGAAAATCTCATACCTAGTTCTGATTTTTTAATCCAAGAAATTCTTCAAGCTATAAAAGAAAAAAAAGATCTAGTAATCTTGCCTGAAACTGCTTTTGCTTTTAATTTGCAAAACACTAAGTATAAACTCATACTTAAAAATCTATCTCATCAAATCACCATTATTACAGGAGCATTAAATATAGAAAAAGAACTTATCTATAATAGCACCTATATTTTCAAAAAAGGCAATGTTTATATTTTAAACAAACATTTTTTAGTCCCTTTTGGTGAAAAAATCCCATTTTTTACTGATTTTGTAAAAAAACATTTTTTACAAAATATGCAAGAATTTTCTCAAGGACCTATACAAAGTAAATACAAACTAGATAATCAAATCATCACCAATGCTATTTGTTATGAAGCTACTAAAGAGCAAAATTACAAAAATTCACAAATCATCATAGCCTTAAGTAATAATGCCTGGTTTAATCACAGCAGCGAGTACAAACTCCAACAACTCTTGATGAAATTTTACTCAAGTAAATATGGTGTTAGTGTTTATCATGCAACAAATGGCAAAGAAAATGCACTAATATTACCTAAAAAAAGACTCATCCAAGAGTGGAAAAATCTGTTAAATTAAGCATTGAATTTAAAAATTACAAAAAAATAATAATTATTGTGGTTTTAAAGTAATTTAAGTTATTTTGTTTTATAATTATAAAACTTTTTGACTTAGAGGGGTTTTTAAACCCCAAGCTAAATAAAAATTTATTTAGCCTCCTTCCTAACTTTTATATTTATGGGGGATATTTTTAAATATCCCTCTAAGTCAAAATTAACACTTTTTAATATCTTAAAAACACACAAGCTTCTCAATGTTAAGCTTGTGTGTTTAACAATCTAAATCAAAGTTTTAAATTGTTCTAAAGCATCAAGTTTCTCCCAAGGATAGTCTTTTTGCCCTACTTGTCCGCGTGCTGCTACATCTGCATAAAGAAAAGTTTCTTTACTTGGTTTATCTAAATGAAATTTATCTCGGATCCAATTTGGTGTTAAAGCAAAATTTTGCATTACAAATTCACTTAAAATATCATCATTAACGCTAGTATTTGTCCCCATACAATCAACACTAACTGAAGTTGGTTTTGCAACACCTATAGCATAGCTAAGTTGCACTATGCATTTTTTAGCAAGCCCTGCTGCAACTATATTTTTCGCAAGCCATCTAGCTGCGTAAAGTCCGCTTCTATCTACTTTAGTATAATCCTTGCTAGATTGTGCACCACCACCTATTGGAGAATAACCACCAAAACTATCAACTATAAGCTTTCTTCCTGTTAAACCACTATCATGCAAGGAAGAGTGATTGACATATTTACCTGTTGGGTTGATTAAAATTTTAGTTTTTTCAGGATTGAAAAGTCCTTGAGGTAAATTAGTGTCTAAGATTAATTTCATTATTAAAGATCTTAAATCTTGTATTTTCATACTTGCAACGCAAGGTGCTGAAACGACTATGGTATGAATACTTTGTGGCTTACAATTTTCAAAATTTGCTTTCGTGCCATAATCAATAGTCACTTGAGTTTTAATATCTACACCAAGCTCATGTGGATTGGCTTTTGCATAAGCATACACCTTATCACAAAGCATTCTAGCATAACTAATAGCTGCTGGCATATACTCTTGTGCTTCGCAACTTGCAAAACCAAACATAATGCCTTGATCACCTGCTCCTGTTTCTCCGCCTTCTTGATCTACACCCTGATTGATATCTGGGCTTTGCTCATTTAAAAACACCATTACATCAACCTCATCAGGATGCAAACATTCTTCTTTACTAAAATGCCCTGCCCCATCATATCCGATATTTTTCAAAACATCTTTAACTAAATTATCGTAATCAGCTTTGCTAAGCTTGTGATTTGATTTAACTTCGCCTCCTATCACAACCTTATTTCCTGCGACAAAAACCTCACTCGCCACTCTTGAATTTTTGTCATTTTTCAAGAGTATATCCACTATTGTATCAGCGATTATATCAGCGCATTTGTCTGGATGACCTGCACTTACGACTTCTGAAGTGAATAGATACATAAAAGTCCTTTCGTTTAAAATAAAATGATATTGTAACTTAATTAAACTTGCTCAAGCTTAATTATTAACAAAGTCTAATGATTTCTTTAAATTAAAAATACATTAGATTGTAAAAACAAATAATTTTTTATCATCAAGCATCTAAGCAAAATATTTTTAATCTTTGCTTTATTTTTATAATCTAAAAATATCAAATCAAAGCCCATACTAAAAAGCCTATAAATTTCCAAAAATTAAGCTTAGGTTAGATAAAATCAAAGCTAGAAATTTTTATTATGATATAGCAATAAAAACATTGCCATTTTAGGTTTTATAATTAATAATAGTATCAAGAGTACTTGAAATAACTCTGTAAAACATTTTTATAGCAATTTGCTAAAAATAAATTAAGGTAAAATATGCGTCATTTTATCACTACAAAAGACTTTAGTAAAAGTGAAATCATTAAGCTTTTTGAAGAAGCAAAAGATTTTTTAGATGAAAAACCTAGAACCTTCCTTGAAGGCAAAAGCATTACAACGATTTTCTTTGAAAATTCCACACGCACGCTTTCCTCATTTGAAAGTGCTACAAGAAGACTAGGTGCTAGAGTCTTAAGGCTTGATGTTTCAAGATCAAGTTCAAGCAAAGGTGAAACCTTATATGATACAGTTGCTAATTTAGATGCCATGAGTCCTAATGCTATTATTATAAGACATGCGCATTCAGGCGTTCCTTTAATACTTGCAAAACACACGCATTGTCCTATTATAAATGCAGGAGATGGAAAGCACTCTCACCCTACTCAGGCTTTATTGGATTTATTTACTATTTATAACCATTTTAATGGCAAGGTTGAAGGTAAAAAAATTTGTATAGTAGGAGACATTAAAAATTCACGCGTTGCTGCATCTAATATAGAACTTTTAACAAGATTTAATCTTGATATTGTCTTAGTTGCACCGCCACATTTCATGCCTCATACTTCTCTTAAAAAATTTTATCAATTTAATAAAAATATCATAGAAAATTCAGATATAATAATGAGTCTTAGAACACAGACTGAAAGACATAATAAAACCGTTTATGCTTCACTTCAAGATTATGCTAATGATTTTTGCATTCAAAAAAATCTTATTGAAAATAAAAAGCTTATCTTATTACACCCTGGCCCTGTCAACCGTAATATAGACATAAGTGATGAGATCATGAAAGATGAAAGAACTTTGGTTTTAAAACAAGTTAAAAACGGAATTGCCATTAGAATGGCTGTTCTTAAAAAACTTATACTAGAAAATAAAGGATAAAATATGTTAGAATGGGATTTAAGTGCCTTATTTAAAAATAAAGAAGAATTACAAAATTTTACTCAAAATCAAATCCAAGCTAGTTTAAATTTCAAAAAAAAATACGAAAACAAACTTCATACTTTAAATGCTAAAGATTTTTCGCAAGCTTTAATAAATTATGAAAATTTAAATCAAGCTCTTGGAAAAATCATAACTTATGCTTATTTGCTTTTTGCAAAAAACACTCAAGATGGATCTTTTTATGCCAAATATGAAGAAGAATGCAAAAAAATAGAAGAAAATCTACTTTTCTTTGAACTTGAATTTTGCGAATTAGACCCTCAAAAAAGTCAAGAATTTTTAAATTTTTGCAAAAATTATAGTTTTTATCTTTCTAATTTAATTGAAAATAAACGCTATAATCTTAGTAAAAATGAAGAACGTATCATGCTTTATCTTTCAAACACTGGTGCACAAGCTTTTAGTAGACTTTTTGATGAAATTATGAGTGCTTTAAAAATTCCTTTTGAAGGTAAAAAGCTTAGCGAAGAAGAAATTTTAAGCAAAATGTATGATCAAGACAGATCAGTACGTAAAAAAGCTGCTAAAAAATTCACCAAAGTTTTGCAAAAAAATATCAAATTGTTAAGCTTTATCATTAATATGATTAAAACCGAAAGAAAAAATATAGGTTTATTAAGAGGATATGAAAATGCTGAAATTTCAAGACATATTAGCAATCAAATTTCGCAAAAAAGCGTAGATTCTTTAATACTTAGCGCACAAAAACATTTTGATTTGGTATCAAAATTTTATAAAAGAAAAAAACAAATTCTAGGTTATGATGAGTTAAAAGATTACGATAGGTATGCACCCATTGGAAAAGAACCGAATTTTGACTTTCAAACAAGTAAAGATATAGTTTTAAAGGCTTTTAAAGCATTTTCTCCTCAATTTTATGACATAGCTAAGAATGCTTTTGATAAAGGCTGGATTGATGTATATCCACAAGAAAACAAACAAGGCGGTGCCTTTTCTCACTCTGCTACCCCAGATGCCCACCCTTTTGTTTTGCTAAATTATACCAACAAAAGACGCGATCTTTTCACACTCGCGCATGAATTAGGACATACCATCCATCAGCAACTTTCTTATAATGTAAGCTATTTAAATCAAAACACACCTTTAACTACAGCAGAAACAGCTTCTGTTTTTGCTGAAATGCTGATTTTTGATTTTATTAAAGACAAACTCAAAAAAGAAGAACTCTTAGCATTATATGCAAATAAAATTGAAGATATTTTTGCAACCTTTTATAGACAAATCAATTTTACCTGCTTTGAAAGACGCTTACACGCTCAAGAAAATGAACTTAGCACTGAAGAATTAAACAAAATCTGGATGGAAGAATCTCAAAAAATGTTTCAAGACAGTATAAAACTTACAAAAAATTATGCTTTTTGGTGGAGTTATATCCCTCATTTTATCCACTCTCCTTTTTATTGTTATGCTTATGCTTATGCACAACTTTTAGTTTTAGCTCTTTATGGGCTTTATAAAAGTGGAAAATGCGAAAATTTCAAAGAACTTTATATCAAAATGCTTTCTTTAGGTGGCAGCATCAGCCCTAAAGAACTTGTGCAAATGTTTGGTTTTGATATAGAAGATGAAAATTTTTGGGAAATAGGCATAAAAGAAATTCAAAAACTTGTTGATGAATTTATGGAGTTAAAAATATGCTAAAAAAGATATTAGAAGATGAAACTTTTATCAACAGTATGCAAAAACATTGCTATGAGATAATTACAATTTTAACACAAAAAAATATAGAATTTTCCATAGTTGCAAACACAAAATTTATAGATTTTAATCCTGAACTTCCCTCAGAATTAGATCTAAGACAAAATCCCTATGCTCTTTTTGCTCTTGGAGGATATACTTTTAAATCCATCCAATTGACAAAAGATTACATTCAATTTCATGCTGGCTTTGGCAATGATGATTTTGATAGTTTTGTTAAAGTTGATTTAAGATCTATTACACAAATTCAAGTACAAAATAGTGTTTTATTTGTCAATTTTAGTCTATATAAACCCAAAGAAAACCATAACTCTCAAAAATCAAAAAATATATTTTTAAACAATCCAAAAAATCAAGATATCTTTAAAAAATGACTCTATTTGAAGGTTTAAACGAAAATCAAAAAGAAGCTGCAAGCCATATTGATGGAGCTATGCTTATCTTAGCAGGCGCAGGTAGTGGAAAAACTAAAACCATCACCACTCGTCTTGCTTATTTAGTCGGTGAAGTAGGCATCCCATCTCATCATACTCTCACCCTTACTTTTACCAATAAAGCCGCAAGCATCATGCGTCATAAAGCACTGAGTTTTTTACGAGGCAATGAAAACCCTCTACTTTGTACTTTTCATAAATTTGGACTTTTATTCTTAAAACTTCATTTTGAAAGATTACAACGCAAAAATAACTTTGTTGTGATCGATACAGATGATACGAAAAAAATCATTAAAGATTTAATTCTTGATAAAACCAAAGATAACGTTTATGACATCATCAAATACATATCTTATTTTAAAAACGAAAGTAAAAGATCTCAAGACATCTTTAAAGATTTAGACTCATTAAAAGATCATAATAATGAAAAGTACCAAAATATGTATAAATTTGCTACTTACTATCGTGCTTATGAAGAATATTTATTAAAACAAAATTTTGTAGATTTTGATGATCTTTTATTATTAAGCAATATTATTTTAGAAGCTGATAAAAATTTCGCCAAAGAACAAAGCTTGCTTTATAATTACATCACCGTTGATGAGTATCAAGACACTAATACCTTGCAATATAAAATCCTAAAAAATCTATGTTATGCACATGAAAACATTACCGTTGTAGGAGATGATGATCAAAGCATTTATAGTTGGCGTGGGGCAAAAATCGAAAATATTTTAAATTTTAAAAATGAATTTAAAAATGTCAAGCTTATAAAACTTCAACACAATTACCGCTCTGTAGGCACGATCTTAAAAGCAGCCAATAACCTCATAGCATATAATAAACAACGCCTTGGAAAAACCCTAATTTGCA
Source organism: Campylobacter bilis (assembly GCF_016806695.1). Lineage (GTDB taxonomy): Bacteria > Campylobacterota > Campylobacteria > Campylobacterales > Campylobacteraceae > Campylobacter_D > Campylobacter_D bilis. The sequence continues at coordinate 31,530 of NZ_WUED01000006.1, read as the reverse complement.
CCAAAGATCCAGGAGAAAGTATAGTAATTTTCAATAATGAAAGCGAAAAAGATGAAAGCTTGCGTATCGCACAAAAAATAAAAAAATTATTAGATTGTGGAGTTGAAGCCAAAGAAATTGCTATTTTATTTCGCGTCAATGCATTATCAAGAGCCATAGAAGAAGCACTCATGAAAGAGAAAATTTCTTATAAATTGCTTAGTGGCATGCGCTTTTATGAAAGATTAGAAATAAAAGATCTCATTTCATACCTTAGACTCATTTTAAATCCTCATGATGATTTATCTTTTAAAAGAATTATCAATCGTCCTAAAAGATCTATAGGCACCCAAGCTTTAAAAAAATTAGAACAATACGCACAAAAATATCAAATTTCACTCTTTGATGCACTGTGTGAAAGCAATGGTGGTATAGGAATTTTAGCAAATAAAAAAGCTCAAAGTGAAGCAAATGCTTTCATACAAAATATCCATACTTTAAAAAGCTATGATAATTTAAAAGAAGTGCTTGATAATATAGAAAAACTCTTTAAAATCAAAGATTATTTTTCAAAACAAGATGAAGGTGAAGAAAGAGTTCGCAATCTTGATGAATTCTATGCAAATTTAAAAGACAAACTCAAAGAAAACCCTGATTCTACATTAGAAGATTTATTAAGCGAAATTTCTTTACTCAGCGATCAAGATGGCTTAGATGAAGAATGCATTTGCCTTATGAGTATCCATGCTAGCAAAGGTTTAGAATTTGATCATGTTTTTATTATAGGCTTTGATGAAGGTTTTTTTCCTTTAAACCACGAAACAAATCTTGAAGAAGAACGCCGTCTTGCTTATGTTGCATTTACACGCGCTAAAAAATCCCTTAGTATTAGTGTGGCTCACTCTCGTTTTCATAACGGTTTAAGGGCAAATATAAGCCCTAGTCGTTTTTTAGAAGAAAGCGAACTTAGCAATAAAAAAACAAAACCTCACAATACAAACGGTTTTAGCAAAGGTGATCTCATCAAACATAAAATTTTTGGCATTGGCAGGGTTGTTGAAGTAAATAAAAATACTAAAGAAGAAAAACTCACCATCAATTTTGGCGGTATAATGCGTACTATTATGGCAAGTTTTGTAGAAAAAATAATATGAATAAAATCTTTGCAGCCTTTAAACCTAGAGGTTTAAGTTCTAATGCTTTTTTACATCAACTCAAGAAAAAATACAAAAATAAAAAAGCAGGCTATTCTGGTACATTAGATCCTTTTGCCAAAGGAGTTTTAATCGTTGCATTTGGACAATATACAAAACTTTTTCGCTTCTTAAAAAAAACCCCAAAAACCTATAAAGCCACATTGTGGCTTGGAATGCATTCTTTAAGCCTTGATGATCAAAACATACAAGAAATCAAAACTTTAAAAGCATTTAAACTCACAATTTTAGAACAAACCATAAAAAAAATGCAAGGAAAAATCTCTTATACTCCACCTACATTTAGTGCTAAAAAAGTTAATGGAATTCGTGCTTATGAATTGGCCAGAAGAGGTTTAGAAGTAAATTTAAAACCTTCTGAAATGGAAATTTTTAATTGCAAAATTTTAAGCTATAATCATCCTTTTTTAAATATACAAATAAGTGTTAGTGAAGGATCTTATATACGATCTTATTGCGAGCTTTTTGCTAGAAAATTAGGTATTTATGCAAGCTTAAGCTCTTTAGAACGCGTTAAAGAAGGAGAATTTGTTTATAATAATGAAGAAAGCTTAGATATCTTAAAATATCTTGATTTAAAGCCTAATTTTATTAAAAATCCAAACAAACTCCAAAATGGTCTTCTTTTATCTCTTGAAGATTTAACATATTGTGATGAAGGAAGTTATTATATTGAAACAAAAAAATACTTTAGTATAATTAATATTAAAGAAAATACAGTAAAATATCTTCTAAATAAGGTTGAAAAATGTTAATATTATCAAGAAAAGAAAACGAAAGTATAATTATTGGTCAAGACATAGAAATAAAATTGGTTCAAACAGGAAAAGGTTATGCTAAAATAGGCATAGAAGCACCTAAATCGCTTATGATAGTGAGAAAAGAACTAATACAACAAGTAAAAGATGGGAATTTACATTCTGTAATCCAAAATGACGTAAAATTAGACGATCTAAGCAAAAAACTCATCAAATGAAAGCTTACGCTAAGGCAAATATTTTTTTAAAACTTACCGGATGGGATTTAAGGAAATACCACCTTTTACAATCACGTTTCATACTCTTAAAAGATCTTTTTGATGAACTTGAACTTGTAGATAAGCAGCCCCATTCCAAACAAGGATTTGAAATTATTAGTGATTTTCAATGCCAAAACAATATCCTTGAAAAAGCCTATTTGTTGCTTTGCAAAACGCATCATAAAGAATTAAAAGAATTATTTAGCACAAAAAGCTTAAAACTCACTAAAAATATCCCTGTATGTGCTGGACTTGGTGGTGGAAGCAGTGATTGTGCAAGCTTTTTAAAGCTTATAAATGAAACCCTTAATTTAAAGCTAAGCACACAAACACTTATAAACTTAAGCATGCAATTAGGAAGCGATATTGCTTTTTTTCTAAGTGGCTTTGACTCTGCTAATGTGAGTGGCTGTGGGGAACTTATAAGTGAATTTGAAGATGATATACCTGATTTAAAATGGATTTTTCCTCAAATAGCTTGCCAAACCAAGGCCGTATATGATGAATTTGACAAACAAACATTTAATCTTGAAAAAAACAAAAATCAAGCTGAAATTTATAAAAAACTCAGCACAAAAGAACTATTGCAAAATTTTAAAAACAAAGAATTAAACGATTTATTTACTCCTTGTGCAACTTTATATCCTAAAATGAAGCCTTATTTTCAAGAAGGATTTTTTTTAAGCGGGAGTGGAAGTAGTGTTTTTAAGGTTTGCTCATGAAAATCATTGCAAGAAACAAAAAAGCTTTATTTGATTATAGCATTATTGAACGTTTTGAAGCCGGACTTGTTTTAAAAGGAAGCGAAGTAGTAGCTTTAAGATCAGGAAGAGTAAACCTTAAAGACTCTTTTGTGCGTATTATAAAAGGTGAAATTTTCTTGCTTAATGCTCATATTTCTTTACTAAACACAACCCATTCTTTTTATAAGCACGAAGAAAAAGGCCCTAGAAAACTTCTCATGCATAAAAAACAAATTGATAAATTACTAGGCAAAGTAAGTGTTGAAGGCTATACTATTGTAGCTTTAGATCTTTATTTTAACACAAAAAATAAAGTCAAAGCCACACTTGCCTTAGCTAAAGGAAAAAATTTACATGACAAACGCGAAACCTTAAAGAAAAAGCAAGCCGATTTAGAAGCTAGAGCCGCAATGAAAAATTATAAATAAAGGATAATAATGAAAAAAAAATTAAATCTATTTTTAATCACTTTGGTATTTTTCCTTAATGCTTGTTCTAAAGAAGAGATTCAAAATGATTTTATGTTTGAAGAATACCATAAAGGTGATAAAATAGTCCTAAACAGTGTCAATGGAGGAAGCAAAACCTTAATAAGAACAGAAAAAGGTTTTGTAGTAGAAACAGAAGAAGATAAAGTTTTGATGTTTGATTTTTTTGGAACTTTTTGCACGCCTTGCAAAGAAGAAGCCTTAGATCTTAGCAAACTTTGGAAAAATAATTCTAATAACTTTATCATTATAGGATTGATCCATTTTGAAGATGTCAGTGATGAAACAGTTAAAAAATTCGCTAACGATTATGGGGCTTATTATTTTTTAAGTAATTCCAAATCAAACGATCGCATTATTGCCCAAATTTTAAAAGACATAGATTATAAAAATATGGAGCAACTTCCTTTTAAAGTTGTATTAAAAAACGGACAATACCAAAAAGTCAGTGATTATTGGAATAATTATACACCAACAGATTTTTATCTTGGTAAAATTCCAACACAACTCATGCAAGAAGATTTAAATAAAATTTACAAAGGAAAATAATGCCCAAAATTCAAACTCTTGATCAAAGCAAACTCAAAGAACCAAAAATGTATAAAGTCATACTTCTTAATGATGATATAACCACTATGGATTTTGTTATAGAAATTTTGATGAATATTTTTCATCAAAATTTAGAACAAGCTAGCAAAACTATGCTAGAAATTCACCACAATGGTTCTGGGGTTTGTGGCATTTACACTCAAGAAATAGCACTTTCAAAACAAAAAAAAGTTATAGATACAGCCAAAATGGCTAATTTTCCTTTACAAACAAAGGTAGAAGAAGAATGAAATATCAAGAAAATTTACAAAAATACCTTGACAATGCTAAAAATCTAAGTCTAATCAATCATCATGAATTTATCACTTGTGAGCATGTCTTATTTGCTTTATTAAAACTTAGTATCGATTTTAAAGACATTTTTGAAGAATTTTCAGATGGAGATTTAGAACTTCTAGAAACTCAATTAAAAAACTACATTTCTCAAAACAATCAAATCATCAAACACGAAATAGAACCTGCAATATCTGTTGTTTTAGATGAAATTCTGCTTTCATGCAAAAACAAAAATAATGAAATAAAAATCATAGACTTTTTAGAAAAACTAATACAAGATCAAAGAACTTATTCTAGTTATCTTTTAAAAAAACATAATATCAATCTGGAAAAAATTCAAGAGCTTAAAAACAGTAAAGAAATTCAAAATTTAAGTGCTTATACAAACGATTTAACACTTTTAGCCCAAAATGGTAAAATCGATCCTTTAATAGGAAGAAAATTCGAACTTGAAAGAATGATGCAAATCCTTTCTCGTCGTAAAAAAAATAATCCTATTTTAGTTGGAGAAGCAGGGGTTGGAAAAACTGCCATAGTCGAAGGACTAGCACTTGCTATTGTAAAAAAACAAGTACCCAAAAATTTACAAAATGCAAAAATTTTTAGTCTTGATATGGCTAGCATGCTTTCAGGTACAAAATACCGTGGAGATTTTGAAAAAAGAATTAAAGAAATTTTAAATGAACTTGAAAACATACCCAATGCTATTTTATTTATCGATGAAATTCACACTATAGTTGGAGCAGGAAGTACAGGAGAATCGCACACTGATTTTTCTAATCTTTTAAAACCGGCTTTAAGCAATGGGACTTTAAAATGTATAGGAGCAACAACCTTCATAGAATACAAAAATACTTTTGATAAAAATAAACCTTTAAGCCGTCGTTTTGCTAAAATTAATGTCGATGAACCGAGCAAAGAAGAAAGTTTACAAATCCTTAAAGGATTAAAAAGCAAATATGAAAATTTTCATCATATTAAATTAAGTGATGAAATTCTTGAATATGCTGTTGTTTGGGGTAAAAAATTTTTTAATGATAAATTTTTACCCGATTGTGCTATAGATTTGATTGATGAACTTGGAGCTTCTTTTGCCTTAAAAACAAAAACTAAAAAAAACGCAAACTTAAAAGATTTAGAAAATGTTTTAGTAAAAATGACACATCATCATAGAATTTTTGAATTAGATCAAAATAAAGCCTTATTAAACTTAAGCAAACATTTAAAAACTAGAATTTTTGGACAAGATGAAGTTATAGACAGTCTTGTTTTAACCCTAAAACAAAGCTTTGCAGGATTTAAGAATTCTAATACACCGCGAGGAGTGTTTTTATTTACTGGATCTAGCGGGGTAGGCAAAACAGAACTTTGTAAAGCCTTAGCTGATTATTTAAACTTAAGCTTAGAACGCTTTGACATGAGTGAGTATGCCGAAAAACACGCCTTAAGCAAACTGATTGGTTCTCCTGCTGGATATGTAGGCTATGAAGATGGAGGACTTTTAAGCAATGCTATACGCAAAAATCCTTTCAGTCTTGTTCTTTTTGATGAAATAGAAAAAGCACATCCTGATTTAACTAATACTTTTTTACAGATTTTTGACAATGCTGAACTTACTGATAATGCAGGCCTTAAAGTAGATTTTAAAAACTCAATCATTATAATGACATCTAATTTAGGTCTTAAAGAAAGCAATGAATTAGGATTTTTAAGCAAAAATAACGAAAAAAGCAATCGTGCCATTAAAGACTTTTTCGCACCTGAATTTATAAATAGAATTGATAAAATTTTACACTTTAACAATCTTAATGATAAAATTCTATCAAAAATTATCGAAAAAGAACTGAATGAAATTTCAAAAAATTTAAAAAATATCACTTTAATTGCTGATGAAAAAGCAAAAATATATTTGGCTAAAAAAGCCTATAATAAAGAATTTGGCGTCAGACTCTTAAAACGCATTATTGCTCAAGAAATTGGTGAAAAAATAAGCGATGAAATACTGTTTGGAAAGCTAAAAAAAGGCGGTATTGTTAAAATAAAACTTGGAAAAGATGGAATTGAATTTATACTCTAAATTGCTTCATGCACCTAAAAATTCTCCTGTATTTTTAAGTTCTAATTTAAAGAGTGATTTTATCCTAAAAGCTTATACTTTCGGTCTGTTTCCATGGACAAGCAAACCTGTAACTTGGTGGTGTCCTGATCCTAGATGCATTTTAAAACCTAATGAAATCCACATACAAAAAAATATAAAAAAATTTATCTCTTTTTATGAAACACGCTTAGATACTAATTTTTTACAATTAATCCAACTTTGCAAAGATCAACGTGCTCAAAGCTGGATAGATGAAGAATTTATTGAAGTTTATCATGAACTTTTTCATCAAGGCTATGCTCATAGTTTAGAACTTTACGAAGATGATGAACTTATAGGAGGAATTTATGGTTTGATTTTAGGCAAAGTATTTTTTGGTGAAAGCATGGTAAGTCTTAAAAAAAATACCTCTAAAATCGCCATGATTAAGCTTTGTAAATTGCTAGAACCTTATGATTTTATAATAGATTGTCAAATTTACAATAAACACTTAGAATTTATGGGTGCTAAAAACATTCCTAGAAAAGACTTTTTAAATATTTTAAAAGAAAAATGCCATAAAGACAGTGGATTTGAAAATTTTAAAAATTTAATTGTTTAAAAACTAAATCAAAATGAAATCTTTGCAGTACTTATATTTAAAAGCTGATTTATAAATGAAATATATCTTTTAAACCTGCAATGATCATTTTAATTCCCATAGCTACAATAAAAACTTGTGCGATACGAGAAAAAACATGCAAAATCAATTTTCCAACTATTTTTTCTATTGCAGCTGCAAAGTGAAAAAGAATAAACATAAAAATAAAGGCTATCATAATACCTCCAAATGCGATATCCATACCCTTATCTTCTGCTATAACTATAACACTAGCCAAAGTTCCAGGTCCTACAAGCATAGGAAAAGCCATAGGAATTACACTTTGTCTTAAAAGTTCTTTCTCATCTAAATTAACACAAGTATTGCAATTGCTTGCAGTCATTTTCGTCGAAAAAAGTAAATTTTTAATAGCCATGATAACAAGCACTAAACCTCCAGAAATCCTTAAATCATCTAAAGAAACCCTAAAAATATAATTCATAAACAAAGATCCTGAAAACAAAAATACCAAAACTATCACAAAAGCTGTATAAAGTATGGTTCTAAAAAGTTTTTTTCTAATCATTAAAGACAAACCATCACTCATTGCTAAAAATTGAGTTAAATTTCCAAAAGGATTTAATACAGCAAGCAAAGTAATCCCAGCAAAAAACATTAAATGAAACTCAGAATCTAAGAACATAATCTAATTCTCACTTTTTACAAATTCCAAAGAAATAGAATTGACACAATGTCTTGTATTTTTAGCAGAAAAACCTTCTCCTACAAAAACATGTCCTAAATGCCCATTACAATTTGCACATACAATTTCTGTTCTAATACCATCTTTATCAGCTACTCTTTTAATCGCCCCTTGAATTTCATCATCAAAACTAGGCCATCCACAACCTGATTTAAATTTATCTTCAGATTTATAAAGTTTTGCTCCACATTGTTTACAATGATACACGCCTTTTTCATAAAAATTATTATATTTTCCACTAAAAGGAGTTTCGGTGCCTTTATTTAAAATCACATTTTTTTCTTCTTCGCTTAATTCTTTCATCTTTAGCCCTTTATATAAAGTAATTTTTATATTATATAATCTAAAATTCAACTTTAAATTATTATTTTACAATTTTTAAGAGAGTTTTATATGCAAAAGGAATTTTTTAGCGAGCTTGAAATCTTACTATATGAAAATAATCAAACAAGAAAATTTCATCATTTTCAAAATTTTTATGAAGATTTTAAATGTCAAAAATTGATTTTTAATCACAATCACATAAGCATTTTCAAAAAAAATATAGCCCAAAACATCACCCTAGAACATCCTACACGCATAAGAAGACCCAAACTTGCTAATTCAACCCATGCACTTGCAAAAATAATACATTCTATAGCCCATATAGAATTTAGCGCGATTAATTTAGCTTTAGATGCAAGCTATCGTTTTAAAAATCTACCCTTGCAATTTTATCAAGATTGGCTTGAAGTAGCTGATGAAGAAATCAAACATTTTAAACTTTTAAATTTGGCACTTGAAGAACTAGGCTATAAATATGGCGATTTCCCAGCACATGATAATTTAGAAGCTGCCCTAGAAGCCACTAAAGATTCTTTAAATTTTAGAATGGGTATTGTTCATAGAGGTTTAGAAGCAAAAGGACTTGATGCAAATCCTTATGTGGTTAAAAAATTTCAAAGTTCTAATCATCCTATTAAAAACCTTTTAATAGAATATTTTAACATCATCCTTAATGATGAAATCAAACATGTCAAAAAAGGTGATATCTGGTGGAACTTTGCCAATAAAAACAAATACGATTTCATACAACTTTGCACTCTCTTTAAACAATTTTCCCTTGCAGGAAAAAAAATCAATATTCAAGCAAGAATGAAAGCAGGGTTTAAGAAAGAAGAATGCGAGATTCTTGAGAAATTTTATTCTTAATTTTTCACCTTTAATCTAGAAACAATAATGGTATATAAAACACGCACAATACCATAAAGCACATATAAACTTGCTAAAATCACTAAACTTTCAAGCGGATAAAGATATAAAAATGAAAAGATAATGATTAATATAATCAAAACTTTTAAAACGCTTGATCGGTTAAAATCAACTTTCTTAAAACTTGGATAACGTATATTACTCACCATTAAAAGTCCTAAAATGGCTTGTAAAATCAAAAAAACTATTCCATAAGATTTCAAAAAATCATAATTAAAAAAAGCATAAGTCCATATAGCACTTACCACAGCTGCTGTAGGTATAGGAAGTCCTATAAATACAGAAGGCTCATAAGTACCTGTAGTCACATTAAATCTTGCTAAACGAATGGCTCCAAAAACAACAAAAAAAGCCGTAATCAAAGATCCTAATTTACCAAAACTTGAACCTATACACATATAAAAAAGAACTGCAGGCGCTACCCCAAAAGCCACTAAATCAGCTAAAGAATCAAATTCTACACCAAATTTAGAAGTAGAATTAGTCAGTCTAGCTACACGCCCATCAAGCCCATCACAAATTAAAGAAAAAATAATATAAACCAAAGCCATACAATAGTTTTGCTGTATAGAAGCTATAATAGAAATAACACCTAAAAATGCTGAAGCAGCGGTGAAAAGATTGGGTAAAATATAAATTAATTGAGGTCTGTTATTCATCATTTTCTCTTATGCAAAATAGCCTAGTAATGTCCCTGCTTTAATCTCATCGTTTAAACCTACATGAATCCTAGTGTCTTTAGGCAAAAGCAAGCTAATAGAACCATTAATTAAAAATCCCATTCTATCGCCTGCTTTTAAATCATATGAAATATTATCTAATTTCAATTTTCTATCAAAAGAACCTGCATAAATACGCAAAGCTATTGTTTGATCTTTTTGAGTCTTTGCTAAGATAAAAGCCCTTTCATTCATTATTCTTGCAGATTTTAACTCACTACACAAAAAAAGCCCATGCTTTAAACGAATATCTGCAATATGCATGATAAAAGGTGCATTAAAATTCCCAGCATTGTAAAAAGCATTTTTGATATTAATCTCTACACACTCACCCAAATCTTTATAATGCATGTTATCTATCCTACTTACTTTGCCATCTATAGGTGAGAAAATAGCCTTTTCATCATTTGCGACAAAATCTCTTTTAGGAGATCTAAAAAGAAAAAGGCAAAATAAAATTAATAATAACAATAAAATTGAAAAAGAATGGACAATCCACACAAGGATAAAAAGCAAACTTAAAAGAATTAAGCTTAAATATCCATCTTTTGCAATATATTCTTTCATTCTTCTACTTTGACTTCAATTTCATCAATTTGCTGCAAACGTGTTGGAAGATTATTTTGAGTTTCAAAGTCTTTAATAATCTCTCGTACCTTAGCTCCTTCAATAGTTTCTTGCTCATAAAGCACTGCTACCATAGCTTCAATCGCACCTTTATAAGTACTTAAGGTATTTTTAACATCCTTGTAACGTTCATCTAAAGTTTGTTTAACATAATCATCTAAAGATTGAGACATTTTTTCAGAATAGTCTTTTATAGTTTGACCACCGTTTAAAAAAGTATTTCTTTGCTTTTCAAGCACCATAAGTCCTGCAATTTCACTCATGCCATATATAGAAATCATAGCCTTTATGATATCTGTTGCTCTTTCTAAATCATTGCTAGCACCGGTTGAAATCTCTCCTATAAACACCTCCTCAGCCGCACGTCCACTTAAAAGCACATCCACTTCGGCAATAAGCTCATGCTTTTGCATCAAAAATTTATTTTCTTCAGGGGTATTTAATGTGTAGCCTAATGCTGCAAGACCACGAGGAATAACAGAAACCTTGCTAACACGCTTAGCACCCTTAGTCGTTTCAGCGATTAAAGCATGCCCACACTCATGATAAGTAACAATTTTCTTTTCTTTTTCATTAATACGACGTGATTTTTTCTCAAGCCCAGCAATAGCTCTTTCTACAGCCTCTACTAAATCTTTTTGTTCTACATATTTTTTAGAATCTCTTCCTGCTAAAAGTGCTGCTTCATTAATAATATTTGCAAGATCAGCTCCTGCAAGTCCTGCAGTTAAACGCGCTATATCCTCTACTTTCACCTTTGGTGAGATTTTAACATCTTTCATATGCACTTTTAAAATATCGCATCTGCCTTTAAAATCAGGTTTATCTACTAAAACTTGACGATCAAATCTGCCCGGTCTTAAAAGAGCTGCATCTAAAACTTCAGGACGATTTGTAGCTGCTAAAACAATCACAGGAGAACTCTCAGTTCCAAAGCCATCCATTTCAGCTAAAAGTTGATTTAAAGTCTGTTCTCTCTCATCATTTCCACCCATCATTCCACTAGCAGCACGACTTTTACCTATGGCATCAATTTCATCGATGAAAATAATGGCAGGGGCTTCTTTTTTTGCATTCTCAAACAAATCCCTAACACGAGATGCACCCACACCTACAAACATTTCGATAAAAGAAGATCCTGAAACGCTAAAAAAGGGTACATCAGCTTCACCAGCAACAGCCTTAGCAAGCAAAGTTTTGCCTGTACCTGGAGGTCCAACAAGCAAAAGTCCTTTTGGAATTTTTGCTCCAAGTTTAATGTATCTTTCAGGGTATCTTAAAAAATCTACTATTTCTTTAACTTCTTCTTTAGCTTCTTCTACACCAGCCACATCGCTAAATTTGACTTTTGGTTTTTCAGAATTTACTAACTTTTTAGAACTTCCTATACCAAGTATAGAACTGCCCATATTTTTTTGCATACGGCTTGCTAAAAACATCCAAATACCAAAGAAAATAAACACCGGTAAAACCCATGAGAAAAGTATATCTGTAAACCAATTTGTCTCAGAATACGCTCCATAACCGATATTTTTACTGTCTAATAAAGTCACAAGCTCAGGATCATTAACCTTTTTTGCTACATAAATAGTATTATGCGAAGTTGAAATTGCTTTAATCGTAGTTTGACCTATGCTTACTTGATTAATTTGTCCACTTTCAATAAGCTTTTTTAATTCAGAATAAGGAACATTTTTACTCACTTCATTCCCAGTTAATGCTCCACCAAAAGAACCATTTCCATCAAAAAATCCTTTAAAAATCACTATCATCACAATTGCAAAAATTGCAAAAATAACAATAGGATTTTTATTAAAAAAATTATTACCTTGCGGATTACCCTTGTTATTTTGGGTGTTATTATTCATTATTTATCCTTTTTATTATTTTTATATACAAAACTATACCACTCATTGATTTGTAATTCATCAACAAGTTCTAAATCTTGAAATTTTTCTCTAATTCTCATTTTATATTTATCTAAAATTCCTGATAAAATAAGTATAGCATTATCTTCTAAATGATTTTTAATATCTTTTTCTAAAATTAAAATCACATCAGCAATAATATTTGCAACTATTAAATCATATAAACCTTGTGCCTTATCCACAGATCCGCACCAAGCATTTTGAAATTTTACATTATTTAATTTTGCATTATATAAAGAACTCTCAATTGCTAACTCATCAGTATCGCAAATTTCGACTTCACAACCAAATTTTGCCATAATTATACCTAAAATTCCACTACCACAGCCAAGATCTAAAACTCTTGACTTTGCTTTAGCATATTTGTGTAAAAATTTTACACAAGAATGCGTGCTTTCATGATGACCAGAACCAAAAGCTAAAGCTGGATTGATTTTTACATTAATGCATTCTTTTTTTTCTTTTTGCCAAGTCGTGTGGATATAAATATTATCAATCAAAATAGGCTTTATGCCTTTTTTATATTCTTCTATCCAGTCTTTATTTTCTTTTTCTGTAAGGATTAAATCAGAAATAATTTTCTGATTTAAATTAAGAGTAAGTGCTAATTTTTGGGCAAAGGTTTCAAGTGCCCAAGCCATCTCATCTAAAGCCTCATGGGATCTTATATAAACACCCTTATCTTTCTCTTCTATAGCTTCTATGCCCAAATCAAAAATAAATTCAAGAAATAAATCTTTATACTGCTTTTCTACAATGAAAAACAATTCATAATATTTTTTTTGCATTTAAAATTTCAAAAATAATCTTATTCGGCCGCACCTTCTCCGCTGCCAGTTCCTAAAACATCTTCAAGTTTTTCTTTTAAAACTTGAGGAGTAAAAGGCTTTACAATATAATTATTCACCCCAGCTTTTAAAGCGGTGATAACTTCAGCTTTTCCGCCTTCAGTTGTAACCATAATTATAGGCATATCTTCATATTTTGTTTCTGCTCTTACTTTTTTAACAAGCTCTAAACCATTCATTTCTGGCATATTCCAATCTGTGATTAAAACTTTGACATCTTCGTTTTTAGTTAATAAATCCCAAGCTTCAACTCCATGCTCAGCTTCTAAAACATCATCGTGTCCAAGTCTTGTTAGGGTATTTTTAATAATCCTTCTCATAGTAGAACTGTCATCAACAACTAACAATTTCACAATTTCTTCCTTTCAAAGTTTTTATACTTTTATATTTTACCCTTTTTGGTCTTATTAATCAAGCCAAAAAAATTTTCAAGAATAAAATTATATCATCTTTTAGTTAAATTTTTACTCAAATACTATTATTTTTATATTTAATTGTAAATAAATAAACACTAAAACCTAACAAAAGTAAACTCACCCCGCTAATAAGATAAATCGCATAAATCATCTGAGACAAATCCCCAATAGCAAGCTTAAACACAAGCATCAAAGCTTCAATAGCCAAAGCTACAATAATAGAACCTAAAAATCTTACCATGGTCTTTTGAATTCCGCCACCTTCTTCTTTCGTCCTTCCTAAAACCTCTTGTTCGATTAAAGTTTTTGCTAGATCAAAAATCGCTAAAGCCAAAGTTATAGCGATAGTACTTTCAAACATATGCTCTATACCTATAGCTTGATTATCAAAAAGACTGAAAAAACCTTTTTTAAACAAAAAACAAGTAATAATAAATAAAACCAAAGCAAAACAAAAATAAACAAAACGACTAAATTGAGTAAAAATAAATTCAAATTTTCCTGCTTGGATAATTTTTAATATATCTTCAAGTTTTATGTCAATACATACGACAAAAAGCAAATTATTTTTATCATCATAAATGGGCATTGATGCAGTAACACAAAGTTCATTATTTAAAACAGAAGGATAAGGATCGCTTAAAACACAACGTCTTAATTTGACCGCCCTATAAAAATAAGACTTTAAGCTCCTATCTTCTCCTCTGCCTATCTCATAAGCTCTATTTAAAGAAATCATATTCTCTATTTGTATGCCTGAAGTATCTAAAACATATAAAGCATCAAAAACCTCAGCCTCATGTGCGATTTTATCTAAAGCTGTTTTAACACTCTCTAAATGGATATTTGGAAGTTTATTAGGTAAATTTCTTGTTAAAATATAACTCATATAAGCTCTAATACGGTAACGATTGTCTTCAAATCTTTGTATGTCTTTAATATACATCTTATACACCTTCTTTATTGTGTTTAAATTCAGGAACGATTTTTAATAAAGCATTTGAAACATCTTCGCTCTTTTGTAAATTTTCAATTTCCTCATTAAGCCAGGTTAAATCGACTTTATCAGTTTTTGTGACAAAAATGCTTTCATATTGGGTTTTAGCATCATTTTCATCAATCAAAAGTTCTTCATAAAGCTTCTCTCCTTTTCTTAAGCCTGTAATTTTAATCTCTAAATCGTTACGATTAGAAAGTAAAAGCATTTTTTTTGCCAAATCCATGATTTTTACAGGCTGGCCCATATCTAAAACAAAAAGCTCTCCACCTTTTGCAATAGCTCCAGCTTGCAATACAAGTTGCACTGCTTCATCTACAAGCATGAAATAACGCACTATATTAGGATGTGTTAAACTCAAAGCTTCATTATTTGCAATTTGTGCTTTAAATTTAGGTATAACACTCCCACTTGATCCTAAAACATTTCCAAAACGCACACAAGCAACTTCAAAATTTTTATCACTCATATTTAAAGTATAAAGCTCACAAACCCTTTTAGTACAACCCATGATATTTGTAGGACGCACAGCTTTATCTGTACTTATCATTACAAATTTAGCCACTTTATTCTTCTTAGCACTATCACATAAAATCTTAGTCCCTAAAATATTATTCATTATAGCTGAATGAGGGTTTTGCTCACAAAGAGGCACATGTTTATAAGCTGCAGCATGCAAAATCAAATCAGGCTTATAATTTTGTAAAGTTTTATCTAAACTTTGTTTATCTAAAATACTTAGCAAAACAGGAGTGATTTTTTCTTTATATAAATTTAAATTATCATTAATCTTATAAAGATTATACTCGCTATGATCAAGCATGATAAGATGTTTTGCACCGAATTTAAGACACTGCTTGCAAAGCTCACTTCCTATAGTCCCACCAGCACCCGTAACTAAAACTACTTTATCTTTTAAAAATGCAGCCACAGCACTATCATCTAAGTCCTTAGGTTTTCTAGCAAGCAAATCTTCTATGCTAATATCCCTTGCCTCATTTCTTGTAAAAGAAAAAATTTTTACATCACAAATGCCATAATTTATCAATTCTTCGAAAAGTTCTTTTAATTCTTCTTGTTCAAGCTTTAAAGCAATAATAGCTGTTTTAACCCCTTTTTGAACATAAAATTTTATTTTTTCTTTTTTTTCTACAACAAATTTATCACAATAAGTTCCTATAAGTTCTTTTCTCGCATCTACAACACCCACAGGAAAAAGACCTAAAGAACCCTCTCTTGCACCTTTTAACAAATGCAAGGCCTTAGAGGTTGCCCCTACAACAATACAAGGCATTTCTTCTTTTATATTTGAAGCTTTAAAATCCACAAGCATTCTTTTGCTAATTCTTAAAGTACCTATAAACATATAAGAAAGCACAAAATCTATCACAATAACACTTCGCGGAAAAGGATTAAAAAAATCACTAAAAAAATAAAAAATCACTAAAAAACCAATTTCTGCCAAAATTAAAGCGATAAAAATCTTTCTTGCCTCATTAAGAGAAAAAAATCTCCAAGCCACCTTATAAATTCTAAAAACAAATAAAAAAACAAGTTTTAAAATCAAGAGAATAATCCCACAAGCAACCATACCATGATAAAAAATACTAGGAATATCTCCACTAAATCTTAAAGAAAAAGTCAAATATATGCTAAGTATGATTAAGAGTACATCTGAAATTAAAAAAAACGCCAATCTTTTGCTCTTATGAAAAATCATATTAAGCCTTTATACTCTTTAAAATCAGCTTTGAAACTTCATAAACATCATCTTTATTCATTGTCGTAGCACTAGGTAGACAAATTCCTTTTTGAAAAAACAATTCGCTATTGCCATTTACATAAGCTTTTTGGCCTTTAAAAACCTCTTGAGTATGCATAGCCTTCCAAAGCGGACGCGTTTCAATTTGCTTATCTTTTAAATCCTTTATAAGTTTTGAAATTTTAGGATGTAAATTGATATTTTTTTGAGTGATTTTTATATCCTTTTTAAAAGCATTCAATTGAGTCTTATCAAAATCAAGCAAAGCAGTGCTTAACCAACGATTACTCCTTGAGTCCTTTAATTCTTCTAAAAAACTAAAATATTCGCCTAAAAATTCCTTATACCATTCATAAATTTTTCTTTTTTGAAGCACTCTTTGTTCTAAAACCTCCATTTGTGCTACACCAATAGCTCCTAAGACGTTACTAAGACGGTAATTATAACCATAATCTAAATGCTCATAATGCAAGCAATTTTCCCTAGCTTGAGTACTATAAAACCTTGCTTTTTCGATTTTTTCCTGATCTTTTCCTACAAGCATACCTCCACCTGAAGTAGTAAGGATTTTATTGCCATTAAAAGAATAAACTCCAA
Organism: Campylobacter bilis; assembly: GCF_016806695.1. Taxonomy (GTDB): domain Bacteria; phylum Campylobacterota; class Campylobacteria; order Campylobacterales; family Campylobacteraceae; genus Campylobacter_D; species Campylobacter_D bilis. The sequence continues at coordinate 14,617 of NZ_WUED01000006.1, read as the reverse complement.
ATTCCCCAAAAGTCCCCAAAGCTTTATCATGATAAAAACTTCCCAAAGCTTCTGCAGCATCTTCGATTAAAACAATCCCATTTTCTTTACAAACACAAATAATTTCATCCATCTTAGCTGCATTACCATAAAGATGGGTTAAAATCAAAGCCTTAGGTTTTTTCTCACACTCATTAATAGCAAGCTTTAATAAAGCTACATCTATATTATAAGTCTCATCACAATCAATAAAAATAGGCTTTGCTTTAAGATAATAAATAGGTGCTACTGAAGCAATAAAAGTAAAAGATGAGGCCAAAACTATATCATCTTGCCCTACCCCTGCTACTCTTAAAGCCAAATGCAAAGCAGCTGTGGCTGAATTTAAAGCCAAAGCATTTTTACTCTTGGTGTATTCTTTAATACTTTTTTCAAAATGATCAACAAATTCGCCCAAAGGTGCTATATAATTGCTCTTAAAAACTTCTTCTATATATTTTAATTCATTGCCGCTCATATGGGGGGAGGAAAGAAAAAATCTCATCATTTGTCCTTTACATAAAACAAATTTTATATATTTTACCTAAAAATTTACAAAGAAACAAATAAAAATCTTTTTATAAAATAGCATTTTATTTTTTTCTTTTCGCAGGAACTCCTATAAAAACACCTTGTTCTTTTTCACTTCTAATTAAAGTTGCCCCACCACCTAAAATACTATTATCAGCCAAGGTTAAATTAGGCAAAACACAAGAATTAATCCCTAAAAAACAATTCTTACCTATCTTAACATTCCCTGCACATTTAGCCCCTACACTTACATGGCTAAATTCTCCAACTACACATTCGTGTTCAATCACACTTGAAGTATTTAAAATAACGCCTTTTTCTATTTTAGCTTTAGCATTAACTACTGCATAAGGCATGATTAAAATCCCTGCATTCTCTTTTATAATCGCACTAGGACTTACCAAAGCGCTTTTATCAATAAGATTGACAATTTTAAAACCATTTTTTAAAAGCTTTTCATAGATTTTTTTTCTTATTTTATTATCCCCTATAGCGACAAAACAATCATACTTAGGCAAACTAGGATCAAAGCCTACTCCTTTAAAATCATCTAAAAAAATACATTCTTTATAGCCCATACTCCTAGCCACATCTTCACAAACAAGCCCATGGCCGCTTGCTCCATAAATATAAATTTTTTCAGTTCTTTCCATTAAATTTCTCTGTTGTAGCATGTCCTTCTTTACTCACCCCAGTGCGTTTTAATACCTTTAACACAGTTAAAAACATAATCTTTAAATCAAAATAAAAAGAAATATGCCTTATATAATACACGTCCAATTTAAATTTTTCACTCCAAGAAATGGCATTTCTACCATTTATTTGTGCCCAGCCTGTTATACCAGGACGTACCTTATGGCGTAGTTTTTGTTCTTCATCATAAAGCATTAAATACTCTACTAAAAGAGGCCTAGGTCCTACAAAACTCATATCCCCTTTTAAAATATTAAAAAGTTGTAAAAGCTCATCCAAACTCAAAGTTCTAAGAATCTTTCCAAAAGTCTTTAAACGCAATTCATCACTTAATAATACTCCCTTCTCATCTTTTTCATCACTCATAGTTTTAAATTTATAAATCTTAAAAATTTTCTCATTTAATCCAGGACGTTCTTGGGTAAAAACCACAGTCCCTTGACTTATTTTTAAAACCAAAGCAATAAGCAAAATCACAGGAGAAAAAAGTACTAAAAGCAAAAAAGCTAAAGTAAAATCAAATATTCTTTTTAAAACATTCTCATACATTTTTCACTCTTTCATCATAAAGTTTTAAATAGCGTTGTGCAATGAGATTCTCATCATATTTTAAAGCATCTTTAGCAGCATTTTGACCTAAATTCAATCTTAATCTTTCATCTTCTAATAAAAATAGGATTTTATCAGTTAAATCTTGAGTATCTTTAGTCTTTGCCCAAAGCCCATCATAAGCATGAGAAATAGCCTCAACACAACCCTCACAATCACTCACTATAATAGCTTTTGCACAAGCTTTTGCCTCTAAAACACTTACAGGAAAACCCTCTTTATAGCTTGGTAAAACAAAAATATCGCTATTTTGCAAAAATTCTACTATATTTTCTTTAGCACCTAAATAATACACATTAGATGAAGTTAAAAATTCCAAACTCGCACAAGAAAGATTCTCATCCCTTCCCCCTATTAATACAAAATTGGCTTTTGCTTGCAAAATCTTAGCACTCTCATAAAATTCCTTCACACCTTTATGCCACAAAGCTCTAGCAATCATTAATACAATAGGCTTTTTATCTATATTAAATCGCTTCCAAAAAAGCTCTTTTTTTTCTAAATCCATATGGATAGGAAAGAATTTTGTTAAATTAACTCCAACTGATTTTATAATGCAAATTTTATCCTCTTTAAGTCCCAAATTTCGCATAAATTGCGCATTGCTTTCATTAACAAAAATAAATTTATAAACTAGTTTAAAACTGATTTTATAAAGAGTATTGATCATAAAACGCACTAAATTAGCTTTTAAACCTTGTTCTATATAAAAAGATCCCAAGCCCTCTATAAGAGCAAAACGATAAGGAATCTTAGCCCAAGTTGCTGCAAAAATTCCAAAAGTATTGCTTTTGTGTGCAGCACTTTGAATAAGATCTAAATTTAATTTTTTCAAAATTTTTGCAAGGTGGAAAAAATTTTTAAAAATCACAAAAGGATTTAAACTTGACCTATGAAGTTCATAAACAATCAAATTACAATCTAATTCTTGAAGTTTTTGAGTGTATTGATCTTGTGGTACTATAATAAAAACTTCATCTCCCCTAGCCTTTAAAGCCTTAATAATAGGCATCCTAAAGTGATAAATACTTGATCCTGCATGGGATAAAAAACCTATTTTCATTTTTACCTTTTAAATTTTAAGTTTAAAAACCTTAGCATCTCTAGAATCAATGATTAAATCAAACAAATTTTTATCATAATTTCCCAAAAAAAACATCTGCACATAAGCACTATTAAACATAGTCTTATCCATTAAAATAAATTGCACATAATCAATAGGGCTATCTTTAAGATAAAAAATATAAAATTGTGCCTTATCATCAATAGGAGTGATTTTATATTCTCCTTGTTTGATAGAATTAACCTCTACAATACTATTAACTGAAATCACATTATCATTTACTCTAAAACTTCTAAAATCATCACTTAAAATCACCCCATTACTAAGATAAATCTCGCCATTTTTGATATCTGTAGTATAAGCTGTACTAAAAGTAAATGGCTTGTCTAAAATCCCTGTGTTTAAATTGATAAAAGAAAAACTTGCCACCGTAGAAAAAATCAAAGACATTCTAGCAGGCATATAAAAATAAATATCGCGCGTCTTTGGGATGTCGATCTTAAAATCAGCTTTAGATAAAGAAGCTAAAAACAAATCCACATTGCTTTGATTATAATCTTTCATCATAGCTTGTAAAATATCTGTTTTTAAAACATCCTTATGCAAAGCATAAAAACTTTTTTCTGTATATTCTACACTAAGTCTTGCCATATTAGCCGCAGCCTGTTCATTTTTGCTTAAAGCAAAAGAAGGGAAAAAATTATCCTTTCCTAAATGCTTTCCTCCATCCACTAAGGTTTTAACATCACTATAATAACGCACAGGATAACCATAATCCCACCAAGTTACCACATAATCCTCGCCTTTAGCTATACTTTTTAATTGGTTTAATAAAGAAACTTCTTTTTGAGAAAAAACAGTCGGTGCTTTATAATTATAAATATGAAACAATGCAGGAGTTAAAGCCAAAATACTTATAAAAACAATACAAAGATTTGAGATGAAATGACTATATTTTTTTAATATCATTACCCTTATTTCACTTAATAAAAAACCAAATCCTAAAGCCATTATAGGTACAGCATATATTGTAAATCTAAGCCCCCCTTTTAAAGCTAAAAAACCAAGTGCAAGCATAGGCAAAGCTATCATTATACTTTTATGCTTTCTCATAAAAGTAATAAAAGCAATAAAAGAAGCTAAAAAGACAATCTCACTCCCACTAATCCTTCTCATAAATTCACTTAAATCTACATTTTCAACTTCTTGTATAGTTTGATTGACATTAAAATACATAAATCCTTGAGTCAAACTCACACTCTCATCGCTTCTAAAAATATAAAATTTAAGCTGATAAAGTATAGGATCTATACCTCCACTTATAATCAAAAATATTAAGGTTAAAAATCCTAAAATTCCTATAGTTAAAAAGGTTAAACGTTTTTGCTCTAAAGCAAACAAGGCAAAAAGTATTACTATAATAGCACTTTCATAAAACCATGCTATATTTGAAAGCGTCAAAGAACATAAAATCACTGCTAAATAAAAAATCTTTTCACTTCTATGAAAAACAAGAGTATAAATAAAAAAAAGACCGATTAATGCAACATTTAAAGTATAACTTGAAGGATACCACCAAAGATAAATCCCTACAAACAAAGGCAGACTAATTAAAGAAAAAAAATCTTTCTTTAAAATCATCCTTATCATAAAAAATAAAATACACATAGGCAAAACAATCACAAGCATATCTGTATCATAATAACCACTCATAGTACGATTATAATAACTGTTTGCTATGCTTGCTAAAAGAGCAGCTATAAAACCCATTAAAGGACGTTTATACTCATTAGCTATTAAAATAATAGGAATAACCACCAAAGAAGATAAAAAAGTACTCATATATAAAATAATACTTTCAAAAGAAAAAGGCATGATTTTATAAAACCAATAAGTAAGTGTAGATAAAGAAGATCCATAATAACTTAAATCATTAGCCTGATGAAAACCTGCTATCATATCTCTTGCACCCTCAGCAAAAGCATATCCGTCATTAGAAACTATCATTAGTTGATTATTGAAAAAATACTCATTAAACTCACTTGCCCACCAAACCCAATAAAACCTACAAAGTACACTAAAAACATAAGCTAATACAAGCATTATGCTTAAAACTACATAGGGGTTTTTTAAATATTCCTTCCTTAACATATTTTATCCTAGTAAATATTTTAAAACATCACGTGCGATTTTTACCTTATCAAAAGCCACAGCCCTACTTTTAGCTTTATTTTTATAAGCTTTTCTTAATTTCTCATCTTCAAGCATGGTTTTCAAACCATTAAACATAGAATTTTCATTATTTACCTCAACTAAAAGACCAAATTCATCATCACCAAAAAGCTCTCTTGCACCACTTTTATGATCAGTACAAACCACAGCACATCCACAAGCAAGACTTTCAATCAAAACATTAGAAAAACCCTCAAATACAGAAGCAAAAGCAAAAAATTCACATTTGGCCATGTATTTATAAGGGTTGTTATCAAAACCTAAAAGCAAAACCTTATTTTTTAAATTCAAATCTTCAATCAAACCCAAAAGCTCATCTTTTAATTCCCCTTCTCCTAAAATCACAAGCTTTAAATCAGTTTTTAATCTAGCATAAGCACGGATTAATAAAGCATGATTTTTACCCTTATCAAGCCTGCCCACACTTAAAATAAATTTATCTTTTAAAGCAAGCTCTTCAAGGCATTTTTGCTCTATGTTTTTAAAATCAATGGCATTATATAAAATTTCACATTTTTGAGAAGCTATGTTGAAATTTTGAACCAAGTCTTCTAAATTGCCTTTAGAATTAGGTAAAATCAGATCTGCTTTAGGATAAAGCAAAGAAATTAAAAATTTATTTGCTAAAGCATTAAAATTATTTTTAGCATACATCACACTTGGGGTAGTGCACTCATTGATCACAAGGCGGGTTTTATTTCCAAAAATTCTTGCTAGTAAAGCTATATAATTGGGTCGATTTAAAAAAACAAATTCCGTATTAACATGAATTTCTTGACAAAGTTTTTTATATTTTAAGGCCAAAAGAGGTAGTTTTAAAAATTTTAAAATAGAATTTTCATTTGTTCTTGAATGTTCTAAAAAATGAATTTTACACTCAGGGATTTCATAAGAAATTTTATCATTCATTAAGATTAAATGCACTTCAAATTTCAAACTCAAAATAGGCAATAAAGTCGCTACAACCCTTTCAGCACCACCACTTCCTAAAGAATAAATAAAAATTGCTAATTTTTGCATAAAGCCACCCGAATTTTTGATAATTTTTCAATCCACCTACTTGGAATTATACTTAAAATGAGTAATATTAAAGCAGGAGTATTTATCTTCATACTCAAGCTTTTAAACAAACACAAATAAAGCGCTTTGTAATTTTTAGCAAGCTTAGCATAATAAGCCGCCATTTTATAATGGCTTGCACAAACTTTTTTATAATCTTTATCCTTGCTAATTTGAAGTTCATTTTCTAAAATTTTAGCAAGCTCTAAATACCCCAAATACACCCTATAAGCATTTTTACTCGATCCTAAAGTCACACTATCTTTTCTAAAAATACGATAAATCCTAAAGGCTTTGTGGATATAAAAGCTTTTTTCTTGATACAAATGCACCCAAAGTGTAGCCTCATTTCCATAAAATTCTTCATTAAAACGCTTATTTTCTAGCAAAGATTTCTTAAATACAGAAAAAAATTCTCCTCTAAATTTTTGCATTAAAAAATCTTTTTTAGAAATTTTAGTGTCTTTTTCTAAACCTTTCCCACTAAACTCAGTGCTTAAAACACCTTCTTTTTCTATTAAACAATTTCCAAAAACATGAGAATAACCTTGGGCAGCTTTTTGCATTAAAACACTCAAAGCATTAGGCAAAATTTCATCATCATCGTCTAAAAAAGCTATAAATTCGCCTCTGGCTTTATCTAAACCATTGTTTTTATTACCATTAGGACCTTGTTTATAATTTTGATTTAAAAAATACTTAATACGCTTATCATCTTTTTGCAAATCCTCTACCACACTTTTAGTATCATCATCAGAATTATCATCACTAACAATAATTTCTAAATCTTTAAAATCTTGATTTTGTATACTTTCAAGTGCTTTTTTCAATAAAGCCGAACGATTATAAGTAGGTACAATGAGTGAAAGTTTAGGCATTTTTAACCTCTAATATGAGTTTAAGCCATTGGTTTTTAATACGTGAAATTTCAAAGTCTTTGCACCGTTTTTTAGCATTTAATACAAGCTCTTTTCTGAATTTTTCATCCTTTAAAACTTGCTCTATTTTCTTTGCCAAAGCTAGCTCATCATCACAAGCTACTAAAAGCCCATCATAATTATCTTCAATCAAGTCCCTAGCTCCATTGTAATAAGAACTTGAAATCCTACAAACTTCAAAATACAAACTTTCTATCAAAACTGTGGGCAAACCCTCCATAAAAGAACAAAGACAAAGCACCTTTGCCCTTTCATAAAGTGATCTTATATTTTCAACATGACCTAAAAACTCAACCTTTATTCCTAAAGACTTTGCTTTATACTCAAGCTCTTGTCTTAAATATCCATCCCCTGCTATAACAAATTGATAATTTTCTTGCAAATTTTTATCTAATTTTGCTATAGCTTTTAAAAACATTACAGGGTTTTTATTCTGATCTAAACGTCCTATAAATAATACTAAATTTTCTTTTGTAAAAGTAGAATGTAAAGCAAGCTCATCGCTAAAATGACAAGGATTAAGTAAAAGCTCTACTCTTTTAACAAATTGTTCATAATATTTTTTATCATCATTTCCAAGCACACTTAAAGCATCGCAAAAAGGATAGCTAATGCGTCTTAAAAAACGCCAAATTTTAGGTTTTAAATACGCTTTATTACTATGTTCGCTAATAATTATAGGTGTTTTAAGCCCTAAGCTTGCCACAATGCAAGCAATATTTGTAGTATCTAAAAAAGAGATAAAAACATCAGCTTTACTCTCTTTTAAAGCCCTTCTTAAAGCAAATATTTTTTTAAAACGGCTTACAATTTTATGATAAAGTGTATCAAATCTAAATTGCTTTAAAGTTGTAAGCTTGACTTTATCATCAAGCTTATAAAAAGAATCTTGCGCATGGAATTTAATAATATGAATTTGATGTTCTTTACAAAGCGCATTTGCTAAAGTCACTAAAACACGCTCGGCTCCACCTGAATTTAAAGTCGCTATGATAAAACTTATTTTCATTATCTTTCCTTTTCAAGCTTACCCTGATTTAAACGATAAACTTTATCACATTGTGTTATGGTTGAAAGACGATGTGCGATTACTATCATGGTTTTATCTTTTGAAAGCTTATATATTTCATCCATAATCTTTGCTTCACTTTGCATATCTAGTGCTGAAGTAGCTTCATCAAGTACTAAAATTTCAGGCTCTAAATATAAAGCCCTTGCTATAGCGATGCGTTGTTTTTGTCCCCCGCTTAAATTACTCCCTCCATCACCGACTTTTGTATGCACACCTTGCTCTAAATTCTTAATAAAATGTTCTAAATTAGCTTGCTTAATAACCCTATAAAGTTTTTCTTCATCAACTTCATCACCAAAAGTAATGTTTTTAGCAATAGTATCGTTAAAAAGATAAATATTTTGCGGGATATAACCTATTTTTTGACGATAATTTTTAACATTGTCCTTGCTTAATTTTTTATCATCAATCATGATTTGTCCCCCTTTTGGTTTTAAAAGTCCTATAATAAGATCTACTAAAGTACTTTTCCCACAGCCACTTTCACCTATAAAAGCGATTTTTTCACCTTTTTTAATATGCAAATTCAGATTTTCAAACAAATACTTTTTCCCTTTGTAAGCAAAACTTAGATTGCAAATTTTTAATTCTTTTTTAAAATCTATCTTTTCTTGGCCTAAATTCTCTTCTTCTTGCTTTAAATTTTGATAAATAATATCCAAAGAAGAATGATAATAAAGCAAATCATGATAGCTTGTAATAATACGATTAGCACTAGGCATTAAACGATAAAGCGCTAAAACAAAAATAGAAATTATGGATAAAATTCCTGAAATATCACTCTCATTTTTCAAAACCAAAAAAACTACTATAAAAACAAGTATACAAAAACCCATCCCTTCAAGATAAATTCTAGGAATAGCAGCTATACTTTCATGAATAATATTTGCCTTAGAAAAAGCCTCACTCTGTGCTTTAAAAAGATTTAAAACCCCTTCTTCTTTGGTTTTAAGTTTAATAAATTTAAAATTATTTAAATTAGTATTTAAAATTTCAAAGAAGTTTTTCATAGATTCTTCGCGTTTTGTACCTGCTTTTTTAATAATAGGGCTTAAAATTTTAACCAAAACAAAAGCATTTAATATCATAAAAATACTCAATAACAAAGTGATTTTATAATTGATTAAAAGCATTAAAGAATAAAGTAAAAATACCACAAAAATTTCACTCATTAAAAGCAAAAAAGATGCAATCATTGTGCTTAAATTATATACTTCTCCTGTTATAGACTTCACAATTTCAGATTGATTTTTTTCGCTGAATTTTTCATAATTGATATTTAAAAATTTAGAAAAAACCTTATAAGCAATAGCATGGTAACGCCCCTTAGAAAACCTTGCTAAAAGATGAAAATAATATGCATTTAATAAAGATCGTAAAAGATAAAAAACTATAAGCGCTAATCCAAAATAAACCACAATTTCAAAAACAGGGATATTAAGGTATTTTTTGATAAAAATTAAATATTTATTTGTATTAAAATAAGAAAAATCGCTTGCTAAAGCAATAAAAGGCATCACTAAAGAAATCGCAAAAGTTTCTATAAAAGAAATCAATACTGAAAAAACAAGCAAAAAAAATAAAAATTTTTTATCTTCCTTGCTTAAAATAAAAAAAAGCTTTTTTAACACTGTTTTTCCCAATCAAAAGCAGATTTACAAATAAGCTCTAAATCATCGTATTTTGGCTCCCAAGAAGTAAGCTTTCTAATCTTGCTTGCATCAGCAATGAGTACGCTAGGATCCCCTGCACGTCGTGAGGCAAACTCGACTTTAAAATCCACTCCACTAACTTTTTTCATCGCCTCAATCACTTCTTTAACGCTAAAACCATGTCCATAACCCACATTAAAAACATCACTTTGATGATGATTTAAATATTCTAAAGCTGCTAAATGCGCACTTGAAATATCATCTACATGGATAAAATCCCTTATACAAGTGCCATCTTTTGTATCATAATCATCTCCAAAAACAAAAAGTTTATCGCGTTTTTGTGCAGCACACTCAGCTGCAACCTTTATCAATAAAGTTGCTTTTAAATAGCGTTGCCCAAGTTTATAATCCATACAAGCACCCGCAACATTAAAATATCTTAAAATACAATGCTTAAATTCAGGATGTGCCATGCTCGCATCACGCAAAATATCTTCACTCATTAATTTACTACGCCCATAAGGATTAATAGGCATTAAAGGACTTGTTTCACTCACAACTGGACTTTGTGGCTCACCATAAGTAGCTGCTGTTGATGAAAATATGAATTTATTTACACCTGTTTGCAAGCAAGTTTGGATTAAATTAGTGGTATTTACTGTATTATTCATATAATATTTTAAAGGGTTTTGCATACTTTCAAAAACCTCAATACTAGCAGCAAAATGCACTACAGTATCAAATTTTTCTTTCTCAAAAAGAGTTCTTATAGCTTTAAAATCACTCAAATCTTGCTCAAAAAATCGAAAATCCCTTATTTTTTTTAAATCTTCAATGGCAATCTTAGATCCCTTAGAAAGATTATCTAACACACAAATTTCATGATTGGTTTTTAAAAATTGCCTTAAAGTATGAGATCCAATATAGCCCGCACCACCACTAATAAGAATTTTCATCCACAATCCTTCATTTTTAAATTTTATCCTAAAAAGAAATTTTAATATATTTTTTTAAATGCTCAAGATTATAATTTTGATATTTCATTCTCACAAGCTTTAATAAAAATTTCTACATAAGCCCTATCTGTTTTTTTCAAACGCAAATAATCACACATACAAACAAGAAAACGCTTATAATCTTCTTCATTGATATTAACTTTAATCAGCTCATATTTTAAAAAAAGCATGTAGGTGTTTAAAACATCGCTTTCACAATACTCATGAATTTTTTCAAGCTCATTTTGATAAAAAAGCTCCATGACAGCATCGCCTTGCACCTCATATTTTCCTGGCAAACCCACCATAGAACACAAAGTATCAAGCTTCATCCCACGACCATTAGCTCCTAAAGACTCAAACAAATCACAATGCTTAAGTTCTGAAAATCTTGTTTTATAATTATTCCATTTATCACTTTGCGTATCAAGATAGGCTGCAGCTTTAATATTATATTTTAAAGCCCTTAAAACAAGCACAGGCATATCAAAATTTTTACCATTAAAACTGACTAATTTTGGCTCATAAGTCTCAATAAAATTAAAAAAATTAGCAATCATTTCTTTTTCACTATTGCCATCAATTTTATTTACTTTAATAAATCTTCCAAAACCATCGCTTAAAACTGCACAAATACTAATGATTTTGTGGTAAGGCAAGGGCAAAAACTCACTCCCACTTTGTTCTTTTTGCCATTGCAAAGCCTGCAAACTCACTTCTAAATCCCCTCCATTAAAACCTAAAGTTTTGCGGATTAAATCCGTATCGGGTATACTTTCACAATCAAAAATACAAATATAACTTTCATTTTTTATCATTTTTTAACCTTTTTTTAAATAATTTTGCTAAAATCATAGCAAAAATTTTAAAATACAGGTTTTAATGAAAATAGCAATCGTTCGCTTATCAGCACTTGGCGATATTATACAAAGTGCCGTGGTTTTACAATTTATCAAAAATTTCAAAAAAGATATAGAGATTCATTGGTTTGTAGATATTAAATTCGAAGGCATACTAAAAAACCATCCTTTAATTGACAAGCTCTATGCCTTGCCTTTAAAAGAAAAGAAAATGTTTAAAAGCTTTCAAATTCTTTTACAAGCTAGAAAAAATAATTATGATGCAGTTATGGATCTGCAAGGACTCATAAAATCTGCCATAGTAAGTAGAATTTTAAGTAAAAATAATTTTGGCTTTGATAAAACAAGTTTAAAAGAAAGCTTTGCACATAATTTTTACAATCAAAAACTCAGCATTGATTATAATGAAAATGTTTTTGTAAGATATCTAGCCCTTGCTTCTTTTATGCTTAATACAGACTTTAGTGCTAAGGATTTAAACTTTAAACAAGATATTTTTAACGTAGATAAAGATACAAAAGAAGCCTTATACCAAAAACTCAATCTGAATGCTAATGAAAAAAACATACTCATACACGTAGGTTCAAGCGTAGAAAACAAAATCTATCCCAAAACAAAACTTGCTATACTCTGCAAACTTTTAATCAATGAATTCCCAAAGGCAAAAATTTGGCTTGCTTGGGGCAATGCAAAAGAACATGAATTTGCCAAAGAGGTTTTAAGCCTTAGTGCTATATGCCAAAACAACATACAAATAAGCCCAAAATTCAATCTTGAAGAACTCATAGCCTTTACTAAAATGATGGATTTAATCATAGGAAATGACAGTGGACCAACACATTTAGCTTTTGCTTTAAATAAAGCTTCCATTACGATTTTTGGATCAACCCCTAGCCATAGAAATGCCTTTAAAACCAATATAAATAAAACCATTGATGCAGGTAAAAAAATCCTAGATGCTAAGCATATTGACAAAAGCGATTTTTGCATCACTCTTATAGAAGAAGAGGACATTTTTAAACTTGCTAAGGGTTTACTCAGTGAAAAATAAAGATAGATTGTACCTTAGTCTTTATTATATTTTAAACTTTTTTGTTGTTTATATGCCTAATTTTATTTTACATTTTTTGGCTTTAATCACTGCAAGAATTACCTTTTATCTTAATAAAAAACACCGCAAAATCATCGATGTAAATTTAAAAATTTGCTTTCCAAAATACACTAAAAAACAACGCAATAAAACTGCCTTAAAAATTTATGAGAATTTTGCTCAATTTAGCATAGATTGCTTACAAAACCAAAACACCACAAAAGAAAAAATTCTTCGCAAAATATGTTTTATCAATGAAAATTTTCTCAAAGATGCTTTAGCAACAAAACGTCCCATTATCTTTGCCACAGCGCATTATGGAAACTGGGAAATTTTAAGCCTTGCCTATGCAGCCAAATACGGAGCTATTTCTATAGTAGGAAAAAAACTAAAAAGCGAAGTGATGTATGAAATTTTAAGCAAAAATCGCACCCAATTTGACATAGAACTCATTGATAAAAAAGGCGGTTTAAAACAAATGCTAAAAGCTTTAAAACAAGGGCGTGCTTTAGGAATGCTAACTGATCAAGACTGCACAGATAATGAAAGTATAAAAGTAAAATTTTTCGACAAAGAAGTAAACTACCAAATGGGAGCAAGCTTTATAGCGCAAAAAAGCGATGCTTTAATCATACCCGTTTATGCTTATAAAAGCCAAGAACATTCCTTTTGCATCCAATTTTTTCAAGCCAAAGACTCAAGGAATTCAAGCTTAGAAGAACTCACGCTTTATCAAGCACAAACTTGCGAGGAAATGATCAAAAAAAGACCTTGGGAATATTTTTTCTTCCACAGACGCTTTGCAAGCTTTAATGAAGAAATTTATAAATAAAACAGATTTTTTATATTTTTAATTTTTTTAGGATGTCTCATTAAATATTTAATACAATGCTTTAACAAAGATATTTTGTTTATACTAGTGCTTTTTATTAGTTTTATTATATTTAATGGATCTTTTTTTAAATCAATTTTTAATATATTACAGTGCCAAGCAAGGGAATTTACAAAAAAAGAATCGTATTGGCATTTTTTATTTTTCAAATAATCATTATAAAACCGGTTAATAACCACACCTGATTTTACCACACAATAACAATGATAATATTTTTTTAATAAATCATCATTATCAAAATAATAGCGTATATTTTCTAAGTACTTAGGCAAAGCATGATTATTATTTATATTTTTAGAACTTGAAGAATCTTCTCTTACTCTATAAACCATCAATACTTCATGTAAAAACAAAATTTTCTTAGCCAAAGCAAAAAGTATTATACCAAAATCATTATCTTCATTATATATACCATGAGTAAAACGAAGTTTGTAAAGATTTAAAACACGAGCCTTAAATATTCCTTGCCAAGCAAATACAAAAGAATATTTATTACAATCTATAATAGCATCCAAAGCACAATCATAGTAATTTTTACACATACTATTAGGTATTTCAAAATAATGATTGTTGACAATTTTACCTTCATTTTGGATATACCTACAAATATTATGCGTACAAATATCTAAATCCTTTTCCAACATAGGCTTAATACAAAGTTCTATGCAATTGTTTAAAAAATAATCATCACTGTCTAAAAAATGTATGATAGCATCATGGGGTAATTCTTGAATGATAAAATCATTAATATTTTCTATAGAACTTTTAATATATCTTTCTTGAATAAGGGTAAAAGTTGATTTTATAGTTTCTTTTTTTAAGATTTTTGTATCCTTATCAAAACCATGTGTTGTACAAAAAGAAATAATATTTTCTTCTTTTTTATCTTGGAAAAAAGATCTTAAAGCAC
>NZ_WUED01000041.1 GCF_016806695.1 Campylobacter bilis | reverse complement strand
ATGCCTGTAGAAGAAGTAGAGGTATTGACAATGGAACCTAAATTAGCCCCTTTTTTGATTTCTATGTCTCCATCTATAGATCCATCTCCTGTATTGAGTATGCCTGAACCTCCGCTAGAACTTTCAACAGAACCTGTGCCTGTAACTACTATGGCTGAACGGCGGGTGCGGGTTTTAGGGTTACCATTATTAGTGCTATTATCTCCATCTTCTTCAAGTTCCTCTTCTAAGCTAGTACCTATGTTTCCTTCATTGACTATACCTGCTGTGCCTCCAAAGACTTCTCCTGCTATGGTGATTTGGGCAGTGACTTCTTTGCCTTTGCCTATGGCTATACCGGCATTGCCTGCTTTTATAGAGGTACCTTGTTTAACTTCTATGCTTCCTGAAGTGATGGTACGGCTAGTACCATCAAGGTTGATGTCGTTTTAGCCTGCATCAATGCTACTACCTTCTTCAAGTATGATTTGGCCTATGGAGGCATCTTTGTTTAGAGGGCTAAGATCGTAAAAAGATATGCCGTCTAATTTGGCTTCTATGGTGCCTTTGTTAATAAGGGTGCCTATTTTATTGCCTGATTCTGCTAAGATACCATGATTTGCAGACTTTAAGGTTCCGCTATTTATTAAAGTTTGGATGGATCCTTGGGATTTATTAAGAGAAATGGCTATAATGTCTGCATTTCTATCATTGCTTCTTTGTGATTCTATGGTGCCTG
>NZ_WUED01000005.1 GCF_016806695.1 Campylobacter bilis | reverse complement strand
TGATGATACTACACCTTACTGGTAGGGGGAAAGTAACTCATTGCGGACTTGTTAGACTGCTTTATTATTCTTAGTTTTTCTTTTTTTTATTTCAATCTTTTAAATTATTATTGTGTAGAGGCTTACAGTTTATTTTATAGTATTTATACTTGTATAATATATTATTATATATTATTTTTATTTTAAAATTGAAAAATTAATTTATTAAATAAAATAAGTTTTATATATTCATAGAATTAAATGGTAATGATGAGAATATGAGTTGAGAAGAGATTGAAGGGATTTTGGAATTTGGTTTTGTTATGTTTATAAGTATTTATTGTGTGTAAAGTGATATATTTAGAAACAAAAAATAAGATTTGTAAAGATATGGTTTATGATTGTTCAATAAAATCCTTTTAAAAATAAAATGTTTATGAGCTATTTTAAAGTGCTTTAGTCATATAGACTAAATAAAATTAAGTTATTTTTTTATATTTATACTTGACAAAATAACACTCAAAGTTGTATAATATGTCTAGCAATTAAAAAATAGAGTGCTAAAGTTTTAAGGAAATAGCGATGAAAAACCAAAATAAAAAGGATTTGATTTTAGATTCTATTATTCAAACCTATCTTTTGGATAATGCGCCTATTGGTTTTAATGAGTTAAATTTAAATCTTTGTATTCCTGCTTCGACTATACGTGTTTATCTTAAAAGACTTAGTGATGAAGGTTTGATTACTCAACTTCATATAAGTAGCAGAAGGATTCCTGCTATTTTGACCATGCAAAATTATTGGCAAAGCGAACAAGATAAAGATATAAATATAAAAAGCGAAGATTTTTTAAAAGAACTTAACAAGCAGTTTGGTATTTATTGTCTTGTTTATGGGGGAAGGAGTTTAGTACTTGAAGAGGTGCTAGATCTTAATGCTAAATTTATAGTGCTTGATTTTAAAGAAGAGCTTGTTTTAAAATATGAAAAAGAAGCTTGGAATTTTTTAAAAAGTCTTATTGGGCTTGATCTTTTTAGTATAGAAAATATAGCTTTTAAAGTTAATTTTGTAGAACTTGTAGAAAAGATTGCGAGTTTAAGGCAAAATTTGATCTATTATAGAAGTAATAAAGAAAGGGCTTACCAAATTTATCAAAATGATGAATTTGTTAAGTTCTTAGATTGTGGCGTTCATCATCATTTTAAAACAAGCCTTGAATTTGAACCCTTATTTAAAGAAGGTTTTATGGGATTGAAGATGGATGCAGAATTTTTGGGCGAGGATGTAAATATTATCTTAGCAGGTAGTGTTTATACTGATTATAAAAAAATCTTACAATACATAAAGGAGGCAGCGTGAGCGATCAAAGGCAAGAATTTGAAGATGAAAATACAGCTAATTTTGATGATTTACAAGATCAAGATTTGCAAAACAATGAAGATGATCAAGGTAAATTGCAAAAAGAATTAGATGAGTTAAAAGATAAATATATGCGTGCAAATGCTGAGTTTGAAAATATCAAAAAAAGAATGGAAAAAGAAAAACTAAACGCTATGGCCTACGCAAATGAAAGTTTTGCTAAAGATTTGCTAGATGTTTTAGACGCTTTAGAGGCAGCATTAAATGTGCAGTGCCATGATGAGATTAGTTTAAAAATCAAAGAAGGAGTACAAAATACTTTAGATTTATTTTTGAAAAAACTTGAAAAACATGGAGTGAGTGTTATTGAAGAGGAAAATGAATTTAATCCTAATTTACATGAAGCTATGTTTCATGTAGAGAGTAAAGATCATCAAAGCGGTGCAGTCGTTCAGGTGCTTCAAAAAGGTTATAAAATATCTGATCGTGTGATTCGGCCAACAAAAGTTAGTGTGGCAAAATAAATTTTAACAAAAGGATAAAAAATGAGTAAAGTTATAGGTATAGATTTAGGAACAACCAATTCTTGTGTTGCTGTATATGAACGTGGTGAGAGCAAAGTAATACCAAATAAAGAAGGTAAGAATACAACTCCTTCTGTGGTGGCTTTTACAGATAAAGGAGAGGTTTTAGTAGGAGATAGTGCTAAACGTCAGGCTGTTACTAATCCTGAAAAGACTATTTATTCTATTAAAAGGATTATGGGTTTAATGATCAATGAAGATGCCGCTAAAGAGGCTAAAAATAGACTCCCTTATCATATTACTGAAAGAAATGGTGCTTGTGCAATAGAGATTGCTGGAAAAATTTATACCCCGCAAGAAATTTCAGCTAAGGTATTGATGAAATTAAAAGAAGATGCGGAAGCTTTTTTGGGTGAGAGTATTGTAGATGCAGTTATTACTGTACCTGCATATTTTAATGATGCGCAAAGAAAAGCAACTAAAGAAGCAGGAACCATAGCTGGCCTTAATGTATTAAGAATTATTAATGAGCCTACTTCAGCGGCTTTGGCTTATGGGCTTGATAAAAAAGATAGTGAAAAGATAGTAGTATATGATTTAGGTGGGGGGACATTTGATGTTACCGTGCTTGAAACAGGGGATAATGTTGTAGAAGTTTTAGCAACGGGTGGTAATGCCTTTTTAGGTGGGGATGATTTTGATAATAAATTGATTGATTTTTTAGTTAATGAATTTAAAGATGAAACAGGTATAAATCTCAAAAATGATGTGATGGCCTTACAGCGCTTAAAAGAAGCTGCAGAAAATGCTAAAAAGGAATTAAGTTCTGCTAATGAAACTGAAATCAATTTGCCATTTATCACTGCAGATGCAAGCGGTCCAAAACATTTGGTAAAAAAAATAACTCGAGCTAAATTTGAAGGCATGATTGATTCTTTAGTAGCTGAAACTATCACTAAAATCAATGAAGTTGTAAATGATGCAGGACTTAAAAAAGACGAAATTAAAGAAATCGTTATGGTGGGTGGATCTACACGCGTTCCTTTAGTGCAAGAAGAAGTAAAAAAAGCTTTTGGTAAAGATTTAAATAAATCAGTAAATCCAGATGAAGTTGTAGCAATTGGTGCGGCAATTCAAGGTGCAGTTATAAAAGGTGATGTTAAAGATGTGCTTTTGCTTGATGTTACTCCGCTTTCTTTGGGTATTGAAACCTTAGGAGGTGTGATGACTAAAATCATAGAAAAAGGCACGACTATCCCGACTAAAAAAGAGCAAGTTTTCTCAACAGCAGAAGACAATCAAAGTGCTGTTACCATTAATGTATTGCAAGGGGAGAGGGAATTTAGCCGTGATAATAAATCTTTAGGAAATTTCAATCTTGAAGGAATTCCGCCTGCACCACGTGGTATGCCACAAATAGAAGTAAGCTTTGATATTGATGCTAATGGTATTTTAACTGTAAGTGCGAAAGATAAAGCAACAGGTAAAGCACAAGAAATTAAAATCACAGGATCAAGTGGACTTAGTGAAGAAGAAATCAATAATATGGTAAAAGATGCTGAACTTCATAAAGAAGAGGATAAAAAACGCAAAGAAGCCATAGATGCTAGAAATTCAGCCGATGCTTTAGCACATCAAGTAGAAAAATCTCTTAATGAGCTTGGGGAAAAAATCCCACAAGGTGATAGGGAAAATATCCAAAAAGCCTTAGATGATTTGCGTGAAACTCTAAAAAATCAAAATGCAAGCAAAGAAGAGATTGAAACCAAAATGAAAGCTTTAAGTGATGTTTCTCATAAATTAGCCGAAAGTATGTATAAAAAAGAGGAGTCAAGCACCACAGATAAGAAGAAAAAAGACGATGATGTGATTGATGCTGAAGTCGAGTAAGTTTTCAAAATCTTCAATCAAGCCTTTTTAAGGCTTGATTATTTTTAAAAGTAATAAAATTAAAATTTTATAATTTATCTTTTTTATTCTAGTTTAAATTAACTTTCATGCAAGTTGTAAAAAGCTTATGGATTGGAAGTTTTTAAATGATTGATCGCAGGATCTTTATAAATAGCTAAGATATTAATTCCACATTGAAAAATTTTATATTCTAAATTTTCTAGTATGTTGATAATGTCTTGAGTATTTGATTTAATGATTTCAATTTGTAAAATAGGTTTAAAAGCTTTAATATGATTTAAACATCCTAATATGACTTCTTGTTCCATGCCTTCTATATCTCTATTTTGATAAAATCTAATCTTTTAAAATTGAAATTGTCAAGTTTTAAGTAAGGAACCTTTTCTTTCTTTTGAGGTATTTGTCCTATGAATTCATTAATGTTTTGTGATTTTAATTCTAGGCTTCCAAAGAAGCCTTTTGAGTATAATCAGGAGTTAAAATTTCAAGTTCATTTTGATTTTTTTCAGGGTTTCCAACGGCTTTTAGCATTAAAGCAATTATTAATTGCTATGTTTCCTGCTAAAGCATAAAAAAGCCTTTCTTGTGCTTCAAAAGCTAAAATTTCTCCTCCCCCCCCCCATTTCTATTGCCCATTTTATAGTGTGAGCACCAATATTTGCACCACAATCTATTGCAAAAATATTGTCTTTATGATATTTTCTACGTAATTTTAAAAGATTAGTGCAAAGATCAATTTCTTCTGGATCAAAACTACCATAATTTAAAAATTGAAAACCAACTCCATAGCTTCCTTGAGGTGTATCATGTCTATCAAGGTGATTAATAATTATAGATCCGTTATTTGTAGCTGCAAGTATAAAAGGTAAAGGTCTTCTCATGATCACTGCTTGTAATTTATAATAAAACGACTTATTCTTTCTAAGCCTTTTTTGATGAGTTCATCGCTTGTAGCATAAGAAAGTCTAAAATATCCATCCATGCCAAAACCAATGCCTGGAACAACAGCGACTTTTTCTTGTTCTAAGAGTTTTTGACAAAATCGCATAGAATTTTTTTCGATTTTTTGTATATTGATAAAAAGATAAAAAGCTCCTTGTGGTTTATAAACGCTAATATTTGGTATTTTGGCTAAGAAGTCTAAGGCTAAATTACGGCGTTTTTCAAAAGCTTGACGCATTTTTTCAATATCTTCATCGCAAATTCCTGTTAAAGCAGGAATGGCCGCGTATTGAGTGATCGCACAGATATTGGAAGTACTTTGGCCTTGGAGTCTTTTTACAGCTGAAATTA
This sequence comes from Campylobacter bilis, assembly GCF_016806695.1. Lineage (GTDB taxonomy): Bacteria > Campylobacterota > Campylobacteria > Campylobacterales > Campylobacteraceae > Campylobacter_D > Campylobacter_D bilis. The sequence goes on along the minus strand of NZ_WUED01000005.1, from coordinate 124,415 downwards.
AGGCTTTGTTTTTACTAGCCATGTAGCCAAAACGCCATCCTGGCATAGCCCCGCATTTGCTTAATCCATTTATAGTGACAGTACGCTTTAGTGCATCTTCGCTTACGCTTGCAAAGGCAGTGAAATTAATATTATCATAACGCAGTTTTTCATACATTTCATCACTTAAAACTGTGATATTGGTATTTTCTAAAATCTTGGCAAGTTGGATGAATTCTTCTTTGGAATAAATTGAACCTACAGGATTTGATGGGGAGTTTAGTATGAGCATTTTGGTTTTATTTGTGATGGCATTTTGAAGCTGTTTAGGCGTGATTTTAAAACCGTTTTCTTCTAAAGCTTCTATGAAAATAGGTTTTCCTCCTGCAAATTTCACCATTTCAGGATAGCTTACCCAATAAGGAGTAGGGATGATGACTTCATCATCTTTTTGGATTAGGCATTCTATACACTCAAAAAGAGAGTGTTTAGCACCTACATTGGTGATGATTTCATTGGTTTGGTAATCGAGTTGGTTGTCATTTTTAAGCTTGCTTTGTACAGCTTTTAAGACTTCATTGATTCCTGCAACAGGGGTGTATTTGCCACAACCTTTTTCTATAGCAGCTATAGCGGCATTTTTAATAGTTTGTGGCGTATCAAAATCAGGTTCACCCGCTGAAAAGCTTATAACATCTTCACCTTTAGCTTTTAATTCATTAGCAAGTGCAGTAATGGCTAAAGTAATAGACTCTTCTAAAACCTGAGATCTTTGTGTAAGCATTTTTAATCCTTTGTTTTTTGTTTAATTTTAGCAAAAAAATATACTTTTATAATCAATTTGATTGAAAATTAGATCATAATTTTTTATAATGTAGAATTTTGTATTATTTGAGTGTAAAAACTATTATGTATAATAATACATAAAATTTTATGTATTAAAATTCTAGAATTGATTTTTTAGCTTTCTTTTCTACCTATGCTTTTTAAATATCCATTGTCATTTAAAAAAAGATAAAGTTCTCCTAGAATGTGTTTTTTTTGTTTTTCATTGACTAGCTTAGAATTGCCTATGCGTTCATTAAGCTTATTCATAATTGCATGGATATCATAGTCTAAATCTTCAAGGGTATCAAGTATGGATTGAGCTTCTATGATACCTTCTATTTCATAGCCTTTTTCATTGACGCTAACAATAGCTTCAGTAGGATGAGTGAAAAGATTGTGTTTCATTCCTAGAACTTCTTGATAAGCACCTACAAGGAAAAAACCTAAAAAATAATTTTCCTTTTCTACATCTACATCGTGTAAGAATAAAGGCTTGTCTTTAGAATAAGAAATTTCTCCATCACTATCGCAGGTAATATCCCAAATACTTGCACTTCTGCTAGGTTCTTTATCTAAGCGATCAAGAGGCATGATGGGAAAATTTTGTTCTAAACCCCAAAAATCAGGCATGCTTTGAAAAAGTGAAAAATTGACTAAATACCTCTCTTGCACTTCATCTTGTATGGCAAGCAAGTCTGCAGGGTTTTGTTTGTCACCTAAAAGTAAAATAGCTTTTTTTGTGATCAAATGGGTTAAAATTTCTGCATTAGATCGATCTTGTAAATCCACATAGCCTAAGTCAAAAAGGGTTAAGATGCTTTCTAGATGATCTATGCTATCATGAAGGTATTCTAAAGCATTTGAGGATTTGATGCTTTTGTAAAGATCATAAAGCTCATCAATGAGTTTAGGATTTTTTTCCTTGAGTAAAAGCTTGCTTTCTGCATATTCTTGAGAGAATAGTTCTAAAACCGGTGCGATTAAAACAGCATGATTTGCTGCAACAAAACGCCCACTTTCTATGAAAATATCAGGTTCGAGATCTTTTTTTTGTTCTGCGATATTTTTTAAGATAAAAACAACATCATTAGCATATTCTCTTAAGGTGTAATTTCTGCTTTTTTCATTTTTAAACTGTGAGTATTCTACTGCCAAACCACCTCCAAGATTGATAGCTTTTAGATTTTTAGCACCCATTTTTCTAAGTTCTGTATAGATGTTTCCTGCTTCATTTAAGGCTTTTTTTAAAGGATGAATTTCAGTAATTTGAGATCCTAAATGAAAATGTATCATAGTAAATTGATCTAAAAGTTTATTTTGTTTAAGCAAATTTACTGCTTCTATGAGTTCAGTAGAAGTAAGTCCAAATTTAGAATGAATACCGCCACTTTTAGCCCAAATACCAACGCCAGCTGAGTGTAAACGTATGCGCAATCCTATGTTAGGCTTAGGCTTAAAGCGTTCTTTAGCTATGTCAATAATAGCTTCAAGTTCGTTTAGTCCTTCTATGGTTAAAGTGATATTATGCCCCATTTCAGCAGCTATAAATCCTATATTAATAAGTTCTCTGTCTTTAAAACCATTAACGCTAATAGGCGCGCCTTCGTTATTATAAGCCATAGCAAGCAAAAGCTCGGCTTTTGATCCTGCTTCAAGTCCGTAATTATAGTCTTTACCAAGCTTTACAAGATTTTTTACAAAGCCAGGGTATTGATTGACTTTTAGAGGATAGACTGCATTAAAGCCTCCTTTGTAATTGAATTCTTTTCTTGCTTTGCTAAAATTTCCATAAATATTTTCAATTTGTTTTTGGATTAAGTGAGGAAATCTTAAAAGTAAAGGTCCTTTATATCCATCGTCTCTTAATTCTTTTACTATGTCTATGATAGCGGGTTTTTTTTCGTGATTGATGCAAACTTTGCTATTTTTAATAATAAAATTATCATTTCCCCAAATATTAATACCATAATCTCTCATAAAATCTTCTCCAAATCTGCAATTTGAATGCTTTTTTCTTCTTTTTTAATTAGATTTTTATAGAATAAGCTTTGATTTTGTGCTTCCTTTTCTCCCATACAGAGAAAAATTTCAGTATTGTTTTTATCGGCATTTTCAAGATGTTTGGCAAGTTTTTTTGCTTCATAATTTAAAATGACTTGATGTGTTTTTCTTAATTTTGTAGCGATAGTGAAAAGCTTACTAATGTATATTTGATCTAAAGCACAAAGATAGATTCCTGATCTTGATTGGACTTGCTTTTTTTGCTCTAAAATGGACATGATTCTTTCTATACCCATAGCAAAACCTACTCCAAAGCCTTTTTTTCCATCAAGATGCTCAATCAATCTATCATAGCGTCCACCTCCTGCAATGGCAGCTTTAGCACCGATTTCATTACTAATAAATTCAAAAGCCGTTTTAGAATAATAATCAAGCCCTCTGACTAATTTTGCATCGATTTTAAAATCTATATTATTTTCTTTTAATAGTTTTTGTAAAATTTCAAAGTCATTTTGACAAGAAAGACATAAATTCTGATTTAAAAGCGGGGCGTTTGAAAGCAAATGTTGACAATGTTCTTGTTTGCAATCTAGTACGCGGATGGGATTGAGATTTTTCCTGCGTAAACAATCTGGACAAAAACCTTCTTGAGTGTCTAAAAAATGCACTAGTTTTTCACGGTATTTTTGCATACATGTTAAACAACCTAAAGAATTAATAAGAAGTTTGAAGTTAATATCAAGACGTGAAAAAATTTCCACAAGCATTAAAATGATACTTGCATCCTCATAAACGCTAGGGTTTCCAAAACTTTCAACGCCAAATTGATGAAATTCTCTTAAGCGTCCTTTTTGCGGTCTTTCATAGCGAAACATAGATCCGTGATAAAACCATCGTTTTAAAGCATTTGTTTTGTCTAATTTTTTTTCTATGTAGGCACGTACCACTCCTGCTGTACCTTCAGGACGCATGCAAACATGGTTTTGTCCTTTGTCAATAAATTCATACATTTCTTTGCCTACTATATCAGAACTTTCTCCTACGCTTCTTTTAAAAAGGCTGTAAAGCTCTAAATGAGGTATATTAATGAAACTAAATCCGTAGTTTTTAGCAACTTCTTCAGAGGTTTTGATTATTTTTTCATAATAATATGCATCTTTATCTAATAAATCTTTCATTCCTTTTAAGGCATTTATCATTGCACAAATTCCTTTATTTTTTGGTGTAGATGGTCTTTGCTTTGGTTTGCGTCTAGTTTTAAAATTTTTATATTTAGCTTTTGTTTTAAAAAATCTAAAACATTTTCAAGTTTTTCTTGGACTTTTAAAAAATACTCAATGCCGCGTTTTTCTATATGATCTATTTTTTTTTGATCAAGGCGTTCTTGGATGAGTTTTTCATCCCCTTTTAAAAAAATCACTTTTTGTGGGAAAAATTGATTTAAAGCAAAGCCGTTTAAAATAAAGAGCAAATCGTTTTCAAAGTCTTTTGCATAAGCCATACCTGAAATAAAACTTCTATCACTGATAATGAGTTTGTCGCGATTGGGTTTTAAAACTTCTTCAAAATGTTGTGCACGATCTGCTAAAAAAAGTAAAAGTTCGGTCCTTTTGTGGATTTTATAAGTGTTATTAAGTAAAATATTTCTTAAATATTTTCCAAGATCTGTTCCACCTGGTTCAAGTGTGAAAATAGCATCTTTATAACTTGTTTTTAAAAGATCAATTTGTGTGCTTTTTCCTACACAATCTATACCTTCAAACACTACATACAAGCTTCATCCTTTAAAAAGGGTAAAATTTCTTTTGGAACAAGAGAGCTAACATCTCCGCCATAGGCTACAATTGAACGCACTATAGAACTAGATATAAAAGCGTTTTTTAGATTTGGCATTAAATAAATGGTTTCAATCTCTTCCCAAAGGGCGTGATTTGCATAACCAATTTGTAATTCATACTCAAAATCACTTACTGCTCTAAGTCCTCTGATAATGGTATTGATTTTTAATTCTTTGGCTAAATCTACAAGTAAATTATCAAAAGTGATGATTTTAATATTTGCTAAATTTTGCGTGGCAAGCAAGCTTAGTTCTTTGCGTTTATCTAAACTATAACAAGGTTTTTTATGTTCGCTTTTTGCTATGGCTACGATCACTTGATCAAAAATCTTTAAAGCACGCTTGATAACGTCTAAATGCCCATTTGTAATGGGATCAAAAGTCCCAGGATATAAACAAGTCATTCTTACTCCAATTTTTTTTAAAAATATAACAAATTTAAACTAAAAATTTTGCCATTTTTTATATAAATTATGTTTTATTTCTAAAAGATCTAGCCATTTGCCTACAATAAAATTTTCTAAATCTTGTAGATTTTTTACCCCACAATAGCTTGCAAATACAGGAGAGGCTATGATGACATTCATTTGGCTGAGTTTTAACATATGTTCTAAATTAAGTGTGGAAAAGGGCATTTCGCGTACGGCTAAGATGAGTTTTTTTCTCTCTTTTAAGGCTACAGCTGCTGCACGCATTAAAAGTGTGTCGCCAAAGCCTGCATGAATTTTGGCTAAACTTGAAATAGAGCAGGGTGCAATGATAGTTTTTTCTATGCCAAAAGATCCACTTGCTACGCTTAAACTTAAATTATTATCATCTAAAAAATAAGTATTTTTAAATTGTTTTTGGCAGATTTTTTCTAGATTTTGTTTGTTTTCAGCTTGAAAGCTTGCTTTTGATCCTTGGGTTAAAATACAATAAAGTTCGCATTTATTTTCTAAGTTTTTGAGTAATTTTAAGCCTAAATTCACACCACTTGAACCAGAAATTCCTAATAAAATTTTCATTGTATGATTATCCTATTTTTTCCTATGACTATGCCTTGCATGATTTTTCCCTCTTTGTTTTTTGCACGTATTCTTTCTCCCATATTAGCGTTTTCTAAGGCTACAAGTTCGATTAAAACATTGACATTGCCTTCATTTAAAATCCCTATGATAGGATCGTTTCTTCGTATTAAGGTTGTGATTTTAAACATAGTAATTTTTAAAATAGTATTTTTATTGATATTGCTTTTGGCTATGAGATTGTTTACATCATCTAAAGTCAAGGCATTAGAAGGAACTTTATCAAAATCAACAAGTACATTTTCATAATCAAAAGCATCCAGTTTGTCTCCTTTTTTGATAAAGCGTTTGTTTTTTAGTACCTCTAAATTAGCTTGGATAAAATATCTAAAAAATATGTTTTTTTGAATATTTTGTGGAGTTTTAAATTTAGCCCTTAAAAAGCCTTGGGCTTGATTGAAACGCCCCTTGGCTATTCTTAAAAATTCGTATTGTTCAAAGTCTTTTGGTAAGGATGTGATTTTTAAATCAATTTGCGAAATTATAATCTTAGGGAAATTATTTTTAAATTCTTTTTCAAGGGCTGCTTTAACTTCTTCTAAATTAGATGCTTGGGAAAAATTTAATAAAATAAAAAGAGTTAAAAAAATAATTTTCATTTTTATCCCTGTATTAAGTATAAAGGTATTTTACTTTTATAAGTTTAATAAAGCCTTTAAAAATTTTATATCATTAATTATGATTTATAATGAATTTGAATTGTATTATAAAGGCTTTGATATTTTTAAATTAGGCTAAAAAGCAGGGATTAATATATCCTTATAGCGTTCATTGATAAGGGTTTTAAATTTCTGGCTTCTTAGAATTTCATCAATGATTTTGGTTTTAACGCTTTCTTTGTCTTCTAAACGTACTACAATATAATTTACATAAGCACTGTCTTTATCTTCGCGAAATAAAGCATCTTTGCTTGGGTTAAGTCCTATTTCAAGTGCGTAGTTAGAATTAATTATAGCTATATCAACATCGTCTAAAGCTCTTGGAAGTTGTGCAGCTTTTAATTCTATAAATTGAAGTTTTTTAGGATTTTTGTTTATATCAAGCAGGGTTTTAAGGGTATTTTGGCTTAATTCAATTAAGCCTGCTTTTTCTAAAAGCTCTAAAGCCCTGCTTTCGTTAGTGCTATCATTTGGTATAGCGACTTTAGCACCTTCTTTGAGTTTGTTTAAATCATTGATTTTTTTACTATAAATTCCTATAGGAGCTATAATCACAGGCGTTGTTGCAATGAGTTTAGCACCTCTTTTTTGATTATAGGCTTGTAAAAAAGGCTTGTGCTGGAATAAATTAGCATCAAGTTCTTTTTCTTCTAAGGCACGATTAGGTAAAATATAGTCTGAAAATTCTATGATTTTAAGTTCATATCCTTTATTTTTAAAATCATCTTTCATAAGTTCTAATAAGGTGCCAAAAGGATTTGGTGTTGCTCCTATAGTGATGCTTGATGCTAATAAATCAGATAAAACCATAATAGAAATAAAAAAGATAAATCGAAATAATTTCATAAAAACTCCTGTGATAAAATCCTAAAGGATTTGTTTAAAAGGCAGGTAAAACCGAACCTTTGTATTTTTCTATGATAAAGTTTTTGACTTTATCGCTTTGTAGTGCTTTTGCTAGGGCTTTGATTTTTGCATCGTTTTCATTTCCTGTTTTAACTACTAAAATATTGGCATAAGGACTTTGCTTGTCTTCTATAAATACACTGTCTTTTGCAGGATTTAAATTTGCAGAAAGTGCGTAATTAGAATTGATTACAGCAAAATCAACATCGTCTAAAGCTCTTGGAAGTTGTGCAGCTTTTAATTCTATAAATTGAAGTTTTTTAGGATTATAGGTGATATCAAGGGGAGTTTTTAAGGCTTTATCTTGAAATTTCACTAAGCCTTTTTTTGCAATGATGTCTAAGGCTCTGCTTTCATTAGTAGGATCGTTAGGAATGGCTATTTTTGCTCCTTGTTTGATATCGTCTAAGCTCTTATATTTTTTAGAATAAACTGCCATAGGTTCTATGTGGACGTTGATTACTTTTGTGAGTTTAGTGTGTTTGCTTTTGTTAAATTCTTCCAAATAAGGCGTGTGTTGAAAAAAATTAGCATCAACTTCACCGCTATCCACGGCTAGATTAGGTAAAACATAATCTGTGAATTCTTTGATTTGAAGTTTATATCCTTGCTTTTGTAATTCTGGTTTTACTTGTTCTAAAATTTCAGCATGTGGAACAGGTGTAGCTGCAACTGTGATGGTTTCTTCGGCATGTAAGCCAAGGCTTAGTATACTTGCTATGATTAAAGCTTTGAATTTCATTTTTTTCCTTTTTTAGTCATTTTGTGCTTGCTTTATCTTATCAATTTCACTCTGACTATCAGGAAGAAGTATATAAAAACTTAAATTGATAGTCAGACTAACGCATCTGAGACATCATTATTTATCCTTTCTAAACTTTTAGCCAAGATTGTACTTAAAAAAACTTATATTTAGTTTAAAATAAGTTACAATTTCCTTATTTTTTAAGAATTTTATAAATAAAATACATTATAAGCAAAACTACAACAATAATTTGTCCCAAGAAATTTTCTTCATTATTGATATTAATGATTATATTGATTGTAAATAAAGTTAATAAGGTAGCAATAATATATAAAATTTTGTTGCTTTTGGCCCAAGTGTAAAATAAATTGCCTAGAATTTGAACAATTTGAACTAATACAAGCAAGATGATTACAGTTTGAATCATTACTTCTTTATTAAACCTCTCATAGCCATAGCGTATTGCCACATCGCCTAAGCCTCCACCACCAACAGCTCCGGCAAGAGCTGAAAAGCCTATAGTAAAAATCAAGGTTAAAGTAAGACCACTGATGATCGCAGGAAGTGCTTCATTAAAAATCACTTTAAATATGATTTGTATATCAGTAGAACCATAGCTTTTTGCTGCTTCTATAATGCCTTGATCGATTTCTTTAAAAGCTCCTTCAAGCATTTTAGCTAAATAGGGTGCTATTCCTATGGCTAGAGGGACTATAGCAGCGTTTGTACCTATGCTAGTGCCTACTAAGATTTTAGAAAGAGGTAGAAGTACAACCATAAGTATAAGAAAAGGAAAAGCACGCAAAATATTTGTAATGAAATCTAAAATGCCATAAGCAAGTTTGTTTTCTTTAATGCCATTTTTATTCCAAATAGCTAGTAAAATACCTGGAATGATAGCTAATAAAAAGCCAAAAAATACAGCCATTAAACTCATATAAACAGTTTCGTTTAAAGCAGGTTTTAAGATATTATCATAGTTTTTACCAAAGCTTGTAATAGTATTTAAGCTGAATTCTTTTATGTCTTCCCAAGAAAAATCATTGAAAAACTGCGAGATTCTATGGTAAAAAGCATTGAAAATAGAGTGATTTTCTTCGCTCATGATGCTATCTCCCATAATACCCCGCTTTTTTCTATGTAATCAAGAACTTTGTTTTTATCTTTTTGATCTATGTTTATGACTAAATTCCCTAAAGCTTTTCCATTGAGTTTTTCAATTTTACCCCAAACTATATTAAAGTCAATATCTAGTGTTCTTGCCATATGGGTGATGATGCTATTTTCTGCCACTTCTTTTGGAAAGTAAAGCTTAATATTAAGTCCGTGTTGAGGCAAGAAATCGTTTTCGCCTAAGAATTTTTTCATCTTCTCACTAGGTTTTAAAAAAAGCTCTTCAATAGCACCGCTTCCTATAATTTGTCCGTTTTCAAGCAATAAAGCTTTTTGTGCTATGTCTTTTACAACATCCATTTCATGAGTGACTAAAACAACGGTGATACCAAATTCAGCATTGATTTTGGAAATAAGTTCTAAAATATTTTTTGTGGTATTAGGATCAAGGGCTGAAGTTGCTTCATCGCTAAGTAGAATTTTTGGGTTTAAAGATAAGGCTCTAGCAATGGCTACGCGTTGTTTTTGTCCTCCGCTAAGTTCTTTAGGGTATGCTTTATTTTTATGGCTAAGTCCTACGATTTCAAGCAAAGAATTTACTTTTTGAGTTAATTCTTTTTCACTCATGTATTCTTTAGCTAAAAGTTTGGCATAAAATTTACATTGAGTATAGTGCGTTCTTAAAGGCATAGCAACATTTTCAAATACATTTTTGCGCTCCATTAAAGCAAAATTTTGAAAAATCATGCCTATGTCTTTTCTTAGCATTCTTAATGCTTTTGGGTTTTTTTGGCTTAAGTGTTTGATTTCATGATCAAGCACTTTTAAGCTGCCTTCTTGATAGTTTTCAAGTCCATTAATACACCTTAAAAGTGTGGACTTTCCAGCTCCACTATGTCCTACAATGGCGTAGATTTCCCCTTTTTTAATATCTAAAGAAACATCATTAATAACAAGTTCCTTGCCATAATATTTTTTTAAATTTTTTATTTTTATCAAAATTTTTAACCTCTTAAATTTTCAAGTTCAATGGATATTTTTTCAAGTTGAATTTTTAAATTTGCTAAAGCATTTTTGTTTTGTTCGACTACATCTTTAGGTGCATTGGCAATAAATTTTTCGTTTGAAAGCATGCAATTAAGTTTAGCACTTTCTTTTTCAAGTTTGTTTTTTTGATTTTCAAGTCTTGTTAAAATACCCTTTAAATCTACATTTTCAAGTGTGATGAAAATTTCTAAATTTTCACTGACATCGCATATTGCTTTTGGCAGTTTTTCTTCGCTAAATTCTATTTGTTCGCATTTAGCAAGCATTGTGATAAAATGCATATAAGATTTTAATGTGTTTTGCATTTTTATATCAGATAATTTGATGTAAGCTTTTTGTATTTTAGAATTTCCTAGATCAATTAAGCTTTTAGCACGACGTATACTGATGATACTTTCTACGAGTAAAGAAAAGATTTTTTCTATATTTTTATCTTGTGGAATGAATTTTGGATATTTGCTTATCATTATAGATGGACTAGTTTGGAGTGTTGTAGCACTTAATTTATGGTATAAATACTCACTAATAAAAGGCATAAAAGGACTAAGAAGTTTTAAAGCTTCTTTAAAAATGCTTCCTAGTTCTTTAATGCTTGATTTTTCAGCCTTGCTAAGTTCTATACCCCAATCACAAAAATCATCCCAAAAAAACTTATAAAGTGTATTTGCTGCATCATTAAAACGATAATTATCTAAATTGTCCCTGAGGTCTTTAACACAGGTTTGAAAGCGGAGATAAATATATTTTGCAAGTTCTGATTGGAGTTGAATATTTTCTAAATTTTCAAATTGATTTTCATTTAAAAGTAGGTAATTTGCCGCATTGTAAATTTTGTTTGTGAAATTTCTTACTTGCAATAACTTATCATTGCTAAGTTTAATATCGCGTCCTTGTATACAAAGTAAAGCTAAACTAAAACGTAAAATATCTGCACTGTATTCTTTAATGCTTTGATTAGGATCAATGACATTTCCAAGGCTTTTACTCATTTTTCTGCCTTGTTCGTCTTTGACAAGAGCGTGTAAATAGATGTGTTTAAAAGGAAGTTCATTTAAGGCATTAGTGCTTTGAAACATCATCCTTGCTACCCAAAAAAACAAAATATCAAAACCAGTGATTAATAAAGAATTAGGATAAAATTCTTTTAAATCATTTTCAAACCAAATTTTATTTTTACCCCAATTTTCATTTCCCCATCCTAAGGTACTCATAGCCCAAAGGCCCGATGAAAACCAAGTGTCTAATACATTTTGATCTTGTTTGAAATTTTGACTTTGACATTTTGGGCAAGCTTTTGGTGTGTGTTCACTCGCCCATTCATGAGAGCATTCGCAATAATAAACAGGAATTTGATGCCCCCACCATAATTGTCTTGAAATACACCAATCTTTTAAATCTTTCATCCATGCATTAAAACTATTGATCCAATGATGAGGATAAAATTTGCTTTGATCTTGCGCGACTTTTTTTATGCTTTCTTTAGCGATTTCTTTTTTTACAAACCATTGTTTAGATATATAAGGTTCTACAATATTATTACAACGATAGCAATATCCTACTTGATGATGGTATTCTTCTATTTTTTCTATAAAACCTAATTCTTCTAGTTTAGCTACAATTTTCTCTCTTGCCTCTAAGCGTTCTAAACCTTGAAATTCCAAACAAGCTTCATTTAAAATGCCTTTTTCATCAAAGACATTAATAAATTCTAAATCATGCCTAAGGCCTACTTCATAATCATTCATATCATGTGCAGGAGTGACTTTTACAACCCCTGTTCCAAATTCTTTTTCTACGTGTTTATCGGCTATGATTTTAATGGCTTTATTGCTTATAGGTAAAAGAACTTCTTTGCCTATAAAGTGAGCATAGCGATCATCATCAGGATGTACCATGATGGCACTGTCGCCAAAAAAGGTCTCAGGGCGTGTTGTAGCTACAACCAAAAATTCATCACTGTCTTTTAAAAAATATTTAATATAATAAAGCTTGCCTTTATTTTCCTTGTATTCTACTTCTATATCGCTTAAAGCGCCATCATGAGTGCACCAATTTATCATATAATTTGCTTGTATGATGAGTTTTTTATCATACAGATCAACAAAGGCTTTTTTTACCGCATTAGCTAAACCTTCATCCATAGTAAAACGCAAACGACTCCATGCAGGAGTGATGCCTAGCGTTTTCATCTGGTCTAAAATTTTCCCACCGCTTTGTTCTTTCCATTTCCAAACTTCTTCTATGAATTTTTCCCTTCCTAATTCTTCTTTTTTGATACCTTGAGCTAGAAGTTGTTTTTCTACGACATTTTGCGTGGCAATACCAGCATGATCAAGTCCTGGTTGGTAAAGTACTTTATAACCATCCATTCTTTTATAACGAGTGATAATATCTTGCAAGGTAAAGGTTAAAGCATGTCCTATATGTAATACCCCTGTAACATTAGGCGGGGGCATCATGATGCAGAAATTTTTATCTTTTTCTTGCAAGTTTTTATTTCCGTCAATTTCGAAATATCCTCGTTCTTCGCAAATTTGATAATATTCTTTTTCTAAATTTTTATCATACATTGGATTTCTTTAAATTGTTTTATTTAAAAATTCTTATTCTTAAACAGAAGTGATTTCTATAATTTCGCAAAATGGAAAAAAGTATTGTGCTGTATCAAGCCCTGTTTTTAAGCTTTTTATGTGTTTAGAAAATTCACTTCCTATGCCATCTTTTTTAATTTGAAGTCTTAGCCTTTTTAAAATTTCCTCACGTGCTACGTGTCGGTTTAATTCTTCTGGATTATCTAAATAAGCCCTTAATTGTTCTAAATTTATATATTTATAAGCTTTTTTCATGTTTGAAAAAATAATGTCTTTATTATAAATATTGAGTTTCATTTCGCCTTTTGGTAGCATTTTGACAAAGACACTTAAATAATAGTCTTTAGACCGATCTTGTATAGTGCTTAGCATATTTTTTAAAAGATTGATTCTGTATTGACTAAGAAATTTCCCATCTAAAATATAAACTTTCATATTTTTTGTGCTAAGCTTTGGCTCTAGACGACTATTTTTCCCTATAGTTAGGTATTCTTGGGCTGCACTTAGCTTTTTATTTTGTTTTACTTGTTTGTTTTGAGTTTGTTTTTTTTCCAAAGTTTTTGGGTTTTTATGAATTTCTTTTTCAGTTTGGTTGTTTATTAGATTTGCTTTTGTTGTATCTGGATTTTCTTGGTTTTGATTGCTTGTATTGTGGTCTTTGTGTAGGTTTTCTTGAATTTGATTATTTGCCATTGTGTCATTAATAGGATTTTGATCTTGTTTTGGTGGTATGATTTCTTTGCTAGTGTTTAAATCATATGAGGAATTATTATGGATTTTATTTGCAATATTATCATTATGAGTATAGGATTTTTGTTCAAAATAATCATGAGTGTTTGAGGTATAATTTTTTGGCTTGGAATATTCAAAAAGATAAAAATAAGTGCCTCCAAGTATTGCAACCACGCTAATTAAAGCACCAAAAATAATAGCAAAAATTTTAAAATTCATTGTTATCCCTTAGCATAAAATATAAAATATTTTTTATTATACTATAATCTAATATAAAGTAATTTTAAATTTTTATATTTTTAAGCAATTTTTTTCTATAATTTGGCTTTTTTAAGGAAAAAAATGCCATTTTCACATTTAAATAAAGAGCAATATCTGGCTGCTACTGCGAATTTTGGACATAATCTTATAATTGCAAGTGCAGGGACAGGTAAAACTTCTACTATTGTCGCAAGGATTTCTTATCTTTTAAATCAGGGTGTTGATCCTAGAAAAATCATGCTTCTTACTTTTACTAATAAAGCTAGCAAAGAAATGATAAGGCGTTTGGGAAGGTTTTTTGATAAAAATATTACTAGTAAAATACTTGCAGGCACTTTTCATAGTATGGCTTATACTTTGCTTAAGAATGCAAATAAAGATATTGTTTTAAAGCAGGCAAGTGAGCTTAAAACTTTATTAAAAAGCGTGTATGAGAAAAGAACTTTTATGCATTTAAGCGATATTAAGCCTTATCAATCTAGCTATTTATATGATCTTTATTCTTTGTTTCAAAACAAAGCTTATGAGCAAGATTTTTATACTTGGTTTTGTCAAAATTATCAAGAACAAAGTGTTTATGCTGAAATTTATGAAGATATTTTAAAAGAATATGATAATGAAAAAAAACGTTTTAATTATTTAGATTTTAATGATTTGCTTATTTATCTTAAAGAACTTTTAAAAGATCAGCAATATGAATTTGATGAGATCTTAGTGGATGAATATCAAGATACAAATACTTTGCAAAGTTCTTTAATCGAAGCTTTTGATAGTAAAAGTTTGTTTTGCGTGGGAGATTATGATCAAAGCATTTATGCTTTTAATGGAGCAGATATTAATATTATTGGAGGGTTTAAAGAACGCTTTAAAGATGCGCAAATTTTTTCTTTAAATAAAAATTATCGTTCATCAAAAAGTATTTTAGCTTTAGCTAATAAAGTTATTTTAAATAATGAAAGATTGTATCCTAAAGAACTTATTGTTACTAGAAATGATGATTTTAAAGTACCTTCTTTACTTGTTTTTGAAGAATTATTTGATCAATATCAAAATATAGCTAAAATGATACTTACAAGCGGGGTGAAACTAGAAGAAATTGCTGTGATTTTTCGCAATAATTCTAGTGCAGATGGTGTTGAAGTGGCATTAAGAGAACAGGGCATTGCAAGTGTGAGAAAAGGAGGCGGAAGTTTTTTTGAAAGTTTGGAAGTAAAAGCCTTTAGTGCTATGCTTGCTCTTGTTGTTAATCCTAAAGATATTATGGCTTTTATCCATTTGGTTCAGTATACTAAAGGTGTTGGAGGTGTTTTGGCAAAAGAAATTTTTGATGCGCTTTTAAAACTAGGGCATGGAAGCTTGATAAAAGGCTTTTTAGATCCTGATAAAAGCGTGAATTTACAAAATCATCAAAAAAGAAATTATCAACTTGGACTTTTTGCAGATTTAGAAGAATTAGCCAATGAAAATCGCTTTCACTTTGAGAGTGAATTTCATGCTCATCCTATTTTAAAACTTTCAAAAATCAATGAACTGTGTGCTAAAAATTTAGAGAAAATTTATTTTTTTCTTAAAAAAGCCATAAAATCAAAGCATTCTTTAGCTTTGATTTGTTTGATTTGTGAAAATTCTTTTTATAAAGAAATTTGTGAAGAACTTGCTATTAAAAGAGCGACAAATAAAGCAGGGCAGGTTGATTTATTAAGGAAAAATGAAAATTTAGATAAAATACAAACTAAATTTAATGTTTTAAAAGAATTAGCACAGCATTATGGTGATATCCATAAATATTATAATTTTCTTACTTTGGGTGCTAATGAAATGAGTAGCGGCAAAGGGGTGAATTTATTAAGTGTGCATGCAAGTAAAGGCTTAGAATTTGAACTTGTTTTTATTATAGATTTGGTGCAAGGACGCTTTCCTAATCAAAAGCTTATGAGTATGGGTGGAAGTTTAGAAGAAGAAAGAAGACTTTTTTATGTTGCGGTTACTAGGGCAAAAAATATACTTTATCTTAGTTATGCTAAATATGATAAGAATAAAAAAAGTTCTTTTGAGCCTTCTTGTTTTCTTATAGAAGCAGGGTTTTGTAAATAAGCTTAAAGAGTTTTTAAAAATAATTTCGCATCCAAAGATAAAGGTATTGTTAATATAAATAAATTTTTAAAATATTTAAAAAATAAAACATTAAATATAAAATAATTTTATTCTTTTGTAAATACTCATTATATTAAGAGCTAAAAGATATCTAAAATTCTCGTATAATTTGATAAAAAACAAAAAAATAAAATAATAAAATAATTAATATTTATAAGATATAATTAATCTTGAACATTAAATTATGATAATGTTTAAATTATGACTAAAAGGAAATAAAATGGATTCAGTAAATTTTAAAGGAAGTCCTCTCAAGCTTAAAGGTACTTCATTAGAACTTGGACACGATGCGCCTAAAATAGTACTTAAGACTAAAGATTTAAGCACAATTGAAATTGGTGCTGCGGGTAAAACGCAAATTGTTTTAAGCGTTCCTAGTTTAGACACACCAGTTTGTGCTAATGAAGCAAGAGAATTTAATAAAAAAGTAGCAAGCTATCAAAATGCTGAAGTTATTGTTGTAAGTATGGATTTACCTTTTGCTATGGGTAGATTTTGTACTACAGAAGGTATAGAAAATTTAAGTGTTGCTAGTGATTTTGTTTCTAAAGAATTTGGTGAGAAATATGGAGTGTTGATCGCTGAAGGTGCTTTAGAAGGACTTTTAGCTCGTGCTGTATTTGTGATTAAAGAAGGTAAAATAGTCTATAAAGAACTTGTAGATGAGATCACTCAAATGCCAGATATTGCTAAGCTTGATGCTTTTTTAGCTGGTGGAACAAGTTGCTGCGGTGGCGGTTGTGGTTGTCATTGATTAAAGGCCCTATAAAGGGCTTTATTTCATTGTTTGTAATTTTTAAAATCTGCTTATTTATATATAAAACCTCTTTATTAATCTTTTTTACAATATTATGTCATGATGAATAAAAAAAGGACAATAAAACTCCTATAATATAGAGCTTTAAAATTATTTTTTAAGTTAAAAAATTTCAAGATATTTTTATTTTTTATTATTTATAATGAAATGATTTTTTATCTTGGAGGAAAAGATGAATAGAAGGGATTTTATTAAAAATACTGCTATTGCTAGTGCTGCTAGTGTTGCAGGATTGAGCATGCCAAACACTATGCTTGGGGCACAAGAAGAGTGGAAATGGGATAAGGCTGTTTGTAGGTTTTGCGGGACAGGATGCGGGATTATGGTGGCTAAAAAAGAAGGCAAGATTGTAGCTATAAAAGGCGATCCCGCAGCACCTGTAAACCGTGGGCTTAATTGTATTAAAGGGTATTTTAATGCTAAGATAATGTATGGAGAAGATCGCCTTGTTATGCCTTTATTACGTATGAATGATAAAGGTGAGTTTGATAAACAGGGTAAATTCCAGCAAGTTTCTTGGCAAAGAGCCTTTGATGAAATGGAAAAACAATTTAAAAAAGCTTATAATGACTTAGGCGTTAAAGGGGTAGGAATCTTTGCTAGTGGCCAATACACTATTCAAGAAGGTTATGCGGCTTTAAAGCTTGCAAAGGCAGGTTTTAGAACAAATAATATTGATCCTAATGCAAGGCATTGTATGGCTTCTGCTGTTGTTGGTTTTATGCAAACTTTTGGGAGTGATGAGCCATCAGGATGTTATGATGATATTGAGCTTACTGATACTATTATCACTTGGGGAGCAAATATGGCTGAAATGCATCCTATACTTTGGTCAAGGGTAAGTGATAGAAAATTAAGCAATCTTGATAAGGTTAAAATTATCAATTTAAGTACTTTTTCTAATAGAACTTCAAATATTGCTGATGAAGAGATTATTTTTAAGCCTAATACAGACTTAGCCATTTGGAATTATATAGCAAGAGAGATAGTCTATAATCATCCTGAGGCTATGGATGAAAAATTTATCAAAGAACACTGTGTATTTGCAACAGGTTATGCTGATATTGGCTATGGTATGAGAAATAATGCTAATCATCCTTCATTTAAACAAAGTGAAAAAGATACAGTAGAGAAAGAAAATTCTATCATTTTAGATGAAGAAGAAGCTTTATCTCTTGCCTATCTTGGACTTAAGATGGGGGATAAATTAGAAATGAAGCATCAAAATCTTGCAGATTTAAATTGGGAAATTTCCTTTGAAGAATTTAAAAAAGCACTAGATCCTTATACTTTAGAATATACAGCCAAAGTCGCTAAAGGCGATGAGAATGAGTCTTTAGAAGATTTTAAGAAAAAACTTCAAACATTAGCAAATTTATATATTGAAAAAGATCGTAAAGTGGTGAGTTTTTGGACTATGGGGTTTAATCAACATACGCGAGGTTCATGGGTAAATGAACAAGCTTATATGGTGCATTTTTTACTTGGAAAGCAAGCTAAGCCTGGTAATGGAGCCTTTTCTTTAACAGGTCAGCCTAGTGCTTGTGGAACAGCTAGGGAAGTGGGGACTTTTTCACACCGTTTGCCTGCAGATATGGTTGTTGCAAATCCAAAGCACAGAGAAATTTCAGAAAAAATTTGGAAAATACCTGCAAAAACTATCAATCCAAAACCAGGATCGCCTTATCTTAATATCATGAGAGATTTAGAAGATGGAAAGATTAAATTTGTTTGGGTACAAGTTAATAATCCATGGCAAAACACTGCTAATGCTAATCACTGGATCAATGCAGCCAGATATAAGGATAATTTTATCGTTGTGAGTGATTGCTATCCTGGAATTTCGGCTAAGGTGGCTGATCTTATTTTACCAAGTGCTATGATTTATGAAAAATGGGGTTCTTATGGCAATGCTGAAAGAAGAACGCAGCATTGGAGACAGCAAGTCTTGCCTGTAGGAGCAGCAATGAGTGATACTTGGCAAATTTTAGAATTTGCAAAGCGTTTTAAACTTAAAGAAGTGTGGAAAGAGCAAAAAGTAGACGATGAGCTTATTTTACCAAATGTTTTAAAAGAAGCTAAGGCTATGGGTTATAGTGAGGATGATACGCTTTTTGATGTGTTGTTTGCAAATAAAGAAGCAAAAAGTTTTCATGCTAATGATGCTATTGCTAAGGGTTTTGATAACACAGATGTTAAGGGTGATGAAAGAAAAATTATAGGCAGTGATGGAAAGGAATTTCAAGGCTATGGATTTTTTATCCAAAAATATCTTTGGGAAGAGTATCGTAAATTTGGTTTAGGACATGGGCATGATTTGGCTGATTTTGATACTTATCATAAGGTAAGAGGTTTAAGATGGCCTGTGGTTAATGGTAAAGAAACTCAATGGAGGTTTAATACTAAATTTGATTATTATGCTAAAAAATCAGCCCCTGATTCTGATTTTGCTTTCTATGGAGATTTTAATAAAATGCTTTTAAAGGGTGATTTAATAGAACCTAGGGAAGAAAAAGAACACAGTATTAAAAACAAAGCAAAAATTTTTTTCAGACCGTTTATGAAAGCCCCTGAAAGACCTAATGAGGAATATCCTTTTTGGCTTGCTACAGGAAGGGTTTTAGAGCATTGGCATAGTGGGACTATGACTATGCGCGTGCCTGAGCTTTACCGTGCGGTGCCTGAAGCACTTTGCTATATGCATGAAAAGGATGCACAAAATTTAGGTTTAGTACAAGGGGATTTAGTATGGATACAATCACGCCGGGGAAAAGTCAAAGCAAGAATAGATATGCGCGGAAGGAATAAACCGCCTGTAGGACTTGTTTATGTGCCATGGTTTGATGAAAATGTTTATATTAATAAAGTGACTTTAGATGCGACCTGTCCTTTATCAAAACAAACTGATTTTAAAAAATGTGCAGTAAAAATTTATAAGGCTTAGCTATAAGGCTTAATAATGAAAAACAGAAGAGAGTTTTTTGCTAGTGTTTTTAAAACTTTATGCCTTTGTACAGGAGCTGGGGTTTTTGTTAGCTTTATTTTAAAGGCTGATGATAGCTATGTTTTACGTCCACCTGGGGCTGAAGATAAGGAAAGATTTTTAAGCCGATGTATTCGCTGTGGATTGTGCGTGAAAGCTTGCCCTTATGATACTTTAAAGCTTGCTAGTTTATTTGATAGTGCTAAAAATGGTACGCCTTATTTTAAGGCAAGGGAAATTCCTTGTTATCTTTGTGAAGATATGCCTTGTATTAAGGAGTGTCCTAGCGATGCTTTAGATAAAAGGCATTTAGAACAAGGAATAGAGTCTTTAAAAATGGGTATTGCTATTGTTGATAGTGCTTCTTGTGTGGCACATTGGGGGATTCAGTGTGATGCTTGTTATAGGGCTTGTCCTTTGATAGATAGAGCTTTAAAGCTTGATCTTAAGCGCAATCAGCGTAGTGCTAAACATGCCTTTTTATTACCTAGTGTGGATCATGAAGTGTGTGTAGGGTGTGGTCTTTGTGAACTTGCTTGCATTACTCAAAAGCCTGCTATTCGCGTTTTACCAAGGGAGTATGTTTTAGGCAAGGCAGGATCTTATTATGTTAAAGGTTGGGATAAAAAAGATGAAGCACGCATAAAGGACTTGGATACTTCTAAGCATTTTGATGCTAAAAAAATCACAGATTATTTAAATGATGAGGAATTATGATGAGGTATTTAATCGCTAGACGCATGGTTCAAATTGGAATTTTAACTCTTTTTAATTTTGAAACTACGGATTTTATTTTAAAAGGTAATTTAAGTGCTTCTAAGCTTTTTAATACTGTGCCCTTAAGCGATCCTTTTGCGTTTTTACAAATTGTTTTGGCAAGTTGGAGTGTTGATTTTGTAGCTTTAATTGGGGCTTTGATTGTGTTTTTTATCTATGGGTGTTTTTTAGGAAGGGCTTTTTGCTCTTGGGTATGCCCTGTGAATTTAATCACTGATTTTGCCGCTTTTATAAGAACCTTATTGGCTTTAAAGAATAAAGTTTTTATTTTGCCTAGGAATTTACGCTATTTTGTTTTACTTGGGGTTTTAATCCTTTCTTTTGTATTATCTTTACCTGTATTTGAAAGCTTTTCTTATATAGGAGTGATTCATAGGGGGATTATTTTTGCTACTAGTTCTTGGCTTTTTGTAGCTTTTATGCTTTTTTGTATTGATACTTTTTTAAGTCCTAGGGCGATTTGTTCGCATTTTTGTCCTTTAGGGGCTTTTTATGCTTTTATTTCTCGTTTTGCTTTATTGAAGATAAAACATGATAGCCATAAATGCACCCAATGTTATAAATGCATGCTTGTTTGTCCTGAAAAACAGGTTTTATGGATGATTGGCAAACAAAGTGCTAGTGTTAAATCAGGAGAATGTATAAGGTGTGCAAGATGCATAGAAGTTTGCAATGATGATGCTTTGAATTTTAATATATTTGATTTAAGGAAGAAAAGATGAAAAAGAAAGCGATTTTATTATTAAGTGCTGCAATGGTTTATGGAATAGCTAATGGACTAAGTTCAGAGCAAATTGGACTTAGAAAAGCAAGTTTAGAGAATGAAAATAAGGTAAATTTACTTGAGGCTAATTTTACAAAATTACAGCCTGGAGAATCTACCCGTTTTGATCGTGCTTATGAGAATGCACCCCCACTCATACCGCATGCTATTGAAGATTTTTTGCCTATTACTAGAGAGAATAATACCTGTTTAAGCTGTCATGATAAAGCCCTAGCAGCAAGCATGGGTGCAACTCCACTTCCTCCAAGTCATTATTATGATTTTAGACAGAATAAAAGCACGGGTGATAAAATCAGCGATACGCGCTTTAATTGCACACAATGTCATGTTCCACAAAGTGATGCTAAGCCTTTAGTGGGAAATAGTTTTAAACCTGAATTTAAAAACGAACAATTAAAAAATCATTCTAATTTAATTGATGTCATTAATGAAGGCGTTAAATAAATAATGAAAAAGATTTTTTTTATTTTAAGTTTTTTATATATTTTATCTTTTGCTTATGAGTTAAAATTAAATTCTAATGTGACGGCCTTAAAATTTCATGAGCAAAATTTATATATAGGCACAGATAAAGGCGAAGTTTTAAAATATCATATACAAAATAAAAATTTAAAAAAACTTTTATCTTTAGCCAAAATTAAAAATTATTATGGAGAGGATTTTAGCAAGATTTATAGTATTGATATTTTTGAAAATACGCTTTTAGTACTAAGCGAAGGTGATTTTGGGACAAAAAATTTAAGTTTTTATAATAATGAGTTGCAAATTAACAAACTCAAAGATAATGGTATAATTAAAGCATTTTTTATAGATAAAAATACCTATCTTTTAGTCTCTATGGGATCTGAAATTAAATCAGTGGATAAAAACTTATTTTATATAAAAGAATTTAGTTTTTCTCATTCTAGTCTTAATGATGCGGTATTAAGTGAGGATAGAAGCAAATTGCTTGCGGGTTTTGAAAGTGGAGAAGTGGAGCTTTTTGATTTAAAAAATTGGAAAATACTTAAAAACTATGATAAAATGCATAAAGATAATATCTATCAAGTGGATTTTAAAAATAATACTATTTTAAGCTGTGGAACAGATAGGCGTATAGTTTTGATAAAAGATGGAAGGCAAAATTTCTTGCAAAAAGATTTTTTAATTTATGCTTGTGCCTTAGATCCTAGTGGTAATTTAGCTATTTATAGTGACAATGAAGCTGGAATTTGTGAAGTTTTTGATACGAACACTTTTAAGAGTCTTAAGGTTTTTGATAATAAGAATTTGATGGTGGAATTTATTGTTTTTTTAAATTATAAAGACTTTGTTTTTTCAGGTTTTGGTCAGAGTATAATGTTTAGGAGTATTGATGAATAATCTTTCTAGTGTTTTGATTTTAGCAAAAGAAGAGCACATGCAGGATTTAAAGCAAGCCATCATAAAGCTTCCTTTGTGTTCAGTAGAGCTTTGTGAAAAAGGAAAAATAGTAGTTGTTATTGAAAGTGAAAATTTAGAAGAGGAATTAAATTCTTATAAAATGCTTGAAAAATTGCCCAATATTATTAGCATTAACATGGTCTTTTCTTACCAGAATCTAGAAGAAGATATACAAAAGGCTACCCACAGTAAAGCAATGCAAACTATAGAAAAAAATGAAGATGCTAAGGATATTTTTTATTATGGTAGTATTTTTAACCGATTTTCTTAAGCGGGTTTTATGGTATTTTTAATCCCTTTGCTTGTTATAATAGCTATTGTTTTTGGGCTTGATTATATATATTTTAAAGATCAAGATAAGCTTATTCAAATTGATAAAAAAGAACAAGATTTTAATTCTAGTTTAGAAGAACAAAGAAAACAATATATAAAAGATTTATTTAAGACAAAATAGTATTAAGCTTTTATTTTTTCTTAAAGATAAGTTAAAATGCTTTTTGATAAAATCAAGAAAAATATTTAGGAAAAAAAATGAAAAATACAGTCACTGAAGCTTCTATTTATGAAGCTCAAGGGCTTAAAGATGAGGCTTTAGAAATTTATAAAAATATCTTAAAACAAGATCCTCATAATCAAAATGCCATTGATGCTATACGTCGTCTTAGTGGTTTTAGGTCTAAACATAGGGATTTAAACACTCAAATGTTAGATTTTTTTATTAATATGAAAAGTGATGAAGAATTTAACGAATTTAAAAGGTGGTTAATAAAAATATGAATTTGGAAGATTTAGCTAAAAAAACCATTAATGAAGTAAGTTCTATAATGGAAGAGCAAAGAAAACAAGGCCAACAAGATTTTAATGATAGTGCGCAAGAAAATTTACACTCTTTGCATCCTAAACAATTGCATGAGCAACAAGAACTAGAAGATAAAATTTCTTTAGCGAAATTAGAAGAGGAAGAAATAATACAAAATAAGATAGAAAATACTTCTACAGAAAATAAAAAAGAATTTTCTCAAAATGAGAATTCAAACCTCGTAGTAGAAGTTCAAAGTCTAAATGAAGATATATTTTTACAGCGCCTTAGAGAGAGGATTTTAGTACTTTTTGAAGGTTTAAATAGCATAAAAGAAGAAGAGCTTGAAAGCAGATTAAATTTAACCTTAAATTTCTTAGAGTTTTTGCTTGCAAACATTGAATATAAGCTTAAAAAATAATACTCATTTGCGTTTTATCGCTGATTTTTTTAGGCCCTATACCCAAAGGGCTTATTTGGTTGGGGGTAGTGTTAGGGATTTGTTTTTGGGTTTAAAAATCAATGATTATGATATAGAATTTTATGATATAAAGCCCAAAGATTTTGAAAAAATCATGCAAGAATTAGGCGCGCAAGGTTTTGGAAAAAGTTTTTTTGTATATAAATTTAAAAATTACGATCTTGGACTTGCTAGAACAGAGAATAAAACAGGTTATGGTCATGCAGGTTTTGAAGTAAAAATTTGTCATGATGAAAAATTAGCGGCAAAAAGGCGCGATTTTACTATTAATTCTATGATGATAAATCTTTTTAATGATGAGTTTTTAGATTTTTATGGAGGATTGCAAGATCTTAAAAAGGGTTGTTTAAGACATATTGATGAACAAAGCTTTCAAGAAGATAGTTTAAGAGTTTTAAGAGCAGTGGTTTTTGCTTCGAGATTTGGTTTTAAGATAGCTAAAGAAAGTTTAGCTTTAATGAAAAATATGTCCATAAAAGATCTTAGTAAAGATAGGATTAATACTGAACTTTATAAATTTTTTAAAAGTTCTAAGCTTGATGTGGGTTATAAATATTTACAAGAACTTGGTTTAGAACAAGCGATTTTTGGTTTTGAAAATTCTTTTAAGGGTGTGGAATTTCAAAATTTACTTAGAGATACAAGGGTTTTTATTAAAGATGATGCTTTGTTTTTGTATTTGTATTTGAATTATTTTCAATTAGATAAAGAGGTATTTTTTAAAAATACTAAGCTTAAAAAAGAATATTCGAAAAAAGCAAATCAAGCTTTTTATTTAAACAATATGAGTGATTTTGAATTAGCAAAAATTGCTTTGGATATACCTTTGAAAGAATGGCTTGGGCTTTGGGATGAAAAACGTATCAAGCAAGCTAAAAAATTAAAGCTTTATGAGAATAAATTTAAAAGTAAAATTTTAGCGAAAGATTTTTTAAATGCTGGGATTTATGGTAAAATGCTGGGTTTAAAACTCCAACAAGCAAAAGAAAATGAGTTAAAAGAATATATAGAAGGTGGGATTGATGGTTCGTGTCTTAAAGATTTGCACTCAAGATCAAAAAGGATTGATTTATAAAATCTCTGATGTTATTTTTAAATATCATATTAATATAGTTAAAAATGATGAATTTGTAGGCGAAGGAATGTTCTTTTTTCGTGCTATTTTAGAAGGTGATTTTAAAAAAGAAGCATTTATCCAAACCCTTAAGGTTGTATTAGGTCAAGAAGCTTTGATCGAACTTTGTGAGAAAAGAAAGAAAAATATTGTTGTTTTTGCGACTAAAGAAAGCCATTGTTTGGGCGATTTATTAATAAGGCATTATAGTAATGAGCTTCAAGCTGACATTAAAGCTGTGATTTCAAATCATGATGTGCTTAAGGGCTTGGTAGAAAAATTTAACATTGCATATCATCATATAAGTGCACAAGATTTAAGTCGAGAAGAGCAAGAAAAACAAGTTTTAGAGTGTTTGAAGCAATATCAATTTGATTATTTGATTTTAGCAAAATATATGAGAATTTTATCGCCTGATTTTGTAGAGCATTTTGAAGGCAAGATTATTAACATCCATCATTCTTTTTTACCTGCGTTTATAGGAGCAAATCCTTACAAGCAAGCTTTTGAAAGAGGGGTTAAAATCATTGGTGCAACAGCACATTTTGTTAATAATAATCTTGATGAAGGGCCTATCATCACTCAAGCGGTTTTATCTATTAACCATGAATATACTTGGCAAGACATGCAACAAGCTGGAAGAAATATAGAAAAAGATGTTCTTTCAAAGGCACTTGATTTGGTTTTTGAAGATAGAATTTTTATACACAATAATAAAACTATAATATTTTAATGTGATAATTTTGCTATAGTTTTATAAAGTGCATTGAAAAAATAATCAAGATCTTCTTTTTCGTGAGTATAATGTAGGCTTATTCTTAGCCAACCTGGTTTTGTTTTTAACTTTTCATTGTCTTTTAATCCTAATAAATCATGCCCATAAGGACCTGCACAAGCACAACCTGCACGTGTTTCTATGCGGTATTTTTTGCTTAATTCATAAGCGATATCAAAAGGAGAAATTCCTTTGATATTAAAAGCAAAAATAGGCAAGCGCTTTTTTAAATTCCTTGCATACAATATGAGGTTGGGTACGGATTTTAGTTTCTTAAAACAATAATCTTTTAAAATTTCTTCTTTTTGTTGTATTTGTTTTACCCCTATGGCATCTTTGATTTTAAAGGCTAAGCCTGCACGGATGAGTTGTAAAATTCCTGGTGTGCCACCTTCTTCTAAGGCTTCTTCATTGCAAAGATAGCATTGAGAAGTGCGAGAAACGTAGCCTACAGTGCCTCCAGCAGCAAAGCTAGGTTTAGTACCACAAAATTCTTTTTTAATGACTAAAATTCCTGATCCTCCTATACCGCCTATGAGTTTATGAGAGCTTATAAATAAAGCATCATAATATTTACACGGTATATTTTTATAAGGAATAAAACTTGATGCATCAAAAGCAATTATTCCTTTGACTTGGCGTATCATTTTACAAATGCGTTTATAATCGCTTAATATCCCTGTGACATTTGAGCTTAAAGAAAAGCTAGCGATGATTTTTCTTGTTTTGTTTTTTTGTAGTATTTTTTCTAAAAAATCAAAGTCAATTTCACCATTTTTGTCTAAAGGAATCCTTATGCACTCACACAAACCCTCGCGAAAAGAAAGTTCATTAGAATGGTGTTCATAAGGCCCTACGATAACCAAAGGAAGTGTGGTTTTGTCTATTTGGGTAAAATACTTTTCTTTTAATATAGGAGGGATATAAATTCCAAGTAATTCTTGAAATTTCTTAATCGCAGCGCTTGATCCTACCCCACAGGCTATGAGAGCAAAATTTTCATCAAGTAATAGGCTTTTTTTTATATTTTGTCTTGCTTGTTCGTAAATTTCTTGAGTTTTAAAGGAGTTTAAAGAGCTATCAGAATGTGTATTAGCATAGCTTGGAAGGATTTTGGCTAATTCTTTTTCTACGCATTTAAGGGCTAGAGCACTTGCTGCGAAATCAAAATGTAAAACTCCTTTTTTTAAAATAATTTCTTTTTTCAAATCTGAAATTTGCAATTGCAATCCTTTAAAATTTTGCTAAAATTATACTATAAAAATACTTTTAAAAAAGGAAAAATATAAAATTTAAAGATTTTTCAAGTTTATATAAAAAGCTTAGTTTGGATAAGCTTTTTGATTTTTATAGCGTTTTTGATGGTTTTGAACCTTTAGAAGGATTAAACTTAGAAAATGATATTTTTGAAACTATTGAAGAAAGGTTGTTGAAAAATTATTTTTTTATAAAAAATCAATTTGATTTTGATGAGATTATTTCTTATGCTTTGATATTGCTAGCTAAAAATAATCGCAAACGTTTTTCCATCAATAAAAAAATTCAACATTTTAAAGCTTTATCCGCACTTCAATTTCTTTTAAAAAAAGGTATTTTAAAGCTTGAAATAAGCAAAGAGCTTAAAAAAGATAAAAGCAAAAGACAAAAATTAAAAAAAGAATTAAGATCTTATGTTATTCAAGATAAAATTATATTTGCAAATCATTTTACACGTTTTTTCTTTTATTTTTTAAAACCTAATGAAAAACTGATTTTACAAGGAAGATATGAGGAAGTTTTAAAGAAAATAAAAGATAAATTTGAACTTTATCAAAGTTTTTGTTTTGAGCAGCTTTCTTGTGAATTTATAGAAAATTGGTTTAAGATAAAAGGAGTGCAGAGTTATTGGGATAAAGATATGGAAATTGATCTTTATTATAAAGATGAAAAATTATGTATCATTGGAGAGGCTAAATTTAAAAATAAAAAAATTTGCAAAAATATTTTAAATCTTTTGAAATTAAAAGCCAAAAATTTAAAATTAATGCCTCATTATTATATTATAATTTCAAAAAATGGTTTTAGTAAAGAAATGCATAAAATTTGTGAATCAGGTTTGTTTTTATTTGAGTTGAATGATTTTAAAGGAATGATAAATGAATGAAAGTATTTTAAAAAGCTTAGATTCTAATGAAAAAGAAATTTTACAAAAAGGTCTTGAGAGTTTGATTGAACAAACTTATGTTATAGAAAATGAATATAAAATTTTAAACGAAAATTATAATTTTTTACGTGCTATGGTTGATGAAATCATAGAGGTGTTGCCTAGTGCTCTTTGGATTTTAGATAAGCATAAGCATATTATTTTACAAAATCAAGAAGCTTTAAAAAACCCTAAATTATTAAATATTATCAGTTTAGAAAAAATGCGTGATGAGTTAGAGTTTGAAGGAAGTTTTTATGCTATAAAAATTATAGCTCATAATGAAAAAACCATTGTTTCTGCTATTGACATTAGTGATGAAAAGCGTAATGAAAGACTTGCAAGCATGGGAAGTGTGGCTGCACGCTTAGCCCATGAAATAAGAAATCCTATAGGTTCTATTTCTTTGCTTACTTCCATGCTTTTTGCGCGTAGTGAACTTAAAAACAAGCACATAGTCCTTGAAATTCAAAAAGCCATTGCTAGAGTTGAACGCATAGTTAATTCTACCTTGCTTTTTACTAAGGGCGTTCATATTAATGCTAGTTATTTTAATCTTTTAGAACTAAAAGAAGAGTGTGAAAGTGCTATTAATTCTTATAATTTTTCTACACCTATTGATTTTGTTATCCGTTTTTTAGATATGCAAATTTATGCAGATAAGGATCTTTTGAGTGTGGTTTTGCAAAATTTGATTTACAATGCTATTGATGCTGTAGAAGAACAAGATCTTCAAAACCCAAAAATTCAAATTCTAGCTTCTTGTAAGAAAAATATTTTGTGCGTGCGAGTTTATGATAATGGTTGTGAAATCAAAGATGAAAACATGGTCTTTGAAGCCTTTAAAACAACCAAGCTTAGAGGCAATGGTCTTGGATTGTCTCTTTCTAAAGAGATTATTGATGCACACAAAGGAAAGTTAGGATTTGAACTTAAGCCTAAAAATTTTTATTTTACCTTGCCTATAAGCCCTGAATTTAAAGATAACTAGGAGTATCATTAGAAAAAAGGATCAAGTCTCCTTGTTTTGTTTCTTTAGCAAGGGTTTGGATTAAATCGTTTTTGTCTTTTAGTATAAGGGTTTTGATTTTTAACTCTTTTTTGAAAATTTCTGCATTGACATGAGCACTAATGATAGCTAAATCAAAGCATTTATTGATAACTTGGCAAAGTTTTTTATTTTCTTCTTCATTGACTTCAAGTATGCCAGGAGTGATTAAAACTTTCCTACCTTGATAATTCTTGCATAATTCATAGCTTTGACTCATGCCTTTAAAATTCCCATTAAATCCATCATCGATAATAAACTTAGGTTCTTTAGAAATCACACAAAGGCGGTGTTGTACTGAAGTAATTTTTTCTAAGTTTTCTTTGATTTTATTTAAGCTAACGCCTAAAAAATCAGCACAAAGTATACAAGCACAAAGATTTTGTGCGTTAAAAGAACCTAAAATTTGGCTTTTAAATGTTTCTTCTTTATTTTGGAAGAGTATTTTAAAATTTAAGCCTTCAAGGCTTGCTTGGACATTAATTATTTTATCATCATAAATACTTATTATGCCTTCTTCTTTTTTTTGTGTGCTAGAGTGTAAAAAGGCTTTTTTTAATCTTTTTGAATGAAGGGCTTCTAATTTAGTGTTTTTAATGTTTTCTATGCTTTTAAAATATTCTAAATGAGAATTGCCTATTTCGCCTATGATACAAATATGAGGGTTTAAAAAACGTGTAATTTCTAAAATATCTCCCTTTACCCTAGCTCCTGCTTCGGCGATATAAATTTGAGTGTTTTTTTGCAAATTTTCATTAATATCTTTAACTATGCCCATAAGAGTATTTACACTTCTTGGGGTTTTATAGCATAAAAAATCATCTTTTAAAAGATCATATAAAAAATTTTTCATACTTGTTTTTCCAAAACTTGCAGTGATGAGTATGATTTTAAGATTTTCATTGTGCATAATTTTTGCTTGGGCTTGGCGTTTAAAATATAAGTTAGTAAAAAAATCATAAATTTTTAAACTTAATAAACTTATAGGCAAGCAAGCAAGATTAAAAAGAAAAGAAAACTGCAAAGAAAGCAAAGAAAAAATTCCATTATAAATAAAAACAAAGACAAAAAACCATTTGATTTTATTGGTTAAAACAAGTTTTTTATCGATTTTTTTATTCCAAAGAAATAAAAGACTAGTATGAATAAGAGAAAAATATATCAAAGATGCCCAAGAAAAACCAAATGATAAAATATAAATAAAATAAGGAATGAGTAAAAAATATACATGCCAAAAATATCTATGATAATGAAAAATAACGCGCTTGAATTTATAAGAATACCATTGTAAAGCACTAATAAAATAAAAAGCTATGCAAAAATTAAAAATTAAAGTGTTAGCAAAATATAAAAAATCTAGCATGTTTTCCTTTCAGCTAGGAGTTTTTGCGCTATAAAAGCAGAATGTTTTAAAAAGAAAAAGTGATCTCCTTCTAGAGGATAAAAAGTGCTATTTTGTAAGAGTTCATGAAGGATTTGGCCGCAAGCTAGAGGCGTAGCCTTATCCTCTTTCCCCCAAAAAATAAGACTTTTTGCTTTTTGTTGGCTAAAAATTTCACTAAAATCTTCATCTACAACCTTTTTAAAAGTTGCATACATAATAGGATTAAGATTT
The DNA here is from genome assembly GCF_016806695.1 of Campylobacter bilis. Taxonomy (GTDB): domain Bacteria; phylum Campylobacterota; class Campylobacteria; order Campylobacterales; family Campylobacteraceae; genus Campylobacter_D; species Campylobacter_D bilis. The sequence continues at coordinate 93,698 of NZ_WUED01000005.1, read as the reverse complement.
ACTCCATCTTTGCTGACAAAATAAGGATAAAATTTCCCCAAACCCAGGCGTTTTAAAATCTTAAAAATACGGATTTTTAACCGAATTTTAAGAGACTTTTGCTTTAAAATTCCTGCACTTGAAAGCAAGATGAGTGTGTCTTGCTCTTTAGCTAATAAAGCACTTATTTTACCCCCAAAAGAATGGCCCATGAAAAAACAGACATTTAATTTTTTTTGTTTTAAAAAGAGTTTTATGATATTAGCATAATCTTGAGTATTTAAAACTTCTGCAATGCTTGATTTGCCAAATCCAGCCAAATCTATATAAATTTGACAAAAGTCTTTTAAAAAAGGCCAAAAGCTTTGTTTCATGAGTTCTTTATTAGCACCCCAACCGTGTAAAATTAGTATTTGTGGTAAGAAAATTTCGCCTATGATTTCATAAGAAATTTGATAGTTTTTGTCTTTATAAACAAGCTGTGTTTGAGCCATTTTAAACCTTTTGATTTTTATAAATATTTTCTAAAAGTTGCACAGCATTTTGTAAGCGTTCAAATTCTTTCATATTGAGTATGACAGCTTCAAATTTATTGTTTTTTAAAACGACTATTTTGCCTGATTGGCTTTTTTTGAGTTTTTCCATAATGGGACTAAAATTTCTTACTACTTCTGTAGCAGTGTAAATTTCATCTTGTTTGAAAGAAAGCATTTTTGATCCTAAAATACGCTAAATTTTATGTATAATTTAGCGTATTTTTGCTTAAAAACTTATAATTTGCCTTTTTGTCCATTGATAGAATGAAGAAAATTATAATCGATTTTGATTTTTTCTTCTAAAGAAATTTGATTAGCTAAGGCATCTAAAGTAGCGTTGAAGTCTTCAAAAAGATAATTTGCTAAAGAACCAGGATTAGGATTGATTTCATTAAGATACACTTCATTATCAAGGATAAAAAAATCGCAGCGTATTAAGGCACCTTTAAATAAAGGATTATAAATTCTAGCAAAACTATTTTTTAATTTTTCTTGAAGCTCTTGAGTAAGATTTGCTTGTGTGATTTTAGTATGTGTTGAAAAGCTAAGATATTTTTGTTCAAAATCTAAAAATTCTTTTTTCTTAGGTTCTTCTATAAGGGAAAAAATGAAATCATCTTTGATCATACACCCTGCAAGATTGTATTCTTTAATATCACTTTTAAATTCTTCCACAAGAAGATCATTATCTAACTCAAAGCCTACATCCTTAGCGTATTCTAAATCTTTTTTGTCTTTAACAATGCTAATGCCTATGCTACTTCCTAATCTAGCAGGTTTTATAATGCAAGGTAAGGGAATATTTTCATGGGTATTTTGTGCCTTTCTTAGCATAGTGTAATTTAATGTTTTAACTCCTACGCTTTGTGCGTAAAGTTTGGTGAATTCTTTATTAAAAGACAATACGCTTGCTTCAAGCCTAGGGCCTATGAATTTAATAGAGTAAAAATCAAGCAAGGCAGCTACCTTTCCATCTTCACCATCCCTACCATGGATAAGATTGATCACACAATCAAAATCTAATTTCTTTTCTTTAAAAAACTTTTTGTAGAAAAAGCCATTTTGTTTTAAAAAAAGTTCTTTTTCTTTTTGATATGCTTTGGAGCTAAAGGTTTTAGAATTCATTTTTTGACTTCGAATATGATAAAATTTTCTCTCTTCATCACAAAAAATAAATTCTAAATTTTTAGAGATAACTTTTTTAAGTACTACAGCACTTACTATGCTGATTTCGTGTTCGTAAGAATTTCCGCCAAAAAGTATTGCATATTTCATTTTTTTCCTTTATGCTAATTTTTTAAGAGCTTCTTTGATAAGATCGCTTGCATTGTCTGCTTTGCAATTTGCTAAAACGCTTATAATTTTATCTTGTTTAAATCCTAAGCTTAATAAAGCAGATAAGGCTTGGTTTTTATCATCGTTTGTGCTTTCGAGTTTGGTTTTGACATCTGAAAGTTCTACTATGATGCGTTTTGCACTTTTTGCCCCTATACCAGGTACTTTTTTTAACATGCTTTCATCACCTGAATTTAAGGCTTTGTAAAAAGAATTTACATCAAGAGTTGAACAAATAGCCATAGCAGTGCTTGCTCCTACCCCATTGACTTTTAAAAGCATTTCAAAGATTTTTTGTTCTTCTTTGTCTAAAAAACCATAAAATTTATTAGAGTCTTCTTTAATGATTTGAGTGATGAAAAGTTCATATTTTTCTTGAGTTTGAAGCTTAGATGAGCAAAAAAGCGAAACAAAGATCCCATAGCTTAAACCACTTGAGCTTTTAATGATGATAAAAGCAGGTTCTTTTTTTGTAATTATTCCTTCGATGGCAACAACCATTGTATATCCTTTTGTTCATAATCTAGTTTTTTGTTTATTTGTATACGGGTTTGATTATTTTGTATGATTTTTGTAATGCCTATGAATTTGGCATTTTCATTAGTAAATGAAGAATAAAAAATATCTTTTTTAGGTTCTAAAAGAGAAAATTTTATTTCATTCATATCAGTCCATTTTCCACTTTTGTTTATAAAACTTGCATTAAAAAGCAATTTTTGCAATTGATTTAATTCTAATTGCAAATTTTTTTTGCGTTCAAGAAGTTCTTTTTCTTTATTTTGTAATTTATTTAATTGCAAGTTTTGTAAAGAAAAGTTTTTAAGAGCTTTTTTATATTGCACAGGAATGCTTTGTCCTTGTTTTGTAAGTTCTTCAAGTTTTTTTTCTATATCATGGATTCCATTTTTGCTAGATAAGATGTATTGTTTGATTTTACTTATTTGATGATTGAGTTTAGAGATTTGTTTTTCTAAAATCATCAATTCTTCATCATAATTTTTATCAGTGCTTTTTATTTTAGCATGGAATTTATTATTGTCTCCTTGGAAATTTTCTATTGTGGTATTTTCAAAAAAAACGCAAGAATTATTGCTTTGTAAATTTTGTATGTAAATTTTGTCTGCTTGTATATTCCCACCTAGACTTTTTTTGATTTTAACTTCTTTGGCTTTAATGGTCCCACCTTCTAATAAATCTATATCTATGCTTTCAGCTTGTGCAAATCCTCTGTGGGTTTTTATATAAGCTTGTTTTGCTTGAATTTTGGCTTTAGAATGGGTTGTGCCTTCAATTTTCATTGTTTTTGCACTTAATTGGGTATTGCTGCTTACATTGCCAAGGATGTTTAATTCTTCGCATTCTATTCCAACGCCTGAATTTACTGCATCTTTCATTTCTGAAGATAATTTTATATTGATCTTAACATTTTTATCCCATCCTGCTTTAATAATCCCTATATTTTTAAAATCTACTCCATTAAATTCTAAGTCATTAGCAATGTCAAATTTATTTCCATCTTGGACAACATAGCCTTTTTTTAAAGCTATATATTCTGTATGGTCGTCTTTTTGCACTTCTTTAAAGGCTTTAGAGCAAGAAAATTGGACCTTATTTTCATTAGGGGCTAGGACTTTTAGGGTATGAAGATTTAGATTTTTACCTTCTTTACCTTGTTTAAATTGGGTGTGTTTTAAAACAACTTCATTTTCATCTACGACTATTATGCCTGAACGTTTTTCATCTATGGTGTAGTTTTTTGTTTTGTCTTTATACACTAGTATTAAGGCTTCATCTTGAGTTTTAATAGGATCAATACCTTTAGCAATTGTAATTTGTACTGTTTTATTTAAGGGTGTATTTTTATGTTCTTTACAAAAGGAAAGCAAATTTTTTTTAAAATCAAAAATACGAATGCCTATTAAAAACCCAAGTTTTAGCATTTTTTTATAAATATTTTGTAAAAGTTCTAATGCTAATTTTTCATGAAATTTTAAATCTTTAAAATCAATTTGGGCTATTATTTTAGTTAAATTTTGATTTGCGATTAATTTGATTGCTTGGGATGTTTGACTAGGATGTGTAGTATGAAAAATTGCGATTTTGTATTCTTGTTTGATTTGAAGATCTTGTTTTAAAAAAATCTCATCGTTTTCAAAAAGCGTGAGTTTTGTTTCAGGGATTTTATTCCATTGTAAATCTTCAAAGCGATATTGGGTATTAAAGGCTAATAAATTAAAATCAAGTTCGTTTAAATTAATATTTTTTTGCGAGGCTATGTTTAAAAGTTCGCGAGCTGGATTGTCTGTATAGGTAATAATAGCTTCATCTAAGGTCAAAACTTTCCCCTTGTTGTAAGAATTAAGTAAATAATTATAGTCAATTTTTAATCAATTTTAGTTAAAATAATGCTTTTTATAGTTTGATTTTTGTGAAAAATTTTCAATGAAGAATGTAGTATTTAAAAATTTTATTATTAATGCTTTAGGGATTTTATTTTCAAGGATTTTAGGACTTGCTAGGGATGTTTTAATAGCACTTTTTTTAGGGGCAGGGCTTTATAGTGATATCTTTTTTGTGGCTTTAAAAATGCCAGCTTTTTTTAGAAGGATTTTTGCTGAAGGAGCCTTTGGACAAAGTTTTTTACCTAGTTTTGTTAAGGCTAAGAAAAAGGGTGCTTTTTGTATTAATATAATGATACAATTTAGTTTGATTGTGTTTTTATTTTGCCTTTTAGTTAGCTTTTTTTCTTCTTTTTTTACTAAACTTTTTGCTTTTGGCTTTAGCAAAGATACTATAGCTTTGGCTGCGCCTTTAGTGGCTATTAATTTTTGGTATTTGTTTTTTATTTTTTTGGTTACTTTTTTGGGAGCAATTTTAAATTATAGGCAAAAATTTTTCATCACTTCTTTTTCAGCAGCACTTTTTAATTTAAGTATTGTTATAGCCGCTTTTTTCGTAGATAAACAAGATCCGCAAAATACGCTTTATTATTTTTCTTATGCTACGGTTTTAAGCGGAGTAGCACAGCTTATTTTACATTTATTGGTTTTAAAAAACAATTCTGTTATTCGTGCTATGATTTTAAGTGTGAAATTTAAAAGAACCAAGGCAAAATTGCAAAATTTTTATGGAAATTTTTTTCATGGAGTTTTAGGATCTTCTGCAACCCAGTTTAGTTCTCTTTTAGATACTACTATTGCAAGTTTTTTAGTGAGTGGGAGTATTTCTTACCTTTATTATGCTAATCGTGTTTTTCAGCTACCTCTTGCACTTTTTGCGATCGCTTTAACCCAGGTTTCTTTTCCTAAGATTTTAAAGTATTTAAAGAGCGATCAAGAAGCTTTGGCTTTTCATTTTATGCAAAGAGTTTTAGCATTTTTAAGCATTTTGCTTATAGTTTCAAGTATTATAGGATCGGTGTTTGCTTTAGAAATTTCGGAGCTTTTATTTAGAAGGGGAAATTTCACACATGAAGATAGTATTATTACTGCTTATGTTTTAATCGCTTATCTTATAGGGCTTTTACCTTTTGGATTGCAAAAGCTTTTTTCTTTATGGCTTTATGCTAAATTCAAGCAAAAAATAGCAGCTTTTATCGCTTTAAAATCTTTAATTATTAGTGCTGTTTTTTCTGTGGCTTTTATATTATTGATTAAGGATGAAAATTTAAAGGTTGTGGCTGTGGCACTTTCAAGTTCTATTAGTGCTTTTTATTTGCTTGGGGCAAATATTAAAGAATTTGGTTTTAAGAATTTTTTTGCTTTAATATCTATTAAATTTTGTTTTTTAGCTATAGTGGCTTTAGTGGTTTTTACAATTTTACTTTTTTTGCTTAAAACTTATATTGTAAGTTTTTTCATGGATGTTTTTGCAAGTTTTCAAGGAGTTTTTTAATGAGATTATTAGACAGCGTGACAAAAGAGAAAATAGAACTTGATAAAAAAGATATTAGCATTTATGTATGTGGTCCTACAGTTTATGATCATGCACATTTAGGGCATGCAAGGAGTAGTGTTTGTTTTGATCTTTTACATAGGGTTTTACTTTCTTATGGTTATAGGGTGAAATTTGTTAGAAATTATACTGATATTGATGATAAAATTTTAAAAAAAATCTCACAAAGTGGAAAAAGCTTGCAAGAAATCACAGACTTTTATATAAAAAGCTATGAAGAAGACATGAAAGCTTTAAATGTTTTAGATCCTAATCGTAAACCCCGCGCAACTGCTTATATAAATTCTATGCTTGATTTGATTAAAAAACTTGATAAAAAAGGTTTTGTTTATGCTTTAGATGATGGATTGTATTTTGACACTCATAAAGATAAGCAATATTTAAGTTTATCAAGACAAAGTACTGAAAATATTTCTCGCCTTGATAGTCAAATACAAAAGAAAAATCAAAGCGATTTTGTACTTTGGAAATTTGATGAGAATTTTTATCAAAGTGAATTTGGAACAGGACGCCCTGGTTGGCATACTGAATGTGTTGCGATGATAGAAGATATTTTTAAAAATACACTTGATATACATGCTGGAGGGATGGATTTGTTTTTTCCTCATCATGAAAATGAAGCAGCACAATGCCGCTGTGGATGTGAGAGGGCTTTAGCAAAAATTTGGTTGCATAATGGTTTTGTTAAAATTGATGATGAAAAAATGAGTAAAAGTTTAAATAATAGTTTTTTTATCAAAGATGCATTAAAAGAAATTTGTGCTGAAGCTTTAAGATTTTATCTTTTGAGTTCTCATTATAGATCGCATTTTAATTATTCTTTAAATGATTTACAAAATGCTAAAAAACGCTTGGATAAATTTTATCGTCTTAAAAAGAGATTGCAAATGGAGGTAATTTCTGATTTTGATACCTTAAACCCTATTAAAATGAAAAGTACGATTTCTATGCAAATTTTAGACGTTTTAAGCGATGATTTAAACATCTCTAAAGCCTTAGCGCTTTTAGATGAGTTTATAAATGATGCTAATTTAGAGCTTGATAAGGAAAATAAAAATCCAATTTTAAAACAAAATATTAAAGAAGCATTGAGTGAGTTGAGTCAAATTTTTGGTTTTGGTTTGATTGATGCGACTTTATATTTTCAATGGGGTGTGGACGAAAAAGAACGTAAAGAGATTGAAAATTTGATTTTACAAAGAAAGCAAGCTAAACAAAATAAAGATTTTCAAACAGCTGATAGAATAAGAGAAGAGTTAAGCAAGAAAAAAATCATTCTTTTAGATACCCCAAAGGGTACGATTTGGGAGAAAGCTAATGCGTAAGGAAATGACTTTAAAAGAAGTTTTAATTCGCTTTAAACCCTTTTATAAAAGATATTGGAAGCAGTTTGTCATAGTGATTTTAGGCATGCTTTTAGCAAGCGGGGGAACTGCTGGAAGTTTTTATGCTTTAGAGCCTATTTTAAATTATATTTTTGTAGAAAAAAATCAATCTTTGCTTTATACAGTGCCTTTTTTACTTGTATTGATGTATTTTTTTAAAAATCTTGGGACTTATTTACAAAGTTTTTATGTTTCTTATATAGGAACAGATATGTTAAGGGTGTTGCGGGCTAAGGTTTTAAAAAATATTTTGCGTTTGGATATGGATTTTTTTAAACGCTATAGGAATGGAGAGCTTGTAAGTCGCTGTACTAATGATATAAATGCCCTTCAAAGTATAGTAGCAAATATCATTCCTGATTTTTTTAGAGAGCTTTTAACGGCTATAGGTTTGCTTGCAGTGGTTTTATATCAAAGTCCTACTTTGGCCTTTTTTGCCTTAGTGATTTTCCCTTTGGCAATTTTCCCTTTGGTTTGGTTTGCTAAAAAACTTAAAAAATATGCAAGAAACATACAAGAAACTAATTCTGATTTGCTTTCTTATTTAGGCGAAATTTTTGCAAATATCGAACTTATTAAAGCAAATGATAATGAAAAAAAAGAAAGCGATAAATTTGCTAAACATAATGATACTTTATGCATTTTAAATCTCAAATCTGCACGTATTGATGCGCTTACAAGTCCTTTAATGGATATGATGGGTTCACTAGGCGTTGCAGTTGTGATTATTGTAGGGGGTAGGGAGGTAATTAATGGGAGTATGAGTGTGGGTAGCTTTGTGAGTTTTGTTTCAGCACTTTTTGCAATTTATACTCCTTTAAAGCGCCTTTCTTCTTTATACGGAAGACTTCAAGGTGCGGTTGCGGCTAGTGAGAGGACTTTTTATTTATTGGATTTAGAACCTAAAATCAAAGGTGGGAATAAAGAATTAAAAAAAATCGAAAAAATTGCTTTTGAAGAAGTTGAGTTTTCTTATGAAAATCCTCATAAAAATGTATTAAAAGGAGTAAGTTTTGATTTTAAAAAAGGTCAAATGCTTGCCCTTATTGGGGTGAGTGGAGGGGGAAAATCTTCTATTATTAATCTTTTGATGTATTTTTATGAAAAACAAAAAGGGAAAATTTTACTCAATGAAGAGGATATTAGTGCTTTTACCATAGAGAGTTTGCATGCTAAAATAGGGCTTGTAACTCAAAATATTTATTTATTTAATGATAGTTTTGCTGCTAATATTGCTTATAGTGAAGATTTAGAAGAAAAAAAGATCATTGAAGCTTTAAAACTAGCTAATGCTTATGATTTTGTCGAGGAAATGGGTGGAATTTGGACTGAGGTTAAAGAGCATGGTAAAAATTTAAGCGGAGGACAAAAACAAAGAATTGCCATTGCTAGAGCTTTATATAAAAATCCTGATGTGCTTATTTTTGATGAGGCTACTTCAGCGCTTGATAATGAAAGTGAAAAAGCTATAGTTAAAACTATAGAAAATTTAAAACAAGATAGACTCATTATGGTAGTAGCGCACCGTTTAAGTACTATAGAAAATTCAGATAAAATTGTGGTTTTAGATAAGGGAAAGGTTTTGGCAATAGGTAGTGATCAAGAACTTTTGAAAACTTGTTCTTTGTATCAAAAATTCAAAAGAAAGAAAAAAACAAAGTCTAACTTTAGTTAATTTTAGTTAGAATTTTAAAAAAGGATTAACAAATGGCTTATAAATTAATAAAACCCTTACTTTTTAAATTAAATCCTGAGCATGCACACGCTTTGCTTGAGTATGGTTTAAGGGCTTTAAATGTTACTTTTCCAGGAGCTTTGAGTATTTTAGCTTATAAATATATAATCAATGATGAGAGTTTAAAGCAAAATTTATTAGGATTAGAATTTAATAATCCTGTGGGTTTAGCAGGCGGTTTTGACAAAAACGCGACTATGATAAGACCTTTGAGTGCTTTAGGATTTGGTTTTTTAGAATTAGGAACTTTGACTTTAAAAGCACAAAAAGGCAATGAAAAACCACGTTTATTTAGACTTGTAGAACAAGAAAGTATACAAAATGCCATGGGTTTTAACAATGAAGGTGCACAAAAAATCGCCTTAAGACTTGCTAAAATTTATCCTTTTGTTTTGCCTTTAGGGGTAAATATAGGTAAAAATAAAAATACTCCTAATGATAAGGCTTTAGAGGATTATTTTGCTTTATTTAGGGATTTTAAAGATTTATGCGATTATTTTGTAGTTAATATTTCTTCGCCTAATACAAAGAGTTTAAGACAATTGCAAAATGATGATTTTTTAAATGTTTTACTTGAAGAATCTAAAAAAATCATCTCTAAACCCATTTTCATAAAAATTGCTCCTGATATGCCAATTGATAGTGCTTTAAGATTATGCGAGAATGCTATAAAAAAAGGTGCAAGCGGTTTTATACTTGCTAATACGAGTGTGGATTATTCTTTATTAGACAATAATAGAACTTTTGGAGGAATTAGCGGAAAACTCATTGGAGAAAAAAGTGGGATTTTCTTTAAAGAAGTAGCCAAGGTGCTATTTGGAAAAACTCTACTTATAGCAAGTGGAGGGATTGATAGTGCTAATATTGCTTATGAACGCATTAAAAATGGAGCTAATTTAGTACAAGTTTATACCGCCTTAGTTTTTAAAGGTCCATCTTTGATAAGAGATATTAATCAAAATCTTAGTGAGCTTTTGAGAAAAGATGGTTTTTTACACATTAGTGAAGCTGTTGGAGTAAATTTAAAATGATAAATTATGAAAAAATTCAACTTAAAAATAAACTTGAAGTTTATGCCTTTCCTGTAAATAAAAATAGTGATGTTATTAGTGTAGATATTTTTTACAAAGTAGGTTCAAGAAATGAAATCATGGGAAAAAGTGGCATAGCCCACATGTTAGAGCATTTAAATTTCAAAAGTACAAAAAATTTAAAAGCGGGCGAATTTGATGAAGTGGTTAAAGGCTTTGGCGGTGTGGATAATGCTAGTACAGGTTTTGATTATACGCATTATTATATTAAATGTGCGAAAAAAAATTTAGATAAAGCTTTGGAACTTTTTGCAGAACTTATGGAAAATTTGAGTTTAAAAGATGAAGAGTTTCAGCCTGAAAGATCGGTGGTTTTAGAAGAAAGAAGATGGAGAACGGATAATAATCCTTTGGGTTTTTTATATTTTAGGCTTTTTAATCATGCTTTTATGTATCATCCTTATCATTGGACGCCTATAGGGTTTTTTAAAGATATACAAAATTGGAATATTGAAGATATTAAAGAATTTCATAATACTTATTACCAGCCTAAAAATGCTATTTTGCTTGTAAGCGGTGATATCCAAAGCGAAGAAGTTTTTAAGCTTTCAAAGAAACATTTTGAAAAAATTAAAAATACCAAGTCCATACCAAAAATCCATACTAAAGAACCTAAACAAGAAGGAGCTAAAAGAATACAATTGTATAAAAACTCAGACACTGAACTTCTAGCTCTTGCTTATAAAATCCCTCATTTTAAGCATAAAGACATCCCAGCTTTAAATGCTTTATCTGAACTTTTAGGAAGTGGGAAAAGTTCTTTAATCAATACAATTTTGATTGATAAGCTTAATTTAATTAATGATTATTATGTTTATGCTAATGACTGTATAGATGAGAATTTATTTATTTTTATTTGCAATTGTAATCCTAATATTGATGCTAATAAAGTAGAAAAAGAACTTTTAAAGATCCTTAATAAGCTTAAAATGGGTAAAATTTCTCAAAAAGACTTACAAAGGGTAAAAAATAATGTCAAAAGCGATTTTATTTTTTCACTTAATAATGCTAGTGCTGTGTCTAATGTCTACGGGTCTTATTTAGCAAGAGGCAGCATGGAACCTTTGTTAAATTATGAGAAAAATATACAAAATTTGCAATTGCAAGATTTGGTTTCTTGTGCTAAAAAATATTTTAGCGAAGAAAATTCAACTACAGTAATTCTACGAAAGGATTTAAATGGATAAAAATATCATTATTGGAGCCATGACAGCGCTTATTACACCTTTTAAAAATGGCAAGGTGGATGAGCAAAGTTATGCTAGATTGATTCAAAGACAAATTCAAAATGGTATTGATGCTGTAGTTCCTGTAGGAACTACAGGTGAGAGTGCGACTTTAACTCATGAAGAGCATAGAGCCTGTATAGAAATAGCCGTGCAAATGTGTAAAGAAACTAAAGTTAAGGTTTTAGCCGGTGCTGGAAGCAATGCTACTCATGAAGCTATAGGTTTAGCACAGTTTGCTAAAGAACATGGAGCAGATGGAATTTTAAGCGTTGCACCTTATTATAATAAACCCACTCAACAAGGTCTTTATGAGCATTATAAGGCTATTGCGCAAAGCGTGGATATTCCTGTGCTTTTATATAATGTTCCAAGCAGGACAGGCTGTGAGATTGCCACTGATACCATCATTAAGCTTTTTCAAGATTGTGAAAATATTTATGGTGTAAAAGAAGCTAGTGGAAATATTGATAAATGTGTAGATTTACTTGCACATGAGTCTAGAATGGTTTTAATTTCAGGTGAAGATGCGATCAATTATCCTATACTTTCTAATGGTGGCAAAGGTGTTATTTCAGTTACTTCGAATTTATTGCCTAATAAGATTAGTGAATTGACTCATTATGCTTTAGAAGAAAATTATAAAGAAGCTAAAAAAATCAATGATGAGCTTTATAATATTAATAAAATTTTATTTTGTGAAAGCAATCCTATTCCTATTAAAACGGCTATGTATATAGCAGGATTGGTAGAAAGTTTAGAATTTAGACTTCCGCTTTGTTCTTTAAGCAAGGAAAATTTTGCTAAAATTGAAGAAGTTATGAAAAAATACGATATCAAAGGATTTTAATGAATACAGAATTTCAAGGAAAAACTTTAGTCATTAGTGGCGGAACACGTGGTATAGGAAAGGCTATAGTCTATGAATTTGCTAAGGTTGGAGTTAATATAGCTTTTACTTATAATTCTAATGTCCAAATCGCCCAAGATATAATAAATGAACTTGAAAAAAACTATAAAATTAAAGCAAAAGCCTATCAATTTAATATTTTAGAGCCTCAAACCTATAAAGAACTTTTTGAAAAAATTGATGAGGATTTTGACAGGGTGGATTATTTTATTTCCAATGCGATCATCTCAGGACGTGCAGTTGTAGGTGGCTATACTAAATTTATGAAATTAAAACCTAAAGGTATTAATAATATCTTCACAGCTACGGTAAATGCTTTTGTCGTAGGATCTCAAGAGGCAGCTAAAAGAATGGAAAAAATAGGAGGAGGGAGTATTATTTCTATTTCTTCTACAGGAAATTTGGTTTATATAGAAAATTATTCTGGTCATGGTACGGCTAAAGCTGCTGTAGAAGCCATGGCACGATATGCAGCTACAGAACTTGGGGGAAAAAACATCCGCGTGAATGTGGTCAGTGGTGGGCCTATTGAAACGGATGCTTTAAGAGCTTTTACAAATTATGAAGAGGTAAAGCAAGCTACTATTAATTTAAGTCCTTTAAAGCGTATAGGACAGTCTCAAGATTTGGCTGGTGCATGCCTTTTTCTTTGTTCAGATAAAGCAAGCTGGGTTACTGGACATACTTTTATAGTTGATGGAGGAACAACTTTTAAATAGAAGCCAAGAAAAATCTAAAGATTTTTCTTAAAAGCAATTTTAATTAAAGTTTTAGTTTCCATCCTAAAAATGCACTTAAAATTCCCATAAGAAAAATAAGATTTATATCCCAATTTACAAAGCCTATAAGCCCTATAGAAAGTACACTGTAGGTAAATCCACCTACAGCTGAATAAATGCAAATAGTGCTTAAAATTCCATTTTCTGCCATTTTTTTGCAAGGACAAATTTTATAAAATTTTTTCTCGTTGAATTGATTTTTTTGCTTGCTTTTAAAAAATAAACCTAAAATAGCAAAAGCATTTAAAAAAATAAAAAAACAAAATAATATAAAATCTAAATCCACAAAATTCCTCCTTAAAAATATCTAAGCCAAGAGGGCAGATGGACTTGTTCTGCTTTAAGCTTTGTTTCTTGTCCATGTCCTGGTAAAAGTTTATAATCTTGTGTGTAAGTCATAATCTTTTCTAAACTTTGTTTCATTAAACTTGCATCAGAATAAGGAAAATCCCATCTTCCTATACTTCTATAAAATAAAAAATCCCCGCTAAACATTATATTTTCATCCACGATTTCTATCATGCTACATCCTGGAGTGTGTCCGGGTAAAAAATGAAATTTAAAATCACATCCTGCTATATTTAATATATTTTCATCATCAACTAAAACATCTGCTTTGCTTGGTTTAAAGCCTTGATTAAAAGGATCATCTAGCATAAAAGCGTCGTTTTTGTGTATATAAATAGGAATATTATAAACTTGTTTGACTTTTGCATTATCCCATACATGATCATGGTGTCCGTGTGTGTTTAAAATAGCTAAAGGATTTTTGACATGTTTTTTGATAAAATCAAAAGCATTAAATCCTGGATCTATAATGAATTCTCCTTGCTGAGTGAATAAAATATAACAGTTTGTTTCATAAATTCCACAAGCTTGTTTTATAATTTGCATTTTTTGCCTTTTTAATCAAAAATTTGTTTTAAATCAAATATAATTATACATTAAAATTTACTAAGGAAAGCTTTATGCATTGGCAAAAGATTACACAAAAAATATGTGATTTTATACAACAAAAAGTGATTAATTCTCAAGCAAAAGGTGTTGTTTTAGGTCTTAGTGGTGGGATTGATTCTGCTTTGGTAGCAACACTTTGTAAAAATGCATTGAAAGAAAATGTTTTTGCTCTTTTAATGCCAACGCAAAGTTCAAATCAAAGCAATTTAGAAGATGCTTTAAGACTTTGTAAAGATTTAAAACTTGAATATAAAATCATAGCCATACAAGATATTTTAGATGCTTTTATAAAGCAAAGCGAAAATACTGATAAAATCGCCATAGGAAATTTTGCAGCACGTATCCGCATGAGTTTGCTTTATGATTATTCTGCTTTGAAAAATTCTCTTGTTGTAGGTACTTCTAATAAAAGCGAATTGCTTTTAGGTTATGGAACCATTTATGGAGATTTAGCTTGTGCTTTTAATCCTATAGGTGGGCTTTATAAAAGTGAAATTTATGATTTAGCAAAATATCTTGGTTTACATGAAAATTTTATCACAAAAAAACCCAGTGCGGATCTTTGGGAAGATCAAAGTGATGAAACAGAGTTAGGTTTTGCTTATGTGCAAATAGATGAGGGCTTAAAGGCTTTAAAAGCAAATGATGAAGGGCTTTTAAAATCTTTTGATCCTGCTTTAATAAATATGCTTAAAAACAGAATGCAAAAGAATATTTTTAAAAGAAAAATGCCTGAAATCTTGGAATTTTAAAACATGAGTGAAGAAAAAAAATACGAACTTTGGTTGGATAATTATTTTTTTAAACCTAATTTTTTACAAAAAAGCTTAGCTTATATGCTTTTACCTCTAAGCATTCTTTATGCTTCATGTGCGATTTTAAATACTTTTTTTCGCAAAAAAATCGATTTTAAAAAACCTATTATTAGTGTGGGGAATTTAAGCTTTGGAGGGAATGGAAAAACCCCACTTTGTAAGGCTATTGCAAGGGAATTTGATGATGTTTTTGTAGTACTTAGGGGTTATAAAAGAAAAAGCAAGGGCTTGCTTGTTGTTAAAAACGATAATAAAATTTTATGTGAAGTTTCCCAAAGTGGGGATGAAGCCATGGAGTATGCTTTTGAAGATAATATAAAAGGAGTGATTGTAAGTGAAGATAGGGTAAAAGGCATTCAAAAAGCTTTTGATTTGGGTGCTAAGCTTGTCTTGCTTGATGATGCTTTTTCACAATTTCATATTAAGAAATTAGATATTTTACTTGAAAGTAAAATCAAACCATATTTTGACTTTACCTTGCCTAGTGGAGCTTATCGTTTGCCTCAATTTTATAAAAAAAAAGCAGATTTTATCGCCCTTGAAGATAGGGACTTTTTGCGTTTTTCTTTCGTAAAAGAAAATCCTAAAGCCATTTTAGTAAGTGCTATTGCTAAGCCTTTTAGATTGCATGAGCATTTTATTAAGGCTAGGGCTTGCTATTTTTTTAAAGATCATTACGAATTTAAAAAAGAAGAATTAAAAAATTTGCTAAAAAAACACAATTGCGATACACTAATGCTTACTTTTAAGGACTTTACAAAAGTAAAAGATTTTGGTTTTAAATGTCAAATCATAGAATTAAATATAGAATTAAAAGACGCATTAAAACAAAAAATAAAAACTTATATCAAGGAGTTTCAATCATGAACTTAGTTGAAAGCACAAATGTAAATAATACTGCAAGTTTTAAACAAGCTTTAATCAATCCTAATGCCTTAGAAGGCGGGCTTTATTCACCTTTGACCTTGCCTTTTTTTGAAGGCGAAAAATACGCTGATTTATCTTATAAGGATTTTGCTTTAAAACTCATAGAGAGTTTTGGTTTTGGTGAGGAAGAGCTTTTTAAAAAGGCTTTAAAAAGCTATGATAATTTTTATGATAAAAACTCTCCTATTGCTTTGCAAAAAATTGGAGAAAAAACTTATCTTAATGAGCTTTGGCATGGGCCAACAAGAGCTTTTAAAGATATGGCTTTGCAGCCTTTTGGAGTACTTTTAAAAGAATTTTCAAAAGATAAAAATATTTTAATTATTTGTGCTACGAGTGGTGATACGGGGCCTGCTACTTTAAAAAGTTTTGAAAATATGAAAAATATTAAAGTAGTTTGTATGTATCCAAAATATGGTACAAGCAGGGTACAAGAGCTACAAATGCGTGCTTTAGACAAAGGGAATTTGAAAGTTTTTGCTATAGATGAGGATTTTGATGCTGCGCAAAATACTTTAAAACAAATGCTTGCTTCAAAAGAATTTCAAGAAGAAATTAAAACTTTAAATTATGAACTTTGTGCGGCTAATTCTGTTAATTTTGGACGCATTTTATTTCAGATTATCTATCATTATTATGCAAGTTTAAAGCTTTATAAGGAATTTCAAGAAGAAGTAGAAATTATCATTCCTAGTGGAAATTTTGGCAATGCTTTAGGAGCTTTTTATGCTAAAAATATGGGCGCTAAAATTTCTAAAATCAAAATCGCTTCTAATGCTAATAATATTTTGAGTGAATTTTTTAATCAAGGAGTATATGATCTGCGCGGCAAAATCCTTAAAAAAACTATTTCTCCAGCTATGGATATATTAATTTCTTCAAATATAGAGAGGCTTTTGTTTGCAAAATTTAAAGATCTTAGAACAAAAGAATTAATGAATTTGCTTAAAAATCAAAAATATTTCAAGCTTGAAAAAGAAGAATTACAAAGCTTACAAGAAGACTTTGAAGCAGATTTTTGTGAAGATGAAGAGTGTATGCAATTTATTAAACAAAGTAAAATTTTAATTGATCCTCATACTGCAACTTGCTTTAAAATGCTAAATAAGCAAAAGCCTACTCTCATCACTTCAACAGCTGAGTGGACTAAATTCACCCCTAGTATGGTAAAGGCTTTATATGGTAGGGATTGTAAAGATGAGAAAGAAGATTTAAAATTCATTGCTAAAGAATTTAATGCAGAAGTTAAAGAAGAAATTTTAACCTTATTTGATTTTACAAGTAAAGAAGAAAAAGTGTTTAAAGCAAATATGATTAAAGAAGAAATTTTAACTTGGATGCGAAAATGATTATCATACCAGCAAGATTAAAATCGAGTCGTTTACATGAAAAAATTCTGTGCGATATAGGAGGGCTTCCTATGTTTGTAGCAACTGCAAAAAGAGTAAGTAAAGTTGATGAAGTTTGCATAGCTTTAGATGATGAAAGGGTTTTGCAAATTGCTAAAGAACATGGCTTAAATGCTGTTTTAACTAGTAAAAATCACGAAAGCGGCACAGATAGGATTAATGAAGCTTGTGAAAAATTGGCTTTAAAAGATGATGAGCTTATTATTAATGTGCAAGCTGATGAGCCTTTTATAGAATGTGAGAATTTATTTCGTTTTAAAGAATTTTCAAGTGTTTGCTTGGAAAAAGAAGCTTTTATGGCAAGTTGTTATAAAAAAATCACTCAAGAACAAGCTTGTGATCCTAATTTAGTTAAGGTGCTTTGTGATAAAGAAGGTTTTGCTTTATATTTTTCAAGGGCTAAAATCCCTTATGAAAGATCAGTTTATGAAGAGAGTTTTAAAGGACATTTAGGAATTTATGCTTATAAAGTTAAAGCTTTAAGAACTTTTTGTTCTTTAAAGAATTCTGCACTTGAAAAAGCTGAAAAATTAGAGCAATTAAGAGCCATAGAAAGTGGTAAAAAAATTAAAATGCTTGAAATTGAAACTAAAAGTATGGGAATTGATACTCAAAAAGATTATGAAAAAGCTTTGAAAAGCTTTTTAAAATAATAATATTATATTTTAATTGACAAAGCTTTCTACTAATTTTTGCACGAGTAAATTCCAGCCATCTACAAGGACAAAAATCAGAAGTTTAAAAGGCAAAGAAATCATAACAGGAGGAAGCATCATCATACCCATAGCCATTAAAACCGAGCTTACGACCATGTCTATAACTAAAAAAGGCAGATAAACTAAAAAGCCTATTTCAAAAGCAGTTTTTAATTCTGAAATCATAAATGCAGGCATTAAAACTGTAAGTGGCACATCTTCTATGCTTTTTGGATTAGGTAGGTTACGTATACGGTAGAATAAAGCCAAATCTTTTTCGCGTG
Organism: Campylobacter bilis; assembly: GCF_016806695.1. Taxonomy (GTDB): domain Bacteria; phylum Campylobacterota; class Campylobacteria; order Campylobacterales; family Campylobacteraceae; genus Campylobacter_D; species Campylobacter_D bilis. The sequence continues at coordinate 75,681 of NZ_WUED01000005.1, read as the reverse complement.
TATTTTTAAGCATGAAATCTTTAAAGGGTTTTACTCCTCTTGTGAAAGCTTCTTCATAGCCAATTTTTTCTGCTAAATAAGGTTTGATTGCTTCATTATAAGACTTTGTTGCTACAGGTTCCATAATGAAAAAGGTTAAGATTAAAGCTAGACTGACTAAAATGGTATTAGGCGGCATGCTTTGGGTCCCTAAAGCTTGACGTAAAAAAGAAAATACCACAATAAGACGCAAAAAAGAAGTCATAATAAAAATAATGCTTGGCGCTAGGGTGAGTATGGTTAAAACTATGATTATGTTTAAAGTAGTGACTAATTGATTAGGGGTATTGGGTGCGCTTAAGCTTAAATTAACTGTAGGTATTGTCGCTTCAGCGGCAAATAAGCTTATGCTTAAGATTAAAAATAAAATTATTTTTTTCAAAGTTTTAAGACCTTTTTTGCTTCTTTTTTTGATTTTTATATAAAAATTAAATTTTATCTTTTGATGACTAAAAACTAGTTTAAGGGGTTAGAATTTTAAGTTTAAATTGTTAAAATAGTATTTTTAAAATTAAAAGGTAAAAAATGAAAGCTTCTATTTTGATTTTAGCAGCAGGATTTGGCACTAGAATGAAATCTCAAAAACCAAAGGTTTTACAAGAGCTTTGTCAAAAAAGCATGATTTTACATATTTTAAAAAAAGCTTTTGCGAACAGTAATGATGTGAGTGTGGTTTTATCTCATCAAAAAGAACGCATTGAAAAAGAAATTTTAAAACATTTCCCCAAAACCCAAATTATAGAACAAGATTTACAAAACTATCCTGGAACAGCTGGGGCTTTAAGGGATTTTAAACCTAAAAATGAAAGGGTATTAATCCTTTGCGGTGATATGCCTTTAGTAGAACAAAAAAGTTTAAAAACCTTATTAGATACTCAAGCAAAATTAGCATTAGCAGTATTTAAAGCAAAAGATGCTAAAAGCTATGGCAGGGTAGTTATAAGGGAAAATAAGGTTGAAAAAATTGTTGAATTTAAAGACGCAAGCACACAAGAAAAAGAGATTAACACTTGCAACAGTGGGGTTTATGTCGTACAAGCAAAGCTTTTAAAAAAACTTTTACCTTTAATTGATAATGATAATGCTGCTAAAGAGTATTATTTAACTGATATTGTAAAACTTGCTAAGAAAACAAATATAGACATTGAAGCAGTTTTTGTAGATGAAGATGAATTTATGGGGATAAATGATAAATTTGATCTTAGTAAGGCAGAATGCTTGATGCAAGAAAAAATTAAAAAATATTGGATGGAGCAAGGTGTGATTTTTCATATGCCTTATAGTACTTTTATAGGATCAGATGTGGAATTTGTTGGGGAGTGTGAGGTTTATGAAAATGTGAGAATAGAAGGACAAAGTAAGATTATTAATTCTATTATTAAAAGTTCTAGTGTGATTGAAAATTCATTTGTAGAAAATAGCGATATAGGACCCTTGGCACATTTGCGTCCCCATTGTGAGTTAAAAAACACTCATATAGGCAATTTTGTCGAGTGTAAAAATGCTAAATTAGACTCAGTAAAAGCCGGACATTTAAGCTATTTGGGGGATTGTGAGATAGAAAGTGGGACAAATATAGGATGCGGGGTGATTACTTGCAATTATGATGGGATAAAAAAGCATAAAACCTTCATAGGAAAAAATGTTTTTGTAGGTTCAGACACGCAATTTATAGCTCCTGTAAAAATCGAAGATGAGGCAATTATAGCAGCTGGTAGCACGGTTAATGTGGATGTAAAAAAAGGTGCTTTGTTTATCAATAGAGCAGGGTATAAGATGGTTAAAGATTATTATTATAAGAAATTTAAAAATGAAAACCATACTTCTAGCCGTTAGTGGTAGCATTGCTTTTTATAAGGCTTATGAACTTATTTCTTTATTCAAGAAAGAAGGTTTTAAAGTAAAGGTTTTACTCTCTGAAGGGGTTTTAAAATTTGCTAGTAAAATGAGTTTTGAAGCTTTGGCTGATGAAGTTTTATGTCAAGAAAATGAAAGTTGGCAAAACTCAAAAAATCATATCGATTTTAGCAAGGATGTCGATCTTGTTTTGTTTGCACCTGCAAGTGTGAATTCTATTAATAAACTAGCCCTTGGTATAGCTGATAATCTTTTTATCCAAACCCTAATAGCTACAAATAAACCTTTACTCATCGCCCCCGCGGCAAATACTCACATGTATTATCATTTTAGTACGCAAAATTCTTTAAAATTATTAAAAAAAAATAAGGCTTTAATTATTGAACCTATTTGCAAGGTTTTAGCTTGTAAAGAAAAAGGATTGGGTGCTTTAGCTGAAGTTAAAAGCATATTTGATCTTGTCAAAAGAGAATTTTTAAAACAAGAATTTTGGCAAGATAAAAGTGTGATTGTCACAGGAGGGGGCACTAGAGAAAAAATCGATGATGTACGCTGTATAAGTAATTTTTCAAGCGGAAAAATGGCAAAAGCCATAGCTGATGCTTTTTATTTTCTAGGAGCTAGGGTGAAGCTACTTAGTTCTATGGATTTTGATACTCCTTATAAATTGTGTAAATTTGAAAGTTCACAGGATTTAAAACATTTATTAGATGAGAATTTAGAAAATGATTTTTTAATTATGGCAGCTGCTGTGAGTGATTTCATACCTCAAAGTACAAAAGGAAAAATCAAAAAAAATGATCATTTACAAGGCTTAAATTTACACTTATCTCTAAATGAAGATTTGCTTAAAAATTGTCATTTTAAGGGTAAAAAAATAGGTTTTAAAATGGAATTTGATTCCCAAAATGCCTTAGAAAATGCTAAAAAATGTTTGCAAGATAAAAATTTAGATATGATTTGTCTTAATATCATGGGTTTAAATAATTATTTTGGAAGCGATCAAAATGAGCTTTATTTTATCACTTCGCATACTCAAGATAAAAGCATATTAGAAGATAAAGGAATTTTAGCCTTTGAACTTGCTAAAAGGTGTGAAAAATTATGAATAAAATTAATGCTACCTTGCCCATACCCATGAAAGTTTTAGCCAAATCAGGTTATGGACATTATACGCTTTTATTAAATCATAAAAAGATTGAAACTAAAAGCATGATAGAGCTTGAAATTGGTGCACAATATTTAGCAGAACTTTATATGCAAAAAGGTGGAGTGATACAGTTTAAACATCTTTTTAAATGCCCTAATTTTGAGCCTTTTGAAGAAGGTTTATCTTTGATCATGGCACTTTTAGAGGGTAAAATTGCTTATAAACAATTTATTATACAAGGTCTTTTAGAATGTAAAGATGCGAAGCGTTATCAAATTTTAAAAGAAATGCTTTTTGCAAGTTATGAAAACATTTATCATATTCCTTTTGTTTTTGAAAACAAAGCTTGCTTGTTTCAAATGCGTAAAAAGGCTAAATATTTAGAACTTTATTTGTATTTTAGTGTTTTTGGGGCTTTAAAAATTCTAATAGATTCTCAAGGAATAAGTATTTTTACACCTTTTGCTAAAGTAGAACAATTTTTAAATGAACATTTAGATTTTAATGTATTGCAAAAAAATAATATTAAGCCTTTGTTTATATTTAAAAGATTTTTTGATTTTAAAGGATAAAAAATGAATCAATTAAAACATCTTGCTGTTGTTATGGATGGAAATAGGCGTTGGGCTAGATCTAAAGGATTTTTGGGTAAATTAGGCTATTCTCAGGGGGTTAAAACCATGCAAAAACTTATGGAAGTGTGCGTGGAGGAAAAAATCTCCCATTTAAGCCTTTTTGCTTTTAGTACAGAAAACTGGAATAGACCTAAAGATGAGATTGATTTCATTTTTGATCTTTTAGATCGTTGTTTAAATGAAGCTTTAGAAAAATTTGAAAAAAACAATGTGCGTTTAAGAGCTATAGGGAATTTATTGCGTTTAGATGAAAAAATAAGGCAAAAAATAGCCTTGGTTGAAGAAAAAACAAAACATTGCAATGGACTTTGTGTGAATTTGGCCATAAGCTATGGATCAAGGGATGAAATCATAAGAGCGGCTAAGCGTGTGGTTGAAAAAGGCCTTGAATTAAATGAAGAAAATATAACTCAGAATTTAGATTTGCCTTTAGATGTGGATTTGATGTTACGCGTAGGCAATGCTAAAAGACTTTCAAATTTTTTGCTTTGGCAATGTTCTTATGCTGAAATTTGTTTTAGCGAGACTTTGTTTCCATCCTTAACTAAAAAAGAATTTAAAAAAATCATTCAAGAATTTCATCATAGAGAAAGAACATTTGGTAAATGATTATTTTTATTATGATTTTAGGGGCTTGTTTGGGTTCTTTTTGTGCGAGTTTAGCTTCTAGAATAGTGGAGAAAAAGCCTTTGTTTACATTGCATTCTTTTTGTTTTTCTTGTGGAAAGAAGATAAGATTTTATGAGCTTGTTCCTATTTTATCTTATGTTTTTTTAAGAGCAAAGTGTAGCAATTGTAAATGTGCTTTGCCTTTTTCTTTGCTTATAAACGAAATTTTGGGCATAATTTTACTTGTTTTAGTATATTTTTTAAGCTTTTGTTTGTATGATTTTTTGCTTTTATCTTTATTTTTATTTAATTTTTTCTTACTTTCTTTAATTGATATGCAATTAAAAGCCGTGCCTCAAAGCTTGCTTTGGAGTGCTTTTTTATTTGCTTTATTTTATAGTTTTAAGCCAGGTGAAATAGAGTATTTTTTAATTTTTAAAGAATTAAAAGAAGGCTTTTTTCTAAATGCTTTTAATTTTGCAGGATTTATATTTTTACTTAAGAGCTTTGTGTTTTATTTAAAACATTTTCAAAATAAAAATGAAATTTTTGATAATTTAGGCGATGCAGATATTATCATTATGGCAGGTATAGCTGGAATTTTAGGTTTTGAATACGGTTTTTTAACACTTTTTTTAGCTTCACTTTTAACCCTGCCTTTTTTTGTTTTTTTAAAAAATAAAGCCCTCAAAACTCAAGAACTTGCTATGATACCTTTTTTAAACATTGCTTTTATAGTAGTTTTATTTTATAAAAATTCAGGATTATTTTCATGAGACTTAGTTTAAGATATGTTTTAAATCAATTTTTAAGTACTAATTTATCTATTTTTTTTGTGCTTTTTACCATTGTTTCTATGGTGTTTTTTATCCAGCTTGCTAAACTCACTTCAAGTATAGAAATTAGCTTTTTAGATCTTTTAAAACTTTATAGTTTTATGTTGCCTAGAATTTTAATTTTTACTTTACCTATTTCTTTTTTTATTTCTTTAACCTTGGCTTTATTTAGACTTTCTAAAGAAAATGAAAGCATAGTACTTTTTACCTTGGGTTTTTCTCCTATGATTTTGGTAAAATTCTTTCTTAAAATCGCAGGTTTAATTAGTGCTTTGATGCTTATTGTAGCTTTAGTGATGATACCTATAGTATTTGAACTTCAAAATAATTTTATAAATTATAAAAGTACTCGAGTGAAATTTAATTATAAAACAGGTGAGTTTGGGCAGAAATTTTTAGATTGGATGATTTTTATAGAAAAGCAAGATAATGATAAATACGAAAATATCATTATGTATAGACCTAAACATCAAGCAGAAGATAAAGAACAATTAATTATCGCTAAAGAAGCATATGTGCAAAGAAAAGATGATGGTTTTGCTTTTAATTTAAATCAAGGCAGAATGTATAGTTTTGAGCAAGGACAAGATGTTTTTAGCGGAGAATTTGATACTTTAGTGGTTAATACTCAATTAAATGCAGACGATCTTCAAACAAAGAAATTTTATGAATATTGGAATGATTTAAACGAAAATCCCCAAAGAGCAAGAGAATTTGTAATTTATGTGACAATAGCTTTATTCCCCCTTGCTAGCGCACTTTTTGCATTATGTTTTGGTTTGGTAACTTACCGCTACGAAAAAGGCTATGTGTATTTGGGTATGTTTGGGGTAATTGCTGTATATTTTAGTCTTTTAAGTTCCTTTTCTCAGCCTCCTATTTTGGTTTGCTTAGGAATTTTTTCTTTAAGCTTATTGATTTCGTTTTTGTGTTTTAATAAAATCATTTTAAGCCGTTATTAATGAAATTAAAGCTTATTTTTTCTTATGATGGATCAGCTTTTTTAGGTTCTGCCATGCAGCCGCATAAAAAGAGTGTTCAAGATACTTTAAATATGGCTTTATCACATTTAGGAATTTTTTCTTCTGTTTTAATGGCTTCAAGAACAGATAAAGGTGTCCATGCAAGTTATGCAGTAGCAAGTGTGGAGTGCGGGAAGCATTTTAAAGACTTTATCTATTTGCAAAAGCAAATCAATCAATTTGCCCATCCTTTTATTCATATTAAAAAAATTGAAAAAGTAAAAGACGATTTTGAAGTGCGATTTGATGTTAAAAGTAGGGAGTATCGTTATATTTTTTCTCATAGAGCTTATAATCCTTTTATGGCTTCTTATGTGTATTTTTATCCCCAGTTTGACATTGTTAAAGCTAACGACCTTTTAAAGCTTTTTGTAGGAAAAAAAGATTTGAAATTTTTTTGTAAAAGCGGAGGAAATAATAAAAGCACTGTAAGAGAAATTTTTTCTGCTAAAGCTTATGCGTATAAAGATTTTAGCGTATTTTGCTTTAAGGCTAATGGTTTTTTAAGAGGGCAAATCAGATTGAGTGTGGCAAGTGTTTTGAGGGTTTTAGAAGAAAAGATGAGTGAAAAAGAACTTAAAGATCAAATTGAAACTAAAAAGCAATATAATCGCTTTTTAGTACCGCCAAATGGGCTTTATTTAAGTCGTATTTCTTATTAAAAACTTTCGTAAAAATTAAAAGCTTTTTGGTTAAGAATTTTTCTTACTTCTTCTTGATGTTCTTTGCCTCTTGTTTCTAGAGTAATAGAAATCATAGCATCGCCATAATCAAGATGGGTAGAAAATCTATCATAATCAATTTTTACTATATTTGCTTGAGCTGATTTTAAACTGTCTGTAAGATCAAGTAAGGCACCTGGTTTATCGATTAAAGTAACATGAATTTGCATTTTTCTGTAAGCTTTAAAAAGCCCTTTTTCTATAATGATATTTAGCATTTGAACATCAATATTGCCACCACTTAAAACTACGCCAATTTTTTTATGATTTTGAGTACGGATTTTATGATGGATTAGAGCAGCCACACTCGTAGCACCTGCACCTTCTACGATGATTTTATGTTTTTCAAGCAAAAACAACACAGCATTAGCAATTTCTTCATCGTCAACTTGAACAAAATCATCAACGCATTTTAAAATAATATCAAAATTAATAGGATTGACATCACGCACAGCAATGCCATCTGCTATAGTGCGCACGCTTTTAGAATTTTTGATTTTCTTAGCATGAAAGCTTTCATACATTGCCGGCGCACCTTTAGCTACTACTCCTATGATTTTAATATTAGGATTAATTTGCTTGGCAGCACTTGCAATACCACTAATTAAGCCCCCGCCTCCTACTGGGACAATTACCATATCAAGATCATTGATTTCATCAAGCATTTCAAGCATTAAAGTGCCTTGACCTGCTATTATAAATTCATCTTCGAAAGGATGGATGAAATTAAGATTATTTTCTTTAGCATAAGCGTTTGCAAAGGCATAGGCTTCATCAAAATTATCACCTTTAAGTATGACTTTTGCACCTAAAGCTTTGGTAGCAGATACTTTTAAAAGAGGTGTGGATTCAGGCATTACTATAATGGCTTTAATATCAAATTTCTTTGCACTAAGAGCTACGCCTTGGGCATGGTTTCCTGCACTTGCTGCGATTACTCCTTGTTTTTTTTGATCTTGATTAAGATTAGCTATTTTATTATAAGCACCTCTGATTTTATAAGCTCCTGTCATTTGCAAATTTTCATTTTTAAGATAAATATCGCTTTTACAAATTTCACTTAAGAAAGAAGAATATATAAAAGGAGTTTTGTTTATAAAGTTTGAAATTTGTTGCTTAGCTTTATAAATTTTGTTTAATTCTAGCATGTTTTCTCCTTGGATTTGTAGCATGGTATTTTAGCATAATAGAGTGTTTTTGCAATCTTTACATGGCTTTTTAATAAAATTAATTAAAACTATAATGTTTTACTAAGAAACACTCCACATTCAAGATGAGGAGTGTTTACAAATTGATCAAAAAGGGCAAAATCACTTATCTTATGTGTAAGGTTTAATTCTTTTATATTCTCTTTTAGGGTGATGGGATTGCAAGAAATATAAATAATATTTTTATAATTTTTAATTAAATTTATTACGCTTTTATCAAGTCCAACTCGGGGTGGATCGACTAAAACATGAGAAAAATTAAAAGAATCTAAAGAAATATTTTTTAAACGAAAGAATTCTCTTTCTTTTTTTAAAGCAGAGCTTAATTCTTGACTTGAAAGCCTTGCAAAATGGATATTTGAAACATTATTAATAAGGCAATTTTTCAAGGCTAAATGAATGCTGCTTTTTGAAATTTCAGTGGCTAAAATTTTATTGAAAAATTGTGCTAAAGCAAGGGTAAAATTACCATATCCGCAATAAAGTTCAAGAAGATCCATTCTTTTTTGAGTGTGTAAGATTTCACATACCCAATCAATCATTTTCTCATTTATGGCAGTATTGGGCTGTATAAAGCAATCATTATTAACTTCATAAAATATTTCTTTATTTTGAATATAAAGACTTTGCTTTAAATTTTCTGTTTTAAAAACCAATTTTTTGCCCTTGCTTCTTGCAATGAGATTGATACGAAGATCATGGCTTAAAAGTTCTAAATCTTTTTGAATATTTTCTATATTTTTATGATAAAGCAAGCTTGTGCTGAGTTCTTTTTTAGCAGCTAAAAACTCCGCTGCAAAAAGCTTTTCTTTTAAAGTAGGGTGTTGACGCAAATATTTTAAAAGCTTAGGCATGAAAGCATAAATTTTTTCATCTACAAATTCTAAATTTTCAACGATGATTTTCTTTTTGTTTTGAGGATTAAACATAGCATAAAAAAGATCATCATTTTGATGGTAGAAAGAAAATTCAGCTCTTGTACGATAATGCTTGTTTTTTGAAGAAAAAAGTTTAAAATCTTTTTGATAAAATTCTTTAAAATATTCTTTTATAAAAGAAGCTTTTTCTTCCAGGCTTGTAAAATTTCCAAATTTTTCAAGACTCATGGAATTTTCTTTCCAATGAGTCTGAGTAAAATGACAATAAGTATGAAATTTAAAGGTATAATAAGCCATACATTAATCCCTAAAGACACAGGAATATAGCCTGTGATTAAAGAAATAATACAAATAAATAAAGCATAAGGAATTTGTGTTCTAACATGCTCCATATGATCGCATTTTGCACTCATAGAGGAAAGAATAACATTATCAGAAATTGGAGAACAGTGATTTCCAAAAATAGCTCCTGTTAAAACACAGCTTATATTAATGATCATATAATGATGCATAGCATTAGCATCCATGCCATTGAGTTTAGCAATTTCATGAGCTAAGGGTACAGCAAGTGGCATTAAAATCCCCATAGTTCCATAGCTTGTCCCTATAGCAAAAGAAATCGCAGAAGCGAAAGCAAAAATTGTAGCGGGTAAAATAAACTCAGGTAACTTATCTGCAAGCAAACTTGTGATAAATAAAGAAGTTCCAAGATCTTTTACTATACTTGAAAGAGACCAGGCAAATAAAAGTAAAACAATGGTAAAAATCATTGTTTTCCACCCATAAATCCATGTTTCTATGGCTTCTTTGAGATTGAAAATTTTGCGACGTAAACCTATGAAAATTGCTACAATAGCAGCAAATAAAGCAGCTTGAAATAAGACTACTGAAGAATCTGCATTGCCAAAACTTATTCTAAAGGTTTCAAAAGATAAAGGATGGAGTTTTGCTTGTATTAATTCCTCTCCTTCTAATGTGCTAAGTCCATTAAAATAAAATCCTAATATAGCTAAAGTGATCAAAGTAGAAATAGGAACAATAGCATCAAAGGATCTGATTTTAATGTTTTCTTTAGGAGCTAAAAATTGATCTTCAAGTTCTGCAGTATTTAAGGTGCTAGATTTTGATAAAGGAGCGATTTCTCCTGTGGTTTTTGCACGCACTTGGGCTTGATACATAGAACCAAATTCGCGTCCCATTATTGCAGTCATGACCACAAAAAAAAGCATAAAAATATTATAAAAACGATAAGGTATGGTTTCAACAAAAATGCCAAAAGCACTAATATCACTAATGCCTATGTGATCATAAGCGGTTTTTATCAAAGAAACTTCTAGTCCTATCCAAGTAGAAATCACAGCTATTCCCGCAACAGGTGCTGCTGTAGAATCAATAATAAAGGCAAATTTTTCACGCGAAATTTTAAATTTATCTGCTAAAGGACGCATAATAGGTCCAACAATTAATAAATTAGCATAATCATCAAAAAAGATTAAAAGTCCTAAAAACCAAGTATTAATTTGAGCTGATAAAGCAGATTTAGATCTTTTAGCAAATTTTAAGGCTACGGCTTTTGCACCACCCATTTTAGTGATAAGTGCTACTAAACCACCTATACAAAGGATTTGCAAGATAATGCCTGCATTAATAGGATCAGAGGTTGAACCTAAAATATAAGAAATTATTTTTGAAAAAGAATCTACAGCAGTATGATAAAAATTGATCAAGGCTAGTTCTTTTGTTTTGAAAATATTTTCAGAAAGGCTAAGTAAAAAAGTCCCACTTAAAACCCCAGCAAAAAGTGATAAAATCACATCTTTTGTGATAAAGGCTAAAGTGATAGCAACTAAAGGCGGTATGATAGTAAAAGCTCCAAATAAATTAGCATTGGCAATTGCTTGTGAAGAATTAGCAAAAGCGATTAAAGGTAATAAAAATAAAATTAAAAATTTTCTCATTTATCTCTTTCTATATAAAATCCATTCCAAGTTTGTGTTATAGGCATAAGTTCTATTTCATTGACATTAATATGACTAGGCAATTTAATAATAGACATAACTACTTTAGCAATATCACTTGCACTGATAAATTGTGTGTTTTCATAGACAGCATCTGCTTTTTGGATATCTCCTTTAAAGCGTACTTGGGTGAATTCGGTTTTGCAAAGTCCTGGGGCGATATTTGTAACTTTTATATTGCTTCCTCTAAGGTCGTTTCTTAAAGCTAATGAAAATTGTCTTACAAAAGCCTTGGTTCCACAATACACATTGCCTCCAAAATAAGGATTGCGTGCTGCAACAGATCCTAGATTAAAAATATAGGCATTTTTTTGTTTTCGAAGTATGGGGATGATAGCTTTAGCAACATACAAAAAGCCTTTTATATTAGTATCTACCATGGTATTGATATCTTCTAAGCTTAATTTATCAAATTCATCTATTCCTAAAGCCAATCCTGCATTATTAAACAAAACATCAATAGCTTTAAAATCTTGAGGGAGTTCTTCTATGCTTTTTAAAAGAATATCTTGTTCTCTTATATCAATACAAAGGGTGTGAATTTTATCTTTATAAGTTTTTTTAAGCTTTTCTAGACGTTCTTTACGGCGTGCTAGCGCAATGACTTTATAGCCTTCTTGTATAAAAGCTTCCACACAGGCCTCCCCAAATCCTGAACTCGCACCTGTGATGAATGCAGTTTTCATTCTAAATTTCCTCCATAAAATAATTTTTCATTTGCTTTTAAACCTAAGCTTTTTAGATAATTAGCATTTTCTTTTTTATTGGCTGCTAAGGCAAAATCTAGTGCATTAAAACCCAAATCATCTGTAGCATTTAAATCAGCACCTTTAGATAAAAGAAGTTTTAAAATACTAACATCACCGTAGGTTGCAGCATGCATTAAAACACTTTTTGAACTATGATCTAAAGCACAAAATGTAATAAAATAAGGCGTATTGGATCCTATATTGGCACTTAATGCTAATTTTTCGTTATTATTAATATATCTTTGATTAACATTAGCCCCATTTTGAAGTAATAATTGTATTATATCAGTATGATTGAATTCTATAGCATAAAAAAGTGGGCTTTTGCCAAAGGCATTAACTTGATTGACATCAGCACCTTTTTGGATGAGAAAATTCGTATTTTCATAATTTTCTAAAGCGTAAAAAATAGCACTTTCATACCCCTCATCAATCTTAGCTCCAAAATGGATTAAAAGTTCTAAAATATCTTGGCTTCTTTGATTAAGTAAAGCTGCTTGTAAAGCTATAGTAAGTTCATCTTGAGTAGGATTGTTTGCAAAGATAAAATCTTGTATGTAAGATAAAGAATGGTTTTGATTTGCTACGATTTTTGCTAAAGGAGTGATGTCTTTATAAATTTTTGTTTGTCCTACAGCCCAATTTAAAAATTCATTTAAAGCATTTTTAGTATAGTAAATGCTTTTATTTTCATCGAAATTAAATTTTTTTTCAAAATATTTTTCTAAAGGTTTTTTAGCTTGTTTATATTCTTGCCAAAAAGCTTTATAAAGTCTAAAATTTCCTATACTTTGATAAGCCCAATACCTAAAATAAGATTTTAAAATATTATATTTTTTTTCTAGATTTTTAGTCGTATTAAGGCCTTTTTGATATGCAAGAGGATTTTTAAAGATTTGCAAAAGCAACTTATCAAATTCTTGTAATTTTGATAAATAACTTATGCCATTACAAGAGCTATTATCGCCTCTAATTTTATTAGAAATACGGTAAAGTTCTTTTATAAAATCTTGATTTTTTAAAGATTCTTTGCATTTTGTATTTGCGTTACAATCCTCTGTGTTTAAATTATTATCAAAAAATGTTTTATCGTTTGTGGTTTCATTGCCCTTAATGGCGTCATTAGCTATTAAGCTTGCAAAACAACAAAGCAAAATAAATAATAATTTCAATTTATTCCTTTGAAAATTTGATTTTATGATTTAGATTGGAATCAATCTTCAAGTTCGAAATCTTTAATTTCATTAAAATTTAAATATTTGTATATATTGGCTTTATGTGCATCATTTAATTTATCTTTTACAATTTGTAAATATTCTTCTTTGCTTGGAATTTTTCCTAAAATTGCACAAACTGCTGCAAGTTCAGCACTTCCTAAATAGACTTTAGCACCCATGCCCATACGATTATCAAAATTTCTTGTAGAGGTTGAAAAAACCACAGCATTATCTGCTACTCTAGCTTGATTTCCCATGCATAAAGAACAGCCTGGAACTTCTATTCTAGCGCCTGCAGCACCAAAAATGCTATAATATCCTTCTTTAATAAGCTGAGCCTTATCCATTTTAGTAGGTGGAACTACCCAAAGTCTGGTTTTTAACATGCCTTTGTCTTTTAAAATTTCGCCTAAAGCTCTATAATGTCCTATATTTGTCATGCAAGATCCCACGAAAACTTCATCAATGTTTTTAGGACGTTTTTCATCAGCTAAAATTTCACTTAAAGTTGCCACATCATCAGGGTCGTTAGGGCAAGCTAAAATAGGTTCTTTAATATCGTTAAGATTGATATCAATAATATAAGCGTATTGGGCGTTTTTATCGGCTTTTAAAAGACTAGGGTTTTTAAGCCATTCTTGCATTTTCTCAGCCCTTCTAGCAAGGGTTGCTTTATTCTCATAGCCTGCTTTTATCATGGCCTGGATTAAAGAAATATTAGATTGTATGTATTCGCTTACACTTTGTATACTTAAATCCACACTACAAGCAGCAGCTGATCTTTCAGCACTTGCGTCGCTTAATTCAAAGGCTTGTTCTACTTTTAAATCAGGTAAACCTTCAATTTCTAAAATTTTTCCTGCGAAAATGTTCTTTTTGTTTTTCTTTTCAACGCTGAGTTGACCTTGTTTAATAGCATAATAAGGTATAGCATTTACAAGATCTCTTAGAGTGATTCCTGTTTGTAATTCTCCGCTAAAACGTACCAAAACGCTTTGAGGTACGTTTAAAGGCATAGATCCTGTAACTGCAGCAAAAGCTACAAGTCCACTTCCTGCAGGGAAGGAAATGCCTATAGGAAAACGAGTGTGAGAATCCCCTCCAGTGCCTACTGTATCAGGCAATACAAAGCGATTAAGCCAAGAGTGGATAACTCCATCGCCAGGTTTTAAGCTTACCCCGCCGCGACTGGTTATAAAATGCGGTAAACTTTGATGCAATTTAGAATCGCTAACTTTAGGATAAGCTGCAGTATGACAAAAGCTTTGCATTACAAAATCTGCATTAAAACCTAAGCTTGCAAGTTCTTTAATTTCATCTCTAGTCATAGGTCCTGTGGTGTCTTGAGAACCTACAGTAAGAGTGCGTGGTTCTATATACATACCCGGAAGTACTCCTTCAATGCCGCAAGCACGTCCTAATATTTTTTGCGCTAAAGTGTAATCTTTGCTTGATTGTTGGGGTTGTTTAGGCTTGATAAAGATATTTTCGTTTTCTAAGCCTAAAAATTCTCTTGCTTTAGCACAAAGTCCACGTCCTATGATAAGAGGAATTCTTCCTCCTGCTCTAACTTCGTCTAAAAGGGTGTTTGGAGTCAATTTAAACTCTGCAATTACTGAACCTTTTTTTATGATTTTACCTTCATAAGGATAAATTTCAAACTCATCTCCCATTTCTAATTGAGATACATCACAAACAATAGGCAAGGCACCACTATCTTGGGCAGTATTAAAGAAAATAGGGGCTATAGTAGAACCCATGATAATACCGCCACTGTGTTTATTAGGTATGCCTTCAATTTCTTTTCCTAAATGCCATTGTATGGAGTTAATGGCTGATTTTCTACTTGATCCTGTACCTACTACATCGCCTACATAAACTACCTCACGACCGCTTTTTTTAAGTTCTTTGATTTTTTCTAAAGAACCTGGTTGCCTTACTTTGAGCATAGCATTTGCATGTAAAGGAATATCACTTCTTGTAAAAGCATCGCTTGCAGGACTTAAATCATCAGTGTTGGTTTCTCTTGCAACTTTAAATGCTATACAGGAAATGACTTTTGGTAGTTTTTCTTTTTCATCAAACCATTGGGCATTAGCCCAGCTTTGTAAAACTTCTTTAGCATGAGGATTGGTTTTACTAAGTTCTGCTATGGTGTGAAAATTATCATGTACAAAAATAATATTTTTAAGCACTTGGGCTGCATCTTTTGCTAAGCTTTCATCTTTTAAAGCGTCTATTAAAACTTTAACATTATATCCTCCTAGCATAGTGCTTAGCATTTTTAAAGCATGTTTTTTATCTATACCTGGAGCGTTGATTTTACCCTTTAATATAGAATCTAAAAATTCACATTTTATCAAAGCTGCATCATCAACACCTGGATTAACACGATTTTGTAAAAGATTGACTAAATTAGGATCATTTTGAGTTTTGAGAAGTTCGCAAAGTTCTTGGGTTTGTTCCGCATTTAAAGGAAGAGGAGGAATACCCAAAATCGCTCTTTCTTTGACAAGTTTATCATATTCTTGTATAAAAGACATTTTTAACTCCTTAAGTATCTTTTATTGTAATTGTAACTTTTTAGAGGATAAAAAATGTTTAAAGTTTATTATAAAATGTCTTTATGTTACCTATCTTTACACAGTGATGGAAAATTTTTAACTCGTATTGATTTTTGCAAAGACAATACAAAAGCTAAAAGCTGTGTTGTGCTTGATTTAGCACTTGATGAACTTGATAGGTATTTTGCAGGTAAGCTTAAAAAATTTACCGTTCCGCTTTTATTACAAGGTACGGATTTTGAGTTAAAGGTTTATAAAGCCTTAAAAGATCTTGCCTATGGTCAAACCATTTCTTATAAGGAAATAGCACAAAAAATTCACCATCCTAAAGCTTTTCGAGCTGTGGGAAATGCTAATTCTAAAAATCCCATTCCTATTATCATACCTTGCCATAGAGTGGTTTTAAATAACGCAATAGGTGGGTATAAAGGAGGGGTAGAAATTAAAAAATTTTTGCTTGAACATGAAAAAAATAATTTAAAATAAACTTGGAATTTGATCTTTTTGATTTTCAAATTCTTTTTCAAAATTATAATAATTTTCAAAAATCAAGCAGTATTTAAAATCTTTTATTTTTCTTAAATCTGAGAGTTGATTGTAGGAAAAATCGCAAAATAAAGAGTTTTTACAAGCATTTTTAAAGCCTTTAATATTTTTTAATTTTTCTTTCCAAAATTCAAAAGTATTTTCATTATCACTTACTATAAAGGCTTGAGAACTGCTTCCAAAAGGAACGATTTTAAATTGATTGTTAATAAAGTAAATTTTAAAATCATCCATTTTATCAAGATTAAAGATGATTTTTTGTTTTTTTTCTTTTAAAAAGGCAATGATTTTTGCAAAACCACTAGCATAAAAAAAGGGCAAATGAAGGTTTTTAAAATATAAATTTTCACAAATTAAAGTTGTAAAAAAGCAACTAGAATGGGATAATAATGTAAAATCAACTTGTTTTAATTTATAAGCATAAGCGCAGAGTTTGCTTAAATAATACTCATCATCATAGCAAAAAACAGCATTTTTTTTTGCTTGTATGAGTGTTTCAAAATCAGCGAAAATATTACCTTTTAAAATATTAAAATAAAAAGCCTTACAAAGGCTTAATTCATAAAATTGAAAAAGTAAAAATTTACATTTTTTATCCTCACAAAGAAAACGTAATAATCTTACAAGAGCTTGCTCTAGGTTTTGAACTTTAAAATAAAAAATTTCTTTATCGCTAATTTTTATAGTATTTTCTGTGATTATTGCATAAGCACCTTTTTGTACGGCTTGGATAATTTCTTTTTCATTATTACTAAAGAAAGCAAAGCCTGTTTTGATTTTATTTAAATTTATAGCAAAACCTTCTACGCTTAAAATGCTGCCTTTGTGGATTAAGCTTGCATTTAAAAGTTCGCCAAGATTGCTAATTTGCATTTTTAGCCTATTAAAGAACCATTTTGTACAAGGCTTTGAGGGGTGATTAATACTAAGCTATCTTGGCTTTTAGCACAAAGTATCATTCCATCGCTTTCATGTCCGAAAATTTTAGCTTTTTTAAGATTTGTTAGCACACAAACTTGTTTGCCAATTAAATCGCTTGCTTTATAATATTTGGCTATGCCTGAGAGTACTTGACGGGTTTCTTTATTGTCTAGTTCAAGTTGAAATTTCAAAAGTTTCTCGCTACCTTGAATATTTTGACAATCAAGCACCTTAGCTACTTTAATTTCAATTTTAGCAAAATCATCAATTTTAATTTTAGGATTTTGCTTTTTAATTACTATTTGTTTTTGATTTAAAAGAGGATTTTCTATTTTTGGAAATAAAGGCTCGCAAATATTGGTTTTAAAATCTAAAAGTTCATTATCTATAAGGAGTTTTTTATAATTTGTAGATGAAATTTCAAAATTTAAAGCCTTGGCTACTTTTTGACAAGATTGTGGTAAGACAGGGCTTAGCAAAAGACTTACTTTGGCTAAAATATTAGCACAAAGTCCTATGAGGGCATATGCTTGTTCGTTTTTATTTTCTTTTATAAGTTTCCAAGGTTCGTATTTGCTAATAGCTAAATTAGCAACACCTAAAGCTTTAAAAAGCTCTTCTAAATAACGATTGCATTGTAAATTTTCTAAAAAATCTATAGCTAGGTTTAAATGGTTTTTTGCTTGGTTTAATTCTGCATTATAAAATTCTAAAATATTTTGTTTTGAAATGTTATTTTGAGAATATTTTGCACTCATTCCTATAATACGATTTAATAAATTACCAAATTCATTGCTAAGTTCAGTATTGATGCGATTAATTAGCATATTTTCACTAAAATCTCCATCATTACCAAAAGGTACTTCTTTAAGTAAAAAATATCTAAAAGATTCATTGCCATAAGCTTGTATGATTTCTTGAGGCTTAATAACATTACCTTTAGACTTGCTCATTTTTTCACCTTCTTTAGTCCACCAGCCATGTGCTCCAATGAATTTTGGCAAAGGTAAATCTACACTCATTAAAAAAGCAGGCCAATAAATAGCATGAAAACGCAAAATATCTTTACCCACTAGATGCACGTGTGCGGGCCAAAATTTTGTATTTTTGTCATTATTGATAAAGCCAAGTGAACTTATATAGATAAAAAGCGCATCTAACCAGACATAAATAATATGCTTATCATCATTGATTTGTTTTGGTAGTTTAATACCCCAATCAAAGCTTGTTCTAGTAATAGAAAGATCTTTTAATCCGCTTTCTATAAAATTAATCAATTCTGTTTTTTTGTTTTTAGGTAAGATGGGATCTTTTTGTGTGTACCATCGAAGGATTTTATCTTGATATTTTGAAAGTTTAAAAAAATAGCTTTCTTCTTTTAAAAGTGTTGTTTTTTTGCCACAATCAGGACATAAATATTCATCAATAAGCTGACTTTTAGTAAAAAAACTCTCACATGAAACACAATAATGCCCTTCATATTGATCTTTGTAAATATCCCCTTTTTTCCACATCTTTAAAAACATGGCTTTAACAAATTCTATGTGTTGTGTTTGAGTTGTCCTTGCGTAAATATCATAGCTTATTTGAAGTTCATCCCATAATTTTTTAAACTCAGCACTGATTTTATCAGCATATTCTTCAGGAGTAAAATTTTTTAATTTAGCCGCTTGTTCGATTTTTTGTCCATGCTCATCAGTCCCTGTTAATAATATAGTTTCATGCCCTTGTAAACGATAAAATCTTGCTAAAGTATCAGCTATGATAGTGGTATAAGCATGCCCTAAATGAGGCACATCATTTACATAATAAATTGGTGTTGTAATATAACGCATTATTTTCCTTTAAAAATCAAATCCTCCCTCGGTTTTACCCTTGGACATACTATTATAAACTGCATCTACATAATTTTTTCTTGTTAAACAGGTAAAAATTTCATTACAATTATAACAAGATTTCAAGCCTTTTGAGTTTTGGCAAGAAAATAAAATTGCTTTTTTATTATCTAGGTCTTGTTCGTATTTATCTTTATTTAATATCTCATTCATTATAAACCTTTAAAAGTTTTGTAATTTCATATTCAGATCCAAAAAAACAAGGTGTTGTAGCATGGATGAAATCGCATTTAAGATCAAGTAAAGATTGATTGTTTCCATCGCTTGTTTTTCCACCAGCTTTTTCTATAATATAAGCCAAAGGAAAGACTTCAAAAAGCATGCGAAGTTTCCCTTGTGGTGCATCTTGGGTAGCAGGATAGCTAAAAATTCCTCCCCCTTTTAATAAAATTTGATTAATATCGCTTACCATAGCACCTGAGTATCTTAAACGATAGCCCTCATTAAAAAGACTTTTAATAAAAGCTTTATGCTTATGATCCCAAAATTTTTGCGTCCCTCCTGTGGCGTTGATTTTGCCTTTTTCACTCATGATGAGTTCTTTAATGAAGATAAAATTATGATTATTATCAAGACGATAAAGTTTTGGAAAATCTTGGCAAATTACAAGTTCTAAGCGTGATCCATACGTGCTATAAATAGCTGCTTTTAAATTTTTAGCCTGAGCTTTTTCTTCATAGATAGCAAAAATAGATCCTATGGTAAAATTAACATCCATCAAACTTGATCCATCTAAAGGATCATAAGCAACTATGAATTTAGCATTTTCATTAAGCGTTAAAATCTCATCTTTTTCTTCGCTAATAATGGCTTTAATACTAGGGCATTGACTTAAGGTTTTTGTTATGATTTCATCACTTAAAACATCAAATTGAAGTTGCTTATCTCCTGTAAAATTATGGTTTTGACTATAATTAGTATCAGGGAATTTTAAAGCATTAGAAATTTCTAAGACTGCTTTTTGTATGTGAAAAATAAGATCTTGCATTTTATAATTCTCCTTGTAAATTTTTAGCATTTTTAAGTATATATTGATAGATTGTTTCTGTATCATTTAAATCAAGCCAAATTAACTCAGAAGAAATTTTTTCATAACTTGCAATAGCATCAGAAAAGTTAAAATAACTTTCATCAATTTCTTTGCAAAACACACTAATTCTTGGTAAAGCAAGGGTTTTTAAGCCCTCTACTAGACAAATATTAAAATCAGGCATTAATTTTAAAGCCTGTAAAATATCTTTAGCTTCATGTGAAAAAAAAGTCGTTCTACTAGGACTTAATACCATCACTTCAGCCCCGCTTTGAAAGAATTTAAAACTGTCTTTGCCGCTATAATCAAATTGTGCTTTATCACTAGGATCGTGTTTGATGATGAGAACTTTTAAATTATCTTTCATAGATCTTTTTGCTATTTTTTCAATGAGTGTGGTTTTTCCTGAATTTGAAGGACCGCTAAAAGCCATGATAAGTTTTTTCATAAATATACTCTTGAGTTTTTAAATAAATTATATCTTTTTAAACTAAAAAATAGGGTAAAAAAGCTACAATATTGCAAAAAATATGGAAAAAAGATGAAAATTTGTATTTTAATTTTAAGTATTTTTTTAATGGGATCTTGTTCTTTAAAAGAACAAGCACTTATAGATACGAATTTAAAATCCCAAACTTTAATGTTCACTCAAAAATATAAAATCACACAAGATAAGCTTAATGCTATTGTAAGTATGTCATATTTAAATCCTGTTTTAGATAATGCAAGTAAGGATGATATTTTTGCTTTGACTTTTACTCCTAATACTTTAGAAATTCACAATTTAGAGGTTTTTATCAACAATAAAAAAGCTCATATTGCAGTGCTTGATAATGCCTATTTAAAATATCTCATACAAAATAATTATACTTATTATTTTAAAGTAAGCCTTCCTGGAGTTAAGGAAAAAAATAAGCTTTTAGCTAGGATTTGTTTAAATCATCTGCCTTGTTTTGAATTAAATTTTCAAAAATATCCGAAATCTTTATACTATCGTTCAGAAGATATCGATATACAATATAATTAGCTAAAACTTTTTTTCCATAAACCCTGCTTTCGTGATAAGGGACTAATTCCATTGATAAAAAAGGTTCAAATTTACCCGGTTTAAACATATCTTCTCTTGCAAGCATACGGTTTGTAAAACCTATACCACCATTATAAGCATAAGCGGTAAAAAGCGGTGATTTTAACCTTGTTTCTAAATAATCTAAATGATGGTTTGCAAAATAATACGCAACTTCAGGTTTAAACATAAAATCTTGATCAAAACCAGGGATTTTTAATTCTTTTTCTCCTATATGATTAGCTAAAAAGGGCATAAATTGCATCATACCTAGGGCATAAGAAACTGAAATAGCAGTAGGAATAAAGCGGCTTTCTTGTCTAGCAATAGCTAAAATTAAAGCCTGTCTTGTCGTATTATAATCTTTGATATTTTCATAATAAGGCATGATGAAATAATGTTTTTTAAAATTATTTTTTCGTTCTAGTATATAGGTGTAAATGGGTAGGGTTTCTTGGGTGTTAAATTCTTTTGCTAAAACATCAAGTTCGCTAGCATTAGCATCGCGTATTTGCTTGCTAAGTTTTTGCCAGGCAAAAGGATCTTGCATATTAAAATTACTGTTTTTTTTGCTTGGATTTAAACTTTCTATTTTTGGAAAAGGTGTTTTGGTAAGTTCTTTAGCATAAAGACTATAAATGTTTAAAGAAGGGCTTTGGGCTAAGGTTTTTAAATCTTCCTTGTTGTTTTTGATAAACCACATCCAAAATATAGCATTGTCTTTGTTGCTTTGGTTTTTAAAGGTTTGGGCTGCTTTTTTGAAAAAATTATAAGCAAGTTCACTTCTATCATAAGTTAAAGCATTAACGCCTAAATAAAAAGCACTATCTTCATTCACAAGTTCAGGATTGATTTCTAGCATGGAGTAACGGAATTTAGGATTTTCTTTTTTAATGATAATATTTTGTATAAAATTTTTAAAAGCTACGTGAGAAGATAATTTATTGATTAAAGTGGCATTTAAATCTAAATCATATTTTTTAGAATAATTATAAAGCTTAAAAAAGCCATTAACATCTTCTTTTTGGACTATATAAGCCATGGGATTAGAGCTATTAAAAGCTAATAATAAATTAACCAAATCAGGCCTTTGTCCTTGAAAAACTTGAGCTAAATTGCTTCTGTCTTTAGAATCTAAGCTTGCTATAAAAACAAGAGAATTTAATCGCACGCTTTGACAAGTTAAATTCGCATCTAAGATGGTATTGGTTGTATAAGTATAACATTGAGCGTACTTAGGATTAATATAAGGTTTTAAAGGAATGATTTTTTCAAGTTCTGTTTTTATTTTTCCTATATAGCGAAAAATATGAGAATTTAAATCTTGTGCATCTTCTTTATCGATAGCTTTTTTTTCTAAAAGCCTGTAAATGTAATAATCTTTAGCTAGGGAATTTTCTTTTTTTTTGAGTTGTTCTATATCATATTGCATAGTATTAGCATATGAAAAAATTAACAATAAAGCCCATAATTTTTTTTTCACAATATACCCCTTACAATATTTTGGAGGAAAATATCAAGAAAATTTAAGGCTAAAACAATAAACAAAGGCGCTAAATCTATATTTCCTATACGGGCTGGAATTTTCCTAGCTAAAACATAAGCAGGATAACTAAGTTTATATAAAATTTGCACTATGGGATTATAAGGATCAGGATTGACCCAACTTAAAAGAGCACTGATAATGATAATCCAAATATAAATATTAATAATTATATGAAATATTTGAAAAATCGAAATAATAAAAGAATCAATAATCATAATTAAATCCTTGCTAATTCATAAATAAATTGTTTAATATAAGGATAAAGTTCATTAAGTTCTGGACCATGAGTATTTCCAGTAAGAATTATCCTTAAAGGCATGAAAAATTTTTTACCTTTTAAAGCACTTTGATTTAAAAGTTCGTTTTTAAAATCTTCATAATTTTCAAAACTTTGCATTTTTTGCAAAATATTTTTTAAAATCACACATTCTGTGGTGAATTCTTTATAATCTTTAGCACTAAAAATAGCTTGTATTTTTTCTTTAAGTTCTTTAAGAGTACTTGCTTCTTGAGTATAAAATTTAGCAAGTTTGGCTAGATTTTTATCGCAATTTAAAAGTTTATTAAGCTCTTCATCGGGCATTTTTTTTATATGCTCGCGGTTAATTTGCAAAAGTTTTTTAAAATCAAATCTTGCAGGAGCTTTAGAAACTTTAGCGATATCAAACCACTCAATGGCTTCTTCTAGAGTAAAAATTTCATGAGGAGTTTTATTACCTAGTATGATAAGGTAATTTGCAATAGCACTTGGTAAAATTCCTTGTTCAAGCAGCCACTTTACAGAAGAATGTGCCTCTCTTTTACTCATTTTTGTATTTTCTTCATTTAAAATGATAGGCAAATGCGCATAAGTTACAGCATAATTATAATTTAAACTTGCACGGATATGTTCTTGTTTTGGAGTATTAGAAACATGATCTTCTCCGCGTATGATGCAAGTTACATTTTCAAGCATATCATCCACTGCGCAAGCAAAATTATAAGTAGGGGTTTTATCCTTACGCATAATAACAAAAGAGTCTATATTTTCAGGAGTAAAACCAAGTTGACCTTTTATAAGATCTGTAAATTTTAGAGTATGATTGGGTTTTTTAATGCGAATGACAAAGGGTTTTTCACATTCTAAAAGTTCTATATGTGATAAATTTTCACAAGTACCATCATAACGGTAAGCCTTGCCTTGTTTTTTAGCAAATTCTTTTTTAATCTCAAGTTCTTCTTCGGTGCAAAAACAGGCAAATGCCTTTTTTTCGCTTACAAGTTTTAAAGCCATTTGGCGATGGAATTTCAAATTTTGACTTTGTATATAATAATGTTGCCAGCAAATACCAAAAATTTTTAAAATTTCTTTGATTTCTTCTTCTTTTCCCTCTATATTCCTGGCTTTATCTGTGTCTTCAATGCGTAAAATAAAATCTGTATTTTTTTGTCTTGCACAAATATAATTAAACAATGCCACACGTAAATTTCCTATATGCATATCACCTGTTGGAGAAGGTGCAAAACGATACATTTTATAACCTTTAGTTTTATTAAAAAGTTTTATTATAACAAAAAAATTTATATGGATATTTAATTTTTGCTTTGTTATAATTGTTTTATGATGTTTTTAATTTTTTCTTTTACTGTATTATTGATTTTTGGCTTAGCAAATGTTTATATTTATAAAAGACTGATTAAAAAAATAGTTTTTTTTAAATATTTATATAAGTTTTTTGCTTTTGTATTTATTTTACTTTTTTTAGCTCAAGCATTATTTTTAATATTTCGCAAAGATGAATATTTAAGCGATATGTGGTATGAAAGCTTAGCTATGCTTTATGCTCCAACTTATGTTTTGTTTTTTGTAACTTTAGGGCTAGATTTTATAAAGCTTATTTTGGCTTTCAAGGGTAAAATTTATGAAAAAGGCAATATATTTTGGCGTTTGTTTTTAGAGTTTGGACTTCTTATTTTAGCAGGATTTTTAATCTATAGCAGTATTAATAATGCTTTAAAAATACCTGAAATTCGTAATGTTGATATAAAGATTGCAAATCTTAAACAAGATTTAAAAATAGCTTTACTCACAGACATACATTTAGGCAAGAATTTGCATGAAGATTTTTTAAAGAAACTCATTGCCAAGGTCAATCTAGAAAAACCTGATATGGTGGTTATAGTAGGGGATTTAGTCGATACTGATCCTAAAAAATTAGGATATATTTCAAAAATTAATGATTTTAATTCTACTTATGGGACTTTTTATGCTTTGGGTAATCATGAGTATTATCATGGAGTCAATCAAGTTTTAGCTTTGCTTAAAAAGCATACTAATATGAAGATTTTAGTAAATGAAAATTTAGATTTAGGAGATATAAATATCGCAGCTATTGCAGATTTAGAAGGTCTTAAAAAAGGCGTATTAGCACCTGATTTAGCAAGGATAAAGCTATATTTAAATACAAGTAAACCAAGCATCTTACTCACCCATCAACCTAAAGCAGCCTTGCTTTATGATTTAAGCAATTTTGATCTTATTTTAAGCGGACACACGCACGCAGGACAAATTTTTCCTTTTATGTTCATAGTTAAACTTGAGCAAGGTTTTATCCATGGGCTTTATAAATTAGGAGAAAAAACCAAGCTTTATGTTAGTAGTGGAGCAGGGTTTTGGGGACCAAGCCTTAGAGTATTGGCTTCAAGTGAAATTGCGATCTTAGATTTAAAAGGAGAAAAATGAATTTTTCAAAGCAAAGTTCAAGACTTTTTGGCCTTATAGCAGGCTATAAATTCCCTAAATTCATACAAAAAATAATCAATCAAAATTATGTAAATTATTTTAAAATTAATATGAGTGAATTTAAAGTTCCTAGTGAATATGAGAGTTTAAACGCGCTTTTTACAAGAACTTTACAAATTCCAAGAAAACTTGATGAAGGTTTTATCAGTCCAAGCGATGGTAAAATTTTAGCTTGTAGTACGACTTTTTTGGCTAATGAAGAACATTTTGCTTTTTCTATTAAAGGCTGTACTTATAGTGTTGAAGAACTTTTAAAAGATAATTTTGAAAAAGAAGAATTAAGCAATGGGCTTGATTATATCAATATCTATCTTTCTCCAAAAGATTATCACCGTTATCATAGTCCTTGTAATATGCAGATTTTAAGTGTAAGTTATACTAGTGGAATGCTTTATAGTGTTAAAGAAAATTATTTACAATATATTAGTAATTTATATATAAAAAATGAAAGAGTAAGTTTAAAATGTAAAAATGAAAAAGGTATTTTTTGGCTTGTTTTTATTGGGGCACAAAATGTAGGAAAAATACGTTTTAATTTTGATCCTAGCATACAAACAAATGCAAAAAATTCCCATAATTTTACTAGAAAATATGAGAATTTAACCCTAACAAAAGGTGAAGAATTAGGGAATTTTGAACTAGGTTCTACTATAGTTTTAATTTCTCAAAAAGGACTTTTTAATTTTCAAGTTAAAGCAGGGCAAGATATTAAATTTGGAGAGAAAATTTCTGATTAGTTTTTAGGCGTTTTATTTGCCATTTGATAAATAAAAGCAAAAATTTCAGCTACAGCTTTGTACATATTAGGCGGGATTTCATCGCCTAAGTCGAGTTTGCTTAAAATTTCTATTAAATCTTCATCTTCTTTAATGGGAACACCATGTTCTTTAGCCAAAGAAATGATTTTAGCTGCGCTTTCACCTTTGCCACTTGCAAGGACTTTGGGAGCGGAATTTTTTTCTTTTTGATAGCCTAAGGCTACTGCTTTTTTAATAGATCTTTTAATCTTATTCATACTTTTTTATCCATGCCTATTTCAAGATCTAAGTTTTTCATATTTCTTGTGTCTAATTTATTTCTTATAATATCACCTATAAAGAAATTAGCACTTAAAAGTCCTGTTTTATTAATATTTTTTTTAAGTTCATGGGCATTTTCATAAATGGTTTTTCTAAAGTCTTTATTTTCTGCCATGATGTTAATGTCTATGTATTTTTCATTATTAAGTGAGACCAGGACTTCTAAATTTCCAAGTTTAACAAATTCTAATTTGATTTGAGCAAAAAATTTATCCTTTTTTCCGCGTCTAAATATAATCCTAGAATCATTTAAATCATCCCAAGCAAAAGGTAAATAAGTATTAATAGAATCGTTTGCTAAAGACATGAGTTGGTTGATTTCTAATTGTGCTAAAAGACGATTAGCTTGATTATAAATGGCTTCATTACCTTCGTTTTTGGCTAAATTAGAGATTTGCAAAAGCGTAGATTTTACATCATGATGCAAAGATTGTGCTATATCTTGATCAGTTTTGGGTTTAATTTGTGCTAAATCTTTCATACAAAGATCAAGCTTATGTTCGAGAGCTTTTAATTCTATTTGATTTAATCTTGCATTATGAATAGGAGCTTCAAGTTCTAATAAACTTTCATTAATTTTTCTAGAAAGATTATTTAAATTTTTACTTAAATCTTGCACTTGAGTTAAATCCATATTTTCTGCACTAAATGCTAGATTTTTTATAATATTTTGTTCGATACTCTCTTGATTTTTTAAAAAATTTTGATTAGTTTGCTGGGTATTTTGAGTAAAATTTGTTTTAGGATATTCTTTAAATTCTTCAGATAAATTTTTGTTGTTTTGATGATTTTCTTTGAGAATATTTTTAGGATTTGGAAAATCATTTAAAGTATTTTTTAGATTTTGATCTTGCTTTGTATTTTTTATTTCATCATTATTTTTTTTATGTTCATAATCTTTATTTGTTTGTTTGGTATTATTGTTTTCTTGTATTTTTTCTTGTTCTTGGCTTGTTTGACTATCTTGAGTGCTTGGAAACTTGGGTTGATTTTCTTTGTTTTCTTTTTTTATATTTTGATAATTATCGTTTGAAAAATTATTTTCAATCTGCTTTTTAGGCGTGTGATTTTGAGGTTTTAAATTGATTTTATTTAAAATATCTTTAAGACTGTGTTCTAATTTTTCAAAGGCTTTAGCGCTTTGTTTAAGGATATTTGTATTTTTTATCATGAGATTTTCTGGTTTGTTTAAGGCTTTAAAAAACTCGTGTTTTATAGAAGTTAATTCTTTTAAAATTTTATTGCTTAAAGTGGCGATCTTTTCTTGGGCATGGATTGGATTTTTACTGATATAATTTTTATAATTTTCTAGTTTAGAAATGAGTTTTAAAAGGGGTTTAAAAGAACTTTGATTTAGAATTTGTTTGTTTTCGTTTTTATTAGAATAAAGAATATTTTTTAATTCTTTTAAAGCATCTTTGGGATTTAAATTTGTATTTGCAAGCTGTGCTATTTGAGCACTTAAGGATTGATTGCTAAGTCTTTTAATGGTGCTTAAAAGAGCATGAAAACTTTTAGGTAATAATTCTTCATTTAAAGCATCTTTTAATTTTGCTTCTAAAAATATTCCTGAGTTTTGAAATAAAGGTGCAAGATTATTATTTTTTATTTCACTAGCAGGTTTTAAGATCGGGGCTAGTTTGTCTAAAACTTGAGTGAAAGTATCATTTTTTGCAAGTTCTGTGCTTAAAGCTTTTAATTCATTAGCAAAATTAGGAGCTAAATTTAAATTTTGTCCTTGTTTAAGTATAGGAGAATGGGGGTTTTTTTGCGCATTAATTTGATTTAAGAGTTTATGGATAAGTTCTTTTAATTTAGTGCTTGTTTCGTTTTGGAGGATTTGGGTTAGTGTTTCTTCATTTTTTAGGCCTAAATTATGCTTTAAAGTTTGTGCAAGAATGTCTTTGGAATTTTCCTTGGGCTTTGTTTTGTCTTTTAAATTATCAGGTTTTAAATCCTTTTTTTGTGTATTAGAAATTGGGTTGTTAAGCTGGGTATTAATCATCTAGTCATACCATAATTTTGATCTTTTTTTTCTAAATTTTTGTTTAAGATGTTAGGTTTATTGATAGCAAAAAGGATTAAAAATCCTAAGCAAATTATATAAAACCAAACAAAACCTTTAATTTCAAAATATTGCATTAAAATTCCTAAAATAAAAGGGCCTAATAAGGATCCTAAAGAATAGCAAAAAAGCACTCCACGTCCTAATTCTACGCTTTTATTTTTATTAATTAACATATCATTTGCTCTAGCAAGGGCTAAAGCGTATAAGCAAAAAATCCCTATACCTAATAAAACCGCTAAAAGGTATTGTAAATATAAATTAAGTTTAAAAAAAGCAAAAGCAAGCATAGTAATAAAAGCTATGCTAGAACAAATAATAATAGCAAATTTTCTTCCCATTTTATCTGAAATGATTCCCATGATAGTTTGTGCAAAAAAGCCACCTAAAATTCCGCAAAACATGAAATAAGACACAGACTTAGCATCAAAACCTTGCAAAAGTATGAATAAAGATGCCATGGAAAAAAAACCATTAATTAGCATTCCAGCTATAAAACTTGTCATAATAGCTAAAGGCGCGATATCAAAAATTTTTGGTATAGAAATAGGGCTTGGAGCTGGTAAGATGGGTTCTTTTATTTTTATAAGATTTAAAGGTAAAGAAGAAAGTAAGATCAAGGTTGCACTTAGTATAAAAACACTGTGTTTGCTTAAATTCAAAGCTATAATTAAAATACCTAATCCAAAAGCAAGATAAAAAACAATTTCATAAAATCCTAAAATCCTTGAACGAACGGCATTTTTGCTTTTTTCATTAAGCCATGATTCTATGACTAGTAAAAGCCCATAATAGCAAATTCCTATAAGAAATCTTAAAACAGCCCAAAAAATCAAATTCTCACTCACTGTATGCAACATGGCTGAGATTCCAAAAACAGCACCAAATAAACCAAAAGATCGTATATGACCTATGCGAGAGATGACTTTATGTGCGCTTATAGTCCCAACAAGTGCGCCTATGAAAAAACAAGAGCTTATTATCCCTACGGCTAAAGAGCTTGCACCATTTTCTTTTAATATAACGCCTATTGAGCTTACGATTAAAGCATTGCCTGCGAACAAAAACACCATACCGACAAAAAGTGCTGTCATTGATTTAATAATTTTTTTTGGACTCATATTTTTTTATATATAAAATGAAAATAAACACACAAATTAGCAAGGATGAAATTCCACAAATATAAGCTAAGATATTAAGGCTATCTTGGCGGTGTAAGAATAAAAATCCAGTAACTAATACCATATAAGCTATAAGTTTAAAAAGAGTAAAAAACACAGTAAAAAAATGAAATTTATCTTTAATACTTAAGCTTATGTCTTCTTGAACAACTTTAAAACAAACAATTTTTGGAAAAATTGTTTGTTTTTTTATAAAAATTGATGGAATTGTTTTGAACTTTTCTCCATAAATTTTCGATTTTTTTATTATAACTTTTTTATAGTTTAAATAAGAGGTATAAACAACCAAAAAAACGCTAAAAAAAGCTATTTCATAACTTAAAACTATATCCCATTCCAAATGATTTGTAAGTAAAAAGATAATCCAAAAAAATAAATGAACAATAACAATAATATTTAATAAAACTTTTTTGTGTTGCATGGCTTAGCTTTTCTTTTTAATTTTTTTAATAAAATCATCCCTTTGTTGAAATTGCATATAGCTTTTTACTTGACTTTTATAAGCTTTATAAACATTAAGTATTGTAGCACTAATACCCCAAAATACCCCTAGCCAAAAAAGCCAAGGATAAGGAGTGAATTTTTTAAGCAAATAGCCTATGCCTATACCAATTAACACAGCAACAACCATAG
This sequence comes from Campylobacter bilis, assembly GCF_016806695.1. GTDB lineage: Bacteria > Campylobacterota > Campylobacteria > Campylobacterales > Campylobacteraceae > Campylobacter_D > Campylobacter_D bilis. Next base: position 45,433 of record NZ_WUED01000005.1, on the reverse strand, counting down.
AAATTCCAAGACTTAGACCATGGGCTGCTTGAAGAGTTGTGTTAAAAATTTTTTGTTTTTTATTTTTTATACTATAAAGCTTTTCTTTTTTAGGTTCATCTATCATATTTTTTTAAAACTTTCTTGAACAGCTTGTAAGGTTGTATCTATGATTTTTTTGTCCATTTTTGAACAAATAAAGCCTGTTTCAAATTGCGAAGGAGCTAGATAAATCCCATTTTCAAGCATGTTTTTGTGAAATTTTGCAAATAATTTAAGATCAGATTTTAAAGCATCTTGATAGTTTAATACGCGATCTTTATTAAAAAAATATCCAAACATAGATCCAACATGACAAACTTGCAAGGCAAATCCTTTTTCATCGGCTAATTTTTTCATTCCTTGAGTGAGTCTTTGGGCTAATTTACCAAGTTTTTCATAAAGATCACTTTTCTTTTTAGCCTTTGTAATACTTGCAATACCTGCTGCCATTGCTAAAGGATTGCCGCTTAAAGTTCCTGCTTGATACACTCCGCCTAAGGGGCTTAGAATATCCATAATTTCTGCTTTAGATGCAAATGCAGCCGCTGGCAAACCTCCACCTATAACCTTGCCAAAAGTGACTATATCAGCTTGAATATGATTGATTCCATAAGAACCAAGATATGAAGCTCTATACCCACTCATAACTTCATCAAAAATGAGTAAGGTTTCATTTGCTTTACACAGTTTAAAAAGTTCTTCTAAAAATTCTTGTTCAGCAGGGATTAAACCCATATTTCCAGCAATAGGTTCTATAATAACACAAGCAATGTCTTTGTTTTTTTCAAAAAGCTCTTTGACATTTTCTATATTATTGTATTGGGCTATTAAAGTATGTTTAGCCACATCTTCTAAAACGCCTAAAGAACTAGGAGAATTAAAAGTAGTAGCACCGCTTCCTGCACTTACTAATAAAGAATCAGAGTGTCCATGATAACACCCTTCAAATTTTAAAATTTTATTTTTTTTAGTAAAACCACGTGCAAGACGGATAGCACTCATGGTGGCTTCTGTGCCGCTATTGACAAAGCGAATTTTATCTAAATGAGGAAAATCAGATAAAATGAGTTGGGCAAGTTCTGTTTCTAATAAAGTAGGAGCACCAAAACTTGATCCATTTTTAAGGGCTTTTTGACAAGCTTTTTGTATATCTTTATCACAATGTCCAAAAAGCAAAGGTCCCCAGCTTTGCACATAATCTATATAAGAATTTCCTTCTATATCGAAAATATAAGCATCCTTTCCTTTAGAAATGAATTTGGGCTTGCTTTGAACATTTGCAAAAGCACGCACTGGAGAATTCACTCCACCTGCTATAAATTTACATGCTTTTTTAAAGGCTTTTTCATTAGTCATTTTTCTTCCTTGCTAAATTGCTTGATATAATTATATAAAGTCATAACTTCATCAGGGGTTAAAGAATAATTTGGCATGATAGATTTTGTATTTTTATTTTGATTGAGGGAATTTTTAAAAGCTTCAAAGCTAAGATTTTGTATATTAGGGACTTTATAGGCTGTTTTGACGCCATTTTTTATATAATATCCTAAAATTTGCTCACTTCCATCTATACCGTGGCATTCTTTACAGCTAATACCTCTTGGGTTTTCATAAAGCATCTTAGAATACTCTTTAAGTGTAATAAAATCAGCACTTAAAAGTTTAATACTTAATAAAAAAGATATTAAAACGATTTTCAAAGTTTTACCTTGTTAATGAAGTTTTAATATGATACAATTTTTACTTTAAAAAAGCGATAAATTTATAATAAGGAAAATGATGATTTTACTTGATGGTAAAGTTTTAAGTACCAAAATCAAAGAAGAAGTAAAAGAAAAAAATCAAGCTTTGAAAAATAAAGGCATTCAAGCTTGCTTGGCTGTTATTTTACTAGGAGATGATCCTGCAAGTCAAACTTATGTCAATTCTAAAACTAAAGCCTGCGAAGAATGCGGGATAAAATCTTTATTTTATCATCTTAGCCAAAGCACAACCCAAAATGAACTCTTAGCATTGATTCATACCTTAAACCATGATGATAGCATTCATGGAATTTTAGTCCAGCTTCCTTTACCTAGCCATATTTGTAAAGACTTGGTGCTTGAAAGCATAGCGAGTAATAAAGATGTTGATGGTTTTCATCCTATTAATGTGGGCTATTTAAATTTGGGTTTACAAAGTGGTTTTTTACCTTGCACTCCTTTAGGAGTGATGAAGTTATTAAAAGCTTATGAAATTAATTTAGAGGGTAAAGATGCTGTGATTATAGGGGCTTCAAATATAGTCGGTCGTCCTATGGCTACTATGCTTTTAAATGCAGGTGCTACAGTAAGTATTTGTCATATTAAAACTAAAAATTTAAGTTTTTATACAAAAAATGCTGATTTAATTATAGTGGCAGCAGGCTGTGTAAATTTATTGCGTGCAGATATGATTAAAAAAGGAGCTATTGTCGTTGATGTTGGGATTAACCGTCTTGAAAATGGGAAAATAATAGGAGATGTAGATTTTCAAGAAGTGGCTAAAAAATGCAGCTATATCACTCCTGTTCCAGGTGGGGTGGGTCCTATGACTATAGCCATGCTTTTAGAAAATACTCTTAAATCAGCTAAAAACAGACTTAATTAGGAAAAATAAATGGAAATTTTAAAAAAATTATACAGATTTTCTCAGTCTTGGACAGGGACTGTGGTGATCGTTCTTTTGGTGATTTTTTTCTTTATACAAGCTTTTGTTATACCTTCAGGTTCTATGAAAAATACTTTATTGGTGGGGGATTTTTTATTTGTTAAAAAATTCAGCTATGGTATTCCAACCCCTCATATTCCTTGGCTTGAACTTCCTGTTTTGCCTGATTTTAATAAAGATGGCCATTTAATTAAAGCAAAAGGTCCTCAAAGAGGAGATATAGTTGTTTTTAGAAATCCTCGCAATAAAAAAGAACATTTCGTAAAACGCTGCGTAGGGTTGGGTGGAGATAGAATAGTTTATTCTAATAAAACCCTTTATGTAAGAATGCATGAAGGTGATGATTTTATGAAAGAGCATTATCCTAATGATCTTGTAAGTTTTGCTGGTCAAATTTATGTGAAAGAACCTTATAAACAAAAAGGAATTCATTATGATCCTAATAAAGATATAGAAAGTGATATTATGCGTTTTCTTAGCATAGGTGATTTTGCTATGTCTCCAACTTATTTTAAAGAACTTGGCAATTATATAGGTTTTAGTGGTGGTAATGCTTATGTTTTTGATGTTCCTGAAAATGAGTATTTTATGGTAGGAGATAATAGGGATTATTCTTATGATAGTCGTTTTTGGGGTTCTGTTCCTTATAGCTTGATAGTAGGAAAGCCTTGGTTTGTGTACTTTTCATGGGATCAGAATAAAAATGTACGCTGGGAGAGAATAGGGCGTTTTATTGACACTTTAGAAAATGATGAAAAATACATTCATGATCATGATGATGAAGATAAATTAAGCTAAAATATTATTTGAAATTAGATCTTTAAAAGTCTAATTTCATCTCCTTGTTTTAATTCACCTGTATCTTCATCACTAATAAGCAAAAATTCGCTTCTAATTAAAGGAATTATCATTCCTGAGCCAAAATTATTATCATTAAAAGGAATAAAAACATCTTTTTTTAAATTTCCTAAGATAAGATTATTTCTTCCTTTTTTTAATTTTAAATCTTTGCCCATTTTAGCATAAAAATTCAAAGGATTTTCTAGATTTCCACTCAATAAAGCAATGATTTTTTTAGCAAAAATAAAACAAGCAAGATAAGCTGCCATAGGATTACCAGGCAAAATAAGCACTATTTTTTTATCTTTTTGATAAAGTTTAGTAGGCCTTGTAGGGCGTGCTTTTAAGCCCTTAAAAAGTGCAGTAAAACCAAGTTCTTTTAAAGCTTTTTCCATGAAGTCAGCTTCTCCTATACTTGCACCGCCTGAGGTGAGCACAAGATCAAAATCAGCTTGTTCTAAAGCCTTTTTAGTACTTAAAAAATCATCTTTAATAATGCCTAAATAAGCTGCGTTTTTAAACATATTTATCAAGGGTAGGGCATTAGCATTATAAATGCTTTTTTCATCGCATTCTTGCCAAGGTTCTTTAAGTTCATTGCCACTTGAAAAAATACCTATGCGAATTTTTCTTAGAACTTCTATTTTATAAATTCCTTGTGCGGCTAGAAGGGCTATGTGTTTTTCATTAAGCTTGGTGCCTTTTTTTAATAAAAGTTCATTTTGTTTAACCTCTTCTCCTTTGTAGCGGTAGGCATTGTATTGTTTAGGAATTTTTTTGATGATAAGTTTATTATTTTGTATGCACTCATCTTCAAGCATTAAAATAGTATCGGCATTTTTAGGCATGATTGCCCCAGTCATGATTTTATAACACTCGTTTTTTTTAATTTCATAAAATTTCTTATCCCCTGCAAAAATTACCCCTTTGATAGTTAAAGGTGCATTTAAATCTGCATAATTAAAAGCGTAGCCATCTAATGCAGCATTATCAAAACTAGGGAGATTTTTTTTTGCATAAAGATCTTTGATTAAAACCCTATCTTTAGCCTCTTCAAGGGTGATAAATTCGGACTCATTTAAACTTGAAATTTGATTTTCTAAATCTTTTAAAGTTTGAAAAATATTTTTCATTCTTCAAGCCTTGTGATTTTAGCACCTAGGGCTTTGAATTTTTTTTCTAAATTTTCATAGCCGCGATCTAGATGATAAATTCTATGAACCTTACTTGTACCCTTAGCTGCAAGTGCTGCTAAAATAAGTGCGGAAGAGGCCCTTAAATCTGTAGCCATGACATCAGCGGCATTGAGTTCTTTATCTCCTACTATAGTGGCAATATGTCCATTAAGTTTAATATCTGCACCCATTCTTAAAAGTTCACTTACATGCATAAAACGGTTTTCAAAAAGTTTTTCATCAATAATGCTTGTCCCTTTAGCTTTTAAGGCTAAAGCCATAAATTGTGCTTGCATATCGGTTGGAAAACCAGGATATTCGCTAGTCATAATCTCTACAGGTTTGATTTCCTTAGCAGGAAATAGGGTGATATTGTCGTTTTTAGCTAGGGTTTGAAAGCCCATTTGATGAAGCTTTGCTAAGACTGCACTTAAATGAGAAGTATTGACCTTATTAAGAGTGATTTCAGAATTAGTAATGGCTCCTGCACAAAGATAAGTGCCTGCTTCAATCCTATCAGGTATAACACTAATTTTTTTAAATTCTAAAAGTTCTCCATCAGTGCCATAAATTTCAAGCTCATCTGTGCCAATGCCTTTTATTTGAAGCCCTGCATCAGCTAAAACTTCGCAAAGTTGGACCACCTCTGGTTCTTTAGCAATATTTAAAAGTCTAGTTTTGCCTTTAGCTAAAGCTGCGGCCATGATGATATTCTCACTGCCTGTAACTGTGATTTTATCAAAAAGTATTTCACTGCCTTTTAATTTTCCATTAGCTACGACATAGCCTTGTTTTATTTGTATGTTAGCACCCATTTTTTCTAAAGCTAAAAGGTGTAAATCAATAGGCCTTTGTCCTATAGCACAACCCCCAGGTAGGGACACTTCACAATGCCCAAAACGAGAAAGCAAAGGACCCAAAGTAAGTATAGAAGCGCGCATTTTGCGTACTATGTCGTATTTAGCTATGGTTTGGTTTAGGGTATTTGTGTTTAATAAAGCATTATTGTTTTGAAAATTTATCTTAGCTCCTAAATTCTCTAATAAAGATAAAAGAGTTTTAATATCAGCTACATTAGGAACATTATCAAGTTCTACTTCATTTTTAGCAAGTATACTTGAAACAATTAAAGGCAATGCGGCATTTTTAGCCCCACTTATGGTGATATTTCCGCTTAAATGATTTATCCCTTCTATTTCTAAATAAGTCATATTTTTCCTCAAAAAATTTTAAAAGTGTAGTATTATAACACTCTCAAACTTTTGAAAAAATATAATCAAAATAGATTTATATATTAAAGTTCCATGAAATTTTTAAGCAAAATTTTACCTTTTTGGGTTAATATGGCTTCAGGATGGAATTGTAAGCCATAAATATCATATTTTTTATGCTTGATTGCCATGATGATGTTTTGAGAATTATGCGCTAGAATTTTGCATGATTTAGGCATAGTGCTAATGTGTAAAGAATGATACAAGCAAATTGGATTTTCTTTTTTTATACCTTTAAAGAGGGGATCTTTTTTAAAATAAAGTTTTGAAATTTTACCATGCATGGGTTTTTCCATAGGAGAAACTTCCCCGCCAAAAACCTCGGCTATACATTGGTGTCCTAAGCAAATACCTAAGATTTTTTTCTTTTTTTTAAAATATTTAATGGCTTTTAAACTCATTTTAGATTCTTTAGGAGAATTAGGACCTGGAGAAATGATAAGATGGGTAAAATTGAATTTTTTTAATTCTTTAGCCTTTTTAAAGCTATCATTTTTTATAACTTTACAATCATAACCAAGCTCTTTAAGATAATAAACAATAATGTAGCTAAAAGAATCATAATTATCAATAAATAGAATTTTTTTCATGATAATTTCACCTTCTTTAAGCCGCGTACAGAATTAATACAATAAATATTATTAGCTTCAATCAAGTCTTGCTTAAAAAGAATTTTTTCTTCTATAAGCCCAAGTTTTAATAAAAAATTTCTATAAACTCCATTTAACATACCGCTTTGAAGTTTTGGGGTGTAAAAACAAGAGTCTTTTTCTAAGATTATATTGCTTCTACAGCCTTCACAAAGTTCCTCTTTTTCATTGAAAAAAGCTATATCATAACATAAATTTTGCTTCCATTTATAGCTATGCTTTTCATAAAAAGTGCGTAAAGAGCTTTTATGAAATAAATTATCACTTTGAGAATAAAGTCTTTTAGAACTTAAAAGCAAAATATCGCTAGAATTAGGTTTTAAAATGTCTTGTTTTAATTCATATTTTCCATCTTTATATAAAATAAGTTTTAAAATCCCTTCTTTATAAGGGTTTTTAAAAGGCAAATTAAAATCACATAATAAAGCATGTTTTGTATGAAAAATAAATTCATCAAGCTTTAAAAGGGCTAGATTTTCGTATTCTTTATAAGAATTTTTTGTATTTAAAGGTTTGTTAAAATCTTCAATAAGTTTTTTTGTATTAAAATTGAATTTAAATGCTGAGTTTATCAGCCTTTGTAAATGTGCTTTTAAAAACAAAATTTGAGAGTTTTTAAAATACATAGTTTCAAAAAGATAAAAATCATTAGGATTTAAAATCACACTTTTAAGCTTAAGTTCTTCAAATTCTTCTTGCATTGAAGAATCCCAAACCAATCCGCTTCCTGTGCTGTATTGATAAGTTTGATCTTGTTTTTCTAAAGTGCGTATGGCTACATTAAAAGTGGCTTTATTTTTATGAACAATACCTATGCAACCACAATAAATTCCACGTTCTCTTTGCTCTAATTCTTCAATAAATTTTATGCTTTCAAGTTTTGGTGCTCCAGTTATAGAACCACAAGGAAAAAGGGCTTTAAAAATTTGATATAAAGAAATATTTTTTTTAAGCTTGCCTTTAATACTTGAAGTCATTTGATGTAAAGTAGGGTGAGTTTGAATTTCAAAAAGCTTAGTTTTAAGGCTATTTTTTGTAATAATCTTTGAAAGATCATTGCGTAAAAGATCGCAAATCATCACATTTTCACTGATGTTTTTTACATCATTTTTTAAAAAGATTTTATTGTTTTTATCTTTTATGGGATCTTTATCACGCTTTATAGTGCCTTTCATAGGTTTTGTGATAATTTTTCTGTTTTTAACTTTGAAAAAAAGTTCTGGAGAAAATGATAAAATTTCTCTTTTTCCATCTTTAATAAAAGCTTTAAAAGAAGTGTTTTGCCTAGAGAGTAAAAGTTCAAAAAGTTTAAAAGAATCCATTTTGCTTTTAAAGGCAAAACTTTGAGTAAGATTTAGCTGATAAACCCTGCCTTTAGCAATAGCTTTTTTAACTTGCAAGAATTTTTTTTCATAATTTTTTTGATCTAAAAAACTTATAAATTCTGGTACAAAGCGTTCTTGATCTGAAATTTCGTGTTGAAATTTTTTCTTTTTAGCGAAGGCAAATACAGATAAATAGGGTTTTTTACTCGTAAGATTTTTATCTTGAAAATATTTATACATTTCATAATCAGCCAATACTAAAAAATAAAAATCATTTTTATGTTTTTGTATAAATTGAAAGCATTTTTTATTTTCTTTATGATTAAAAGCTCTTAAAATGTGTTTAAGATCGTAATAAAAATATTTTCCAAATACACTAAAATTTTCAAGAATCATTTAATTCCTTTGCTACTTGTGCGGCGAGTTTGAGTTTTTCATTATTAAAATGCGTATAAATTCTTGAAGTATTTAAACTAGCATGGCCTAAGGCTTCTTGGACTAAAATCAAGTCTTTTTGTTTTTTATAAAGTAGGGTTGCAAAAGTATGGCGTAGCATGTGCGCACCGTTTTTTTGCTTGCGTATGCCTGCACGAAACAAAAGCTGTTCAACAATACGGCTTATATAAGATTGAGTTAAAGCAGTGCCTTTTTTATTTACAAAAAGCAAAGCATCCTTGCTCATATAATTAATATTAACATGATTTAATAAATCTTTAATAAGATCTTTTTTTATCATTACTACACGGTATTTATTGCCTTTAGCACGTATTCTTATGATGTAAAGATCATTTTCTTCACTAATGTCTCCCATTTTAATATGGATGGCTTCACTTACGCGTATACCTGTAAAAACAATGATTTTAATAATGAGTTTATTGCGTATGGTATTTTGTTTAAAATCAGCATTTTCTACAGCATTAAGAAATTTTTTCACTTCTTCTTCACTCATAAATTCGGGTAATTTAACGCCTTTTGATCCTGATATTCCGGCCCAATTTTTAAGGTTGATATCAAAAATATGGGCTTTTTGATCTTCTTCATTTTGTTTATCTAAAAAATTAAAAAAATTAATCACTGCAATACGATAATTTTTCTTACTAGCATCAGACAAAGATCCTGTTATACTTGCTAAAACCTCCACAATCAATTCTTCATCGATTTGTTTTAAAGAATGCAATTTATAAAAATTTAAATACTCAAATACCTTTTTTAAGGGATTAAAATACGTATTAACTCCATTTAAACCCGCATTTCTTGCTTTTTTTGCTAAAGCATCAAGTTCTTCTATATTATTTACCCCTTTAGAAAGACAGAAATTGATTTCTGTTAAGGTCTTAGGATTTTTTAACTCTTTATTAGATAGAGAATTTAATTTGAATTTAATATATTTTGTAAGCCAAAATAAAAAAGATTTTGCGAAATTCTCTTCGCAATCTAAAGGGTATTTCATCAATCATCCTCAAAGTTTTATTTTTTATGGAAGATATTTTAATATGAACTTAGTAAAAGCTTTTTTAAGTTTTTATAAAAATATCAAATTTATTTTTATAGCAATCATAAAAAAATATGATAAAAAGTAAAAAATGGCTTTATTTTATAATTTTGTATTGAAAACTGTAATTTTCAAACTTTTTTATATATTATCAAAATCCAAATACTCTAGCCTATAAAAGTATGTATATTTCATATTTTGCAAGTTTTACCTTTTGGATATTTTCAACTTATCCATAAAATATAATGTAAAAATTTAATCATTTTATTTTGTAAAAATAAAAATTCTTATTAAAGATTAAAATATATGATTATTATCAAAAAATACAGTATTTTATTCTTTAAGATAATTAAAATAAGATTTAAAAGCTTAATGAAGTTAAATTATTAAAAAAAGGGTTTTTAAAAATGCAAAACTAAGGTAAGAAAACTTACCCTAGTTTTTTATTTAATCATATCTTTATAAGGTCCAAAGCGATGCTGCATAGGAGAAAAATGATCATCATAAGGACCTACATCCATATCTAAGGGTTTTACCCTTCTATCAGGAAAATCTTTTTCCCTACCAGTTTTTACAGGACGGGGTTGTAAATTAATATAAGCAGCCACATCATAAGCATCTTCAAGGCTTAAATCAGGAGAACCTTTAGGCATATTTGCCTTGATAAAAGTAGCAGCTTTTATGAGACGATACACCCCTGCTCCTGTATTATAGCTATCATTCCCCCAAAGTGGTGGGTAGATATAATATCCTCCTGTATTGCTTTCGTTTTTAACTCCTAAGCCGTTTTCTTGATGACAAGGAGTGCATTTATTTATATAGATGGTTTTTCCTTTTTTAGGATCAGCCGCTCTTGAAATGAAATCTATTTTTGGAAGTCCTTGTCCTTCTACCTTGGCACCTACAGGAATTCCTTGAGAAAGCCATTGCATGTAAGTTAGCATTGCCATCATTTCAGGTGCATCAGTAGGCATTTTTTTACCATTCATAGAGCGTTGAAAACAGCTATTGATTCTATCTACTAAGGCTATTATTTTGTTTTCTTTGGCATCATATTGAGGAAATCTTCCCCAAATCCCTACAAATGCTAATTGATTAGGCACGCTTCCGCCATTAGCATGACAGCTTGAACAAGAAAAATTATTTCCTGTAAATCTTTTTTTTGGATCTTTAGCTTGAGGGCCTACATATTTACTTGTCTCATTGATGATTTTATTGCCTAAAATAACCATTTTAGAATATTCTGAATTTTTTGGCATTTTACTTTCATCAATAGTGCCATCTTGATTTAAAGCTTTAGGTAAACTCCATTGAGCAGTGGGTAAATCAATGCCTGTTGCACCTTTAATTCTTTCTAAATTTTGATCTATAGCAAAAGCACATTTTCCTAGCAATAATAAAGCTAAAGTCATAGAAAATTTATTCATTACTTCTTCCTTCTTTTATTTTATCAATACAATATAAGTATAAAATTTTATAAAATAAAAGTCAATTAAATTAACCAAAATTTAACAAAAAATTTCATTTAAAATTTAATCTAAAAATAAAGTTTTTTTGATATAATTAAAGTATATAATGTTGTTAAAAGGTTAAATTAATGAAAAATTTAAGCATCCAAGAAAAAAAAGATCTCGATCATTGCGTTTTTCAGAACCTTCAAAGGCAAGATTCTTGTGTTTTTAGCTTTCTTTTCAAAAAACTTTTTTTAAAAATCAAAACATTTGTTTACTCTAAATAATACCATTTAAAATCTTTTTTCGTATATGAAAGATCCTTAAAAAACGGAGATTGGATAAATAATTTGCATTCTTTATCTGCATTTTCTATACCATAAACTTTCATAGCCATTTTAGAATTATGCTTGTTAAGTTTTATACCCACACAAGCTTGATTGTTGATTTTATAAAGTAAGATTCCGCCCTCTTTTTCATCCATATTTAAAACACTTAAATTAGTATTTTTACTCATATCTTTAACATCTTTACTAAAAACATAGCGAAGTTTGTAATATATCATGATATCTTGCAAGGTGTTTTTTAAAGCTTGTAGATTTTCATTTATCTTGTCATTATTGTTTTTATAAAGATTTAAAAAATCATGATTTAAATAATTTAAAAAAATTTCATCTTTACTCCATTTTTCACAAGAATCATAGCTTTTTAAAATTTCTATTTTATCTTTTTGTATTATAAAATCAAGGCAAGCTTTATTATTTTGTGAAAATCGCACTAATTTAATCTCTTGGATTTTAAAATTTTGATCGGATTTTTTTTCATAGGCAAAATCGTTAAATTTTTCATAAATATTAGCAAAACTTAGAGAAAAACTGAAAAAGAATAATAAAATTGTTTTCATTTAAAAAGATCTTTGCGTGTGTTTTTTAAAAATTCCACTACTTCTAAAATTTCATCAACCCCTTCTTTAGTAGAATTTTCTAATACCTTATCTATATTGTCTATATAAGCTTCTATAGCATTTTCTAATTTCTCTCTTTTAACACCTGAGTATAAAAGCATAGCTTCTAAAACTATACTAAGCTCATACCTTAAATCTTGTAATTGTTTTTTTAAATCTTTAAGGCTATCATTTTGAGACATTGTTTTCCTTTTTGAGTTCTTTACTTTTTATCAAATCCATAATTTGAGTTTTGATATGATTGTAATTTGACCCATCTTTAAAAGCAGCAAAAAGCCCTCCACTAGCGTTTTTATGCCCTCCTCCGCCAACTAAATTTTTAGCCATTAAACTCACATCAATCTTTCCATTGGCACGAAAACTTAAGGTTTTTTTAGAGCTTACATCAATGAAAAAATCATAATCAGGATTTTTAACTAAAAAGTCATTGCCTATAATGGAAGTGTTGCCTATATTAGAGGTTAAAATCCCTTTATGTCCTTCATATTCTATGGTAAATTTTTCTTTGTGTTCTCCTAGTTTTTCAACAACAAAATAAGAAATTAAATTAGAAAGAGTATTGTCATTATCTTTCATAAAAAAGTCTTTTTTTATGAAATGAATAGCATTATCAAGCAAAACATTAGCATTATTTTTGCCTATAAATTCACGTGCTTTATTGATTAAAAAAAACATATAAGCAATTTGCATTTCCTTAAACATAACGCGATTGATTTCTTTTGCATTAACAATTAATCCTAAAAAAACCTTACCTAATTCAAAATTTTCATCTTTACATAGCCAAATATCCACGGCATTTACCACATCAACTAATTTTGAAAGTTCTAAATCAGGCCTGCAAATTTTAGAAAAGAAATCATAAACAATTTTAGTAGCACATCGTTTAGAATCAAGCAAATACCAAGAATATTTTTGAGCACATTCCTCTCCGCTTTGATGGTGATCAAGAAGAAAAATTTTAATATTTTTTTCCTTGCATATCCTATCAAATTCTTCACATTGACTTGGATTTAAATTCAAATCAGTAATCAAAATAATAGCTTTTTGAAAATTATTATCTTTTTCTATATCATTTAAAATGGTATTAAAATTTTCATTGATTTCTTTACCATAATTAGAATTGTAAAATTGTACATTTTTAAAATAAAAATCAACGACAAACTGACAAGCATAGCCATCAAGATCTGTGTGTGATAAATGATAAATTTTCATTATTGTCCTTAAAGATCTATTTTAATAATACCTTCGGTATTAAAATTTGTATTTTCTGCAATTTCTGCAAAGCTTAGCACAACTATATTAATACTAAAATTATAACAAATATCAGCAATAAACTTTCTAAGTTGTGGTTCGACACAAAGTATAAAAGGCTTTATGCGTCCATTGGCCACTGTGGCTACTTCAGCCCTTAAAGTATCTACTAAAGTTCCTGTTTGTGCTACGCTTAAAGGAAGATGATAGGCACCATCTTTAAATTGTACTTTTTCCATTAAGACACTAGAACTAGCAGAATCAAGAATAAAAATATCTAAATTTCCTTTCTCATCTAAATACATATTAGTAATCATTCTAGCCAAAGATGCTCTTACATGTTCAATTATCATATCAAAGCTTTTACTCACTTCTGCTATATCACTTATGGATTCTAAAATAGTAAGCATGTCTTTAATAGGAATGTGATACTTAAGCAAGTCTTTAAGAATTTTTTGGATAAGACTCACAGGTGCCACACTTAAAGCTCCCTCTACGATAATAGGATAATCATTTTTAACCTTATCAAGAAGATTTTGCACTTCTTGACGTGTAAGAAGCTCACTTGCATGCGCTTTAATAAGCTCACTCATATGAGTTGAAATCACACTTGCAGGATCTATGACAATGTAGCCATTTAAGGTTGCTTCATCTTTTAAATTTGTATCTATCCAAAGCGCATCTGAGTTAAAAGCAGGTTCTTTTGTAGCAATGCCTTCTATTTCTTCAGTGATAAAGCCACTATCCATAGCTAGATATTTATCAGGATAAATTTCAGCACTTGCTATAGATACACCTTTTAATTTAAAATTATATTCATTGGGCTTAAGCCTAAGATTGTCTCTAATACGAATTTTTGGCATTAAAAATCCTAAGCTTTCAGCAATACTCCTTCTCATAGAACGGATTCTTTCTGTGAGTTCATTTTCAGCAAGTTTTATTAAACCATATCCAAGTTCAAGTTCAAGGATTTCTACCTTGAGTATATCATTGATCTTATGTTCTTCTTCTTTGAGTATTTCTTCTTCACTTTTTTTGGTAGAATGTGTTGTAGTTTCTGCTGCATTTTGGGTTGCAAGTGCGGCATTTGATTTGCTTTTTTTTACTTGTACTTACATCAATTTTACCTTCTTTAACCTGCTTAGTAAGATAACCTAAGCTTAAAAATACCAAAGCCATAAAACCTAAAGATAAAGTAGGCAAGCCTGGAACCAAAGCAAAAATAAAAAGCACAAAACCCACTATCAAAAGAGTGCGGTACTCACTTAGAAGTTGGCTTAAGCTTCCTTCGGCAAAATTTTCTTCATCTTTGCTTGCACGAGTGATGATAATGGCTGTAGCAGTTGAAGTAATGAGTCCAGGAATTTGTGATACTAAGCCATCACCTATAGTTAAAATAGTATAAGTAGAAGCCGCATCGCTTAAGGCCATATCATGCTGAAAAGATCCTATTAAAAACCCTCCTATCATATTAATGATAGTGATAATAATCCCAGCAATCGCATCGCCTTTAATGAATTTACTAGATCCATCCATTGCTCCATAAAAATTAGCTTCAGCTATGACTTCTTGGCGTCTCGCTCTTGCACTTTGCTCATCAATAAGACCCGCGTTTAAATCCGCATCTATAGCCATTTGTTTTCCAGGCATAGCATCGAGTGTAAATCTTGCTTGTACCTCAGAAACCCTCGTGCTGCCTTTAGTCACAACCATGAAATTAATCAGCACTAAAATACAAAAAACAATAATTCCTATGACCATATTCCCGCCAACAACAAATTCTCCAAAAGCTGCAATGATTTCACTCACAGCTTCAGGACCGTTTTGTCCTTGACTTAAAATCATTCTTGTTGTGGCTATATTTAAAGAAAGTCTAAAAAGTGTAATGATTAAAATAAGAGTAGGAAAAGTAGTCAAATCTGTAGGTTTGGGTATATAAATAGAAATTAAAATAATCAATACCGATAAAGCTATGCTTAATGCTAAAAAAAAGTCTAAAATAGCACTAGGTAAAGGAACTATAATAATAGCTAAAATACAGACTAAAAAAGCAACTATAGTTAAACTTTTAGCTTTTAAAATGGGTGTAATTAAAGGCCCTAAAAAAGGAAAAACTAAATTGAGTATTTTATTTTTTGCCATTATTTTTCATAATATCTTCTAGGGTGATAGAAGCTAAAAATTCATCAACTTTATTTTGTAAATTAATCAACATAGGCATTAAAGCACAATTTTCTTCTTTATGATTAGGACATGTGCCACTACTGCATTCAAATACGCTAATATCTTTTTTTTCAGCACTATTAACAATTTCTTTTATGGTGTATTCTTTAGGTTCTTTAATTAAAATAAAGCCGCCTTTTGCACCTTTAAAAGATTTTAATAATTGATCCTTAGCTAAAGTTTGTAAAATTTTGGCCAAAAAACTCTTAGGAATATCTAATTCTAAAGCTAAAGAATCTACATCTTGAGGGGTTTTCTTTTGCGAAATAGAGATTAAAGATAATAAAGCATATTCGCTAGCTTTGGTAAATAGCACTGATTCTCCTTGTTTTAACACAAAAATTTATCTATGATTATAATGAAAAATTCTTAGAAAAAGACTTAAAGTTTAGCAAAAGTTCTTAAAAAAGATGAATTCAGTTTATTTTTGGTTTTTTAAGATACAATTATAATTTTTAAATAAATTACCAATCAGGAGGTCTTTATGGCTTTGGATTCGGCTCAAAAAGCACAAATAGTTGCGAAATTCGCTAAAAAACCAGGCGATACAGGATCAACAGAAGTCCAAGTAGCGCTTTTAACTGCAAGAATTGTAGATCTTACCCAACATTTAAAAATCTATAAAAAAGATTTTTCTTCAAGATTAGGGCTTTTAAAACTCGTAGGCCAAAGAAAAAGGTTTTTATCTTATCTTAAAAGAAAAGATTATAATTCTTATAGCAAATTAATCACTGAGTTAAACCTCAGAGATAAATGATTTTAAAGCCCATTATTTCGGGCTTTTTTTGATAAAACTTATAAAATTTCTCTTTGTCCTTTTGAATCTGCTTGGCTTAAAACCCCATTTTGCGTGAGTTGTTCTATAATATTTGCTGATCGGTTATAGCCTATTTTTAAACGGCGTTGCAAATAGGAAATACTTGTTTTTCCATCTTCTAAGATAACTCTTTTAGCTTCTTCATAAAGCTCATCAAGTTCGCTTTCATAATTTTTATCTGTGAGTATATTGGTATTTTGTTGATCGTTTAAAAAGCTTTCATCATATTCTACTTTTTGCTGATCTTTTAAAAAATCTACAATTTTTTCTATCTCTGATTCACTTGCAAAAGGAGCATGTAAACGCACTATAGAACTTGTCCCTGGAGGGGTGAATAAGCAATCCCCTCTTCCAAGTAAATTTTCAGCACCCATAGTGTCTAATATAACCTTAGAGTCGATTTTTTGCCCTACTTTATAAGAAATACGACTTGGTAAATTAGCCTTAATAAGTCCTGTGACAACATCAACAGAAGGACGTTGCGTAGCAACGATTAAATGAATCCCGCTTGCCCTTGCCATTTGCGCAAGCCTTGCTATATAAAATTCCACATCTTTTCCAGCACTCATCATCAAATCAGCAAGTTCATCAATAATAACGACAATAAAAGGCAATTCTTCGCCTTTATTTTGTTTCATTTTCTCATTATAATTTTCTATATTTTTGGTTTTAGCCTCCGCCATTAAACAATAACGCCTTTCCATTTCAGCTACCATATTTGAAAGTGCGTTGATAGCCTTTTTAGGATCTGTGATTACTGGAGTTAAAAGATGAGGGATGTCATTATAAATGCTAAATTCAAGCATTTTAGGATCTATCATCATCAAACGCAGGGTCTTAGGAGAATTACGATACAAAAGGCTTAAAAGCATAGAATTAATCCCCACGCTTTTACCACTTCCTGTGGTTCCTGCTATAAGCAAATGCGGGAGTTTTTTAAGATCAGTGATAAAAGCATTGCCTACTATATCTTTGCCTAAAGCTATGGTTAAAGGACTTTTAGCGTTTTGAAAAATAGGACTTTGTAAGATTTCTCTTAAATAAATGGTTTGAATTTCATCATTAGGCACTTCTATGCCTATGACATCTTTTCCAGGTATTGGGGCTTGGATGCGTATAGATTTTGCCATTAAAGCCATGGTCAAATCATCTTGCAAATTCAAAATACGGCTCACTTTTACATCCGCACTTGGACGGAATTCAAAAGTAGTTACAACAGGTCCAACATAAGTGCTTATAACATCACCACCTATTTTAAAACGACGTAATTTTTCAAGAAGATGATAAATTTTTTTATCAATTTCACCTTCATTGATTTCTTGTCTGTGTTCTTTAGGATTAGCAAGAAAATCAAGCGGCGGCAAGATGAAGTCTTTAGGCTTTTCTACTTCGCCTTGTTCTATTTCGCGTAATAAAGCCTGATTTATTGCAATTTCTTTGCTTAAGATTGTTTTATCTTTTGGATATGAAGTTGGTTCATTTTTGATTGTTGTATTTGAATTTTGTATAGATTTTTCTTGCATGATAATTTCATCTATATTTTTTACCTTGATAAAATCAGGATCTATATAAGGATGCTTTAATTCTTCAACAACAGGTACAAAATCATTGTTATTTTTATCAGAATTTTCTTCTTGAACTTTATATTTTAAAGCTACAATTTGTTCTAATGTATTTTTTTGTTCTTCTACTATAGGATTAAGGCTATATTTATTACCTTGTATGAGAGTTTGCTTTGTATCGTATTCTTCTAATTGCTTGATTTCTTCTTTTACTTTCTTTTCTAAAATTTCATTTTGATAGTCTTGAAATTCTTGTTCTAATCTGCTTTTTTGTAATAAATTTTCTCTAAGTTGAAGTTCTTTAGTAAAAATTTTTGATTTACTTTCTTGTTTAGGCACTGCAATTTCAATATTTTTACGCTTATAACTTGGAAGATCTAAATTATTGTTTCTATCTATTTGTTCTATATCTTCAGGCTTTTTAGGTTTTAAAAAACGTTCAGGAATCATATCTACCTCTTCTTCTAAAATAAAATTAAAATCTTCATCAAGATTGATTCTTGTTCTGCTAGCTTTTTGTGCAAAATCACGCACTTGTTGAGAATACTCATGAACAAAACTTCTTGATTCTTTTAAACTCTGTTTGTCTACTTCTATAAAATCATCTAAAATTTGATTTTTAAGTTTTTCAAAATTTTCTTTAGCAGTAGTGATTGAATTTTTACTTGCATGAATGTTGCTATTTTTAATCAATTGTTCTATAGGATTGATTTTTTTATCATGGATATGAGTTTGTATGTTTAAATCTTCAATGTTGTTTTCAAGGACTTGGGAATTTATTTTATTTATATCTTCTTTTTCATTTTCACCACCAAAAACACGCATTAATAAAGCCTTTAAAGCCTGTTCTATTTTCAACAATGGCGTGAAATCTAATTCTATTTTTAAAGTTTCTTTTGCAAACTGTGGAAACAATAAAATCAAAGAAAACAATAAAAGTAAAAGAGCAAAAATCCCGCTTCCCGTATGTCCTAAAATAATATAAAAAATTTTATAAACTATTTCTAAAATATATCCAAAATCCCTGTAAAAAACAGCAAATAAAAGCAAAATAGAAAAAAAAGCCAAAAAAATACCAAAAAGTTCTCTGCGTTTAAAATTTTCTATTTTATAATTTTTTTTATAATAAAAATAATTTAACACTAATAAAGAAAAAGGATAATAATAACCCAATTCTCCAAATAAAAATAAATTAATCTTATAAACCCACTCTCCCATACTAGGTGCTAACATACAAAGGCAAAGATAAAAAATAATAAATGTAGAAAGGGTAAAAATGGCTTCTTTTTTAATATTTTTTCCTTAAAAATAAAATCAAGAAGCAATTATACCATAAAATTTTACATATAATTTAATAAACTAAGCTGGGATAAAGTTGTGCTAGCTTTAAGAGAAGCTTGATAGGCAAGTTGTGTTTGCATTAAAGCTATCATAGCTTCACCATAATCAATATCTATAACGCTTGATTTAATGCTTTGGACATTAACACTTAAAAAGTTTGATCGTGTATTTACATCTTCTATAGTATTATGATAAGTACCCATGGTTGTATTAAGCTTATTAATATGATCCATTAAATGATCAAGTCTTTCTAAGGCTCCTTGCATACCTGTATTTCGTGGATTTTCGCTTTGAGAATCTGCTCTCATATTTCCATGCAATACTGCTTCTATCATAGCATCTAAGTCTTTTATGATATCTACATTAGGTTCATCAATGACTAAAGAATTATTAGCACTAAAGATAAAATTAGAACCATTACTCATAGAAGCCGTTGTTGAGTAAGGAGGATTAGGAAAAAGTCCGCTTTGAGAATCGCTTAAAGAAAGTTCTATATTAGTACTTGATGAAAGCTTATCTGTAACGCTAATGCGACCTTTATAATCCATACTTACATCCACACTAGCATTAGAATCTTTCATAAGCTGTCTTAAGGTATTATAACTATTAGCATCAATTTTTCCATTATTAGCTGTGATGCTTTGAGTTGGGATCTTATCAGCTGCAAACATTCCTATTATAGTATTAATTTGTCCATAAGTAATTTCATTAGCTCCTGTTAATACTCCGCTATTACCTGTTGCAGGATCAGTATGCATAATAGGAAAAGTGATTGTATTATTAGGATTATTAGGATCTGCAAAACTTACAGTTGAAGTTTGTAAATTAATACTGACATCGTAAGAATTCCTGCCTTTAGATTTTATTTTTAAATTTAAAGTCGTGCCATTAAGGCTATCTTGAGACATTACATCACTAAGCTTTGTAGAATCTGTAGCATAAGCATTGCTTCCTTTGATAATTTGAGAAACAT
This sequence comes from Campylobacter bilis, assembly GCF_016806695.1. Classification (GTDB taxonomy): domain Bacteria; phylum Campylobacterota; class Campylobacteria; order Campylobacterales; family Campylobacteraceae; genus Campylobacter_D; species Campylobacter_D bilis. The sequence continues at coordinate 25,389 of NZ_WUED01000005.1, read as the reverse complement.
TGCCATAAACTATATTGCCATCTTTTTCAAAATACACATTATCATAATCTGCCCCATTACTTGCATTGCCTTGGGTATCTGTCATTTTACTGTGAATAAAATCAGTTTGATGGAGTTCAAAGGTAAATTGCTTGTTAACTCCATTTTGTCCATTTAAAGTTATTGTTATAGGGCCTCTTAAATTGGTAATATCTCCATTGCTTGTGTTTAAAGCCTCTCTCATTACAGAATTAGTAATATCATCCATATTTAAATTATTTTCTTTAACAAATTTATCCAGTTCTCTCATTTCTGTAAAGCTAGAGGTTTGAGGCGTGAAGGCTACAGCATGAAAATCAAGTTTATTATTGCCTTGCTTGAGATCTGTGATTTGAATTTGACCACTATTATTGATACTTACTTCTACTACTTTATTATTAGGCGTATTGCCATAAAGCGTACCGATTTGTTTTAATACATCTTCTATTTTATCATCAGGCTTGATTAAAACAGCACTTTTAAAACTCGTTCCATCAGGTCTAACCCCTTGAATATATAGGGTTGAAGGAGGAAAATTAAGCTTTTGATCCTTATCTTCAAAATCTTTTTCTACATCTAGTTTTCCATCTTGGGTATAATTTTGCCCTATTAATTGCTTCCATTGAGAATTTTCATTTAGATACTCTACTTTATCACTATAGCGATTATCAATAAGGCTTACATTGCTTGTAATTTGCTTTTTATAATCCCCATCTGCTTTAAAAAACAAATCCCATCCAGGTATATTATAAGGACTTTCAGTCCCCGCACCCGTGACTACATTAATATTATTTTTATCACCATAATAATTGCCTTGAGAATCAAAAGGCTTATTGCTAAGTTGAGATCCTGCAAAAAGGTATTGTCCATTAACGCTAGTATTAGCAAGATTAATAATACTTTCTTTAATGCGTTCTAGCTCTTTTGCTATAGCTTCTCTAGAAGTTTGAGAATTACTATCGCTTGCGGCTTGAGTTACTTTAACTTTAAAATCCTCTAATAACTTCACCATATCTTGTAAAGCCTTCATGCTATTTTGAGTCATTTCTTGTGCTCTACTTGTGGCTTCTTTGATTTGTTCTAAGGTTTTAATTTCATACTCAAGTCTTGTATTATCTATATAAACACTCGCATCTTCATATGAATTTTGTATTTTTAATCCTGAAGCAAGTTGTTGAGTTATATCATATAATGCACTTTGTCCACCCATAGAAGTATTTACACTATTTGTAAAATTAAGTTTATTTGTAATTCTCATGTCCACCCTCTAAAAAAATATTAAAGTTAAAATCTTTTAAATATCACTTTAATAATATTAAAGCAAAAACTATTCCAATTTTTCAAGTTTATGCACTATATATCGTCTCTTAGAAAAGAGTTTTTATACTTAAAGTATTTTTTAATTTAAAATAAAGTATAATCGTCTCTTTAGCAGCCCGAGTGGTGAAACTGGTAGACGCACCAGACTCAAAATCTGGCGAGGGCAACCTCATGTCGGTTCGAGTCCGACCTCGGGCACCATGAACTCATAAAATTCCAATCATAAATTTTCACTTTTTTCTAAAACTAAAAAATACTCATTTTCTAAATTTTCAAGTTCTTTTTGCGTGCTTTGAAGTTCTTCATAAAGTGTATTAACGCCTAATTCTTGATAAATATGAGCATGGGAAAGTTGGTGGTTTAATTGGGATATTTTTTGTTCTAGATAGGTTATTTTTTCAGGATGACTTTTTAGTATTTGACTTTCTTTGTAGCTTAATTTTTTAGATATTTTTTCTTTTTGATTGTGATTTTGTTTTTCTTGTGTTTGAAAACTCATGATAAATTCATCCCATTCTTTGATTTCTTTTTCGTTTTCAAGATACTCGCTATAAAGTATATGCAAAATATTTATAGAAGCATTTTCTTCAAAAGCATACAGTTTTGTTGCAAGTTTATCGACAAAATACCTATCATGAGACACAAATAAAATCGCACCTTGAAAATTAAGCAAATATTCTTCTAGTACATTAATAGTATCTATATCAAGATCATTTGTCGGTTCATCTAAAACCAAAATATCATATTCTTTACTAAAAAGCAAGGCTAAAGCAACGCGGTTTTTCTCACCTCCACTTAAAAGCCCAACACTTTTATCCAAAAATTCTTTAGGAAATAAAAAATTTTTCAAATACCCATAAACATGCATATTCTTACCACGAACTTCTACCCTATCCCCACCATTAGGGCAAAAAATCTCAAGCAAACTCTTATCACAATTAACCCAAGTTCTAGCCTGATCAAAATACCCTATTTTAAGCTCTGCACGTTTTATTTCCCCGCTATCTTGTTTTATTTCTCCTAATAGAATTTTTAAAAATGTTGATTTCCCACAGCCATTTCTTCCTACAATACCAATGCGTTCTCCTTGTATAATTCGTGCTGAAAAATCTTTAAAAAGGGTTTTTTCTCCACTATTTTTACTTATATTTTTTAACTCAAAAAGCATTTTTTTACGATTACCTACTTTTTCCCCATTAAAATGTAATTTTGATCTATTAAGCTCAAGTTTTAAACGTTTGATAACAGAAGGGTTTTTTTTAGCTTCTTCTCGCATTTTTAAAATACGTTCTTTACGTCCTTCATTTCTTTTAAGTCTTGCTTTAACGCCCCTTCTTAACCATTCTTCTTCGTTTTTTAGCTTTTTTAAAAGAATTTCATGATTTTTACTTAAATTTTCTAAAATCTCAGCCTTTTGTTCTAAATATTTTGTATATCCACCTTTAAAAATACGGATCTTTCCTTGATGCAATTCTACACACTTTTCTGCCACAGCATCGATAAAATACCTATCATGAGAAATAAAAATGACGCACATTTTTGAATACTTTAATAAGTCTTCTAAAAAACTTGTCATATAAACATCTAAATGATTGGTTGGCTCATCAAGCAATAAAATATCTGGATTTTTAAGCAATAATATACAAAGCCCAATACGACGTATCTCTCCCCCACTTAAGCTTGATAAAACGCGGTTTTGATATTCTAAAAGATTAAATTCTTGCAAAATACGCATTATTTTAGCTTCTATATCCCAAGCATCTTTAGCCTCTATTAAAGCACTTAATGCATCTATTTGTTTTAGATAAGTTTTATTGTGAGGTTCCTTTGCTAATTGTTCATGCAAGATTTCATATTCTTTTAAAATTTGATAGATTTCTACAAGCTCTTGCTTGATGGCTTCTTTTACACTTAAACTGACATTAAAATCAACATTTTGTGAAAGCATAGCAATGCTTTTTCCACTTTGCCTTACTATTCTACCACTATCTAGAGTAAGCTTTCCTAAAAGTGCTTGCAAAAAAGTAGATTTTCCTTCTCCATTTTTGCCTATGATAGCAATTTTTTCTCCTTCATTTACACTAAAATTAACTTCATTTAAAACAATCTTATCTCCAAATTTTTTTGAAACCTCAATGAAATCTATAAGTGCCATTTTTATCCTTAAGTGAATTTAAAACTAAAGCAAGAACCATAACCTAAAGTACTAGAAATTTCAAGATAACTTTTATGTATAGTTAAAATTTTCTTTACTAAAAAAAGCCCCAAACCAAAAGAACTATCGCTTTTTACATCAATTTTATAAAATTTTTTTGTAATGAATTTTAATTTATCTTTTTCTATACCTCTACCAAAATCTTGCACTTTTATTCTTTGATTTTTTACCGTTAAAATCACCTCTTTTTGACTGTATTTTAAAGCATTAGAAAGCAAATTTATAATTACTTGTTCAATTAAAAATTCATCTGCTTTAACCTTGGTATTTTCTCCTTGCAAAACCACCCTTTCAAAACCAGGATTTTTGATGATTTTCTCACACAAAATAAAAAGATCAAATTCTTGCATTTGTAAAGCTTCACTATTGAGATTAAAAACAAAATTAAGCTTATAGGTTAAAGCATTTAACTTAACACTTTGGCGTGAAATTTTCTCTAATAATTCTGATTTTAGCTGCTCATCTTTTAAATTTTTATCCTTAAGCATTTCTAAACTCAGATCAATCACACTTAAAGGATTTTTAAGCTCATGTGAAATGGCTGAGATAATGCTTGCAAGTTGGATATTTTTAAGAGTAATTTTATCATTTTGTTTTTGATTTTTTTGAGTATTTTTCAAAATTTTCTCTTTAGTTTTTAAAAGTTTTTCATTTAAAAGAGTGAATTCTTTAAACATACCCTTTTCTAATCTAACCATTTTATGAGTACCTATAGAATCTAAAAAATCTAAAATTTTATTAAAATTTCTTGTTATTTTTTTACCTAAAAAAATCATCAAAAAACACACAAACAAAAAACATATTCCAAAATTCACAGCCATATTTAGCCAAAAAAACTCCAAATTTGAAAAATTAGGACAAACAATAATAATATATTTATATTCTTTATAAGTAAAGCTTTTAAAAAGGATTTTTTGAGAATGCAATTTTATGATTTCTCCTTCTTTAAGCTTGATGAAAAAATCAGGGTTTTTTACAGAACTTATTTTTATATCTTTTTTAAAAAGAATAAAATCAGCCCTAGTCTTTTTAGCAAATTCTTTAATATTATTTGTATTTAAATGCTCTAAAAAAGAAAATCTTAAAACATCATCAAGGCTTTTGATCTTTTGCTCATATTGCTTTAAAAGTAAAAAATTAAGATAAGAATTGGTAAAAACATAAAAAGCAAAAATTAAAGATAAATAAAATTAAAAAAAACTATAAAAACATTTTTAGTTTTTAGCATAATTTATAGCCAATACCTCTAACACTAATAATATGATCTTTTAATTTTGGAAATTTATTTCTTAATCTTGTTAAAGCAATATTGATTGTTTTATCCCTTGTAGTATCATCTTTCCATACACTTTCACTTAAAAATTGCCTTGTTAGCAAGGTATTGGGGTTTTGAAAAAAGCATTTTAATAACTCATACTCAAGATTTGAAATTTCTAATTTTTCATTTTTATAAAAAAGATTATAATTAATCAAATCCAAAATAAAATGACCAAAAATCAATTATCTTCTTCTTTATTACGACGTTTTAAAATAGCTTTAATGCGAAATAAAAGCTCGTTAAAATCAAAGGGTTTGCAAATATAATCATCGCAGCCACTTTTAAAACCTTCAAGCAAATCCTGATGCAAAGCTTTAGCAGTAAGAAAGATGATTTCTTCTTGATAGCCTTGCTCTCTTAAATTTTGAATTTTTTCCAAAGAATCCCCACTTGGCAAATTCCTATCCACTATTAAAAGATCAATTTGCTCATTATCAAGCAAATCTTCAACACCTTGAAAATCTGATAAAGAAATAAGCTCATATCCACTAAGATTAAGCCTATAAACTAATAAATCATTTAAATCTTTATCATCTTCTATGATTAAAATCTTAAATTTCGACATATTCTACAAATACACATGCCTCTATTTTTCTTAACTCATCTAAAATTTCTTTTTGCACTTTTTCATCGACTAATACTACAGCTAAAGCGTATCCAAAACCATCCCTACCAAGCCTAAAATCAGCTATATTAATATTTTTAGCAGCCAAAACAGAACTGATCTTAGCAATGACTCCAGGTATGTCTTTGTTTTTAAAAATGATCATTTTCCCTTTAGGTTTGAAATCTGTTTTAAATCCATTTAAACTAACTATGCGTTGTTCATTTTCATTAAACACCGTTCCTGAAACGCTAATGTTTGAATTTTCTGTAATGATTTTGACCTTAAGTTTATTATTATAACCACTATTTGGAAGGGTTTGATAAGACAATTCCACTCCTTGTTCTTTAGCTACAAATTCTGCATTAACATAATTAATTCTTTCTCCTAAAATCCTTCCTAAAGCACCCACAGTAGCAAAAGTTAGCATAGACTGTGCATATTGACCGATATTGCCCTCAGCTTCTAATTTAATGCTTTTAATAGGATGTTTATCAATTTGCACAGCAAAAAAAGCCATCTTAGATACAAGCTCTATATAAGGCGCAACAAAAGGGGGTAAATCCTCTGTTTTAATAGGCAAATTCAAAGCATTAGGATAGGCCACTCCACGTGCAGCACTTAAGGCTTGCTCACAAGCTTGCTTTGCTATATTGTCTTGACTTTCTAAGGTATTTGCCCCAAGATGAGAAGTTACTGAAACATTTTCAAAATCTAAAAAAGGATGATCAATAGCAGGTTCTTTATCAAAAACATCTATGCCAAGCCAAGCTATTTTACCATTTTTTAAGCCTTCGCATAAGGCTTGTTCTACATATAAACCCCCGCGAGCACAATTGATCAATCGTATCTTGTCTTTCATTTTAGCAATTTCTTTAGCACCTATCATGCCATTGGTTTCTTTGGTTTTTGGAGTATGGATAGTTATAAAATCACTTTTTATTAAAATTTCATCCAAACTTTTTGCTTGTTCCATATCCAAATCAGTAATTTTCGAAGAAGAAATATAAGGATCATAGGCAAGTATTTTCATACCAAAGGCCTTAGCTCTAATAGCAACCCTTGATCCTATATTACCAAAACCTATAATCCCTAATGTTTTATCCATTAATTCTATGCCATACCATTTTTCTCTTTCCCATTTTCTTTGGATTTTTAAAAAATTATGCGCATTTACAAAGCTTCTTGCCGAAGTTAAAAGGTGTGCCATAGTAAGTTCTACAGCCGCTATAGTATTTGCAGTAGGGACATTCATCACAATTACTCCGCGTTTAGAGCATTCTGAAATATCTACATTATCTACACCTACACCAGCACGCACAAGTGCTTTCAATTTTTTTGCATGATTTAAAAAAGTAAGATCCACATCTGTAGAACTTCTTGTAATGGCAACATCTACATCAGCTAACATTGATATTAATTGATCTTTAGGAATTTTAGCAGCTTCTATAAGTTCAATATCTTCAGCCTTTCTTAAAATATCAATACCCTTATCTAAAATAGCATCACAAACTATAATTCTTTTTTTCATAACCAAATTTCCTTTATTTCCGTGTTTATTTTATATTTTTTTAATTCTTTCATAATATCTTGTATAAGTTTTTCATTACTCGTATCTAAAAAGATCTCTGGACTATTTCCTGATTGTAATAAAAAATATTTTACATTAAAAGAATTCAAAGTTTGCCTTAAGCAAAACATAGAATAAATATCATATTTTCCGATAATAAGCTGATAATATTTATTTTTTTCTTTAAGTTCACTTATATCAGCATCAAAATACAAAGTAAATTTTTCCGCAGCCGGAGTAAAATCTTTTTTTGGCCATTGGGCTAATTCCTCTTGCCAAGAAGGCTCTTGAATTTGATTTTTTATGGGAGTATTTTGCTGAGTATTCATTTCTTTGACAAATTGAGGAGTAAAATCCGCATTTACCTTAAATTGCCAAAGCAAAATAAACACAATAACAAGCAAGATAAACAATAAAATACTTAAAATACTTAAGGTGATATATTTTTTCATTAAGCTAATTGATCTTTAATAATATCACCTAAAGTCACTTTATCATCATTATTGATTTCATTTAAAGCTTCTCTTTCTTTTATTTTGACAAGATTTTTAACGCTTAGACGAATTCTGTTTTTCTTCTCATCGATAAAAATAATAGCCGCTTCAATATCATCATTAATTTTTAAATTTTCAAGAGTAGAAGCACTAATGTCTTCTTTGTGAATCAGTGCATCGACATTTTTACTCAATTCTACAAAAATACCAAAATCTTTAATATCACGAATAACACCTTTTACAATATCGCCGATCTTATGTGTTTTAGCATATTCTTGTACTGGAGAATCACTTAATTCTTTAGTGCTTAAGGATACTTTTTGATTTTCTTTATCTATTTTGATGATTTTTACTTGTACTTCATCACCTTGAGTAAATTTATCCTTACACTTATCATTTCTATCCCAAGAAGCATCTTCATTATGCAGCAATCCTTCTATATTGTCTAATTTTACAAAAGCACCAAAAGAAGTCACTGAAGTAATTTTACCTTTAACAACATCTCCTATTTTATAAGATTTTATAAATTCATCAAAAGGCTTAGAAAGAAGATTTCTTAAAGATACTCTTAAACGTCTTTTATTAGGATCAATTTCTATAACTTCTACATCAATTTCTTGGCTTTTACTAATGTAATCTTTAGGATTTTTGATATTTTTATCCCAAGAAATTTCGCTAATATGTAAAAAGCCTTCTATATCATTACCCAAATCAACAAAAGCACCATAAGGCTCTATATTAGATACTATTACCTTAATGGTATCACCCACATCAAGAGTATCTTTAATCTCACTCCAAGGATCAGGCAAAGCCGCTTTGATAGATAAAGATAAATGTTTGCGTTCTTTATCATAATTTATTACTTTAACAGAGACTTTATCTCCTTCTTTATAAAGCGTTCCAGGATTTACAGGGCCTTTATATGAAATTTCACTATAATGCACCAACCCATCAATACCACCAACATCCACAAACATACCATAAGTGGTGATTTTTTTGACAATACCTTCGATCAAATCTTCTTGTTGTGCTATATTATTAATGAGTTCTTTACGTTTTTTTCTTTCATCATCTAAAATTTTTTTACGAGAGACTATAATGCTTTGCTCTTCTTCATCGATTTTAATGATTTTTACTTTAAATGTTTTTCCTATGATATTATTAGATTCTTTAAAACCGTATTGGGATTTTGGTAGAAAAAATTCAACATCATTATCATCAACGACAATGAGTCCGCCATTATTTTTACCCACTACTTTTACACTGAAAATATCTTCTTGATTTTCTTCATAATTTTTAATAAACTCAATCACTTTTTCTTTTCTTAAAGCTTTTTTATGAGAAAGCAAAGATCTGCCACCACGAGAACCTATAATGGCAACTTTTATATTATCGCCTATTTTAAATAATAATTTAGAATTATCATCTTGTATTTCATTAAGTGCTAAAATACCTTCAGATTTTTTACCTATATCTACATAAACTTCATCATTTTTGATCTCTACGATCACGCCTTCTGTTGTAGATTTCTCTCTTGATTTATCAAAAGCCTCTAAAAGCTGCCCAAAATCTTCCTCTTCAAGATAATCATCTACATTGCCTTGAACTTTTTTGTTCACCTCTCTCATCATGGTCCTTTAAAATAATTTTAGAAATTGATTGATTTTACCTTATTTTTCTTTAATTAGTGTTAATTTTTGAAAATTTTTAGTTTTTTATTTTATATGAAGAGTATTTATGATACTATTTTAAAACCCTTAATTGTATTTATAACCCTTTCAATGATCCAATCAGGAGTGCTAGCACCCGCACTTATACCACAATGCTTTTTATTTAAAAACCATTCTTTTTGCAATTCTTTTTCTGTTTCTATTAAGTAACTGTCCTTACAATTATTTTTTGCAATTAAAAAAAGTTGCTTTGTATTAGCTGAGTTCTTACCCCCTACAACAACCATAATATCGCTTTTAGAAGAAAGCTCTTTTATAGCATCTTGATTTTTAAAAGTCGCATCGCAAATAGTATTAAAAACTCTCACTTCTTTAACTTTAAGTATCAAAAAATTAACTATTTCCATAAAATGTTCAGGTTTTTTAGTGGTTTGGCTTACTATGGCTATTTTAGAAGGAAGTTTAATATTTTGAAGATCTTTTTTATCTAAAACTACATAAGCTTTAGTATTTACATAGCTTTTAACACCCTTAACTTCAGGATGATTTTCATCGCCAAAAATCACAAGATCATAGCCTTCTTTACTCATTTGCTCGCAAATTTGCTGTGGTTTTGTGACAAAAGGGCAAGTAGCATCAAAAATTTCTATATCTTTTTTTTTCAATTCTTCTAAATCTTGTTTAGTAATACCATGAGTTCTTATAATAGCCTTTTTTTCGTTACTTAAATCTTGAATATTTTCTAAAGTTTTAACATTAAAATGTTTTTGTAAACGAGAAATTTCTTCATTATTATGAATGAGTGGACCTATGGTTGCAGCATCTTTAATCTGCTCAGCTTTTTTAATAGCTCTTTTTACCCCAAAACAAAAACCATAATTTTTAGCCAATTCAATAATCAATTTTAACTCCTAAATTTATAAGAATTTCCATAAAATTAGGAAAAGAAGTCTTAATACACTCACTATCATCAATCTCCATTCCACAAAATAAACCCAAAATCGCAAAACTCATAGCAATACGGTGATCACCATAGCTTTTAATTTTTGCTGACGCAACTTTTCCACCTATGATTTCAAAACCATCTTCAAACTCTTGTGCCTTAATCCCACAAAGTCTTAAATTTTCAACCATTACAGCAATTCTATCACTTTCTTTAACGCGAAGTTCTTTAGCATTTTTAAGTCTAGATTTGCCTTTAGCTAAAGCAAAAGCTATAGCCAAAGCAGGTGCTTCATCCACAAGCCAAGCTATATTTTGTTCTACTTCTATAGAATGAAGAATGCTAGATTGTGCTTGAATTTCTCCTATGGTTTCAAAGTCATTTTGAGTGATTTTCATGCTTAAATTAGCACCCATTTTTTGCAAAATTTTGTAAGCCTCTATACGCGTAGGATTGAGTAAGATATTTTTTATAACAATCTTTGAATTAGGTAAAATAATAGCCGCTAAAATGAGATAAAAAGCTGATGAAGGATCATTAGGTATGATGATATTTTGAGCTTTTAGGGGTTCTTTTAAAGGACTTATTTCAAGATTTAATCCTTCATTGCTAATTTTTATAGGTGCTTTCATAGCCTTTAGCATATTTTCACTATGATTTCTACTAAGAGAAGGTTCGCTAAAAGTACATACATCATCTGCTTTAAAAGCAGATAAAATCATAGCAGTTTTAATCTGTGCTGAAGCAATCTTGCTTTGATAATGAAAAGATTTTAGTTTTTGACCCTCTATGCAAATTGGAGCTAAATTAGCCTCATTGCGTCCATAAATTTTAGCTCCTATATTATTAAGTGGCTTGCTTATCCTTCCCATAGGACGTTGATTAAGATATTTATCTCCACTTAAGACAAAAAAACCCGAAATCCCAGCTAAAAATCCCATCATCAAACGCATCGCAGTTCCTGAATTGCCACAATCTAAGATGCCATTAGGCGATAAAATTTCATGTGCAGGCGTGATATCCACACAAGTTCCTTTGCATTCTACCTTAGCACCAAGATTTTTAACGATTTCAAGAGTATTTAAAGTATCTTGTGCTAAAAGATAATTTTGTGCCCTATTTTTTTCTTGAGTTAAAAGTGAAAAAATAGCAAAACGATGCGATATACTCTTATCGGCTGCTATATTTTGAAGTTCAGTATTTATAGGTTTATTTAATTTATGAATTTTCATCTTAAATCAAGACCTAAATCTTTAATACTTTGCAAAATTTTATCCATACATGCTATAACTTCACTATCTTGAAGAGTTTTATCAAGATCTCTAAAAGTAAAATTTATAGTAATACTATAAGAATCTTTAAAATCTTCATGATCATAAATATCAACTAAACGAAATTTTTCAAGTATTTCTAAATTCAAGTTTTTAATACAATTTTTAATCTCATTATAATCAAAACTTTTTGGTATTAAAACGCTAAGATCCCTAGTTATAGCTGGGAATTTAGAATAAGGCTTAGCTATTTTGCAATCTTGTCGTATCAAATCTAAATCAAGCTCACAAACATAAGTTTTTAATAAATCTCTTTCATTTTCTATTCTTAAATGTAAACGCCCTATAAAACCTACCCTAACCCCTGATAAATAAACATCTGCTTGCTCATAAGGACTTAAAATATCATGCTCTGATGCTTGTAAGGTAAAATCACCTATAATATTTTTAACATCTAAAAGAAAATCATAAAATTGCACTAATTGAGGTTTTGCTTTATTAGAAATTTTAGCTTCTTCTTTAAATCCTGAGTGAATAAATGCAATATGATTAGCCTCTTGATTATTTTTATTAAAAACAATGCCAAGTTCAAAAAGCTTGATAATTTTTTTGGAATTTTTTGCATTTAAACTTGCTGCATTTAACAAATGATTTAAAAGAGTGGTTCTTAAAGTATTAAGTTCTGTCGTGATAGGATTAATAAGCTTTAGATCAATTAAATCAAATCCTAAATTACTAAGTTCTTCTTCATTATCTAAAATATAATGCAAACTTTCAAAATATCCATTTGCTACTGCTTTTTTTCTTAAATTCAAAAATTCAGCATAATTTTTATAAGTAGTATTAAAACGATTTTTCTCCATGAATTTAAGGCCTCTAGAGGCTATATTATCAATACCTATGATTCTTACAACCTCTTCGCATATATCGGATAAATTCTTTATATCAGGACGATGTAAAGGCGCTTTAACATTGACAAGCCCTTCTCCTGAAAGTATCAACTCAAAGCCTAATTTTTTCAATATTTTTAAAATCTCATCTTTATCAACGCTTTGCCCTATCATTTTACCAATGCCTTCAATGCTTACAGGTATGATTGGCGATTGTTTATTTATCACAATTTGTTGAGAAGAACTATAAATAATAATACTAGAAATATTTTCAAGAATACCAAGTAAAAAATCCATCCCCAAACTTAGTTTAGGTTCGCTTCCTCTAAAGCTTCTATAAAGTGTTTTTTCATCCTGGTTTTGATGATAATTTTTAGCATTTGCTATGACTAAAGGATCAGTATAATTAGCCTCGATGATAATTATTTTAGAATCTTTCTTACACTTGCTTTCATCATTTTGAAAAATCCCGCTAAAACTTAAAAGTCTATCCTTGCAAGAAACTTTTGTTTCGCCATGCTCTTGTTTGTTTAAAACTATGGTAAATTCTTCACCTTCATTTGAAAAAGAACTCAAATCATAAGCATTAAAAAGTACCCCAGTTGAATGCGTTGCATAATTTAATAAATTTTCTATAGGATTATTGCTTAAATTTTCAATTTGAGAGAGTCTTAAACTAAGCAATAAATTAGTTTTTATAGAATTTTTCAGTTCTATAGCACGGTAATTATAAAGCCCGTTGAGTTCTTTCTCAGCTGCTAAACGCAAAATCCTGCCTATGCCCAAAACATTTTCGTTTTCTTTAAAAACTTTAGGTTCTTTTAAATTTAAATTTAAAGCCGTAGCTAAATCGCGTGCAACTCCATAAATGCTTAAGCAATCTCCTCTATTAGGAGTAAGCTCTACTTCTATGAGTCCATCATTGAAAATTTCATAGGTATTTAAAGCCCTGCCAAGTTCTAATTCCCCTATGCTTTCATCTAAAAGCATAATGCCATTATTGATTTTATTAAAACCAAGCTCTGTACTAGAACACAACATACCACAAGAATCAACCCCTCGCAATTGTACTTCTTGAATTTGCATATTATTTGGCATAATGGCACCTTTAGTTGCAACAGCTACAAATTGCCCTGCATCAACATTATCAGCCCCACAAACTATTTGCAAAGTCTCATCGCCTATACTCACTTGACAAATATTTAATTTATCAGAATTAGCATGTTTGATTTTTTCTTTTACATAGCCTACTACAATCTTATCAGGTACTTTTAAAACATTAATTTTATTAACTTCTATGCCTATACAATTAAGAGTTTTTGCTATTTTATCTAAGCTTATATCTTCAAGCTCTAGCCAATCATTTAACCAACTTTTAGTAATTATCATCTAAATTGCTCCAATAATCTTAAATCTCCTTCAAACAAAGACCTCAAATCAGGAATTTGATGCAACAGCATAGTAAAGCGCTCCACCCCAAGTCCAAAGGCATAGCCACTCACATTTTCATATCCTACAAAATGATATACATTAGGATCAACTATACCACATCCTAAAACTTCAAGCCAGCCCGTATGTTTACAAACCCTACATCCTTTGCCTTTACAAAAAATACAAGAAATATCAACTTCAGCAGAAGGCTCCGTAAAAGGGAAAAAACTAGGACGAAAGCGAATTTTTACATCATTAAACATATAATGTAAAAAATCCTCTAAAACGCTTTTTAAATTAGCAAAACTGATTTTTTGCCCTTCTTCTACCACAAGGGCTTCTACTTGATGAAACATAGGAGTATGAGTGATATCAAAATCTCTTCTAAATACAGCACCAGGTGCTATCATTCTAATAGGAGGTTTTTGTGCTAGCATGGTGCGAATTTGCACAGGAGAAGTTTGAGTTCTTAAAAGTCTTTTATCATCAAAATAAAAAGTATCTTGCATATCCCTTGCAGGATGAGTTTTAGGCAAATTTAAGGCTTCAAAATTATGAAAATCATCTTCTATTAAAGGACCTTTTTCTACGCTGAAATTCAAACCCACAAAATATTCTATAATCTTATCCGTAGTACTCATTACAGGATGTAAGGACCCGCTTGTAATGCTCTCATCAAAATAATTAAAATTTTGCGCATTTTGCTTCATTTTCTCTTCTAAAGCAAGATTTTCTAAACTTTTAAATTTTAATAAATAAGCCTGATTAAAGGCTTCTTTTTGTGCATTTAAATCAGCAGCAAAGGCTTTTTTAGCTTCACCTTCTAAGTCTTTAAGCTTTGCAAAGCTTTCAGTTAAAACACCCTTTTTTCCAAGAAAAGAAATTCTTAAAGCTTCTAAATCATTTAAATTATTACATTTTTGGATTTGTTCAATAAAATTTTGCAATTTTCTACCTTAATAAAATATTTTAAATTTTAATTCTATTAAAAACTATTTTAAATTCAGCATAAAAACCAAAGTTTAAAGATATAATTATATCAAAAATAACACCAAAGAAGGATAAATAATGCAAGAAAAAACCGTTTTTGAACTCATAGTCGAAGGCAAAATCGCATGCAACAAAGTGCTTGAAAATAATGATTTTTTAGCATTTCATGATATCGCACCTAAGGCCCCTATACACATACTCATCATCCCTAAAAAACATTTTAAAGATTTTCAAGAATTCGATCCCGAACTTATGGCAAAAATGACAAGCTTCATACAAGAACTAGCCATTCTTTTAGGAGTAGACAAAAGCGGATATCGTTTGATAACAAATTGCGGTAAAAACAGTGGTCAAGAAGTCTTCCATTTGCATTTTCATATGCTAGGAGGCTTTGAACTGCCTAAAGATCAAACGCATAAAGAAAACCCACAAGCCTTATTTTAATCCTAATGTAGCTTTGCTACTATTAGGATTTTGCCAAAGAAACTAGCATTTTATTATATAAGTCTTTATAAATCATCTCACCGCATAATTTTTTAGCCAATTCCAAACCAAAAAGTATTGCTGTAGCAGGCCCTGCAGAAGTGATGATATTTTTATTAACCACCACAGCTTCATTAACACGCTTTGCATTAAGTCCTATTTCACACCCTGGATAGCATGCAAACTCACCTTCTAAAACACCTGCTGCATCTAAAACTATAGCAGAAGCACAAATTGCAGCAATGATTTTATTTTCATTATGAAGCTCTTTAATGATATTTAAAATCTCATTAGAATTTTTAAGATTCATCATACCATTAAAACCACCCGCTAAAGCAATAGCATCAAGTGTTTTTACATCTACATTTTTTAAAAAACAATCCGCTTTAATACTAATGCCATTAGCACCCACAACTAATAAATCATCATTTAATGAAGCTATGATTACTTCTAAATCCCCGCCCGATTTCTCAGCCCTCTTTAAAACATCAGCAATACCTATAAATTCAGCTTCTTCAAAGCCTTGTGCTAAAGGAATTAATACTTTTTTACTCATTTTGCCTCCTGGTTTTATTTTTAAATCTTTTTTCTTTTTCTTTGTTTCTTTGTATCATTTGACGATTAAAACCTATTACTAAAAAAATCATTAAAAGTATAAAAATAGTAGTTATAATAAAATCTAAAATTTCCATAAATACAACCTTATTTTCATGAAATTCTAACATATTTTTATAAATCTTTAAAGAAAAATCAAAGATATTTTAATAAAATTCAAATTTTTTAAATGAATTCTACGCAATAAAGGTTTAAAATTGAGTCAAAACAATATAAGAATTTTTGTTTTTTTTGTGATTATTATTTTATGGGGGTATTTTTCCTTTCCTATAGAAATACTTCAAATCAAAGATCCTAGCGGAAACATAAGCTATGCATACACACAAAACGCACAAGCTTATCTAAAAAGCTATTTCATCACACTTTTATTAACTGCTTGTGCTGTGATTATTGGGGTGATTATTGGCTTTACTCTAGCTATTTTACATTTTTGTAAAATCAAAGCACTTAATTTTATCATCGATGAGTACATAGATATCATACGCGGTACTCCTGTGATTTTACAATTAATGATTTTTGCCTTTGTAATTTTTACTTTCATAGACAATCTTTACGCAGCCATTCTTGCCCTAGGGCTTAACAGTTCAGCCTATATAGCAGAAATCGTAAGAAGCGGGATTAATAGCGTAGATAAAGGACAAATGGAAGCTGCACGTGCTATGGGGCTTGATTATAAAACCTCAATGAAAGAAATCATCCTACCCCAAGCTACAAAAAACATCCTCCCAGCCTTAGCTAATGAATTCATCTCTTTATTTAAAGAAACATCTGTCGTAGGATTTATCAGTGTCATTGATATTACCATGCAAAGCCAAAGCTTACAAGCAGTGCTTTACAATCCTAAGCCTATTATTTTTACCGGACTTGTTTATTATGTAAGCGTGAAAATATTTAGCTTTTTTACAAAAAAACTTGAAATCAGGATGAATAAAAATGATTGAAATTAGAAATTTAAACAAAAAATACGGTTCTTTAACAGTATTAAACAATATCAATACTACAATTTCAAAAGGTGATGTCATAGCCATCATAGGCCCAAGCGGGGGTGGAAAAAGCACTTTTTTACGTTGCATAAATCGCTTAGAATTAGCCGATAGTGGCGAGATTTTAATCAACAAACAAAACATACTTGATAAACAAACCAATATCAATATCATCAGACAAAAACTCAGCATGGTATTTCAACACTTTAATCTCTTTGCCAACAAAAATGTCATGGAAAATTTATGCCTAGCACCTGTTAAAACAGGCATTTTAACTCAAAATCAAGCCGTAAAAAAAGCAAAAATACTTCTTAATAAAATAGGCTTAGCCGATAAAGAAAACATAATGCCACACAAGCTTTCAGGCGGACAAAAACAGCGCATTGCCATCGCAAGAAGCTTGATGATGAATCCTGATGTGATTTTGTTTGATGAGCCCACTTCAGCCCTTGATCCTGAAATGATAGGCGAAGTTTTAAGCATCATGAAAGATCTTGCAAAAGAAGGCCTTACTATGCTTGTAGTTACTCATGAAATGGGCTTTGCAAGAAATGTTGCTAATCGCATATTTTTCATGGATAAGGCCAATATAGCTGTCGATGCCAAACCCAAAGAAGTGTTTGAAAATCCTAGCAATGAAAGATTAAAAGAATTTTTAAATAAAGTTTTAAATCATTAATTTCATAAATCCATGAAACTTTATAATCTTTTAATCCCAACATTCAGCATTTTTAATCCCTAATTTACTAGCATTAAACTTAGGATCTAAGCCCGCTTTTTGCTGTATATTAAAATCTTTTAAAACCTTATTAACAATACCGCCTAAAAGCAATAAAGACACAATATTAGTTATAGCCATGAAAGCCATAGTCAAATCAGCCAAATTCCAAGCAAGCTTTAAATTCATTTGCGAACCTATGAAAATCATAGCCACCGCAGTGATTCTAAACAAATTCATTACCAATTTAGAATTAGTCAAATATTTCACATTAGCTTGTGCATAATAATAATTCCCTATCAAAGAAGTTATAGCAAAAAGAACAATAGCAATAGTGATAAAATGGATCCCAAAACTTCCATAATACTCACGCATGGTTTCTTGGATTAAAGGCATGCCTCCTTCTATCTTAGTTTCATTAAGCCCTAAATATGCCATAGAAAAAAGCACTAAAAATCCCGAACTTGTACAAATAATCACATCTATAAAAACCGAAAAAGCCTGTATCACACCTTGTTTGGCCGGATGACTTGTCAAAGCTGCAGCCGCAGCATTAGGCGCTGAACCCATTCCTGCTTCATTAGAAAAAAGCCCTCTTTTAATCCCTATAACCAAAGCCGATCCAGCAAATCCACCAAACATAGCCTTAAAATCAAAAGCACTTTCTAAAATCACCTTAACTACCAAAGGAATTTTATCCAAATTCATCAAAACCGCAATCACAGCAAGCAAAACATAAGCCAAAGCCATAAAAGGCACTATCAAAGAACTCACCTTGCCTATTTTAGTATGATGAGAAAAAAACATCCAAGAACCAAAAGCAGTTAAAATCACGCCTATAACCACAGGCCAAAAACTAGATGAAAAACTCACGCTAGCATCAGGATTTAACATATCATAATAAACTTTAAAAGACGAAGTCATAGTTTGACTTTGAAGGCCGTTAAAACCATAAGCATAAGTGATGATAAGAATAAAAGCAAAAAAAGATCCAAAAAAATGCGAACCTAAAGCTTTTTTAATATAATACGCCGGGCCGCCTTTAAATCCTCCCGTATCGTCCTTTGACTTATAAATTTGAGCTAAAGTACTCTCAGCAAAAGCCGAAGCCCCACCAAAAAATGCCATCACCCACATCCAAAACAAAGCCCCAGCCCCGCCTGTAGTCAAAGCCAAAGAAATCCCTGCGATATTTCCTATACCTACCCTAGAAGCAGTAGAAATCATCAAAGCCTCAAAAGGCGAAATATATTCTTTAGAATGCTGTTTGTTTTTCTCTGTAAGTATTCTAAATACAGAACTAAGCATGCGAAATTGCACAAAACGAGTTAAAAAACTATAATAAAGCCCGCAAATAATAAGCAAAACAACCATTATAATATCTGTACGAGGGACAATTTCATTAGCTATGATATCAGAGATTTCATTAGCAAAGCTAAGCAAAGCATCTAATTTCATCCTAACTCCTTAAAAAAATAATATTAATTCTACTTTAACATAAAAATTTATAAAAAGCACTTTATGATTTTATTTGTTTTCTTTTCTTGTGTAAATTCGAAACTTTAGGTCCTAAAATCAGAGAAATTTTGCCTTAAAGCTTCATAAGAAATAATACCTACACTAGTAGCTAGATTAAGACTTCTTCCACAAGCTTTCATGGGTATATTTATGGCATTTTGCCAATTTAACTGCATCAATTCCATAGGCAAACCATAGCTTTCACTCCCAAAAAACAAAAAATCATTTTCTTTAAACCTTGCTTGAAAATAAGACCTTTTACTCTTAGTCGTAGCAAAGAAAAAACGATCCTTATACCCAATATTTTTTTCTAAAAAAGCTTCAAGATTTTCCCAGACAATAGGCTCTAATTTATCCCAATAATCAAGCCCCGCCCTTCTAACAGCTTTTTGCGAGATATCAAAAACTATAGGCTTGATAATATGGAGTTTAAACCCTGCATTAAAACACATCCTCCCTATACTACCCGTATTTTGGGGTATTCTAGGATGCACCAAAACAATATGAAACATCTACACAAGCACCCTTGGTATGTCAGGATGAAGCTTGACTAAAATTTCATAATTAATAGTATGAAAAAAATCCGCCCAAACATCAGCATCCTCAAAAACACAAAGCTCTTCACCACAATCTTCGCAAGAAAAGCTATCCATTGACATCCTTCCAAGCATTTCTTTGCCATTGGCAAGCCTTAGCTTTCCTTTTCCATCATAGCGAAAAAGACCATCTGCATAGCCTAAATCATAGTTTGCCACTTCTAAAGCTTCCTTAGCTTTAAAAACACCTCCATAGCCTATGCTTTGTCCTTTTTCAAGCCTTCTTTGACTCAATCTATGCGCATACAAACTCAATACTTTTTTCAAATCTTTATGCCCATAACCAAATTGAACAAGTCCTATCCTACAGTACTCATCCTCAGGAATCTTTCCCCTAAATAACGCAGCTGAATTATAAGAATGAGTCAATAAATCAGGATAATATTTTTTAGCTATTTTTTTAGCTTTTTCAAAGCCTTCTTTTTGGACAAAAAAGCTCCTATCCATTTCATCTGCATTAGCAAAATGAGTAAATATCCCTTCAAGTTTTAAAGCATTTTTCTTAATCAAAGCCATAGCATACTCTAGCTCTTGTACACTCACGCCATTGCGGTGCATGCCTGTGTCTATTTTAAGGTGTATTTTGGTATTTTTTTTATAATTTTTTATCTGGGAAATATCATTTAAAGCATAAATAAATCTTTCATTTTCATTCCCATGAGGAAGATGCGAAAGTATCAATATATTTTCAAATATCCCTTCAAGCTCCCAAGCCTCTTTTTCATTCTTAAGCGCGATAAAATTAATGCCCAATTCTCTAGCCACAGGTGCTAAAAGCTTAGCCCCATGCCCATAAGCATTATCCTTAAAAACACAAATGATTCTTTCAAAACCCTCTGTTTTTTTAGCAATTTCTTTGAGATTATACTCATAAGCTTTTTGATTGATTCTGATTAAAGACATCTACTGCTCTGCTAAAATTTTCATTTTGCCTTTGCTATCAATTTTAACATATAAAATTTTATTGCCTTTAAATTGATAATTTCTAGTATAATAATCCTCATAAAATGAAATCCTATATAAAATCTCATTTTCTAAATTAGGATAAGGACTAATACTTATATCCGAAAATTTGATCTGCTTTTCTTCTTTACGAGAAAAAATCGATCTTTTCATAGAGGCAAATTGCTCAAACTTCATTTTGTCAAAACGTTTAAATTCTTTTTCATCATAAAAGCTCAAATAAGCATCAATATCACTTTGAATCCAAGCCAGCCTCCAGCCAAAAAGATCAGCTAACAACCCTGCTATTTCTTCTTTAGTAGCTCTAATTTTATCCCTTTCCTCTGTCATTGCAAAAACTTTCCTATTATGGACAATTTGTGCGAATTTTTGCAAATTATCATTAAGCAAGGCAATGCATCCTTTAGTTTTCAGCTCATCAAGCCTAGATCCATCTAAAGGATACCCATGTATCCATATACCACCCCCTGTTTTTCCCTGTACTTTATCAAGCAAATTAGGATAAGTAGTAGCAAAGGCAAAAGGCCCATAGTAAGGATCCCCAGGATTAAATTTACGTCCTAGTTCATAAAACCCCACAGGAGTTTTCAAATCCCCTTCTATTTTTTTATCGCCCATGATTCCTGTTATGATTTCTTTTTGTTCAAAATCCTTAGTTATTTTACCATCATTATAGGAATAAACTTGAAGTATCTTATCTGTTTTATTAGTAAGCACAACAACCACATCACGATCATAATACCCCAAAGAAACATTCTTATCTCCTAACTCACTAAGCCAAAAATCTTTTTGAACCAATTCTTTTTCTATCGCTGCGCCTACAGCATCCAAACCTTCATTAAGATAAATTTTAACAAGATCTGAAGCATACACAAACGCTGAAAAAAAGCTAAATAAAAAAGCAAATCGTTTTAACAATGTTTTTCCTTGATATTGCAAAGTTTTAAAGTTTTTAGGCAAAAATTATAATATGTTTTTTCTTAAAAAATATTAATTATCTTTAATTTACAAAATTAATTATAAATTAAAATAAAACTATATCTTTCCTACCCCATACCCATAATCTTTCATGACAAAGCCGCAAAAAATTTACATTTTTATACCCTAAAGAAAACATTTTCTGATATAATCTAAAATATTCAAAAAGGACACAATATGAAAAAATTATTAATCCTCAATGCCCTTTTTATCTTAAATCTTTGGGCTCATAATATAGAGATAAAAAACGCCTTTGTCAGACAAACCCCACCCCACGCTCAAAACAGTGCCGTTTTTTTCACTATCTACAATCATAGCGACCAAAACATCACCCTAATAAACGCCCAAAGCAACATAAGCCAAGCAAGCGAACTCCACACTCACATACACAAAAATCATCAAACCTTCATGCAAAAAATCCCCGATCTTCTCATCAAAGCCCACTCAAGCTTAGATCTAAAGCCAGGTTCTTATCACATCATGCTCTTAAAACTCAAAAAGTCCATCACGCCAGATACCAAAATCAACATGACTTTGCAATTTAGCAATCACCAAACCATAGAATTAAAAAACATCCCTTCAAAAGAATTTTAAAAATGAAAAAAAATATTTTTATCTTGATATTAGCTTTTATTATGATAATCTCTTATCTTATTTTTGATTTTTATACCTTTAAAACCCCATCTGATCCCACTCAAAATGACCTCTCAATTCCTTTAAAATGCGATCTTAATCTCAAAGATTGTAAATATATTTTTAATGGTAAAGAAATCTTAGTCTCTTTAGGTCCTAAACCTTTACAAGCCTTAAGCCCCCTAGATTTAAAAATCAAAAATCTAGGAGATTATAAAAATCTAGCACTCAAAATCTATGGACTAAACATGTATATGGGACAAATATCACCAAAATTACACAAACTCAACCAAACAGACTATGAAAGCAAAATAGTCCTAGCTAGCTGTGTTTTAGATACCATGCGTTTTAGAGCCGAATTCACTCAGGATGACAAACCCATAGGATTTTATTTTGACTTCGATTTAAAAAGATGAAAAAATTTATCCCAATCATCATTACTCTTTCAAGCCTTGTATTTTTTATCAATTTTAAACAAAATCCTTATGATTTTAATCTGAAATCTGAATTTAAAACCCAAACCACCCTTAAAGATTTCAAAGGCAAAAAACTCATCATTTATTTTGGATACACTTCTTGTCCTGATGTATGTCCTACAACCCTAGCCCTCATAGCCAAAATCTTAAAGCAAATAAACAATCCCAAAGCCTATATTCTTTTCATCTCTTTAGATCCTATCGCAGATAATAATCTCAAAAATACCAATCAATGGTTAAAATATTTTTATCCCAAATCCTACGCCCTAATCCCAAAAGATGAATCCACCCTAAAACACTTAGCCAAAAACTACCAAGTCCTATACCAAAAAATCCCTCTTAAAAATTCCCAAATGCCTTATACCATAGCACACAGCAATGAACTTTTCCTCATAGATGAAAAAGGTCATTTCTATAAAAGCATCAATGATCTAAATCCCCAAGAACTCACCAAAGAATTACAAAATTTTCTAAACTAATTTTTTTAATCTTATCTACTTTTATTAACATAACATAAATAATTCTTTCTACTCATCTTTCTAATGATGCTAAAGAATTCATCCATTTTATATTAAATATCTTGCAAAATCAAAGCTAATCCGCACGCCAACTCTCCCAACTCTCCCTTTGCTTCCTTTTAAGTAAAAAGTCCTAAAACAATTAGTTTTTAACCTTTTTTTAAAAAAATATATTTTATTATTAAGCAATTTATTTTTGTATTTCATATTACTTTAATAAATGATTTCAACAAAAAGGATTATTCCATAACTCATACAATCTCACAGCAAGGCTTTTTTACTTTGCTACTCAGGGGGGGGGTATTTAAAAACTAAAAATTCATCTTCCTCACCTAAATCAAAAAAACTAGGTCTTTCTCTAATCACGTTATCCTTACTAAGTTCTTGTGCTATGGCTGATATAGATGGTTTGCCTTATGCCATTGACATACCTTTTGGAAATTACCATTATTACCAAATACTAGGCACTTATTCTAATACTAATAGTAAAATTAATATTACAACTAATAATTCTATTAACACTCTCATAATAGGCAAATACGCTTATTTAGGTAACACTTCTAATAAAACCATCCACGCTAGAGTTACCCAATCTGAAACCCTAACCATACAAAAAATACTCAATCAAGGTGTGGTTGATGGACGTTTTAATATAGAAAATCAAGGGAATTTTACTGGAGGTTCTATCATAGTTCATGATGTAAGCAATGAAGGCTATATCAGAAACACTTACATAGCAACTTGGAGAGATGGAGGAACCCTACAAGTAGATAAGTTTGATAATAGTGGTATTATCTATTATGATTCAGGCAATACTGTTGCCTTTGATGGGGATAATGTCACTATTGGCACTATTAACAACTCAGGTTATATCTCAACAGGAGCAAGTGGTAGCCAAACTGCAATCAGCATAGGAAACACTACCAATTCCAAAGACACTCAAATCTCTATATCTGAGCTTAGCAATAGTGGTTTAATAGGAGACAATACAGCCTTATACGGTATCACAGTTTATGCAGGAAATGCTTCTAATCATCCTAGCATAACTAATTTTACTAATACAGGTCTTATACAACAAACCGCAGCTATAAATTTCCAAAGCGGTACCATAACTGATTTTAAAAACGATACTAGTGGTAAAATCAAAGGAGAAAACTTTGCCTTAGCCTTTTATGGTGATAGTAGTAAAGGTCCTACTATAAGGCACTATAGAATCAACTAATTTTAATGCCATATACTTACACAATACTAGTGTTCCTGTATTTTATAATAAAGGAAGCATTAAAAGCACTCATGACATAGGCCTTAATGTACAATTTAATTCTACCATAGATAATTTTATCAATCAAGGCACCATACAAGGTAGTGATGCTGCCTTACGCTTAGGAGTTAAATCCTTAAATAGCCAAGCTACTATTGGAACTTTTTTTAACTCAGGCCAAATCACTTCAGATAAATACAATGCTATCTTTGTACAAGGAAGCAGCATTGAAAACTTTATCAACACAGGTACTATAAAGTCTAATAAAACAGAAAGTAATCCTTTTTATGCTTCTGCAGCCCTTAATCTTACTAATGGCACCATTAGTAATTTTGTAAACACAGGTGAACTTGAGGGCAAAAATGCCTTAAGCCTTACAGGCAATATTCAAACCTTTATTAATACAGGCAAACTCAATGCAATAGGAGAGGATTATCGCTTAGGTGCTCTTTCTTTATACAATTATGCTATTAATAATACAAAGATTGAGAATTTTTATAATGCTGGAACCATTAGTTCTCATTCTCATGGTATCTTAATGCAAGTAAATTCTACTATATCTAATTTAAACAATTATGGCACCATACAAGCAGCTGGTCATGGTATTAGCTTTATTAGTATAGGCTGCTTTACTTTGTGCTTTAAGATAGACTTCTTGATGCTTAGCTGTAGTAAATAAGGTATTAAAATATCTTAAGCCTGCATAATAGCTACGGTTTTTCACATCAAAATAAGTTGATTCCATATTAGCATCTTCATAACCTGCATAAACACCATATACCCCACTTTCTTTTAAGGTAGAATAAGCCAGTAAGGTTCCTTTAGTATGACCCTTACTTTGTTCATTTAAAGAAAGTTCTACATTTAAAGAAGAAAAATAAGGCAGTATTAATAAGGCATGTTCTTTAGAATT
>NZ_WUED01000040.1 GCF_016806695.1 Campylobacter bilis | reverse complement strand
TGCGGTTGGATCACCTCCTTTCTAGAGTACAAAGTAACAAGTCTCACAACTGTTACTTCATAAACTCAATCATCCTTGTTTAGATTTTAAAGATTGATAAAACATATTGAGAGTAGATGAAGCATCATCAGTTTTCCTCATGGGGAATTAGCTCAGCTGGGAGAGCGCCTGCTTTGCACGCAGGAGGTCAGCGGTTCGATCCCGCTATTCTCCACCATAAAAGGGCCTATAGCTCAGCTGGTTAGAGTGCACCCCTGATAAGGGTGAGGTCACAAGTTCAAGTCTTGTTAGGCCCACCAGGAATCAATCTTTAAAAGAGGATAAAAATTTAAAGCAAGTATATTATTAAGTTTTTTGTAAATTTTATTAAGTCGCAAGTATAAAAGTTTATTTTCATGTATACTTACTTTAGGTTTTTAACCTAAGTGTTCTTTTTAATTAACATTGTTAAGAGTCACAAGCAAGTTTTAATAAAAACAATTTTACAAACTTGTTAAAGATAAAATATCTTCATTAAAGCATAGGCATAGTTTTAATATTAAGCTTTAATCCTAGCTTTTAGATATGATAAAACTTTAAATATGAAATATGATAAACTTTAACAAGGAAGTGATGCGTTTTAGAATCAAAAAAGGTAAGCTATTAAGAGCGAATGGTGGATGCCTTGACTGGTAAAGGCGATGAAGGACGTACTAGACTGCGATAAGCTACGGGGAGCTGTCAAG
>NZ_WUED01000039.1 GCF_016806695.1 Campylobacter bilis | reverse complement strand
TGATTTTGCACCGAACCTATATCTGCTCTGATTTGATCAAGATTAGTTATAGCTGTTTCAGCAATATCCATTACTGCCATAGCTCCTTTAAGTGTAGTCACACCCGCTGTTTCACTTACAGCACCTGCTGCATTACCTGCTGAAGTTTTTAAAGTAGCAAATTGAGAATTACCAGAACCTTCAGAAAAACCTGAACCTGTAGAGACATTATATACATTACTAGCTGCAGTCATTTGAGAAACAACAAAAATTCCAGATGCTAAACCTATTGACATATTTTTACCGCTACCCTCAGAAAAACCTGAACCTGCAGAAAAACCGCTACCATCAGAACTCATGTATGCAGAAACAGAAGAATGACCTATTATAATTTGTTTTCCACCGCCTTTAAAAGAATTAAAGCCCATAGCATCAGCAGCATTAGCATCAATTTGACCCTTAGATTCTCTTAAAGATACCGAAGTTTGAGAAATAAGATCACCTGCTCCCATACCTATGGCTGAAAGAGTGGTTCCGCTAATATTAATATCCCTACCATCATTTTTTACTAAGGATAATCTTCCATAATTTTCTTTTTGCTCCCTTAAAATACCAGAACCAACACCTATATCTCCAGTGATTTTAATGCCTCTACCATCAGCAGAAGTTAATACAAGCTTACCGTTCTCATCTTTTGAAGCTTGCACCCCTGTAGTATCCTTAACCGAATTAATAGCTGAGACTAAAGCACCGTTTTCATC
>NZ_WUED01000038.1 GCF_016806695.1 Campylobacter bilis | reverse complement strand
TAAAAACACAAACTCATAATTCTCTGGTAAAGGCAAATTCATTTCCCATGCAAGTTCAGCAGCTATATTATGATAATTGATTGTTTCATTTTTATCATTGAGTTTTTTAGGATCAAGTAATGAGGGATAAGGGTGGTTTTGTTTTTTATATTTTTCATTAAAATCATTTGATAATAACCATTCTTCTATGAGATTAAAATGTTTTAAGAAAAAAGTAAAATTATGAAAAATATTATCTAGTATAGCTTTATAATCTTTATGAGTGTTTAATATATTTTCTATTGTTAAAACTTTTTTTAAAAATAATCTTTTATTATTTAAAAGATCTTTAGGAATATTTATATTATATTCTTTAAATTTTTCAAATATTTTTTTAAAAGTTTTAAAATCTGCATTAGCTTCTTGGATATTTTTAGACAGTTTAAACATACTTCCTTTATACCAAGTTCTAAAAGTTTGTAAAAGCACTTCACCTAAAAAATAGGATAAATGAAATTGATATTTTAAAGCTTGTTCATAATCAGTGCATTTTTCTAAAGGAGGATATTTAAGTTGAGGAAATACTTTTATAGTTTCTTGATAAATTCTTTTTTCTTTTTTATATTGTTTTTTTATTTGATAAAGTTTTTTACATAATCTTATATACCCCCCCCCATTATTATTATATTCTATCATAGCTTGTCCTAGTTTATAAGCAAGATGATTTTTTATCCTTTGTATAGCTGAGTTAGGATTTTGCATAAATTTCCTTTTTGGT
>NZ_WUED01000037.1 GCF_016806695.1 Campylobacter bilis | reverse complement strand
ATCTCCACCTTTCTTTTAGCCGATCAAAATGGTAAATTCGATTTTAGCGAAGAAATACAACTCATACAAAATGAAAACATCGTAGTTGATAAAGAATATGATTTTACATATTTAGTCCCTCCTGTAGAAGACTATAAAAGTGCTATAGAAGAATACAATTTTAGAATGGATCCTATAAAACTACAACCCTTGCAAACTCAAATCCATTCCCTTCCTGCTAAAAAACAATACCTAGAATTAGCTAATTTAGAACAAGATTTAATAATTAAAAAGTTAAAAAGCAAAAAGCTTGCTAAATCTCTAGGAATAACTATAGAAACAATCAATCCTAAAATTACTTTTATTCAAGCTAACTCAGCCAAAGCAAGAATTAAAAACCAACTTTCTTATAAATTAGGTCAAGCTATAATAGACAATTCAAAAAGTATTTTAGGTTTTATTAGAATGCCTTTTATTTTATCTTATATAAAAGATAAACATAAAAAAGAACAACTTTCTTATGAAGCAAAAATAAAAGAAAATCCAAATTTAGCTTTACCTCCTTTAAAATCTTATTCTGATTATGAAGAAGCTTTAAAAGAAAAAGAATGCTTAACCTATAAACTAGGACAAACTCTCATACAAGCTAATAATAATTGGTACAGGGGGGTACATCAAGCTTTTATTCAAAGATGTGCCTAGGTTAAAGAAAAGAAAAAATAATTTATGAAAACTATAGTTATTGATTTAGATGGAACTTTGACAATTGATGAAGATAATGTAGATTATGCTGATAAAAA
>NZ_WUED01000036.1 GCF_016806695.1 Campylobacter bilis | reverse complement strand
AAATTACAGGAGTGATTAAAGCAAAGAAAGGTTTAGAAACTTCAAAGCAAACAAGAATTACTAATTTTATCAATAGTGGTGCTATAAGTGGAAGCGATGATCAAGGCATTAACTTTGCTTATTCTATTCTTACAAATTTTATTAATACAGGAATGATAAAGGGTAATAGTAAAGAAGGAGTGTTTTTTAATAATTCAAGAGTTAGTATTTTTTATAATAGTGGGACGATCAAAAATAGTAGTAAAGAAGCAGTTAACTTTACCAAAAACTCAAATACCATAAAAAATTTCTTTAATAAAAATGCCATAGAAGGTACAACTAGTGGGGTATTTTTATCCGGAAATACTATAGAAACACTCATTAATACAGGTACTATTAAAAGTGCTACTGGAGCATTACATTTAACCAAAGCTTCGCGTATCACAACGGTTTTTAATACCGGACTCATCCAAAACACTTCCGATTCTGCTATAGCCTTATATGAAAACTCAAGCATCACTAATCTTATCAATACAGGCACCATAGAATCACAAAGAAGCAATGATAGAAATGCAGACATTATAGCCATTTCTCTTAATAAATCCCAAGGATCCATCCAAACTTTAATAAATAGCGGAACCTTAAAGTCTGCAAATCATGGTATCTTAGCAGAATCAGGCAATAAAATAGGCACCCTTATTAACAAAGGCACCATAGAAGCCAAATTAGACGGCATATCTTTTTACGATCTTAGCCCTCTAAACAAAGATGCCTCCATAGGCCAAATCATACTTGAAGAAGGTAGTAGCATTGATGCAGGCTAAAACGACATC
>NZ_WUED01000035.1 GCF_016806695.1 Campylobacter bilis | reverse complement strand
CTATGGATGAACAGCTTAAAATCTTAGACACTATTAAAACTAAGGCAACTCAAGCAGCTCAAGATGGCCAAAGCTTAAAAACAAGAACCATGCTTCAAGCAGATATTAACCGTTTAATGGAAGAATTAGACAATATCGCAAATACAACTTCATTTAATGGTAAACAACTTTTAAGTGGAGGTTTTACTAATCAAGAATTTCAAATTGGTTCAAGTTCAAACCAAACTATAAAAGCAAGCATAGGTGCTACTCAGTCTTCTAAAATTGGGGTGACAAGATTTGAAACAGGATCTCAAAGTATGAGTTCAGGGCAAGTATCTCTCGTGCTTAAAAATTATAATGGAGTGGAGGATTTTAAATTTCAAAGCATTATCATCTCAACCTCAGTAGGAACAGGATTAGGAGCCTTGGCTGAAGAGATTAATAGGAATGCAGATAAAACAGGAGTAAGGGCAACTTATGATGTTAAAACTGTAGGAGCTTATGAGATAAAAGAAGGCAAAACTTCTGCGAACTTTGCTATTAATGGAGTTACCATAGGTGCTATTGATTATAAGGCAAGTGATGAAAACGGTGCTTTAGTCTCAGCTATTAATTCGGTTAAGGATACTACAGGGGTGCAAGCTTCAAAAGATGAGAACGGTAAGCTTGTATTAACTTCTGCTGATGGTAGAGGCATTAAAATCACTGGAGATATAGGTGTTGGTTCTGGTATTTTAAGGGAGCAAAAAGAAAATTATGGAAGATTATCCTTAGTAAAAAATGATGGTAGGGATATTAATATTAGCGGAACCACTCTTTCAGCCATAGGTATGGGAGCAGGTGATCTTATTTCTCAAACTTCGGTATCTTTAAGAGAATC
>NZ_WUED01000034.1 GCF_016806695.1 Campylobacter bilis | reverse complement strand
GATTCTCTTAAAGATACCGAAGTTTGAGAAATAAGATCACCTGCTCCCATACCTATGGCTGAAAGAGTGGTTCCGCTAATATTAATATCCCTACCATCATTTTTTACTAAGGATAATCTTCCATAATTTTCTTTTTGCTCCCTTAAAATACCAGAACCAACACCTATATCTCCAGTGATTTTAATGCCTCTACCATCAGCAGAAGTTAATACAAGCTTACCGTTCTCATCTTTTGAAGCTTGCACCCCTGTAGTATCCTTAACCGAATTAATAGCTGAGACTAAAGCACCGTTTTCATCCCCATTTTTATAATCAACCTTGCCTATAACTACCCCATTAATAGCAAAATCATCAGAGGTTTTACCTTCTTTTATAGCATAAGCTCCTACAGTTTTAACATCATAAGTTGCCCTTACTCCTGTTTTATCTGCATTCCTATTAATCTCTTCAGCCAAGGCTCCTAATCCTGTTCCTACTGAGGTTGAAATCACGACATTATCAAATTTAAAGTCATCTATACCATTGTAATTTTTAATTACAAGTCCCACAACTCCTGAAGTAGAACTTTGAGATCCTGTTTCAAATCTTGTCACCCCAATTTTAGAAGACTGAGTAGCACCTATGCTTGCTTTTATAGTTTGGTTTGAACTTGAACCAATTTGAAATTCTTGATTAGTAAAACCTCCACTTAAAAGTTGTTTACCATTAAATGAAGTTGTATTTGCGATATTGTCTAATTCTTCCATTAAACGGTTAATATCTGCTTGAAGCATGGTTCTTGTTTTTAAGCTTTGGCCATCTTGAGCTGCTTGAGTTGCCTTAGTTTTAATAGTGTCTAAGATTTTAAGCTGTTCATCCATAG
>NZ_WUED01000033.1 GCF_016806695.1 Campylobacter bilis | reverse complement strand
TTAAAACCTCTTCTTCTTCACATCTTCTAAGATATTATTAGCAATATCACTTACAGTATTAGAAATAATAGCAGATTCATTTGCAATCTCTACATTGTCTTTAGTAGTTTGATCAATTTGGGCTACGCTTTCATTGATTTGAGTAATACCTGCAGTTTGTTCTTTAATAGATTCTGCCATATCATTGATAGATTGAACTAATAAATTTGTATTAGCTTCAATTTCTGATAAAGACTTTTGAGTTCTTTCTGCTAGTTTTCTTACTTCATCAGCCACAACAGCAAATCCTCTACCATGTTCTCCTGCACGTGCTGCTTCAATCGCTGCATTTAAAGCTAAAAGATTGATTTGATCTGCAATATCTCCAATAATACCTGTGACATTTTTAATCTCTTCTGATTGAGTGATAACATCACTAGTTTTAATAGAAACATTTTGCATGGATGAAGTGATTTCTTCTAAAGCTGCTGCTGTTTCTTCTAAGGATTGAGCTTGGGAATTAGAAGAACTTGTAAGGCTTTGTACTGCGGTTTGAAGCTTACCACTTTCATTGGCTAAAGCATTAGCAAAGTCTGAGCTTTGTTTTAACATTTTTACTATTTCATCACCTAAGGCATTGGTTGTTAATTCTACACTTCCTGAAGCATTATCGATTTTATTTCTAAAATCCAAGGATTTATATTCTTCAAAAATTTTATGGATAATATTCATATCAGATCCCACTCTAGCTTGTAAAACATCAAGCAATTTATTAAGAACATTTTTAAGTTCTATGAGTTGAGGATTTCTTGGATTGGCTGTAATTCTTGCTGTTAAATTACCCCCTTCTACTATAGATACTGTTTGTACAGATTCTTTAACAGCTTGATTGTCTTGTTCTAAACCTTTTTTAGTTTGTAAGATATTCTCATTAATAGCACTTGAGATTTGACCAAATTCATCTTTGCTTTTGATTTCTATAGTAGAGACATTTTGGGTTTTATGGTTGATGAAGTCGAAGAAGGAGTTAA
>NZ_WUED01000032.1 GCF_016806695.1 Campylobacter bilis | reverse complement strand
ACTCCTTTAGGAGATTATTACCTCTATGCCCTTTTAGGGGCTTATCCTAATACACAAATTCAAATCTCAGGCGATGGTTCTACTAATGCTATCATACTAGGTAAATATGCTTATGTAAATTATAGTGCTGATGATGAAAATACAAAACCCATACTTGCACGTGCAGCTTCTAATCAACACCTTAATATCACTTATCTTGTAAATAAAGGCATTGTCAATGGAGCCTTAAACATACAAAATCAAGGTAATATTGATGAGGGTTCTGTTAGTGTAGGCACTCTTATCAATCAAGGCTGTATAAGAAATACTTATATTAGGTATATGGAAAGAGGATCAAGGAACACTAAGTATAGATACTTTTAATAATGGAGGTATTATCTATTGCTAATTCTAAAATAGGAGTGGAATTTAATAGTGGCAACGACGATCAAAAGCAATCCAAATCAGCTCAAGATCGTCATAAATCCACCATTACTCATTTTTACAATCAAGGCACCATACAGGCTAAAGATACAGGTGTTATCTTTAGTAATACTACCCTAACAAATTACAGGAGTGATTAAAGCAAAGAAAGGTTTAGAAACTTCAAAGCAAACAAGAATTACTAATTTTATCAATAGTGGTGCTATAAGTGGAAGCGATGATCAAGGCATTAACTTTGCTTATTCTATTCTTACAAATAAGGCCTTGATTGTCAAAGGTGGTTATGGTGGTAGTGTGCAGTTCGATGGCGGTTACTTTAGCTAGTATGGTACCTGTATTGATGAAGGTGGTGATGTGGGCTTGGGTGTTTTGGCCGTTTTTATAAGATCTTTGCACCATGATGCCAAAAGGGGAATTGCCATCGCCTATTAGGCCGGTGTTTTTGAAATTGTCTATAGTGATTGTGCTATTGACGTTGTCTTTGCCTATGTTGATAACGGCTGCTTTATCCTTTTTTTGTATCGGTTGTCCCGCCTACAATGACGCCTTCATTGGTAAAGTTTGCGATGGAAACTTTGTTTTCGAAGAATACGGCGTGCGTGGTGGGATTATAAATGAGGGCTTGATTGTCAAAGGTGTCTAAAGATATTTGACCATCTTTTTCTCCCCATATACCTATATAGGCGTTTTTGATACAGCCTTGATTGATAAGAGTGCCTACACTAACAGAACCCTCATCAATATTACCTTGATTTTGTATGTTTAAGGCTCCATTGACAATGCCTTTATTTACAAGATAAGTGATATTAAGGTGTTGATTAGAAGCTGCACGTGCAAGTATGGGTTTTGTATTTTCATCATCAGCACTATAATTTACATAAGCATATTTACCTAGTATGATAGCATTAGTAGAACCATCGCCTGAGATTTGAATTTGTGTATTAGGATAAGCCCCTAAAAGGGCATAGAGGTAATAATCTCCTAAAGGAGT
>NZ_WUED01000031.1 GCF_016806695.1 Campylobacter bilis | reverse complement strand
TTTTCTGAGGGTAGCGGTAAAAATATGTCAATAGGTTTAGCATCTGGAATTTTTGTTGTTTCTCAAATGACTGCAGCTAGTAATGTATATAATGTCTCTACAGGTTCAGGTTTTTCTGAAGGTTCTGGTAATTCTCAATTTGCTACTTTAAAAACTTCAGCAGGTAATGCAGCAGGTGCTGTAAGTGAAACAGCGGGTGTGACTACACTTAAAGGAGCTATGGCAGTAATGGATATTGCTGAAACAGCTATAACTAATCTTGATCAAATCAGAGCAGATATAGGTTCGGTGCAAAATCAAATCACATCCACTATAAATAATATTACCGTAACACAAGTAAATGTAAAATCAGCAGAATCTCAAATCAGAGATGTAGACTTTGCTAGTGAGAGCGCAAACTATTCTAAAGCAAACATCCTAGCTCAAAGTGGTTCTTATGCTTTAGCTCAGGCTAATGCAAGTCAACAAAATGTATTAAGATTACTTCAGTAGTATTGCTTTATATTTTTAAAGATTACTATATAAAAAGCCTAGTATTGCTTACTAGGCTATACCTTCTAATAAAACTGGAACACTTCTTGCTTTAATCTTTTCGATGCAATAATTTGAAAGGATTTAAAATGGGATTTAGAATAAATACCAATATCGGTGCATTAAACGCACATGCAAATTCAGTTGTGAATGCTAATGAGCTTGATAAGTCTTTAAGCAGATTAAGTTCAGGTCTTAGAATCAACTCAGCAGCAGACGATGCTTCAGGGATGGCTATTGCAGATTCTTTGCGTTCGCAAGCAGCTACTTTGGCTCAAGCCATATCTAATGGTAATGATGCTATAGGTATTTTACAAACAGCTGATAAGGCTATGGATGAACAGCTTAAAATCTTAGACACTATTAAAACTAAGGCAACTCAAGCAGCTCAAGATGGCCAAAGCTTAAAAACAAGAACCATGCTTCAAGCAGATATTAACCGTTTAATGGAAGAATTAGACAATATCGCAAATACAACTTCATTTAATGGTAAACAACTTTTAAGTGGAGGTTTTACTAATCAAGAATTTCAAATTGGTTCAAGTTCAAACCAAACTATAAAAGCAAGCATAGGTGCTACTCAGTCTTCTAAAATTGGGGTGAC
>NZ_WUED01000004.1 GCF_016806695.1 Campylobacter bilis | reverse complement strand
GCATATTTACCTAGTATGATAGCATTAGTAGAACCATCGCCTGAGATTTGAATTTGTGTATTAGGATAAGCCCCTAAAAGGGCATAGAGGTAATAATCTCCTAAAGGAGTAAAAAGCATATTGTGGTCCACTAATTTGTGCCATAGCACAAGAACTTAGTAAGGATATGGTAGCTAAGGATAGGGCTAGTTTTTTAGAATTTGGTTTTTTTGATTTTAAATTCTTTGAAGTTAAATTCTTTGATCTTAAATTATTTGTTTTTTTAAATCAGAGTATTTAGATTTTAAATACCCCCCCCCCAGAGAGTATTGCAAGCTTTCATAAGTGTTCCTTTAAAGTAAGATAAAATATAAAAAATAATTATGTAATGATAAAATATATTGTTTTAAAAGGAGGTTAAAATGTGAGAATTTTGAAAAAAGCTAAGTTTAAAAAAATGCATTTTAAGGCGTGGAATTCATATAAAATTCAAGGTATTTTTAAAAAACTAAGCTATAATTTCAAAGCTAGAATAAGGACTAAATATGCTTTATATTTATATCAAAACCCCAAATGCTTTGGTACAAAAAATTCACTTTGATCTTGATACTCAAGAATTACCACAAAATATATTGTGGATTGATTTGCTTCATCCTAGCTCTGCGGAAATTGCTTTCATAGCGGATAAATTTGAACTTGAATTTCCTAGCAAAGAAGAAAGGGAAGAAATAGAACTGAGTGCGAAATACTGGGAAGATAATCTTAGTATAACTATCAATGCTCATTTTTTGATCAAGGATCTTGACAAAAACAAAGATAATGAAAATTCTATCAAGCTTTATACCCAAATCGTTACTTTTGTCACAGCTAAAAATATATTATTTACCATAAGATATAGCGAATTTCATACTTTTGAAGAAATTCAAGCTAGGATACTAGCAAGTCCTAAGAATTTTGAAGATGGTTTTGATATTATTGATAAGATGTTTGAAGTGCGTGTAGAAAAGGATGCTGATTTGCTTGAGTGGATAGACAAGGAAGCAAGACGCCTAAGAACTAGCGTGCTAGAAAAAAAAGATGAGTATAATTATGACGCTATGCTTAAAGATATTTCAAGCTTACAAGAATTAAATATGCGCATTAGGGATTCTTTGTTTGATAAGCGAAGGGCGATGACTTCTTTGCTTAAAAGTGATAAAATCGATAAAGATGTGAAACAGAATTTGACTATAGTTTTAAAGGATTTAAATTCTTTGGTTGAATTTAGCGTTTCTGAACTAAATATTTTAGACAATATCCAAACCATACTTGCTAGTCAAGTTAATATAGAACAAAATAAAATCATCAAGCTTTTTACTGTGGCTACTGTGACTATGATGCCTCCTACTTTGATAGGGACGATTTATGGGATGAACTTTAAGTTCATACCTGAGCTTGAATTTCACTATGCTTATCCTATAGTGCTTGGGGTGATGATAGTCTCTATTATTTTACCTGTGATTTTTTTCAAAAAGAAAGGTTGGCTGTGATGTGCGAAAGAAAAGATGAGATTAAAATAGGGATTTTAACCCTAAGTGATAGGGCAAGTAAAGGAATATACGAAGATAAAGCCACGCCCGAAATAGAAAAGGTTTTAAATTCTTATATTATAAACGAAAAGCTGTATTATAAAGAACTCATAGCAGATGAGTATGATTTGATAGTAGAAAGATTAATCTATCTAGCTGATGAAAAAGGGTGTGATTTGATACTCACTAGTGGGGGGACAGGGCCTGCACCTCGCGATGTCACCCCTGAAGCTACAGAAGCTGTGTGTGATAAGATATTGCCAGGTTTTGGGGAATTAATGCGCTTAGAAAGCTTGAAATTTGTCCCTACAGCCATACTTTCAAGACAGATAGCAGGGATTCGTAAACGATCTTTGATTATAAATTTACCAGGGAATCCTAAGGCTATAAAAGAATGCTTAGAACCTATTTTTGCGGCTATACCTTATTGTATAGATTTAATAGGAGGAACTTATATCAAGGCAAATGATGAAATTATCAAGGTTTTCCGTCCTAAGAAAAGCTGCTAAGGGGATATGAGGTAATTTATAAACTTTGGCTTGGTGCTTAAGAAAATGAGAGTATGGGATGTGTTTGTTGGGATTGTTAACTTTGTTGCATTATTTCTAAGTTAGAATTGGTAAAAATTATTAATAAGGAAATTTTATGATTTTAGTTGCAATTTTATGCCTTTATACGGCAATTTTATCGTGGATATCTTACCATCAAATTCGCTTTTTAGAAAAAGAAAAAAAGCAAGCTGCTCAGATACTCAACGAAAAAGACTATAAAAACGCAGCCAATATCGCTATAGAGAATGAAAAATTTAAGCT
Organism: Campylobacter bilis; assembly: GCF_016806695.1. Lineage (GTDB taxonomy): Bacteria > Campylobacterota > Campylobacteria > Campylobacterales > Campylobacteraceae > Campylobacter_D > Campylobacter_D bilis. The sequence goes on along the minus strand of NZ_WUED01000004.1, from coordinate 139,892 downwards.
TTTTTCGCATTTTTATACTTTGATTGTTAATATTACATGGATAGGATTTGGCTTTTTTTACCTAAGAGAATTACTCATTGATGATAATACACGCTTTGAGAATACTTTATTTTTACTTGCTTTTTTGATTTTGACTAGTATTTTGAATTTACCTTTAAATTTTTATGAAACTTTTGTTAAAGACAAGGATCATGGGTTTTCTAACATGACTTTGAGTCTTTTTATCAAAGACAATCTTAAAAGCCTTGCTTTGACTTTGGTTTTTGGCTTTGTGATTTTGTATGCTTTGCTTTTTTGCTATGATTTTTTCGGTAGTTGGTGGTGGATTGGGGCTTTTGTGCTTGCTTTTAGCATTATGATTATTATCAATCTTATTTATCCTAGCTTTATCGCGCCTTTGTTTAACAAAATGCAAAAACTTGATGATGAAAATTTGCTAGGCAAGATAAGTGCTTTAATGCAAAAATGTGGGTTTCGTGCTGATGGGATTTACATCATGGATGCAAGCAAAAGAGACAAGCGTTTAAATGCTTATTTTGGCGGACTTTTTAAAAGCAAAAGGGTAGTTCTTTTTGACACTCTTGTGAAGGCTTTAAACGAAAAAGAACTTTTAGCGGTTTTAGGGCATGAACTTGGGCATTTTGCTCATAAAGATATTGTTAAGGCTTTGTTTAACAGTGCGATTGCTTTGTTTTTACTCTTTTTTGTTTTTGCGCATTTGCCTGAATTTGTGTATTTTGAAAGTGGCTTAGAAGGTGTTGAGGCTGGGGTGTTTGCGCTTTTGCTGATTTTTGGAAATATTTTTCATTTTCTTCTTTGGCCTATGCTTAATGCTTTAAGCAGGAAAAACGAATTTGCAGCCGATAAATATGGATCGGAAATGACTAGTAAAGAAGATATGAAAAATGCATTGATAGCTTTAGCAAGAGAAAATAAGGCTTTTATCAAAACAAGCAAGATATATACCTTTTTTTATCTTAGTCATCCTAGCATTCATGATAGACTTAAGGCCCTTGCTTGACTATAAAAAACGCTCTTATAAAAGCTAAGGCTATGCTTAAAGGACATGAAAATGAAGCTGTGTTCATACTCTGTGAGTATTTGCAAAAAGATAAGGCCTGGCTTTTTTTAAATGAGGATGTGGAATTTGATTTTAAACCCTATTTTAAGCTTGTGAAACGCTTTAAAATAGGAGAGGCTTTTGAGTATATTTTCAAAAAAGTGGATTTTTGGGGTTTGGAGTTTGAAATCACTAAGGGGGTGCTGATCCCGCGCTACGATAGCGAAATTTTACTCTTTGAGATCTTGCGTTTATGCAAAAAACATAATTTTGATAATATATTAGAAATAGGCTTTGGAAGCGGGGTTTTGAGTATAGTATTGGCTAAAGAACTTGGGATTAAGATCACAGCTTGTGATATCAATGCTAAGGCTTTAAAGCTTGCTTTAAAAAATGCTAAATTACACAAGGTTGATCATTTGATTGATTTTAAACTCTGTGATTTTAGAGAAATATCGCAAAATTATGATTTTATTTTTTCTAATCCCCCTTATATCAAAGAAAGCTATCCTCTTGATCTATGGGTAGAACAAGAACCCAAAGAAGCCCTATGGGGCGGGAAAGAAGGCCATGAAATCTTAGAAGAAATCATCCATTTTGCTGTAAAGAGAAAGGCTGCATTTTTAGCCTGTGAATTTGGCTATGATCAAAGAGAAATTTTAGAAAAAATTTTAAAACAATGCCAATTTAAGGCCGAATTTTTTAAAGACGAACAAGGCTATAATCGGGCTTTTGTAGCGTGCTTTAATACAATGGATACATTATAAAAAAAGGAGAGAAAGTTGAAAGCTATTAATTTATTTTTGCTTGCAGCTATGATAGGAATAGAAGCTGTGCTTGGCATAGTTGTCGCACCGATAGTTTTTTACCCTCATGATTTGATAGGAAATGGGGTTTTAAGCCATTTTCAAAGTGGCTTGATCATGACACAGATTTTTGTCAAAATGGGATATTTGATCATAGGGGTGTCTGTGGTGAATTGCTTGTTTGAAAGCTATTCTTTTAGGAAAGATAAATTTAGCTTTAAAATCAAATTTTCAAAACTCCTTCTAAGTATACTTATTTTGATTCTTAGCTTGGTGTTTGTTTTTTATTTCACTCATACTATAATAGAACTTCAAAGTTTAGGAGAAAAAATCACTCAAGATAGACAATTTGTGAGTATACATAATGCAAGCGAAAGAGTGATTAAGATCATTTTGATCTTGCAAGTTGTTTTGTATTTTTTCAATTTTAAAAAGCTAGAAAAGGATAAAGAATTATCCTAAGGAAATGATGTGAAAGTCTCTAGCGTAAGCACGATGCAGCTTAGTGCACACCCAAACAATGCGCGCAAGAGTAATGAACAGGCTGTTGAGAATATTGTAGCTGCTCGTGCTATTGATGCTATTGATAAGACGAATTTAGCCATTAATGATGTTTTAAAAACCCCATCAAATACTATAGATCAAGGCATTGCAAGTGCGTATGATGCTATAGGTATTTTGCAAATAGCACATACAAGCCTCACACAAATCTCTAAAAATATAGAAAAGATCGATGAACTTATTATAAAAGCTGATAATGCAAACTTAAGCGTATTACAAAAAAACATGCTAAGAACAGAGGCCATACGCTTACAAGAAGCCATAGATGATTCTTTTAGCCATGCTAATTTTAATGGAAAAAATGTATTTGAAACTATGAATTTTTTAACAATACATGAAAACAAAAGTATACATCATACTCATGGATTTGATATAGATGATGCTAGCAGTATTAAAAATTTCATGCAAGAAATTGATAGCTTAAAAACTGAAATTGATTCTGGAATAAATGCCATAGTATTAAATATCCATACTAATATAGAAAATAGTATCCAAGCAAAGGCTGTTGAGAATAATTTGCCTCACAACGATATAGTAAAAAAACTTGAAGATTTCAATCTTGATTATCTTAAAGAAAATGCTAGTACTTTTGCTAAGGTACAATACCAACTTGATCTTCATAAAAAAATTGCTATTTTATTGCAATAACATAGCAAAGAAAGGCTTTAATGAGTATAGAAGAAATTTTAGAACAAACAAAAAACATACGTTTAGTAGCTGCAAGTAAATATGTCGATGCTAATATCATAGAAAAAATTTATATGAGAGGCATTAAAGAATTTGGAGAAAATCAAGTCCAAGCCTTAGCACAAAAAAAAGGCATTCTTGATAATAAAAAAGCAGATATTCAATGGCATTTTATAGGAAGTTTACAAAGCAATAAAATCAATTTGCTTCTTAAACAAAAGCCTGTATTGTGGCATTCTTGCAATGGGATAAAAATAGCTAAGGCTGTGGATAAAAGACTTGATTATAGGCTTGATACTTTATTAGAAATCAATAGTGCTAAAGAAAATAGCAAAAGCGGTTTAGATCCTGAATTAGCCATTGAAGAATATTTGAAAATCCAAGAAGAATGCCCTCGCTTAAATCTCTGTGGTGTGATGAGTATAGGAAGCCACAGCAATGATACAAATGAGATTGCCAAAAGCTTTGATTTGACTTTTAGTATTTATGAGAAATTACAAAAATATGGGGCTAAAATTTGCTCTATGGGTATGAGTAGCGATTTCACACTGGCTATAAAATGCGGATCTAATATGGTAAGATTAGGAAGTGTTTTATTTAAAAATCTTAAGTAAGAAAATCTTACTTAAACGTATTTAGTAGCGATTTGCTCACTAATAGTATCAGAAATAATAAAATCTGTATGATATAACAAGCATGATCCTGCTGTGATGACTTTTAAAACAAGTTTTTTATTGTTTTTTTCATTAGGATTGTGTGCATTTCTAGCAATTTCATGAATTTCATAGATTAATTCCCTATTTAAACGGGTTAGATCTAATTCTATGATATTTTTTTCAAATTCTTTAGGCTCTGAGGTAAATTGATTTTGGACTTTATTTTGAAGGACTTTTTTGGTATTAAATTTTTTAATAGCTTTAATATCACTATCTTGAAGATCTTGTAAATTTTTCATCGCTTTGAAAAATAAGCTTGGCTTTTCTCCACCTTGTGTTTTAAAACCTAGGATAAACCCATAAGGCTGGTTTTTTAAAGCTTCATTTTTAACAATATTTTCTATTTCTTCAATATTATCTTCAAAAACAGTAACTTCAAATGAAGAATAATAATCTAAAATTTCAAGTCTTCCATAGCGTCTGTTGCTCTTACTCATCATGGATTTAAAATCTTCGATTTTACCTATGCTTAAAATCTCGCCATTATTTTTTAAATTTTCAAAATCTAGGCTTTTTACATAAGCTATAGCATTGATTTGCTCATAAAATCTGTCTAAAGGATGGCCCGAAATATAAATTCCTAAAATTTCTTTTTCATAAGCTAATTTTTCCATCAATTCAAATTCTTCACTTTTAGCATTAAAATTAACCTGCACGCCTGAGGTTAATTCCTCTTGCCCAAAGAGAGAACTTAAAGCATTTTTTCTCACTTCTGCCATCTTACGCGAAGCTTCGGTAAGATTTTCCATATTATCAAATAAAGTTTTCCTAGTCAAACCAAACTCATCAAAAGCCCCAGCTTTAATAAGGCTTTCTAGGGTTCTACGATTGATTTTAGTAGGATCTATTTTACTTAAAAAATCATTAATATTTTTAAATTCACCCTCTTCTCTTGCTTCAAGCAAATTCTCAACTGCGGGAATTCCCACACTTTTTATAGCTCCAAGACCATATAAAATAGCATCTTTGCCACCCTGCTCTAAGGCGCTAAATTCACGGATAGCTTTATTAACAGAAGGGGGTAAAAGCTTGATATTCATTTTTTTCATTTCATCAATATAGACTGCAATTTTATCTACATTATTCTCCTCACTTGTTAAAAGTGCTGCCATAAATTCACTAGGATAATAAGTCTTTAAATAAGCAGTTTGAAAAGTAATAAGCGCATAAGCAGCTGAGTGAGATTTATTAAAACCATATCCAGAGAATTTAACAATCAATTCCCACAAATTCTCTGCCTTGGCTCTATCATAGCCTTGCTTTTGTGCACCATCTGCAAATTCGCCTTTTAATTTTTTCATTTTTTCAGGGTCTTTTTTACCCATGGCACGACGCACCACATCAGCACCTCCTAAAGAAAAGCCGCCTATGATTTGAACAATTTGCATAACTTGTTCTTGATAAACGATGACTCCATAGGTTGGTTCTAAAACTTTCTTTAAAATTTCAAAAGGATATTGTATGCTTTTTATCCCATGCTTTCTATCGATAAAATCATCAAGCATTCCTGATTCCATAGGACCTGGACGATAAAGTGCAAGAACAGCGATAATATCTTCAAAACGCTCAGGTTTTAAGCGTGCATTTAAGCTTTGCATGCCTTCAGATTCTATTTGGAAAATTCCTAGAGTATTTCCACTTTGTATGGTTTTATACACTTTACTATCATTAACATCAATAGCCTCCCAAATAATATCTTTATCATAACGCTTTTTAATAAGTTTCATGGCATTATTGATCACAGTTAAAGTTTTAAGACCTAAGAAATCAAATTTTATCAAATCCACATCTTCTAAATGATCCTTAGAATATTGAGTAACTAGATGCCTTTCATCATTTTTACTCTGTCTAAAAAGCGGGGTTTTTTTCCATAAACTTTCATTAGAAATCACCACACCTGCTGCATGCATACCTGCATTGCGATTTAAACCCTCTAGGGCTTTTGCGTACTCCCAAACTTCAGGACCTTTAGGATGACGATTGATAAATTCTTTGATTTTTGGCTCTTTTTCATAAGCAGCATCAAGAGTGATTTTAAGCTCTTCTGGAACAAGCTTGGCAAGCTCATCAGCATCCTGTATACTCATATCACAAACCCTGGCCACATCACGGATAACACCCTTGGCTAAAAGCTTACCAAAGGTAATTACCTGTGCAACCTTATCCGATCCGTATTTATCAATCACATAATCAATCACTTCAGCACGTCTGTCTTGGCAAAAATCCACATCAATATCAGGCATGCTTATACGCTCAGGGTTTAAAAAACGTTCAAAAAGCAAACTATAAGGAATAGGATCTAAATCTGTGATTCTCAAACAATAAGAAACCAAACTTCCCGCAGCCGATCCCCTTCCAGGACCTACAGGGATACCTCTGTCTTTAGCCACCTTAATAAAATCGTGAACTATAAGCATATAGCCTGAAAATTTCATGTTTTTAATGATGTCAATTTCTATATTAAGTCTTTGTCTGTATTCTTCATGCTTGCTTGCATCGATAAATTTTAACCTTTCTTCAAGCCCCATTTTGCAAAGCTCTTCAAAGACAGTGTTATCATTATCAAAGCTAAAATCTTTGTTTTCTTCAGGTAAAGAGATATTGTATTTTTTAGCATATTCTCTTGTGAATTTGAAATTAGGTGGGGTTGGGTTGCCTAGATCTAATTCTAAATTGCATTTATTGGCTATTTCTTGTGTATTTTCTATAGCTTCTGGAATATCAGCAAAAATTTCACTCATTTGCTCAGGACTTTTGACATAAAACTCATGCACACTATGGCGTATTCTATCTGGATCATTAAGCTTTTTACCCATAGCTATACACATAAAAACTTCATGTGCAGCCGCTCTTTCTTTAAAGGTATAATGGGTATCATTTGTAGCAATTATTTTGATATTTAATTCTTTAGAAAGTCTTATAATATCATCATCTATCATTCTTTGATCATTGATACCATGACGCATGATTTCTAAATAAAAATCCTCACCGAAAATATCTTTATACCATAAAGCCGCTTCTTTTGCTGCTTCATAGCCCTTTGCACCAAAGCGTAAATTCCTCTCATTGTGAGTATTTAAATGCCAATTTATCTCACCTTGTAAACATGCTGAAGAACAAATCAAACCTTCACTATACTCTTGTAAAAGCTTTTTATTAATACGCGGATAATAATATAAGCCTTTAATATAACTTTGAGAACTCAAATACATTAAATTTTGATAACCTATTTCATTTTTAGCATATAAACATAAATGAAAACGCTGGCGTGAACTTCTATCATCTAACTCATCTTGATTATGCAAATACGCTTCTAGCCCGATGATGGGCTTTAAACCTTGTGCTTTCATGGTTTGATAAAAATCAATAGCTCCAAACATATTGCCATGATCTGTCATGGCTACACTTGTGGCGCCTTGTTCTTTTAAAGTTAATGCTAATTCTTTAATCTTATTTGCTCCATCAAGCAAAGAATATTCTGTATGCAAATGTAAATGTGTAAACTGACTCATTTTTTTCCTTAATATTTTTCCAAAAATTATAAATTTTTATCGCTGAATTTGAAAGAAATAAGCCCTAAAACTTGACTGAATTTCTTAACAATGGAAAATTTTACTCACAATAAATTGCAAACTAAAACACCAAATAAGATTAAAAAATTATTTTGTTAAGAAAGTTTTCAAATATAAATCAAAGCTTTTCTTAATCATATCAGACATAATAGAGTGTTATAAACACTCTATTGTAAAATCATGCTATATTCTTTACCAATATAAATTTTTCCTTCATGATTGATAATAGGACGCTTAATACAAGAGGGGTTTTGTAATACTAATTTCTCAAGTTCGTCATGGCTTAAAGCTTGAATTTTTTCTTTATTTAATTTAAGCTTTTTAGCTGTTAAACCTGCGGTATTGATCAAATCTTGAAAAGATCTTTTCTCAAGCCATGCAGATAAAATCGCTTTATCGATTTTTTTAATATCTAAAAAATCAAATGCTAGATTTTTCTCATTTAAAGCATCCATAGCTTTTTTCACAGAATTGCAATTTTTTATCCCATATAGTTTCATTTTCTGGCCTTTTTCACTAAATCAGCAATTAAAAATGCCAATTCTAAAGCCTGATCAGCATTTAATCTTGGATCGCACTGAGTTTCATAGCGCTGCTGTAAACTTTGTGGGGTGACATTGCTTGCACCTCCTGTGCATTCAGTGACGTCTTGCCCTGTCATTTCAAGGTGAACACCACCTGCATAAACGCCTTCACTTTTAGCAACTTCAAAAAAAGTCCTCACCTCTTGCATGATATTATCAAATTCACGTGTTTTAAAATTCCCTGCTTTTACGGTATTGCCATGCATAGGATCAATGCTATAAATTAGATTTAAACCCTCACTTTTAAGCTTAGAAAAAATAGGTGCTAAATTTTTAGCGATATTTTGACTTCCCATACGGATAATGATGTTTAATCTTCCTTCTTCGTTGTTTGGATTTAAAGCATGAGCTAAAGCTATAACTTCTTCTGCTTTAGCATTAGGACCTATTTTAACCCCTAAAGGATTTTTCACACCACTTAAAAAATGCACATGGGCTTCATCAAGTGATCTGGTTCTCTCACCTATCCAAAGCATGTGAGCAGAACAATCATAAATCTCACCGCTTAAACTATCCACCCTTGTTAAAGCCTGTTCATAAGGCAAAAGCAAAGCCTCATGAGAGGTATAAACACTAACTTCTCTTAAACTAGGAGTATTATCAGTATTAATCCCACAAGCCTCCATAAAAGCTAAAGCTTGAGAGATCTTTTCACTAATATCAGCGTATTGTTTGTGCAGTTCATTTTTCTTCAAAAAGCCTAAATTCCAACGATGCACCTCATGCAAATCTGCTAATCCACCTCTAGCAAAACCTTGCAATAAATTCAAAGTTGTAGCGCTTTGATAGTAGGCTTCAAGCATCCTATGAGGATCAGGGATGCGTGCTTGTTCATTAAAGTCAAAACCATTAATAATATCTCCACGATAGCTAGGAAGTTTTACTCCATTTAGTTCTTCAAAATCACTGCTTCTTGGTTTAGCAAATTGTCCTGCAATACGACCGATTTTAACCACAGGACATCCACTAGCAAAAGTAAGAACTATAGCCATTTGAAGGAGGATTTTAAACATATCGCGTATATTAATAGCACCAAAATTTTCAAAACTTTCAGCACAATCGCCCCCTTGAAGCAAAAAAGCTTCTTTGCGAGAAACTTTAGCTAAAGCTTGCTTTAAATTTCTTACTTCTCCGGCAAAAACAAGAGGGGGAAGTTTCTCAAGTCTAGCTAAAACCTTGTTTAATTCTTCTTGATTAGGGTAAACAGGCTGCTGTTTTATAGGATAATTTCTCCAAGAATCTTTAGTCCATGCCATCATCTATCCTTTTATCAAATGATTTTTGTAAGCTAAATGATTAAAAAATACAAAAAATGTCAAAATAATATCATATTTTCGACCTTTAAAAATTTGCGAATTTAATCTAGAAAAAAAAGCAAAACAAGTTTTAATAAAGAATTTAAGCTTATCAAACATTAAAAAAGTCTTTTTCTCATATGAAGAAAAATTTTTTATTATTGTATTTTTTTCAATAAATTTTTGACTTATTTTTTTATTTTGTTGGTTTTTATAAAAGCAAAGTGCTTGAGATATAAATCTTTTAACATAAATATCAAAAATATCCATATAAAGATATTTAATAGCACTTAAAAACATTCTTATATGCATTAATAATAAATTTTTTTTAATAAAAAACATTTTTTTCCTTGTATAATATTTTGAAAAACATTATACAAGATTATAATTAATAATTATAATCAAATAATAAAAATTATGGGTTAATTATAATTATCTCTTTAAATTAAGTGAAAGAATATATTTTATTTTTTAAGTTCTTTAATACGTGCTGCTTTACCGCGTCTGTCTCTTAGGTAAAATAATCTTGCACGACGTACACGACCACGACGTAAAACAGTAATGCTCTCTAAACTTTCACTATAAATTGGGAAAATTCTCTCAACACCGATATTATTAGCACCCATTTTACGTACGATAAAAGTTTCGCTTACTCCATTACCTCTTCTAGCAATACAAATACCTTCGAAATTTTGAATTCTTGTTTTATCACCTTCTTTGATACGAATTGCAAGCTTTAAAGTATCTCCAGCACGAAAATCTGGAATATTTTTGTCATTGATTTGCTTTGCTTCAAATTGCTCTATATATTTGTTTTTCATAGAAATTCCTTATTTTTTGCGTTCATGCTCTAAAAATAAATCAGGACGAAAAAATTTCGTTTTGCAAGACGCCAAAGTAGTTTTTAAACTTGCAATTTTAGCGTGATTACCCTTTAAAAACTCTGAAGGAGTGGAAAATTTTTCATTTTCTTTTTCAAAAACAAAGGGTTTTGCAAAAGAAGGTGCTTCAAGCAAAGTATTTTCAAAGCTTTCTTCTTCTAAGCTTTGTAGATTTCCTAAAACTCCTGGAACATTTCTTAAGATAGCATCACACATGCTAAGTGCAGGCAATTCTCCTCCTGTTAAAATAAAATCTCCTATGCTTAAAACCTCATTAGCATATATTTCAAGCACTCTCTCATCTATGCCCTCATAACGTCCGCATACAAATACTATATTTTCTTTTTTACTCAAACGCTTAGCGTCTTTTTGATTGAAAGTCTTGCCACTAGGATTTAAAAATATAAAATGCGTATGCTTTTCTTTCATTTTAATATACTTTAAAGCTTCATACAAGGGCTCAATTTGCATTAAAAGCCCTGCTCCGCCACCTATTTTATAATCATCAACCTTATGATAAAGATCTTTAGAAAAATCTCTTGGATTGATAAAATAAGTTTGAAACAGTCCTTTTTTTTGTGCTCTTGCTAATATAGAATCTTGAAAATAAAACTCCATTAAATGCGGAAATAAAGAAACAAAGCCAAATTTCATGAGTTTTCTAAAATCAAAAAAGCATCTTTAGTACATAGAATTTCGCGTTTTTGTATATCTATACTTTTAACAAATTTATCTAGATAAGGAATAAAAAAAGTTTTAGGATATTTTTTTGCTATCCATTTTTCATCACTTTGGATTTGAAATAAATAAGAAGCACCTGTTTCTAAAATATCAACTACTTTTCCTAGTCTTGTATTTTCATCAAAAACTTCACATTCTAAAATATCAAAATAAAAAAATTCATCTTTTTTTAATTTGCAAGTTTGCCTGCTTTGTTCGATGCTTTGAAAAAGAATGCAATTAGTTAAAATTTTGGATTTTTCTAACTCTTCGTAATCTTGAAATAAGACAGTAGAATTAGCTTGATTATAATGCTTGATTTTAAGAATTTGTTTGCCGTTTTCAAGAAAAAAAGAAGCATCTTTTTTAAACTGTAAAGGAAAATCACTAAGATTATGTAATTTTATATAACCTTTAAGACCGACAGTCTTACCAAGTTTAGCAACTTGAACAAAATCTTTTTCACTCAAGTGCTTTTACCGTTACCCTATAAGAACTCGCATCCTTGCTTTTATAAGCAGAAAGCACAGTTTTTATAGCATTAATCATTTTTCCATTTTTACCGATAAGTTTTCCTGTGTCTACCTTATGTGCAAAAAGAATGATTTCAAAGAAATTTTCACCTAATTCTATTTTTTGGATATCAATTTGCTCAGGATAATCTGCAATTAATTTTGCATATTCTTTAAGAAAATTTTCAACCATAATTATTTACTAGTGATAGAAGCAACTTTATCACTAAGCTTAGCACCAACACTTTTCCAATAAGCCAAACGCTCTAAATCCACTTTAACCACTTCTGGTTCTACCATAGGATTGTAATACCCAATGCTTTCTATCCACCCTCCATCACGGCGTTTTCTACTATCTGTAACCACTATACGATAAAAAGGTCTTTTTGTTCTACCCATTCTTGTAAGTCTAATAACTGTCATTTACTCTCCTTAAAAAATAAAAGTTTATTTATGGATATTAAAAATATGCATAAATAAAGTTTTAAAACTGTTTTCTAGCTTGAGTCATCATTTGGGTTAAATTCTGCATCCCTTGCTTTCCTGAAAATCTTTTTGCAAGTTTTGCAGCATTGGCAAATTGTTTTAAAAAACGATTCACTTCCATTTGTGAAAGTCCTGCACCTTGTGCAATACGACGTTTTCTTGCATTGTTTAATAAATCAGGATGTTCTCTTTCTTTAGGGGTCATTGAAGAAATCATAGCTTTAATATGCACGATTTCTTTAGAATTATCCAAATCTATATCTTTTAAAGAACTTGCCATGGTATTAAGCCCTGGTATCATACCGATTAAGGATTTCATACTGCCTAATTTCTTAATACTTTCCATTTGATTGAGAAAATCATTGAAATTAAACTCGCCTTTTTTAATTTTTTGATTCAGTTTTTTAGCTTCTTTTTCGTCGATTACTGCAGCAGTTTTTTCAGCCAAAGTAGCCAAATCCCCTTCACCCATGATACGACTCACAATACGATCAGGTATAAAAACTTCTAAATCCGCTACCTTTTCACCCACACCAATAAATCTTAAAGGAATACCCACTTGTCTTGCTATACCTAAAGCTATACCACCTTTAGTATCTGCATCAAATTTAGATAAAATCACTCCACTAATGCCTAAAGACTCATTAAAACTTATAGCAGTTTTGACACCATCTTGCCCACTCATGGCATCTGCAACATAAAAAATTTCATCAGGATTTAAAAGATCTTTGATGGCTTTTAACTCCTTCATTAAAACATCATCTATAGCCAAACGTCCTGCTGTATCTACAAGTAAAACATCTGCCATAGAAGATTTAGCCTTAATTAAAGCTTGCTCAGCAAGTTTTAAAGGATCGCTTTCATTTTCTTTGAAAAAAAGTTCAATTTCATTTGCTTGACAAAGTTGTCTAAGCTGCTCTACAGCTGCTAAACGCTGCAAATCGCAGGCTGCAACTAAGACTTTTTTATTACGTAATTTAAGATAATTTGCAAGCTTAATAGTACTTGTTGTTTTACCGCCACCTTGCAAACCTACCATTAAGACCACTGTAGGAGGCTTAGAAGCAAAAACAAAGCCTTGATTCTTGCCCTTAATATTTAAAATATCTTCTAAATGCGTTTTAATAGCATTTAAAAACTGCTTTTGTCCTATACCATTTTGCTTAAGATCTTCTTCTATTAAAACTAAAAGCTCTTTAGTAACTTTATGATGAACATCTGCTTTTAATAAAGCCTTTTTTAAGGTTTCTAAAGCATTTTTGAGTGCTTTTGCATCATCAATAAAACGAATTTTATTGATCGCTGATTTAAAAGACTCGCTAATTAGTTCAAACACTTTAATAACCTTTCTATAAAAATTCCTAAATTAAGCTTCAAATTATACAAAATTTTTGCTTAAATGGCTTTAAAAATCCAAATTTTTTATTTCAAAGCCAAATTTTTCAAAATCACTGTCTAAATTCGCTCTAAAATTATAATCAAAAATTTTAAGCTCATAACTGTGCAAATACATTCTATCATTTGGAATTTTTGCATATTTTTCATCGCCTATGACACCATGTTTTATAAAATTTGTATGCACTCTAATTTGATGAGTCCTACCTGTTTTGATTACAATTTTTGCTAGAGTTTTTTTTCCTTGCACCATTATAGGTGTGATTAAACTTGATGCGCTTAAACCTTCTTTAGAAATTTTACTTAAGGCGCCTGCTTTAGTTTTTATAGTAAAAATAGGCTCATTAACTTCAATTTCTTCAGCCAAAACCCCATTTAAAACTGCGATATAACTTTTATAAACTTTATGTTTTTTAAATTCTTCTATGCAAAGTTCTCTAAAATCCTCATTTTTAGAAAGCAAAATCACTCCACTAGTTTCTTTATCTAAACGGTTTAAAAGTTTTGCGTTAAATTGTCTTTGCAAATCTTCACTCACATAAGCATAAGGCTTATTAATAGCTATGATTTTTTCATCTTCGAAAATGATTTGAGGATTTTTTGTTTTTATTATATTAAATCTTGCTTTATCACTCATTAAAGTCCTAGCAAGAATAATTTTTTTTCCCTGTGAAAAAACACAACCTCTATCAATCAAATCCTTAGCTTCGCGGTTTGAAATTTTTTCTTGTAAGGCTAAAAGTTTATAAGCTTTTTCTTGCATCTATTCCTTCTTGTATAGTGTTTAATATGGGTTTTAAATTTTCTTTTTTAAAAATTTTAGCTTTTAGGTTTAAATGATGGATTTGATCATTTAATTTTTTTATATCTTCACAAAAATACACATTTTGCACTTCTTCAAACAAAGCCTTTTGATTGTGGATAAATTTACCAGTAATTAAGGTATTATTAAAACATGCTGCTTCAATAGGATTATGCCCGCCTATACCCTTTATAAAAGATCCTCCAAGCACTACCACATCAGAAATAGCATAAAAATTGACAAGTTCTCCTAAAGCATCTAAAAGTAAAATAGATTTAGAAAAAATTTTATTTTCATCTTTTAAAGAACTGAATTTTTCAAAATCCAAACCCCTGTTTAAAAGCAAATTTTCAAGCTCTTTAAAGCGTTCAGGATGACGTGGAGCAATTATAAGTTTTTCATCTTTTTCTAGTTTAAAATTGTCAAGCAACAGTGCTTCTTCGCTTTGATGCGTGCTTGCAAAAATAATCAATTTTTCTTTAGGTTTAAAATAATTTTTATTGTTTTTAATATCTACATTTGCCTTAATATTTTTAAAGATCCTAACCTTTTTAGCACCTAAGCTTTCAAGTCGGGTTTTGTCTAAATCACTTTGAGCAAAAACTTCATCAATATAAGAAAAAATTTTTTTGTAAAAAAAAGAAAATCTTTTATAAGATTGATAAGATTTATCCGATATTCTTGCATTAAGTAAAATCACTTTTGCCTGATAAAATTTCGCCATAAAAACAAGCATCAGCCAATATTCTGCTTCAAAAATCACCAAAACCTTGCAAGGTTTAAACCAAAAGGGTAAAAAATTTTCAAAAGCAAGATAATTTACCTTAGAACAAAATTCTTTCGCACATTGAAAACCTGTTTGAGTGATAGTGGTGATTCTTGAGTCAAATTGCAAAGCCAATTCTTTGATGCTTTTAACCTCTCCATAAGAACAAGCGTGAAAATGCACATGGGCTTTTTCTTGATGGTGATTTTTATAAAGGAAAAAACGAGACTTTAGACTGATTTTATACTTAGGTTTTAAAAAAGAAAATAAAAAAACAAAGACAGCACACGATAAAAATACTGCCCAAGTTAAAATATAATAAAAAAAGATCAACTTTGTTCTTCTTGGATTTTATAAAGAATCCTCCCACAATGCGGACATGTAACGATTTCTTCATCTTTGATAACAGATAAATAAGTCTTATCATAAATTTTCATAAAACATCCATAACATGCTTGTTTTTTCACTGGAACTATAGCCGTATTTTTAGCCCATTTGCGAATTTTCTCATAAAAACTTAAAACTTTTTGATTCATCTCACCAATAAGTTTAGTTTTCTTATCATATACACTCATTCTTTCTTTTTCTAAAACTTCCATTTCAGCTTTAATGCTAGATCTAATCTCGTTTATGCTTTGTTCTTGCTTGATTTTTTCTTCTTGAAGTTCTTTTTTATAAATCGTTTTATTATCTAAAATTTTATCTAATCTTACAATCTCGTCATTTGCAGCATCTAATTGCTCTTTAGCAATATCTTCTTCGATCTTTAAAGCATTTGCTTCTTTTTCTGTTTTGACCATAGCGCTTTTTTTAGAAAGTTCTTTAATTTTTGCTAAAAATTCACCAATATGGCCATTATTTTGAATTTTTTGATTTTGAAGATCTTTAATTTCATCATCAATTTTTTCAAGATCTACATTGATTTTCTCTATTTTTAGCTCAGCATCTTTTAAAGTCTTATGAATACTATCTATTTTAGGTTCATAGCTATCAATTTCTTGGTCTATTTTTGACAAAAGCACTAATTGTTCGAGATATTTATTCATTGATTTTCCTTAAAAATATTGAAATGGATTTTTTGAAACTGTTATTATAACTTGTAGTGGCAAATTTTTCAAGTCTTTTGCCAAACATTGAGAAAAATATCTCTCACTTTCAAAATGTCCTAAATCTATAAGACTTATTTTATTGCTAATAGCCTCTAAAGCTTGATGATATTTAAAATCTGCACTTAAAAAACAGTCTGCATCAAGCCTAGGAATGAAAGATCCTCCGCTTCCTGTACAAATAGCAAGACGCTTAATATCTTTTTTACCACAATCACTCACACGTAAAATCGGCACATGCAATTTTTCTTTCACCAAATCACATAAAGCCTTAAAAGATATAAAATCATCAACATAGATTAAAAATTCATCCTTAAAAGCGATTTTAAAACCTAAAATTTCTTCGACAAAATAAGCATTTAAATGGCTTAAATCATAATTTGTATGCATACTGATTAAAGAAATATTTTTCTTCATCAATTCTTTAATAAAAGCTTTAGGGTATTCCATGCCACTTAAATTTTTTAAAGCTTTAAAAATCAAAGGATGATGTGTGATAATTAAAGAATTCTCACTCACTGCATCAACAATACTTTCATCAATATCCAAGCTTAAATATACTGTTGAAATTTCATTATCCTTATCTCCAAGCAAAAGGCCGCTATTATCCCATGACTCTTGAGTATCAAAAGGACTTAAATTGTCCAAAAAAGTATAAATTTCACTCAGTTTCATTTAGATTTTTCTTATAAATTTCAGCACAATTTTTAGAAAGCTCGCGGATTTTCAACATATAATCTTGCCTTTGAGCTACAGAAATTGCACCTCTTGCATCTAAAAGATTAAAAGTATGTGCAGCCAACATACAATAATCATATGCAGGTAAAGCCAAGCCCTGTTTAAGGATACTTTGACACTGTTTGTAAGAATTTTCAAATTGTTCGTTTAACATCTTTACATCACTGATTTCAAAACTGTATTTGCTAAATTCATATTCGCTTTGTTTATGTATATGTGCATATTTGATTTTTTCTCCATTCCATTCATTCCAAATTATATCATAAACATTATCCACATTTTGCAAATACATTGCTATTCTCTCAAGCCCATAGGTGATTTCAGCACTGACTAAATCTACAGCAATGCCTCCTACTTGTTGAAAATAAGTAAACTGAGTCACTTCCATACCATCAAGCCAAACTTCCCATCCTAGCCCCCAAGCACCTAAACTTGGGCTTTCCCAATTATCTTCAACAAAACGGATATCATGGTTTTTAAGATCAAAACCTAAGTGCTCTAAACTCTTAAGATACAATTCTTGTATATTATCAGGACTAGGTTTAATTAAAACTTGAAATTGATAATAAGCTCCCAAACGATTAGGATTTTCCCCATAGCGTCCATCTGTTGGTCTTCTACTTGGTGCGACATAAGCAACAGCCCAAGGCTTTTTTCCTAGACTTCTTAAAAAAGTAGCAGGATGAAACGTCCCAGCGCCTGAAGGCATATCATAAGGCTGGACTATAGTACAGCCTTGTTCTTGCCAATAATTTTGCAAGGTAAGTATCATTTGTGAAAAAGTCATTTTATCTCTCTTGTATATTTTGGTCAGATTTTTCTAAAGTTTTATTTTGTGCTTGTAAATTAGCTTCTGTTTTGGTGCCAAAAATTTCCACAGTTTTACTCCACATTAATTTATACTTGCGTTTTAAAAATTCTATCTCTTCGCGCGCATGCTTAAGCTCATCATTTAAAGTTTTTATAGTAATCCTATCTTCATCATAAAGTTCTTGCATAGAATAAAGCGCATCTTTTAAAAATTTATTCTCATTTTTTAAAGCATCAAGTGTTTCATCTTTAGCATCTAATACCTTTTCATGCAAATTCAAAATAGTTCCTATGGTTTTTTCAATAAAACTCTCTCCTGCTAGGGTCATTGAATTGACCACAGCAGGATGAGATTTTGAAGCACTTGGAACGACACTAAAAGTACCTTGATGCGCTTCGATGTAAATTTTACCCTCCTCTTCTTTGAAATTTAAAGCACCATTTGCCATCATAGCTCTTACAACATCTTCATTTAAATGCACTAGTTTACAAAATTCTTCAAGTTCTAAATAAGTTTGCATTTTTATTCCTTACAACAAAACTTCCACTTCTTTGGAATCAAATATAAGCTTTTTTTCTTTCTCAAGGCGATCTTGTTTAAGTTTTTGGGCTAAACCCGTATCCTTAATAGCTAAAATTTGCACAGCTAAATAAGCAGCATTAATAGCTCCGGCCTTACCAATGGCTAAAGTCGCTACTGGAATCCCACTAGGCATTTGCACCGTAGCAAATAAAGAATCCATGCTAGCAAGATGAGTTCCTGGCATGGGAACACCCAGCACAGGCTTTGTCGTGTAAGCTGCACAAGCTCCTGCTAAATGTGCGGCCATTCCTGCTGCAGCGATAAAAACCTTAGCACCTTTTTCTTCAGCATTTAAGATATATTCTTTTGTCCTTTGTGGGCTACGATGGGCTGATGAAATAACAAGCTCATATTTGATTTTAAAATTTTGTAAAACTTTCGCCGCTTCTTCCATAATCTCATAATCACTTTTACTTCCCATTAAAATCGAAACAAAATCCATTTAAATTTCCTTTCTTAAAAAACTCAATGCAGTGATTTTACCTGGCATTTGAATTTCATTCTCATTACCACTATGAATTTCATGAAATTCTTTATTATTTTTAGCAATAAGTTTTTTAAATTCCATAAAATATTTATCTTCTTTTTTATAAATCTTACCTAACTCATTTTCACACTCTTGGATACTAGCTTGCCAAGGCATTAAAATTTCATAAGGAGTATTTAAAACCACCTTGCCTTTGCATTTAAAAAACTCCCCATCCTCACTAATAGCATGGACTTGATGAGAACCTTCTTCTATGCTTGTATCATGATTTTGCGTATCTGTTTTTTCTAAAGGACGCGAAACAAGATAACCATCAGTAAAACCCCTATTTTTAAGCGTAGCAATCTCTTTTTCATATTTACTTGCTTCAAATTTACCCTCTAAAGCATCTTGTATAGCCATTTTATAAGTTTTTGTAGTAAGTGCAACATAGTACTCGCTTTTAGTACGGCCTTCGATTTTAAAAGCACTAATACAATTTTCTTGCATAATTTTTTCTATATGAGAACAAAGATTTAAATCTTTGGAATTAAACACATGAGTGCCATTTTGATCCTCTTGGAGACGGAAAAGAGTGCCGTTTTGAGGATTTTTAGCATAAAGCTCATAATTAAATCTACAATCATTAGCACAAGATCCGCGATTACTCATTCTTCCGCTTTGTACAGAACTTATCAAACAACGCCCAGAATAAGCAAAACACATAGAACCATGCACGAAAGCTTCAAGTTCTATATCACAATTTTGTCTTAAAGCCTTAACATCTTTAAGCCCTAATTCTCTTGCAATAACTACTCTTTTAGCACCCATATCTTTATAAACTTGTGCATCTAAATAATTTAAAATATTAGCTTGAGTAGAAACATGCAAAGCAATCTCAGGGGCAAGTTCTTTAACCAAACGCATGGCACCTACAGAAGCTACGATAAAAGCATCAGGATTCATTTCACGCAATGTTAAAATATGTCTTTTTAAGCCTTCAATTTGCGAACTTAAATGAAAACCATTTAAAGTGACATAAATTTTTTTATCCCTTTGATGAGTGTATTTTATAGCCTCTTCAAAGCTTTCATAGCTAAATTCTCTTGCTGTGCGCGAACGAAGAGAAAAATTATTCACTCCTGCATAAACAGCATCAGCCCCATAAGCTAATGCGATTTTTAATTTATTGAAATTCCCTGCAGGAGCTACTATTTGAGGAATGATCATTTTTGTCCTAGACTGGCAATCAAAGCTTCTATATCATCATTACTTACAATATCACTAGTACTATCGCCTTCAATATGAACAGCAGAACTTACACGTTTTTTATCATCGATTCTACCTTCAAAAAGCGAACTCATATAACGACTTAAAGCACGCATTACATTGATCACACGCTCGATTTTTTGACGATGGATATCTTGATATTGCATTGCATCCATTGCCATCATTACTTCATCTTGCCCACTTTGAAGATTATTGATAATATCTTTAAGATTTTTTTTAGCCTTATTATTTAAATCCAAAGCCTCATTAAAGCTTTCTACATTGGAGAATTTCTGACTAAGCTTAGAAAAAACATCAATATTTTTTTCTAACGCTTTATCTATTTCTTTCATCCAATTCTCAGAATCTGCAAAAAAATTATTAATACTTTCAAGCTTATCCATCATTTCTGTCGCTTTAAGCTCACTATCTTTTGTGACATCATCAAGCTGGTGTACGACTTTATGTTCTTGATTTGGTGGTGGAGGTGGCCATACTACACTAGGATTAGGCTTATAATCAGATATTTTTATATCCTCTAGCATTAAATCATTGGCATCTTCTTTAGCTTGGGGTTCTTCTTGTTTTGTTTGTGCTTTTGATTCTAAGTCAAGATCAACATCACCATTCATCAAAGCATCCAGCTCTTCTTGGGTCATTTTTTTCCTTTTTTCAATATGGATTTTCAATAAAATTGCTTTAAATTATAATCAATTTTATCTAAAACAAAAATATAAATTTTATTTTTTATTATTTTTATATTAAATTTCTAAAATTCATAAAAAAAATATATTAATTAAATCTTAATTAAAAAATTTTATGCTATAATCTGACAAATTCAACTAAAGAAGGAGTGAAAATTATGGGAAAGTTTGTTAACAGTATAGATGATTTTTTTACATTTTGCAAACACAATGAAGTTCTTTTTGTCGATTTCCGCTTTACAGATATGATAGGAACTTGGCATCATATCACCTATAATCTTGATGCCATTGATGAAACAACATTTAAAGCAGGTATTCCCTTCGATGGAAGTTCAATCCACGGATGGCAACCTATTGAAAAATCGGATATGATTTTAAAACCTGATGTGCAAAGTGCCTTTTTAGATCCTTTTACAGCTGATCCTACGATTATAATATTTTGTGATGTATATGATATCTATAAAGGCCAAATGTATGAAAAATGTCCAAGAAGCATAGCCAAAAAAGCCATACAATACCTTCAAAATAGCGGTATAGCTGATACTGCTTATTTTGGACCAGAGAATGAATTTTTTGTCTTTGATAGTGTTAAAATAGTCGATACAGCTCATTGTTCTAAATATGAAGTAGATACTGAAGAAGGAGAATGGAATGACAATAGAGAATTTACAGACAGTTACAATACAGGCCATCGTCCTAGAAACAAAGGAGGATATTTTCCTGTACAGCCTATAGATTCTTTAGTCGATATCCGATCTGAAATGGTTCAAACCCTTCAAAAAGTAGGTCTTAAAACCTTTGTCCATCATCATGAAGTGGCCCAAGGTCAAGCTGAAATTGGAGTTAATTTTGGTACTCTTGTAGAAGCAGCTGATAATGTACAAATTTACAAATACGTCGTTAAAATGGTAGCCCATCTTAATGGAAAAACCGCAACTTTTATGCCAAAACCTTTATATGGAGACAATGGCAATGGTATGCACGTTCATATGAGTTTATGGAAAGATGGAGTAAATTTATTCTATGATAAAGACGGATATAGTGGACTAAGTCACATAGCTATAAATTATATAGGTGGGATTTTAAAAAATGCTAGAAGTGTTGCAGCCTTCACTAATCCTAGTTCTAATTCCTATAAAAGGATTGTTCCAGGCTTTGAAGCACCTTGTATTTTAACCTATTCTTCTCAAAACAGATCTGCAAGTTGTCGCGTTCCTTATGGTATCAATAAAAATTCTGCCCGTATTGAAATTCGTTTTCCTGATAGCACGGCTAATCCTTACTTAGCTTTTGTGAGTCTTTTAATGGCGGGACTTGACGGCATTAAAAACAAAACCATCCCGGTAGGTCCTATGGATGAGAATTTATTTGATCTTACTTTAGATGAAATCCGCGAAAAAGGTATAGAACAACTACCTCATACCCTAAGAGGAAGTCTTGAAGCCTTAATCCGACACAATTCTTATTTAAAACCTGTAATGAGTGATATTTTTATAGACGATTATCAACATTTAAAATTTGAAACCCAAGTATGGCCTATAGAAGCTCGCCCAACAGCTTATGAGTTTAAAACTTGCTATTCTTGCTAGAAATTAATGGCATAATGCCATTAATTTTTCATTATTTATCTTTTGAGTTGATTTACAATAGCTAACATATCATCACTTGTTGTGATTGCTTTTGATCCTGCCTCATAGGCCCTTTGTCCTGTAATAAGATCTGTCATTTCCTCAACAAGTTGTACATTGCTAAGCTCTACAAAACCATGTCTTATAGTCCCAAGACCATCTTGTCCAGCTATACCATTTACAGGTGCTCCACTTGCTCCTGTTTCAAGATAAAGATTGTCCCCCATAGAATGAAGACCTGCAGGATTGATAAATTGTACTAATTCTATTTGCCCTATTTGAGTTTCTTGCTGCTCACCTGGAAGCATTACAGAAACAGTTCCATCAGTAGCAACATTAATAGCTAATGCACCCTCTGGTATAGTCATTTCAGGCAAAAGTTTATAACCATCTGAGTTGACGATATTACCTTCATTATCTTTTGTAAATTGTCCATTTCTAGTGTAAGCTGTAGTACCATCAGGTAATTGAATTTGGAAAAAACCATTGCCCGCTATGGCCATATCAAGACCATCTGTGCTGGTTGATTTTAAATTACCTTCAGTAAAAACTTTAGTAATTGCTGTAGGACGCACACCTACTCCTACTTCTATGCCTGAAGGCGAAAGAGTGGTAGCAGAGGTCGAAGTACCTGCATATTTCATAACCTGATACATAAGATCAGCAAATTCAGCACGACTTTTCTTAAAACCTGCTGTATTGACATTGGCAATATTATTTGAAGTAACTTCAATTTGTCTTTGTTGTGCTACCATCCCTGTAGCAGCAGTGTGAAGAGATCTCATCATTTTTAATCCTTTTTATAATTTATTATTTAACGCTTGCAAGCTTATTGATAGCTTCTTGATTTAAATCATCCATATGAGCTGTCATGACCTTTTGATACATTTCTACCATCCTATTTGCCTCGATTAAACCTACCATTTCAGTAACAGGATTGACATTTGATCCTTGGGAAAAACCCTGATAAATAGCATTAGAATTTTCTAACTCTCTAAGACGTGTTAAATCATCAATCTTATAAAGATTATCTCCATCCTTTTGTAAAGCTCTAATATCATCTACTTGTGCCACAAATAATCTTGCATTCTCAGTGCCATTGACTCTAATAACTCCATTTTTATCAACATCAATACGGGTTGCACCACTTAAGACACGAATTCCAGCATTTTGAGGCTGATTAAAATAATCAGAACTTAAAACTTTATAACCTTGTTTGTTGACTAAATAACCTTCATCGTCAAGTTGAAAAATTCCATCTTTACTTAATCTTACCTCTCCATTTTTAGTCTGAATCAAATAAAAAGCATCCTCTCTTGTTATAGCCAAATCTAAAGGATTATTTGTAGCTTTTAAAGATCCTAAAGTAAAATCTGTGTATTCTTGAGAAACTTGAGGAATTCCATCTATAGTAGTGTTGAGAAAACGCGATGCATCTCTTGTGTGATTTTGTATAGGCAACTCATCTTGAGTTTCTTTAAAAATCCTTTTAAAATCTGCAATGACGACATCATCTCTTTTATATCCACTCGTATTAATATTGGCAAGATTATTAGTAATAACTTCAAGCTTATTAAATTGAGTTACCATTCCGCCTGTTGCTTGATAATATCCATTTTGCATATTTTCACCTATAAAATTAAGATTTTATAGATATAAAGCAAGAAGTGTTCCAATTTAATAAAGCTAATGCAATGTTTATAAAGAAAAATTTGAAAGTAGTTTAAAACAAATAAAAAGCAAGATGGTAATCTTGCTTAAAAATTGATTCAATCCATTTGACGGCGTAAAAAAGTAGGAGTTTCAATCTGTGCCATTATTTCTTCATCATAACCACCACTTACTTTTTTAAGATTTAAATAAGGATTTTTCTTAGAAGCTTGAGTTTCTTCGGTAATTTTTTTCTCTGAAGTATCTTTATCTTCAAAACCTGTTGCAATGATAGTTACCTCGACTCTATCTTGCATGCTATCATCTGTTGTAGAACCAAAAATAATCTTTGCATTTTCATCGACAAGTTCTTGTATGTTATTGGCTGCTGCTGAGATTTCAAATAAAGAGCAATCAGAACTTGTTTTAAAATGTAAAATAACGCCTTTAGCACCTTTAATATCCATTCCATCAAGTAAAGGAGATTCTATAGCATTACAAAGTGCTTCTTCTATAGCATTTTCACCGCTAGCACTTCCCACGCCCATAAGCGCAAGACCGCGGTGACTCATAATGGTTCTAACATCAGCAAAATCAACATTAATATCACCATTATCAAGCAAAATAGACACCATACCTTTAACAGCACGTGCTAAAATATCATCAACCAATCTAAAAGCATCTTTAATACCTGCTTTTTTATCAATAATACTTAGTAATTTTTCATTTTGGATAACAAGGATAGAATCGCTTTCCTTTTTAAGTTCAAGGAGACCATTTTCAGCAAGTTTTTTTCTTTGCTTTCCTTCAAAAGCAAAAGGCATAGTTACAACAGAAACAGTCAAAGCTCCAATTTCTTTAGCTGCTTGGGCAATCACAGGAGTCGCACCTGTACCTGTACCACCGCCAAAACCCGAAGCAATAAATACAATATCACTTTGACTTAAACTTGCTTTTATTTCTTCAAAACTTTCTTTAGCACTTTCTGCACCAACTTCAGGAAGCATGCCAGCACCCAAACCTTTAGTTTTTTTCTCACCAAGTTGAATTTTAGTTTTTGCTAATGAAATTGAAATAGCTTGTGCATCTGTATTTGCTGCAATCAAATCCAAATCATTTAATCCCATTTTAACCATGTGATTGATCATATTGCCGCCGCCGCCGCCGCACCCTATAACTTTAATTTTGGCACCTTTATTATGTTGCATTTCTTCTACTAAAAATTCACTCATAAAAATTTCTCCTTGTTAAAATTGATTCATAATCTTATGCCAGATATTTGAAAAAACACTAGGTTTTTTTTCTTTCGGCTCTTTAAAATTTAATTGTTCTTGCAATGCAATTGTATCATTTTCTTGCAAATTTTCATCAAAAAAATCAGATTTTATTTCGCTTTGAGTATCTTTTTGCAAAACATTATCTTGTTTAATCTGACGATTAAAATTTTCAATTTCTCCTTTGTATCTTAATTTCTCATTAGAATCAAGTTCATAAGGGGTAAAATACCCCGCCCCATACAAACAAAGTCCTATAGCACAAGTATTTTCAGGATCGGCAAAAATTTCACTAAATCCTGTAATTAAATCTTTTCTTGCAAAAGCAAGCCTTACAGAACGATTGTCAAAAGTCGCAGGAGCTAATTCATCAATTCCTGCTAATTTAGTCATCCCACCGGTTAAAACCACGCCCGCACCTATAGTACTAGCATAGCGATTATCGCTTAAAATTTTTGCTAAAATCATTAAAGTTTCCTCTGCTCGCGCATAAATTACATTAGAAATGATATCTAAAGAAACTTCATTAACTTTTTTTTCATCTCCCATAGAAGGGATTTGGATTAGAGTATTAGGCTGTTGAGAAAGGGCTGCATAATTAAGCTTGATCTTTTCAGCCTCTTTTAAAGGCGTGTGCAATGCCATGGATAAATCTTGAGTAATATTAATAGATCCAATTTGTAAGCAATCATTATACCGGATGGAATTTCCAGTATGCACTACCATATCACAAATAGCACCTCCCATGTCTATTAAAACCGCACCTAATTCTCTTTCACTATCATCTAAACAAGCTATAGCCGAAGCATATCCTGAAAGTACTATATTATCAACTCTTAAATCAGCTAGTTCAACAGCTTTTTTAAGGTTTTTAATATGAGATTCTTGAGAAATAACTATATGAGTTGAAACCTCTAAACGATTCCCGCTCATACCCAAAGGATCATCAACATGTTCTAAATCATTGACTTTAAAATTATAAGGCAAAACATGAATGATTTCATAAGCACTTGGTAAATTTGCGGTGTGTTTGGCTGTACTTACGGCACGGTGAATTTCTTTAATGCCTATTTCATGATTTGGGATATTAACCACTCCTATGCTATCTACACTTTTAGTATAAGCACCAGAAATAGATACAACAACCTTATCATAGTGCACCCCACTCATCATCTGAGCACCTCTAACAGCCTCTTCTATAGATTTAGAAGCCAACTCTATATTAGTAATGGCACCTTTTTTAACCCCATTAGTTTTTGCCTTAGAAAAACCAATAATTTTTAACCCATCTTCATCTTTTTGAGCGATAATGGCACAAGTTTGGGTTGAACCTAGATCAATTCCTAATATATTCAAAATCAATTCCCTTTATAATAAATTTTTATTGGATATATTTTTTTAAGCCTATCAACAAGCTCTTGTTTAAGTTCGCTTGCTTTTAAATTTTGTAAATTTTGCTGCAGCATTAGTTTATACTGATCAAATTTATCAGCACTTAAGTCTAATTTTTGCTTATTTATTTTATAAAGTATGGCTTTATTATCATTTATAAGCACATAAGAACTCTTTTGATCTGCATTAAATACATTGATTAAAAAATAAGCAAATTCAGAATCATTTAATATTTTATCGCTAAGCTTGACACTCTCACGAGAACTATCACGGCTGACAAAACCTATATCATCGCCTTTAAAATCAGCTAAACTATTTTTAGCCTGTTCTTCCAAATTTTTCCTAGTTTGTTCGCTTAAATACATAGGCAATACTTCATCTCTTGCTTCTTCAAAGGTCTTAATCCTTACAGGATCTGTTTTATTCAATCTGATTATAATATAACCATTATCATAAAGTACGGGTCTTAAAAGTTCAGCGTTTTTAGCCTTATTTAAAAGCTCGATAGGATAGTTAAAATCAGAAGAAGTGATATTAATATCTTTTTGGAAATTGTCTTTTTTATTTTTTAAATCCAAAAATTTAGCATTAGCAAGATTTTTCAAACGTATTAAAGCATAATCTTTTGCGACTTCATTTTTAGCACTTTGAAAATCCTTGATTTTACCAAAAGAGTCTTTGTATTTTAGTTTATTTTCATCTTGATTATAGAATTTTAACAGCTCTTCTTCATCGATTTTTTCATCATCTGCACTTAGAAAATAAGTAGAAATTTCATATACTTTTTGAGTTTTATAATCTTGTTTGTGTATATTCCAAAGTTTTTTTAATTCTTCTTCATCAAGATTAATATTTTTAGGATTATAATCGATCTTTGCAATACTTAAATCATCTTGCATAAAATAACTAGAACCTAGCATTTTTAATTCTTCATCTTTACTAGAAATGTTTAAAATAGGGCCAAGTTTGCTTATAATAATTTCATTTGCAAGCTGAGTTTCATAATCTTTTGGAGTTAAGTTATTAGCATTTAAAAGATCATAATAAATAGTTTTATTAAAATCTCCATTAGGGTTTTGGAATTCTTTAGTATTTGCTAATTTTTGTAAAATTTCATTTTCACTTACACCTATGCCTAAATCTTTAGCAAAATTTAATAAAAGCTTATCTTCAATAAGAGAACTTAAAGCTATGTTTTCAATGCCTAAATCTTTAGCATTCTCCTGGGTTAAAGTACCATTGCTAATTTGATTATAATAGCTTAAAATTTGCTTGTATCTCATATCCCATTCATCAAAAGGGATTTTCTCATTTCCCACTATTGCAACGCTAGAACTACGATTGAGATTAAAATCATAAGCACCCCATCCCAAAAAACCCGCACCAACAAAAGCTATAGTACTAACCCATATAGTGACAATAAGGTATTTTTTGTGATGTTGCATCCAAGTAAGCATATCATTCCTTGATTTATTTTAAATGCTATGATTGTATCGTAGAAGTGTTTAAGTAGAGTTTAATTATGAAATTTTTACCAAAAATATTTATTCTTTCAATTTTTTGAAATGAAATTTAGCTATAATTTAATCTTAATTAGCATAAAATTTTAGGATTGCATTGTGGAAATTCCTCATACTCCGGTTTTACTTCATGAAGTTCAAGAAGTTTTTAAAAGCCTTAAAACAGGTTATTTTCTAGACTGTACTTTGGGTTTTGCTGGTCATAGTAAAGCTTTACTTATGAAGCATCCTCATATGCAATTTATTGCTTGCGATCAAGACACACAAGCATTAGAATTTTCTAAAAAACATCTTGAATATTTTGGAAATAGAATCACTTTCATACAAAGTAATTTTAGTGAAATTTTAGAAAAAATTCCTTCCAAAGAGAATTTAAAAGGTATTTTAGCTGATATTGGAGTTTCTTCATTTCAGCTTGATAATAATTTAAGAGGATTTAGCTTAAAATCTGATTTTTTAGATATGAGAATGGATCAAAATGCTAAAATATCAGCTTTTGACGTTGTAAATACTTATACAAAAGAACAATTAGCCTTTATCTTTAAAGAATACGGACAATTACATAATGGCTCTTTTCTTGCTGAAAAAATTTGCCTTGCAAGAAACAAAGCTAGCATTAAAAGCGGCAAAGAACTTTATCAAATTATAGGAAAAAGCAAACAAAACCATAGAAAAGTATCTCAAGCCACCTTAGTTTTTCAAGCTATTAGGATAGAAGTAAATCAAGAACTTAAAGTACTTGAAAATTTTCTACAAAGTCTTGAAAATTTAAGATTGAAAGATTGTATTTTAGCTATTATTAGTTTTCATTCTTTAGAAGATAAAATAGTAAAAAATTTTTTTAAAAAATGGGCGAAAAATTGTATTTGCGATGAAAGAACAATGCGTTGTACGTGTACAAAAAACCATAGTCTAGGAAAAATAATAAGCAAAAAAGCCATAAGTGCTACTAAAGAAGAATTATTAAAAAACCCCCGATCAAGCTGTGCTAAAATGCGTGTTTTTCACTTTAAAACATGGGATAAGGTATGTTAGAAGACGATTTTTTAAAAGAACGCCAAAACATACGTCAAAAAATGCTAAAATTTTCTCGCGCTATGAATCAAGGCAAACCGCTTGATGATGATTTAAAAGAAGAACTTTCTAGTGATAATATTTTAAGGCGTCGCTTTAAAAAAACAAACACGCATACATTTTTAGAAGAATTAGATAAAGAATACGAATCACAAAATACTCAAAAATCCAATATTTACCTTAAAAAAGATCTCATTAATGTTAAATTAGAAGAAAGACAATCACTTGCTAAAAAAATTCTTTCTAAAATGAAAAAAAGAAAAAAAGAAGATTCTAAAAAAACTAAAAAAATTTTTCCTTTTGTAAGAAAAAAACTAAATGATAGTAAAAACATCCCTCTTAAAACTCAAAATACTTCAAATCCTGATGTAAATGCAAAACCAACTCAAGCAAAAAAAGAATGTAAAAAGCCTTTAAATCAAAGCTCTAATAAAACTCAAAAAACACCTCTAATAAACACCTCAAATACTCTTAAAAAACCCTCGATAGAAAATCAAGTAAGCATCAAGCAAAGTCTAGAGAATTTACAAAAGAAAATCACACAAAAAGAAAGCAAACAAAACCACGCCCCTATCCTCTTAACGCAAAAAAAACAAGAAGATGAAGACTCTCAAAAAGTAAAAAACGTTTTATTAGAAGGTTTTTATGATGCTACAAAAGAAGATAGAAATTTAAATTTTCATCATCTTTTATTTGCAATCTTACTTATCACTTTTGCATTAATCTTATTTACACCTCAAATTTATATTAGAAATCAAATTTATTATCTAAGCAGAGAAATTGCCACGTTAAAAACAGAACAAAGTGTTTTAAACGAAGAGAATAAAGATTTACAAAGAAGATTAGAAAATATGCGTTTTCAAAATCAAATTTTAGATTATTTAGAATGAATGATTTTATCTAAGACGTATTGTTCTAACTGGGCTTTTGGGATTTCTTTTTTTAAAGCTTCTTTATAAAATTCACCTGCCATTGTAGAGTATTTTTCATAAGCAAAATAAGGAAAATGTAAGGTCCAAGCCTTTTGGATGAGTTGCTTAGAAATCATCTTACGAGCATAAACTTTAAAAATATCATATCCTATAAATACACAAGCACTAACCATCACAGCACTTATAATACTTATATGAAAATCAAGCTTAGTCAAAAAATAATGTGTAATTAAAAGCAAAGGTAATAAAATCACCATACATAAAACCCCAAAATACACATAAGAATTTAAAATCTTGAAATTAAAATTTAACTTAGAAGGATCTACAAGCATACCATCATTAAAAAGTGCATTAGCTTCTAGTAAATCACGCACAAGTACAGGCTGATGATCTGATACTCTAAATAAGAAATGAAGACTGAATTCTTTAAACCGTTTCATGACCCACACTTTGTTTTTTGATGAAAATTCTACCTAAAGAAAATTAATTCCAAGTAAAAATGCTTTTGATAAAGTCAAGTTTTCAAAGCTTTAAGCGCTATTAAAATCATACATTCATGAAAAACAAAATATCTTAAACAATAATCTTTTATCAAATATTTTAAGCATTGAATTTATTAATCTTTGATGATTTTAAGACACTAATCCATGCCATGTTTAAAAAAGTTTTTTGATAAAAGATCTATAAAAAAAGTCCTTAAAAATCTTCAATGAAAAAAGCAAAAACATACTCTTAACTAAGCAATTGTAAAAAATCACAATTTGTCTTTATAAAGTTTTACTAACAAGCTCTTGAGTAATTCTAGCAATTTCTAATTCCTCATCTGTAGGCACAACCAAAATCTTTACCTTAGAAGAATTAGAATTTATCATCCTTGCTGCTGAAGATTTTTCTTTATTAAGCTCATGATCTAAAACTATGCCAAGATGGCTTAATCTTTCACAAACTTTTTGGCGTACTAAAGTATCATTTTCCCCTATACCTCCAGTAAAAATAAGCACATCTGTTTTTGGAAGTACAGCAAAATACGCACCTATATATTTTACAAGACGGTAGCAAAACATATCTAATGCCAAGCGTGCTTTATCATTGCCTTTTTGCATTTGATCTTGTATATCTCTAAAATCATTATAAGCACAAATCCCATAAACCCCGCTTTTTTTATTCAATAATGTATCAATTTGCTCTATACTCAAACCCTCAAAATGACTAATAAAAGGCAAAATAGCAGGATCTAAATCTCCACATCGCGTCCCCATAATCAATCCTTCAAGAGGAGTAAACCCCATAGAGGTATCCACACTATGCCCTTTTTCTATAGCACACACACTAGCTCCATTGCCAAGATGAGCTGAAATAGCGTTAAAATCATTTTTATCCTTTTGGAGTAAATTAGCCGCTTTAGAACTCACAAAAGCATGAGAAGTTCCATGAAAACCATATTTTCTTATACTGTGTTTTTCATAAAGCTCATAAGGTAAAGCATACATATAAGCAAAATCAGGCATACTACGATGAAAAGCTGTATCAAAAACAGCGACATTGCGAACATTAGGGGCAGCCTTGATTAGAGTTTTTATACCTGCTAAATGCGCACGATTGTGCAAAGGTGCAAAAATACTTACTCTATCTATTTCCTCAAGAACATAATCATCCACCAAACAATGTGCGTTTAAATTCTTTCCTCCATGCACCACACGATGACCACAGCCATCAAGTGCATTTAAATCAGCTAAAATTCCTGATTCTTTAAAAAGCTCATTGACTATTTGCAAACCCTCTTCATGATTTTTTACAGGGCATTCTCTTTGGAATTTTTCATTGTTTAAAGCATTATTTAAAACAACCTTTGATTGTGATTCTCCGATTTTTTCTACTAAGCCACTCGCCTTAACATGAGTATCATCAAATAATTTAAATTTAATTGATGAAGAACCTGAATTTAAAACTAAAATTTTCATTATTTTTCCTTTATTATTGTGCTTGAATAGCACTTAAAATAACCGTATCTACAATATCATCCACCAAGCACCCGCGGCTTAAGTCATTAACAGGTTTTTTAAGTCCTTGTAAAATAGGGCCTATAGCTAAAGCATTAGCTGTTCTTTGGACGGCTTTGTAACAAATATTTGCCGCATTAAGATCAGGAAAGATATAGACATTAACATGACCTGCTATTTTAGAATCAGGCATTTTCTTTTGTGCAGTTTTTAAATCATAAGCACAATCAAATTGCATAGGACCATCTATATTTAAATCAGGATATTTTTCTTTAGCAATTTTTAAAGCCTGCTTTATAAGATCTACGCTTTCGCCCTTACCACTATCCCCACTAGAGTAAGAAAGCAAAGCTATTCTTGGTTCAAGTCCAAAAGATTTAGCAGTCATGGCACTCACATAAGCACTAGTGGCAAGCTGTTGAGGGGTTGGATTAGGATTTACAGCACAATCAGCAAAAGCTAAAACCTGATCTTCAAGCCCCATGAAAAAAATCCCTGAAACCGAACTGATTCCTTCTTTAGTTTTAATAAGTTCAAGAGCAGGACGTATGGTTTGAGCTGTTGTAGTAGATGCACCACTTACCATAGCATCAGCTTTTCCAGTATAAATTAATAAAGTTCCAAAATAAGTCCTGTCTTTAACCTTATTTTGGGCTTGTTCTAAGGTCATGCCTTTTGCTTTTCTTAAATCATAAAGCACAGAAGTGAATTCTTCATGGTATTGTGATTTTAAAGGATTGATTATTTGTATGGTACTTAAATCAAGTCCTAATTTGTCTATATCTTTTTGGATCTTTTTTTCATCTCCTAATAAAATAAGATCAACAACCTTGCTTTTTAGCAAAATTTCAGCTGCCCTTAAAATTCTCTCATCCTCGCTTTCAGGCAAGACTATGGTTTTTTTATTTTTTAAACTCTGTTTAATAAGATTGTATTTAAAACGATAAGGGGTAATAAAATCATATTCTTTAAGCTTTTGTAATGCTTCAAAATTAAAATTTTCATTGATTAAAAGATAATTTCGCCCATCTAAAGCATGATCAAAATATTTTTGTGCTATGAGTTTATCTTCATCATTAATAATAGCAGCTATAGGTGTATTGAGATTTTTAGCTAATTTTATACTTAGATCAAAGCCATCAAGAATACCAAATTCACAAAAGCTATTTACCAAGACAAAATCGTATTTACGTTTTAATTCTTCATATTCTTCTATAATGACATTGAAAAAATTATGCGGATCTTTGCTAAATTCTTCCATAGCCTCTCTAAAAGTAAAACCGTAAGCACCTTTTAAGGTTTGATTAATATTAAATTCTTCTAGCCAAGTTTGCAAAACAGGTATACGATGTATATATATCACAGGGCAATAAATTGCAATATTTTTATAAATTTTACTATAATTTTGAAGCAATTTTGCACTAATAAGAGTATTTAACTCATCACTTCTAGATCGCATTAAATAAAGATTTGCCATCTTTTTCTCCTTGAATTTACAGATATGGAACACTCTTTGCTTTTATAATTTTAACAAAAGAAAAATAAAAAAATTATATTTTAAAGGACGAAAATGAAAAAAGTTTTACTTTATATGTTACCATTTGCGTTTTTTGGTTGCTCTGCAACAGTTGATCCTCAAATTTCTATGAAACCACCAGCTTATGTTGAAGAACTCGCTCCTAAACAAAGCAATAATATCCAAAGTTCTCCAGGATCACTTTTTGGAAAAGGCGATAATCCTTTATTTTCAGATAAAAAGGCTATGAATGTCAATGATTTAGTAACAGTAGTGATACAAGAAAGCACCTCCCAAAGCACACAAGCAAACAAAGCAACAAGTAGAAGCAATATTTCTAATTTAGGCGGTGGAAGCTTAAGCGGAAGTTCAGGGATTATAGCTAGTGCTATAGATAAAGTCAATGCTTATTCTAATATAGGCTTTAAAACCAATAGTTCTAATAATTATACAGGTACAGGAACGCAAAGCCGCAATGAAAGCTTTAATACTACGATTTCAACACGTGTAATTAAAATTTTATCTAATGGGAATTATTTTATAGAGGGATCAAGAGAACTTTTAATCAACGGCGAAAAACAAATCATACAATTAAGCGGGATTGTACGCCCTTATGATATTGGTCAAGACAACACTATAGACAGTAAATACATAGCCGATGCTAAAATCTTATATAAAACAGAAGGCGAAGTAGAAAGAAGCACTAAAAAGCCATGGGGCAGCAAAGTCATAGAAGCCATATGGCCATTTTAGCAAGGCAAAAAGCCTTGCTTTTTAGGATTTTACCTTTCTGCTTTTAAGCTCATCTTCAACTTCCATTAAAAACCTCTCTACAAGCTCATTTTCTTTAAGCTTAGCTACAACTTCTCCTTGCCTTATCACAAGCCCTTGATTTTTACCAAAAGCTATGGCCACATCTGCTCCTTTAGCCTCCCCAAGAGCATTTACAACACAACCCATAACGCTAATATTTAAAGGTTCTTTGATATGTTTAGTTTTTTCTTCAACTATTTTAATAGCGCTTAATAAATCACTTTGAATCCTTCCACAAGTTGGACATGAAATGATATTTACCCCACTTTTTTGAACACCACTATCTTGCAAAATCGCTTTTGCAACGCGAATTTCTTCTTCAAGCTCTCCTGTTATAGAAATACGCATAGTATCACCTATACCTTTAAGAAGTAAATTCCCCAAAGCAATAGAACTTTTTATAGTACTGTGAAAACGCGTTCCTGCTTCTGTCACACCCAAATGAAAAGGATAATCACAAAGAGGTCTAAGTCTTTCATAAGCTTCTATAGTTTTTTGTGTATCTGAAGTTTTCATAGAAATTTTAATATCAAAAAAATCAAGATCTTCTAAAAACTTGATATTATACATAGCACTTTCAAGCATGGCATCCACACCATAGCCTAATTTATCACTAAATTGCTTTTCTATAGATCCATGATTAACTCCTATGCGTATAGGAATATTGCGTTCTTTACAAGCTTTTACAACTTCTTTGATATTTTGTTTTGAACCTATATTGCCAGGATTAATACGTACTCCATCGATAAATTGGGCACAATATAAAGCTAATTTATGATTAAAATGAATATCCACTATCAATGGTAAAGGACTTTGTGCTTTAATTTCCTTTAAAGCCCTTGCATCAGCCATATCAAGGCAAGCTAAACGTACTATATTAGCCCCTGCAAAATAAAGACGATTGAGTTGTTCTAAACAAGCTTTAACATCTCTTGTCTTAGTAAAAAGCATGGACTGGACTGAAATGGGTGCATCACCCCCTATTAAAACATCGCCTACTTTAATCTGCCGGGTTTTAAATCTTTTATATTCCATAATTTCACTCTTTAAGTTTTTGATATTAAATTTTAACTTTTATTACTTTAATTAAAGTTTATTTTTGATAATATTTAAAGATTTTATCTAGAATCTAAACTAGCATCAATATAAATCATTATAATAAAGAGGAACATTGCAAAATCTTCTAAAATATATTAAAAATAATTTAAATCATACTTTAGCTCGAATTCTTTTGCAAGCCTTACAAAATTCTAATAATGAAAAATTTTTTGCCTTTGTCTTAGAAAATATCCAAATCATTTGCACCTGGCTTAATTCTCATGAATTTTATGAAAAATATTTAATGACAAAACACCCTTATCCTCCTTTAATCAATCCTAATTTTGTAGAAATAGATGCAAGTAAGCATTGTGCACAATTAGCTTGGGATTTAAATTTGCCACTGCCTAAACATTATAAATTCATTTATATTTCTGCTCATGGAGTGGGTGCAGCAGCATTTTTAAGATATCTTCATCAATGCTGCAATGTGACTTGTTTTCCTTCATGGGTTTTACCCCATGATGCTAAAGAAAGATACTGCATCCATCACATGTATCTTAATAATGATAAAATCAATCAATACGCTATTAATATTTCAGAAATCAATCTTCCTTATTTTGATAAATTCTTATCCCTTATAGACTATAATTCTAATATACTTTGTGGGGTACGCGATCCTATAGGAATTTTAAAGCATAATTGGGGAAGAGATTGGAGTAAAGTACAAAGAAATTATCCTTGCGAATTTAATTTAACTTATGATTGGCGCTATTATATCCATTTTTTAACCCATCAAAACCATGCTATTAAGATTGATTTTAAAGAACTGCAAGAAGGGGTTTTTATTCTTGATTATTTATTAAAATACTTTAATAAAAACAATATACATTATCTTGATATGGAAGAAATCAGTCAAACAAAGGCCTTAAATACTATGAATTGCCTTGCTAAAAGATTTGATTTCACTCCAGTACATGAAGATAGTTATGATTTGTTTAAAATCAAAGAATTTAGAGGATATATCCGCTATCTTCTTCCTCTTACTTTCTATGCTAATCCTAAAGATCTTGATAATATGTTTTCACTCAGCACCCCTAATAATAAAAAAAATCCTCATATCTATGCTAAAAGCATTCCTATACTTTTAGAAAGAACCCATATAAATTCTGAAAAAATCAATATTATAAAAGAAATCATCAAAAACGACCTATGCAATGATATAGGTGTATACATTGACAAAAAAGATTTTGAAGAATTAAAACACAATGAACTTTTATTTACAAGTGTTAAAAACTACTTGCATGATTTTTTATCTCACATTAAAACAACCCTAGATGAAGATGAAGCAAAAATGATGAAAGAAAGCGATGTGATAGATTATCTTCGCAAAGATAAAGCCCTAGCACTTAGATTTTTTAATATTTTTGAAAAAGATTTTTCCCATTTAAAACAATGCCGTCATGATATCATTGCTTCTTGGAAGTACTATCAAGAATTTATCAAAATGCACAAAAACTTATAAATCATATAAAATCAATAGGATCTATATCAGCATTGACATTTTTAAATTGCAAAACATAGTTTTCAATCGCAACTAAAGCTTTATAATTTTGACTTCTAAATAACAAATAAAAACGGTATTTTCCCTGTAGCATTTCAACACTACAAACACCATAGCCTACTAATTGCACCTGCTGCATTTTTTGAAATTGGCTTGCAAGTCTTTCGCAAAGTTGCTGGGCATTTTTTTGATTTTTATCCTCTATAAGCACTCTTAAAAGGCGGATAAAAGGCGGATAAAGCTCTTTTCTATTTTCTAGCTCATCTTTTAAAAAAGCATCGTAATCTTTAATATACTTTTCAAAAAAAGCCCTATTTTTGGTTTGTAAAAGCACTCTAGCCTCGCCTTTGCGTCCGGCTCTTCCTGCAACTTGCATTGCTAAGGCTAAGGTTTCTTCACTTGCTTTAAAACTAGGACGAAACAAATACTCATCAAGTCCTAAAATAACACTTAAATCCACACTATGATAATCATGCCCTTTAGCAAGCATAGAGGTTCCAATAAGCACATCAATCTTATTATCATTAAAAGCTTTTAAAATGGTATTTAATTTTTGAATACTAGTAATTTCATCGCTATCAAATTTAGCTATATTTGCCAAAGGCAAAGCATTTTGCAAAAGCTCTTGAAGTTCAGCTGTGCCCATTTTTTTAGCTTCTAACATTTGGCCTTGACAGTTAGGACAATTTTGCTCTATTAAAGAAGTATAATTACAATAATGACATTTTAAAATCTTTTTCTTTTTATGCATGCTCATAGCAATAGAACAAAAAGGACATTGAATGCTTTCTCCACAATCTTTGCAAATAATTTGTCTAAAATTAGCCCTTGTAGGTAAAAAAACGATAGCTTGCTTTTTACGATCTAAGCTTTTTTGCAACTCGTTTAAAAGCATAGGTGTTACACTAAGCTCACTTTCATCATATAAAAAATGCTTTTTGCTTTTAAAAAAAGTACCTTGAAGTCGAAAACTTCGATGTTTATAAAAACTTGTTAATGAAGGAGTAGCTGATCCTAAAACCACTTTAATACCGCTTTTTTGTCCTAAAAAAAGCGCTAAATCCCTTATATTAATAAAAGGCTGATTTGAAGCCTTATAGGAATTATCATGCTCTTCATCCACTACAATAAGTCCTAAATTTCTAAAAGGCAAAAACAAAGCCGACCTAGCACCTGCAATCAAAAGTGCTTTACCTTTAGAAAAAGACTCTAAACATTCTTGCTTTTTTTTCTTTGAAATTTTAGAATGCCAAAGAAAAAAACTGTCTTTAAAATAGACTTCTAAACGCTTTTGCATTTGGGCTGTTAAAGCAATTTCAGGCATTAATAATAAAGCCTGCTTGCCTTGTTCTAAATATTCTTTAATCAAAGAAATATAAATTTCGGTTTTACCACTGCCTGTATCAGCAAAAAGCAAAGAAGGATTTTCTTTCTTGATAAAAGCTAAAGCTTGCTCTTGCTTAAAGCTTAGCTTAGGAGTATTTTCTATACAAATTTTATGGCTTTGATATTGCATGCTTGCGTGGAAAAAACCCAAAACAAAACCGAGTTTTGAAGCATAATAATACACAATAAAATCTGCCAATTCAGCTTGCAAAGGGCTTAAACAATATGGTGTGATTTCTTTAATTGGTGCGGTTTTAAAATCAGGCTTAGGACATTGTTTAATAACAATGGCTTTAAGATTTTTTTTAGTTCTTAAATCCACAAAAACTTGTGTTAAAGGATCAATCTCATCAGCACTATGAAAGGTTAAATTATCTAAATACAAACCACAAATAGCAAGTTCATAATATTTCATAGAAGTTCTTTGCATCTAAAACTTTCTATACATTTTAACAAACCCTGTTTAAAATCATAAACAAAATCAACTTTCTCTTTAGCATTTAAAGCAAAACTATAATGATTTTCACCCGTTTTCATCCAAAATTTAAAATCAGAATAAATAGGCGTATCTAATAAAGAATAAGCACAATCGTTCAAACAATAAAAAAGCTTTTGTTTAGGATGATTGATTTTTGCATGTTCTAAAACAGTTGGGAAATTTAAATTTTTAAGTTTCATTTGAGTGCGCATGAGTGCAAGGGCGGAATTTAACATTTCATAATCAGTTTTTAATTTTAATATTTTTACTTTATCCTTTGTAGTGCCTATAAAGGATAAAGATAAACTTGCCAAAATCGCTAGAATCAACATGACAAAAACAAGTTCAAGCAAAGTAAATGCTTTTTCATTTTATGGGAAGTTCTTCATTGATGGCTTTTATTAGCTTTTTGAGTTCTCTTTCTAAAATATAATTTTCATAGCTTTTTTTTACAAAAGCATCGACAAAATGTTTTAATTCTATTTTTTTGGTGCCACCAGAAATAAAAGCAATATCATCCTCTAAAAAATTCGCAAATTCTTCACTGCATTTAACAATAAAATCTTTCGCATTGACATTAATAATAACTTGTTTAAGATTATCTGCCAAGAACAGCCTCTATTTTCTTATAAATATCTTCGCTTTCTATATTACGAGATTTAAGCTCTTCTTCTAAACGCATGATTTGATTACTCTTTGCTTCATTTTGTGCTTTGACACTAACAAGCTCATTTCTTAAAGCTTCATTAGCCTTGCAAACTTCATTATACTTTTCTATCAACTCATTTACTTTATCAGTCATAGTATTGATTATTTTTTCATCAAACATATTTTTGCCTTATCTTTTGGAAATTTATAATTTTTTGGAAAATATTTTTATAATTGTAGCAGAAAAAAATTTAATTTTAGGTTTTTATTGTTGATTAATTTTTAATTAAAGTATTTTCTTTTAGAATTTTTCATTGAATCAATTAAAAAAGTGAAAATCATGTTAGAACTAACAAGTCAATTTAAACCAAGTCCTGATCAAGAAAAAGCCATCAAAGGTATAGTCAATAGCATCAAAAAAGGCAACAAATACCAAACCTTACTAGGCGTTACAGGAAGCGGGAAAACCTTTACCATGGCAAATGTTATTAAAGAATTAAATATGCCAACTCTTATCATGAGTCATAATAAAAGCCTTTGTGCACAACTTTATAGCGAATTTAAAGGCTTTTTTTCTAATAACCATGTAGAATATTTTATATCTTATTATGATTATTACCAACCTGAAGCTTATATCCCTCGTACGGATGTTTTCATAGAAAAAGACAGTTCTACAAATGAAGATTTAGAACGTTTAAGATTAAGTGCAACAGCCTCTCTTTTAAGCTATGAAGATGTTGTATGCATTGCTAGTGTATCGGCAAATTATGGATTAGGGAATCCTCAAGAATACACAGGTATGGTTTTAATCTTTGAATTAGGCATGCAAATTTCACAAAAAGAACTTTTAAAAAAGCTAGTGGATATGGGTTATAAAAGAAATGACAATTTCTTTGATCGTGCTGATTTTCGTGTTCAAGGCGATATTATAGACATTTATCCTGCTTATTATGAAGATGAAGTAGTAAGACTTGAATTTTTTGGCGATGAGCTAGATGCTATGTATCATTATAATGTTTTAGAAGGCAAAAAAGGTAAAGATTTAAAACGCTTTATACTCTATCCTACAAGCCAATTTAGCGTAGGTCAAACACGCTTAAAACAAGCTATAAATGATATAAAAATAGAATTAAACCAACGCTTAGCCCAATTTGAACACGAAAACAAGCTCGTAGAATATCAACGTCTTAAGCAAAGGGTAGAATTTGATCTTGAAATGCTAAATAGCACAGGCATGTGCAAAGGCATTGAAAATTATGCAAGACATTTAACAGGATTAAAAGAAGGCGACACGCCTTACACACTTTTTGATTATTTTGCTATAAAAGATAGGAAATTTCTTGTTATTGTAGATGAAAGCCATGTTTCTTTGCCGCAATTTCGCGGTATGTTCGCAGGCGATAGAAGCAGAAAGCAAACTTTGGTTGATTATGGTTTTCGTTTGCCTTCAGCATTAGATAATCGGCCTTTGATGTTTGATGAGTTTATCCATAAAAATTGTCAATTTCTTTTTGTATCGGCTACACCTGCACCTTTAGAGCTTGAGTTAAGCAAGGAAAATATTTTTCATCAAATCATGCGCCCTACAGGGTTATTAGATCCTTTTATAGAACTTAAAGATAGCGATAATCAAGTTGAAATTTTATTTGATGAAGCTAAAAAAGTCATAGAAAGAAACGAACGTGTTTTAGTCACTGTACTTACTAAAAAGCTTGCTGAAGAACTCACAAGGTATTATCTACAATTAGGCATGAAAGTAAAATACATGCACTCTGATATTGATGCTGTAGAACGTAATGAAATCATTCGTAATTTAAGAAATGGTACTTTTGATATACTTATAGGTATTAATTTGCTTAGAGAAGGACTTGACTTACCTGAAGTTTCATTAATTGCGATTATGGATGCAGATAAAGAAGGATTTTTAAGAAGTACTACAAGCCTTATTCAAACCATAGGAAGAGCTGCTAGGAATGTCAATGGCAAGGTTTTGCTTTTTTGTAAAAAAATCACAAAATCCATGCAAGAAGCCATGGATATAACCC
This sequence comes from Campylobacter bilis, assembly GCF_016806695.1. Lineage (GTDB taxonomy): Bacteria > Campylobacterota > Campylobacteria > Campylobacterales > Campylobacteraceae > Campylobacter_D > Campylobacter_D bilis. The sequence continues at coordinate 98,415 of NZ_WUED01000004.1, read as the reverse complement.
ATGAGAGGCGTAAATTGCAAGCAGCTTATAATAAAAAGCATAATATTACCCCAACTTCAGTCAAGCGTCACATAGAAGAAAGTCTTAAAAACGAAGAAGATCAAGGTATCATTTATCGCAAAGGAAAAAAATTAGAAAAAATGCCAGCTAAAGAAAGAGCCAAATTCATCAAAGAACTACGCAGACAAATGCTAGAAGCAGCTAAAGCACTTGAATTTGAAAAAGCAGCAGCTTTTAGGGATGAAATTCATAAGCTTAAAGATTTATAAGAATAAGATATTTTACTAAAAACTATCCTTCTAACTCATAAAGTTTTTTTCTGTCTGTAGAACTTGCTATATTAAGATGCTTACGGTATTTTGTAATAGTCCTTCGTCCTATATCAATATGAAATTGCTTTTTAATAAGATCTAAGATCTTGCTATCACTTAAAGGTTTATTATGATTTTCATTTTTTACTAAATTAACTATAAATTCCTTCACCCCGACATTTGAAGTTTCTCCTTCTTCATCTAAAGCAAAAGAAAAGAAATCGCGCAAAGGTATAAGGCCTCTTTCACAACTTAAATATTTATTTGCCACAGCTCTTGAAATGGTAGAAGCATTACGACCCAAATCAAGCGCTAAATCCTTAAAAGTCATAGGCTTGATTTCTTTACCCATAAAAAAATCATACTGATATTCTACTATCATAAGCCCTATTTTATAAAGAGTTGCCTTTCGCATTGCTAAAGCATCGACTAAATTTTTTGCTTCTTTAATATAATGGCTTAAAAAATCATGTTCTAAACCATCAGTTTGTATAGAAATTTCAGGATAATAATCATCGTTGATTTTTACCTTAATTTCACCTTCTTCTTTATAAACGAAAATATCAGGAACTATCACACGAGAGTCTTCAAAATATTCTAAAAAAGGAGGAGTACTAAAACGCTTAATCACTCCTAAAGCTTCTTTATACAAAGGTTCTTTAGTATATTTTTGTATGTTTTCAAAATTCATGATCAAAACTCTACAAAATTCATCCAATTTTTCATCCAATTGCATATTATCAAGTGCAAATAAAAAAGCTTCTTTATAATCTTTTGAACCCACGCCCACAGGATCTAAAAATCGAAATCTCAATCTTACACGTTCAAGCTCTTCTAAAGAATATTCTTTTAAAATATTCTTATCATACTCAAAATAACCCTCTTCATTTAAACACTCTATAATCTTTTTTGCAAGTTCTTGAGATTTACTTGTAGGAAAAAGAGGAGGAAGAATTTGTTCATTTAAAAGTTCATAAACACTTTTTTTAGCTATGCCTTTACTATCTACTAAAGCTGAATTGACATTATGTTTATAAAATGAATCAAAATAATTCTTACCATTAGCACAAGTTTGTATAGAATCTTTAACGCTTAAAAAAGGATTTTCTTGGGAAAATTGATCTAAATTCTCCTTTAAATCTTCTATATTTGCTTGTAAAATAGGCAACCAAGAACGTAAAGTCTGAGAAATTTTACTCTTAGGTACTTGAGAAATTTTTTGCTTTAGCATCAATCAAGGAGTTTAAACTCCGCTCCTAGATAATATTTTTTTACATCTTTATTTGTAGCTATTTCATCTGCATTCCCACTAGCAAGCAAAGAACCTGATTTTATAACATAAGCCCTATCACAAATAGCTAAAGTTTCACGCACATTATGATCAGTAATTAATACTCCTATATCAAGCCTTTTAAGCTCTTTAATTAAAGTTTGAATCTCAGCTACTGCTATAGGATCAACACCAGCAAAAGGTTCATCAAGAAGCAAAAATTTAGGCTCACATATAAGACTTCTAGCGATCTCGCAACGCCTCCTTTCACCACCGCTTAAACTCAAACCTTTCCTTAAACGGATGGGCTCTATACTTAAAAGTTCAAGCATTTGCTCGACTTTATCATGTAAAATTTTCTTATCTTTATAAAAAATTTGTGCTGCTAAAAGCAAGTTCTCTTCCACGCTTAAATCTTTAAAAATGCTGCTTTCTTGAGGTAAATACCCTATACCTGATCTTGCACGTTTATTTAAAGGATTTTTCGTAATATCTAAACCATCTAAAACAACCCTTCCACTACTAGGGGCTATAAGGCCACATATCATATAAAATGTCGTTGTTTTACCCGCTCCATTTGGACCTAAAAGCCCAACGACTTCTGCACTATTAACTTCTAAAGAAATTCCATGGATAATTTTGGTTTTTTTAATGATTTTTTCTAAATTGATAATTTCTAATTTACTCATAAATTTGATACTTTCTTTTATTTTCCTTAAGGCTGATTTTAATCTGCATGCTTAAAATTCCAAGTTTTAATAAAGCCTTTTTTAAATTTTCATCACCCCATTCCACTAAATGCAAACCTTCTTCAAAAAAATTTTCAAATAAACCATTAATCAAAAGCCCTTCTAAGCCTTGTTGGTATATATCATAATGATAAATGCAAATGTTTTGATCATGGTATTTTTGCATTATAGAAAAAGTAGGAGAATCCGCCTTATCATTAAGACCTAGAAACTTAACCCAAGCTTGAACTAAACTTGTTTTTCCACTAGCTAAATCCCCTTCAAGCAAAACAACGCCACTTTTGGGCAAATGTTTAAGCATAATTGAAAGCTCCTCTTTGGCTAAAATAAATTCTTTCATAATTTCACCACATACTCATTTTGTGCATTTTTAGGAATATTTTTAGTACTTGGCAAAGCTAAAACCTTATAACTTTGAGTGTATTGAATAAAATATAAAGTGATAATATCTCCTATTTTAACTTCTTTACTTGCTTTAACAATAACGCCATTAATCCCCACAACCCCACTCCTACACATATCTTCAGCAATTGCACGTCTTTTAATAATATTAACTGCATTTAAAAATTTATCAATTCTCATAAAAATAATTTTAGCAAAAAAAATCAAATGTTTTGAAACAAACCTTACTTCCATCCTTCATCTTTCTTTGAAAAAACAAAGCTAAAAAAACTTTTCTTTAAAGTATTTTAGATACAATATTGATCGTTTTTAACACTCATTAATAAAGGATATCTTTAAATGAACAATGAAATAAAAAAAGTGGTTTTAGCTTATTCTGGTGGACTTGATACAAGTATTATTTTAAAATGGCTTCAAGATGAATACAAATGTGAAGTCATAACCTTTACAGCTGATATTGGCCAAGGTGAAGAACTCGAACCCGCAAGAAAAAAAGCCCTTTCTTTAGGCGTAAAAGAAGAAAATATTTTCATTCAAGATTTAAAAGATGAATTTGTTAAAGATTATGTATTTCCTATGTTTAGAGCTAATACTATTTATGAGGGAGAGTATTTGCTTGGAACAAGCATAGCAAGACCTTTAATCGCTAAAACCCAAGCACAAATTGCTTTAAAAACAAAAGCCGATGCAATAAGCCATGGTGCTACAGGTAAAGGCAACGATCAAGTACGCTTTGAATTAGCCTATCTTGCCTTTAATCCTGATTTAAAAATCATTGCCCCTTGGCGTGAGTGGGATTTAAATAGTCGTGAAAAACTCCTAGCTTATGCACAAAAACATGGCATTGATATTTCTAAGCAAAAAGGCAAATCTCCTTATTCTATGGACGCTAATTTACTTCATATTTCTTATGAAGGACTCATTTTAGAAGATCCAGCAAAAACTCCTGAAGAAAGCATGTGGAGATGGGTAAAAAATCCAAAAGATGCTCCCAATGAGAGTGAAATCATAGAATTAGATTTCCAAAAAGGAGATTTAATCGCTATTAATGGTGAGAAATTAAGCCCTTCAGGGCTTTTAAGCCGACTTAACAAGCTAGGTGCTAAACACGGTATAGGGCGTCTTGACATAGTAGAAAATCGCTATGTGGGTATGAAAAGTCGTGGTTGTTATGAAACACCAGGAGGCACTATACTTTTAAAAGCACACAGAGCACTTGAAAGCATCACACTTGATAAAGAAGCAGCACATTTAAAAGACGAATTAATGCCAAAATATGCAAGCTTAATTTACAATGGCTATTGGTTCTCTCCTGAAAGAAAGATGCTTCAAGCCCTAATTGATGAATCTCAAATCCATGCTAATGGAAGTGTAAAACTTGAACTTTATAAAGGCAATGTAACAGTCATAGGCCGCCAAAGTGCTAATGATAGCTTATTTAATACAGCTTATTGCACTTTTGAAGAAGATGAAGTGTATAACCAAAAAGATGCAGCCGGTTTTATTAGACTTAATGCTTTACGCTTTATTATCGCAGGAAAAAATAAAAGAAAATTTTAATACAAGGAAAACACAATGAAAGTATTATTAATCAAAGATGTTAAAAATCTTGGAAAAGCAGGAGAAGTAAAAGAAGTAAAAGATGGTTATGGTCAAAATTTTCTAATCGCTAAAGGCTTTGCTAAAGCAGCTACTAATGAGGTTTTAAAAAAATATGAAAGTGATAAGAAAAAAGAAATGGAAAATTTACGCTTTGAACTTGCAAATTTAGAAAAATTAAAAGAAGAGCTTGGTAAAATCACACTTGAAATTTCAAAGCCCGTAGGTGCTAATGGGAATTTATTTGGCGGAGTGACTAAAGATGAAATCACTCATGCCTTAAAAGAACAAACACATATAGAAATTGACAAAAAAACTCTAGAATGCGACACTTTAAAAAGTCTTGGACTTCATGAAATTAGCATTAAACTAGGTCATGCAATCCACGCAAAATTAAATATAAACATAAAGGCACAATAATGTTTCATGCAACAACAATTCTAGCTTATAAAGGCAAAAACAAATCTGTAATCGGAGGAGATGGTCAAGTAAGCTTTGGAAATACTATTTTAAAAGCCAATGCAGTAAAAATCAGAAAGCTTAATAATGGCAAAGTATTAGCAGGTTTTGCAGGATCTACTGCTGATGCTTTCAATCTTTTTGATATGTTTGAAAACCTTCTTCAAAGTTCAAAAGGAGATCTTTTAAAAGCTGCTATTGATTTTTCTAAAGAATGGAGAAAAGACAAATATCTAAGAAAACTTGAAGCTATGATGCTAGTATTAGATAGAAATCATATTTTCTTGCTTTCTGGAACTGGAGATGTGGTAGAACCTGAAGATGGGCAAATCGCAGCCATAGGAAGCGGTGGAAATTACGCACTTTCTGCTGCAAGGGCCTTAGCAAAACACAGCTCTTTAGATGAAGAAGAACTTGTTAAATCAAGTCTTCAAATTGCGGGTGAAATTTGTATTTACACAAACACCCATATCAAAACTTATGTGATAGAGGATGAAAAATGAATCTAACCCCAAAAGAAATTGTTAAATTTTTAGATGATTATATCATAGGTCAAAAAAAAGCCAAAAAAATCATCGCTATAGCTTTAAGAAACCGCTATCGTAGAATGCAATTAAGCCCTCAATTACAAGATGATATAGTCCCAAAAAATATCCTAATGATAGGATCAACAGGTGTAGGTAAAACTGAAATTGCTAGACGCCTAGCTAAAATGATGGGCTTTCCTTTCATTAAAATTGAAGCGAGCAAATATACAGAAGTGGGTTTTGTAGGACGTGACGTAGAAAGCATGGTAAGAGATCTAGCCAATGCAGCTTTAAATTTAGTAAAAAACGAACAAAGAGAAAAAAATAAAGATAAAATTGAAGAATTTATAGAAAATAAGATTTTAGAAAAACTCTTACCACCTTTACCTAAAGGTATTAGTGATGAAAAACAAGAAGAATACAAAAATAGCCTTGAAAAAATGAAAACCAAACTAAGAAAAGGCGATCTTGATGAAAGCACTATAGAAATAGAAATTTCTCAAAATATGTTCGATACCAATCCTAATTTACCCCCTGAAATGGGTGTAATGCAAGATGTAGTCAAAGTCATTGGGGTTGGCAGTAAAAAAGTCAAAAAAGAAATGAAAATCAAAGATGCTAAAAACGCATTAAAAACAGAAGCTGCAGAGAAAATTTTAGATCAAGAAAACATCAAAAGTGAAGCCCTAAAAAGAGCAGAAAATGAAGGCATTATTTTTATCGATGAGATTGATAAAATTGCAGTTTCAAGTAGAAATTCAAACCGACAAGATCCAAGCAAAGAAGGTGTACAAAGAGACTTGCTTCCTATTGTAGAAGGATCAAATGTACAAACAAAAATAGGAACTTTAAAAACCGATCATATCCTTTTCATTGCTGCAGGGGCATTTCATCTTAGCAAGCCTAGCGATTTAATCCCAGAACTTCAAGGACGTTTTCCTCTAAGAGTAGAACTTGATAGCTTGGATGATAAAGCACTTTATGAAATCTTAACACGCCCAAAAAATTCACTTTTAAAACAATATTGTGAACTTTTAAAAACCGAAAATTTAGAGCTTGAATTTGAAGATGAAGCCATTAAAGAAATCGCTAAAATCGCTTCAAGAGCTAATGAAGAAATGCAAGATATAGGAGCTAGACGCTTACATACAGTGATAGAAAAATTGCTTGAAGATTTAAGCTTTGAAGCTGATGAGTATGCGGGTCAAAAATTCATAGTTGATAAAAAAATGGTTAATGAAAAACTTGGAGATATCATAGAAAATAAAGACCTTGCAAGGTATATTTTGTGAAAAGTGGCTTTGTCAGTATTATAGGGCGAACCAATGCAGGAAAAAGCACTTTAATCAATTCCTTGCTTGAAGAAAAAATCGCCCTAGTCTCTCATAAACAAAACGCCACAAGACGCAAAATCAAAGCTATAGTAATGCATGAAAAAAATCAAATCATTTTCACAGATACACCAGGACTACACCAAAGCAGTACAACCCTAAATCAATTGCTTGTACAAAGCGCTATTAAAGCTATGCAAGATTGCGATGTGATTTTATTTGTCGCAAGCATTTTTGATAGTACAAAAGATTATGAAGCTTTTCTTGGTTTAAACCCAAAAGTGCCTCACATTGTCGTTTTAAACAAAGTCGATCTTAGCAATAACGCTACACTTTTAAAAAAACTAGAAGAATATGCAAAATTCAAAGATTATTTTAAGGCCATTATCCCTTATTCTTGTAAGAAAAAAAGTTATAAAAAAGTTTTATTAGACGAAATTATTAAGCATCTTGACGAACATGAGTATTTTTATGATCCTGATTTTCTTACCCCTAATAGTGAAAAAGAACTTTATCGTGATTTTATTTTAGAAAGCATTTATGAAAATTTAAGCGATGAACTTCCTTATAGTAGCGAAGTATTGATCACACATGCTAAAGACACACCAAAACTTTTCATTTTAGAAGCAAATATTATCACTGATACAAACTCACACAAAGGCATGCTTATAGGAAAAGAAGGAATGACTTTAAAAAGAATAGGTAAGACTGCACGTTTTAAAATTGCAAAACTTGCACAAAAAAAGGTACTTTTAAAACTTTTTATCCAAGTGAAAAAACATTGGCAAAAAGATAAAGAATTTTTAACTCAAATTTTAAGCGATGATAAGCAATCCTTTAAAAAAAGTAAATTTTATTAAGTCCACAGATCTGCTTTACATTCAAAAAATAGGCACCTATCAAGAAGATGAACTTTTTAATAATCTAAGTACAGATTTTAAACTCAATAATCCTTTTAATTATCAAATGGCTTTTTTAAAACACAATGAAATCTATCATTGTTTTTTAACACCTGTTTCTAAATTGAAAAAAAAATCTTTTTGCTTTCCCGAACCTTTAATTTTTCAAGCTTTGCTTGATGAAAACCTTATTAAAGAAAATAATTTTTGCATTTTAAACCTCTATAATGGGAATTTATATTTATATTTTTATAAAGAAGGAAAATTCAGTAGTTTCAAAAAAATGGAAAATTTCAATCATGATAATATACAATTTTTTTTAGAACAAAACCGATTTATAGAACTTTTAAAGCATTATGGAAGCAAATTAATACTTCATAATAAACTCCATACTATTCAAAATCATATTACAATACAAATTAAATGCTTGAATTTAGAAGATTTAATAAATAAAAACAGTTTTTAAAAATTAAGTTTATATAGTGCAAAATATTTGGATTAAACTTGCAATTTTATAAAACACAATAAATTAAAAATGCCTTTTTATAATAAAATGATGCTATTATTTATTTTTATCTTTGCCTTTGTTGTGTTATTTTTATTATCTAAAGATTTCATACAATACAAACAAAATAAAGCAATTCAAAATAAAAATTTTCTAATACAAGAGCAAATCACTCAACTCAAACAAGACAAAGAAAAACTTTTATCAAAAATACAAGATTTAAATCTTACTCTAGAACGCAAAGCATTATCAACACAACAACAAAAACAAATTTTTCTTCCTTAATCCCTGAAATTAATTCGAACAAAAATAAAGCTTCCCTTCTAAATGATATTGTATTATGGCTTAATACAAACAGTATTAAAATCACGTATCTTCAGCTTGAAGAATCAAAAATCACTCTTATTTTTAGTGATGAAAATTATTTTCAACTAGCTTTAAAACATTTAAATTTAAACTTTAAAATCCTAAATCAAGATGAAGCTAAACACAAAATCACTCTAGAAATAATCCATGAGTAAAATAGAAATATTTTTAGAAAATTTAAACCCTAGAGAAAAAATTCTTTTTTCTTGTTTTATTTGCCTTTGTGCTTTATTTTTAGCCTTTAAATTCCATGAGAATTTTTTAGAAGATATTTTTCAAAAAAACTTAAACACCGACAATCATCTCTGCCTTAATGAACTCAAAACACAAATTTCACAACTTCAAAAAACCCAAACAAAGCTTATTAAACAAATAAAAACTGAAGAAAAAACATCCCAAGATTATGCACAAAAATTACAATTATTCTCTTATGAGAAACATTTTTTTCTCAAAACTATAGAAAATTTAGCCCAAAACTTATCTTTGATTGAATTTCGCATCTGGCATAAAAACAAAAATTTACTCAATGAAAATCATATTTTTCTAAAACTAAATGGAGACTTTCATCAAATGCTTTATTTTATACAAAATTTAGAAAATTCAAATTTATATTATCAAATCAATAAAATTGAAATTGAAAATATAACAAGCTTAAAACTTCATTTGCAAATCTCAATTTCTTTTATTACCTTAAATACACAAAACTAGTCTTTAGCTTTACTCTATAATTCTTATGAGTAAAATAGTATCAAGTTTATAAATATTAACAATATCTAAACTACCCATAAAGATTTTTAAAATTTATAATGAATATTACACAAAATAATAAAAAAATCGGTAACATATCGTAACATATAATACAAGCAAAGGGCAAAAAATGTTACTAATTTTCATAATTTATATACTTTTTTATATAATAGATCAAAGTATTTTTAAAAAATTTGAAAGAGGTAATTTTAATATGCAAAAAAAAATAAATACAGCTTTTTTAGGTCATCCAAAGCCTTTATTTAGCTTATCTATGATAGAACTTTGGGAAAGATTTTCTTTTTATGGAATACGTCCCTTGCTTGTACTATTTATGTCCGCAGCCATTAATTTAGGTGGCTTAGGCATGGAAAGAGAAAGCGCTTCTGCCATAGTAGGAATATTTGCAGGCTGTTTATATCTTGCTGCTTTACCTGGTGGCTGGCTTGCAGATAATTATTTAGGGCAAAAAAAAGCTATTTTTTTAGGATCTATTCTTATAGCCTTGGGGCATTTAAGCATAGCCTTATCTATTTTCAATTCCTTAATGTTTTTTATAGGATTAGGATTTATTGTTGTAGGTACAGGACTTTTTAAAACCTGTGCTTCTGTAATGGTAGGTATGCTCTATAAAAATAACGATCCAAGACGCGATTCTGGTTTTACTATATTTTATATGGGAATCAATCTAGGTGCTTTCTTCGCACCTTTAATTTGCGGTTTTTTACAAAAAGAATATGGCTGGCACCTTGGTTTTGGTACAGGTGGACTTGGAATGCTTTTAGCAGTTATTATTTTTTATTTTAAAACCATTCCGGATTTAAAAGAATATAATCAAGAAGTTGGTCTAGAACATAATTGGGAAAAGCTTATAAATGAAAACAAAAATATAGGATTGATTTTTCTTGCTTGCCTTGGTGTTATTGCAACAATAATCATTCTATCTTATTTTAATTTGATCGATTTAAGCCCTGTTTCTTTATCTAAAAAAATGATTTTTGTTATTTTAACTTGCACAGGAATTTATTTTTTATATCTTTTCTTTTTCAGTTCTTTAAGTAAATCAGAAAAAAAGAATTTAGTCGTATTTGTTATTTTATTTTTCATGGCAGCATTTTTTTGGAGTTTTTATGAGCAACAACCTACTTCTTTTAACCTCTTTGCAGAAGATTTCACCGATAGAGTACTGTTTGGCTGGGAGATTCCAACCCCATGGTTTCAATCACTCACTTCTATATTTGTTATTGTTTTTGCACCTGTAATGTCTTTTGTATGGATATTTCTTCAAAAACACAATTTAGAGCTTTCTTCTATTTCTAAATTCGCTTTAGGTATTTTAGGAGCTGGAATATGTTTTATGATTATGATGTTTGCAGCTAAAAATGTTTTAAACACTCAAGGCGGAAGCGTTTCCATGCTTTGGCTTGTGGCTAGCATGTGGTTTTTAACACTAGGTGAATTGTGTCTTTCTCCTGTAGGATTATCAATAATGACTCAAATCGCACCTAATCTCATAAAAAGCCAAGTTATGGGACTTTGGTTTGTAGCAGGTGCTTTAGGAAATGTAGTTGCAGGCTTAGTAGGAGGACATGTTGATGCGAAAAACATCGATTCTTTACCTGATTTATTTGGACAATGTATGTGGTTTTTATTTATAATGGCTATAATTTTATTCTTAATAAGAAAACCAATTTATAAAATGGTACAAAATGAAAAAGGAAAAAAATGAATATTTATAAAACAAGAGTTGAAAAAATCAGAGAATTAATGGAAAAAGAAAATCTTGATGCTTATTTAATCTTAAGTGCTGATCCACATCTGAGTGAATATTTGCCTGACTTTTATCAAAGTAGGGCTTTTGTAAGTGGCTTTAAGGGTTCTGTAGGGACATTAATGATCACTCGCAAAGATGCTTTTTTATGGGTGGATGGAAGGTATTGGCTTCAAGCTGAAGAAGAATTAAAAAATACCACTATAATACTTCAAAAACAAGATGCTAATAATACCATCATAACGTGGTTAAAAGAGAATTTAAATCAAAATCATAATCTAGGCGTAGACTTTGCAGTTTTATCTGTAGCCTTACAAAAGGAATTGCAAAAAAATTGTCAAGCCAACTTAAAACATATTGATTTAATCTCTCCTGTTTGGGAAGATCGACCTAGCCTACCTAAAAACAAAATTTACGAACATGAGTTAGAATATTGTTCTTATAGTAGAAAAGAAAAATTGAATTTTATACGCCAAAAAATGCAAGAATTACAAGCAAAAAATCATCTCATTTCTAGTTTAGATGATATAGCATGGATTACTAATTTAAGAGGCAATGATGTTAATTACAACCCTGTATTTTTAAGCCATTTACTTATCTTAGAAAATCAAGCCTTACTCTTTATAGATAAAGACAAGATTGATCCTAAGCTTGAAAGTGATTTAAATGCAGATGGAATCAAGCTTCAAGCTTATAATGAACTTCAAAATGAGCTTAAAAAACTCCAAAATACGAACTTGCTTATAGAGCCTTTAAAAATGACTGCTTTATTGATCGGTGCTTTAGATAAAAGCGTTGAAATTCTAGAAGACATCAATCCTAGCACACATTTAAAAGCTGCTAAAACAGAAAAAGAAATTGCACACATACAAAATGCTATGATAGAAGATGGGGTAGCTTTATGCAAGTTTTTTGCCTGGCTTGAGGAAAATATTAAAAATGACAAAAGCATAAGCGAACTTGATATTGATACTCAAGTAACTGAATTTAGATCACAAAGCCCTTATTATGTTAGCAATAGTTTTGCTACCATAGCAGGCTTTAATGCTAATGGCGCCTTCCCTCACTATAGAGCAAGAAAAGAAAGCTTCTCTTACATTCAAAAAGATGGGCTTTTACTCATAGATTCTGGCGGACAGTATAAAAATGGCACTACAGATATTACTCGAGTAGTACCTATAGGCAAGATAAATAAAGAACAAATTCATGATTACACCTTAGTTTTAAAAGCACACATCGCCATGTCAAGTACTGTTTTTCCAAAAGACATTTGCATGCCTTTGCTTGATGCTATTACAAGAGTACCTTTGTGGCAAGAACAGCTTGATTATGCACACGGTACAGGTCATGGTGTAGGATATTTTTTAAATGTGCATGAAGGTCCTCAAGTGCTTTCTTACCTAAGTCCTGTACTTGAAAAAACAAAAGCTAAAGAAGGTATGCTAAGTTCTATAGAACCAGGGATTTATAAGGTAGGAAAATGGGGTATTAGACTTGAAAACTTAGTTGTTAATACAAAAGTATCTAATCCTAAAAACACAGATTTTGGGGAATTTTTATACTTTAAAACCCTTACGCTTTGTCCTTTTGAACCAAGTTGTATCGATAAAACCCTATTAGAGGATAAAGAAAAAGCATGGATTAATGCTTATCATAAAGAAGTCTATGAAAAACTTTCTCCTAGACTCTACAATGATCCCGTAGCTTTAAAATGGCTACAAGAAAGAACTGCAATGATTTAAACATAACAGAACTAGAAAAAATAATTTTTCTAGTTCTTTAAAACTTTACTTATTTAAAATATCCAAGTTCCATCATTTTTTGGTAAATTTTTGCTATAGTAGCACCTGAACTTATGGTTCTTCCTCCATGTTCGACTAACACAGTGACAACATAACGTGGTTTAGAATAAGGCGCATAAGAAGTAACCCAAGTATGCGATCTTGTATAGTATTGTAATTGTTTTTCATCTACCCTATTTTTATCCGTTTGAGAAAAGCCCACCACCTGTGCTGTGCCTGTTTTTGCAGCAATTTTTACATTAAGATTATGCAAATAACGATAAGAAGTTCCTCCTTGCTCATTAGCCACCGCATACATCGCATCCCTTATGTAAGGTAATTGGGTTTTTTCAGGCAAGGTAAAAATTTCTTTCTTATTTGTATTTATTTGATCTTTTATTTTTGTATTATTATTTTCTATACTTTTTAAAAAATGGGGCACTACTTCTTCGCCTTTTGCAATTTGTGCAGTATATCTAGCAATTTGCATAGGTGTTGCAAGAAAATTCCCCTGCCCTATAGCAGTGTTTAAAGTATCACCTTGAAACCAAGCTTGTCTGTATCTTTGCATTTTCCATTCTCTACCAGGCAAAGTACCCACAAATTCATTAGGTAAATCCACCCCTGTTTTTACCCCAAAACCAATACGAGATAAAGTCTCATTAATCTGATCGATTCCAACTTGCAAGCTTCCATTATAAAAATAAACATCACAACTATATTTTATAGCATGCTTTAAATCCACAAAACCATGCCCTGATCGGTTCCAACATCTAAAAAGCCTGCCTCCAAGTTCGATACTGCCATTACAAAAATATTGAGTGGCTGGACTAATGCTTTTTGAATTTAAAAAAGATAGCCCCACACCCATTTTTACCACAGAACCTGGAGGATAATAGCCATTAATAAGCTTATTAGTAAAAGGATGATCAAGATTGTTTGAAAGCTCATCCCAATCTTTAAAAGAAATTCCTGTCACAAAAGGATTAAGATCATATTCAGGATAACTTCCAGCAGCCAAAATAGCTCCATCATTTATATCCATGATTATAGCCGCTCCTGCATTGTCTTCAAATAATGCAGTTAAATAAGATTGAAGCTCTATATCAATGCTTAATTGTATATCACTAGATGTAGGCGCACTATAAGAAAGCTGTTCAACTTCTTGATTTAAAGCATTTGCTTTATAAACCCTACTTCCTTTTTCACCTTGCAAAACGTCATTATAATAACGCTCTATACCACTTTTGCCTGTATAATTTGCAAGCTTTGCAATCTCATTTTCTTGGATATCTTGCAAATTTGCCTTACCCACATAACCAATAATATGAGAAGCTAATTTGCCAAAAGGATATTTTCTTTTCACTACAGGATCTATTTTGATAATTTTATTAAGATTTAATTCAGAATAATGAGGAATTATTGCATCATAAGGCACAAAATCTACAACCTTAATAAAATCTTGATTGTAATAAGAATCGTTTTTTTTGTAAATATCGGCTAATTTTTTAGCATTTAAATCAGGAAATAAAAGTTCAAGTTTTGATAGTTCTTCTTCTAAAATTCCCTTTTTAGATTTTTTAATACTTAAATAAGGCTCAAGAGAAATACTAAAACCTAAATCATTAATAGCCAATAAAGTCCCATTTCTATCCATAATCTGGCCTCTAACAGGCACTAAAAATTCAGTTTTTATAGCATTTTGCTTTGCAAGTTCTTCATAATATACATTTGATTTTATACTCAAATAATACACACGGCTTAATAAAAATATAAAAAACAACAATATAAAGCCCACAACTAAACGCATTCTCATTAAATCTTATCCTTAAACAACACATAAGCTAAACAACATTCTATAAATACTGAAACAAAATAAACCCATCCTAAAATATTAATTTTTTCATCTTCAAGATAAGAAAATATAATATTTAATAACAAAATAATAGCATAAGTACAAAGCACAAAAACCACAGGAATGAATTTGCCTATTTTTAAATTTGTTTTAATCCAATCAGCACAAAGATAATAAAAAACAAAAAAAGCAAACCACGATGAAAAAACCCCAAAATTATAAGTAACATCAGTAAAAAATAAAAAAAACAAAGAAAAATACCATCTAAAATCAAATTTAGAAAAATTCCTCTCCCTTTCTTCTAGTAAACAAAACATATAACAAAAAAAAATCCCATAAAGTAAAGGTGCGTATATAAAAATCGATCCAAGAATTTGATAAATAATAAAAAATAATCCTAAAGCAATATAATTACCATTAAATCTTGTCTTATAAACACTTGCATTTCTTTTCATTTATTAAAACCTAAAGTTTGTTCAATGATCACATTTTCTAAAAAATCAAGACCTATTTTATTTAAATTCGAAATCAAAATAGCTTCTTGAAATTCATTTTTTAATTTAGTCTTTTGGCTTTGGTTTAATTTATCACACTTAGTAAAAACTTTAAGTACTTTTTGATCAGATCTTAAAAAACTCTGCAAATAAACACTTACATTCTTATCAATCTCTAAATGAGTATGTCTAGAATCGATTAAATGGATAAATAATTTAATCGAAGTTCTAAGTTTTAAAAACTCATCTAAATTACGATTCCATATTTGTTTTAAATTTTTTGAAACTTTTGCATATCCAAAACCAGGCAGATCGATAAAATTGATATTGAATTTTTCTCTATCATTACTGCATAATACTTCAAAAACATTAATAAGTTGAGTTTTTCCTGGAGTTGCAGAACTTTTGGCCAATTGTTTTTGCTTGCATAAAGCATTAATCAATGAACTTTTACCCACATTAGAACGCCCTAAAAAGGCTACCTCACTACTATTTGATACCCAATTCTCATCAAATTTTACTAAAGAGGTGATAAATTTAGCGTTGATTATCATTGATCTTTTAAATCAAACACAAAACGAGCAGGCTTTTTATCCTTACTCTCTACACGATAAACATTAGCTTTTCGGTTTATTACTATCCTATCACCAAAAAGCTTTTGATTGCTTTTAAGTTCATTTATATAAGCATGACCCTTAATTTCATAAGTATCTTCAAGAACATTATAAATAAACTTATCCCCACTTCCTTTATAAATTTTACCCTTTAAAACAACCTTAAATCTAGCATTTTGCATAGCTTCATAGCGTATAGGTTTGCGATTTTTATCAGTATAAATGATTAATTTTTCAGAATTTAAAATATCACTGCCTCTAGTTACTTCTACATTTCCACTGAGTATACTCTCGCCTTTGTTTTCATCAGAATAAAAATTCAAAGCTTTTATTTCAACTTGTGTGGCTATAGCTACACTCACGCAAGTTAAAAACAAGACTATTTTTCTTCCAACCACGCATTTACTCCTTGGATATTTAAAATCTTATTCTTCATATCATAATTTAAAATATTTCCTTTAACAATATTTGCATTGATTAAAGCTTTAAAATCAGTATGAGTTTGTAAAATTTTGCTTTTAGGTTCGTACTCGACTTCTTCAGAAGTGATTTTTACATCATGGATGTCTGCATAGCTAACATTTCCTTCAAGCAAAACTTTATTAGTATCTTTATTAAAAAATTCTAAACGATTAGCGCTAAGATTAAAATCTAAATTAGAATTAATAAAACCATAAAATTCATCTTTATTAGCATACCTCACCCAAGAATCGGCTTCATAATAAGCTTTAATCACACTAATATTACTCTCATAAGCTCTTAAATTCTTAGCTTCAATATTTTTAAAATTTAAAGCATGAGTTTGTAAATTTAAAGAATAGGGATCTTGCAAACTTAAAATTGTAAAAGTAATCATAAAAAGAGCGATTAAAATCCCAAAAATCTTTATAGCCAAAGCCTATCCCATTCTTCTTTTAAATAATTTTTTTCCACTATTATTTCTATCATCTGAGCTATGGCACCTTGACCACCTTTTTGATCAAGCACCCTATGTACTTTTAAATCCTTATGACCATCTTTGGGTTTAAAGCTAAGCCCTACTTTTTCAAGCAAAGCCTTATCATTGAAATAATCTCCAATAGCTGCACATTGAGAAAAATCTAAATCCAATTTTTCTAAAATTCCTTTAGCACAAGAAAGTTTATCTTTTACCCCTTGATACAAAATTTCTATTTTAAGATCTTTCATTCTTTTTTCGACGCAAGGACAAGTCCTACCCGTAATAACAGCAATCTTTTTCCCAAGTTTTAACCAAGCTTCAATAGCCGCACCATCTTTAACATTAAATTTCTTAATCCACTCCCCATTTGAAGTATAAATAATCTTGCCATCTGTTAAGCAGCCATCCACATCTAAAAAAATCAATTCTATCATTTTATTCTCTTACAACAAAAGCACCCGCAAATGTCCCGCTTGCAGCAAAATCTCTTGCCTCATCCTCACTTCTAAATCCTGTTAAAAAAACACGATTTAAACCATCTGTCTTACGCACAGTAGAACTATAAATTCTATAAGTTTTATATCTAGCAGCTATAATCTTTGCCCCTTCTGGGTTTTTAAAAGCACCAATTTGCACCATGAAATTTCCCCCTTCATAGCTTTGCCCATTATTTGCAATCTCACCTTTACCACCATAATTTACATTAGAATGCACAATATTACCTGTTTTACTAGAACCAAAACCTATAACTTCAAGTCTCACAGGTGCTGTTCCTGAAGCAACCATATCAATTTCACTTGCTGCTCCTTTTGATAAATCAATGATACGATTATTTACAAAAGGCCCTCTATCATTAACGCGCACAGTAACTTGACGATTATTATTTAAATTAGTCACTTTTAAAATAGTATTCATAGGCAAAGTTTTATGTGCCGCAGTAAGACCATTTTGATCATAAATCTCCCCATTAGAAGTCTTTTTACCATGAAATCCTGGCCCATACCAACTAGCAATCCCATCAGCAGTTTCGCCCACTTCTACTACTGTAGGATAATAAGTTTTACCATTAATAGTATAAGGCTTCATGGTTCCTTTAGAACCTGAAGAACTAGGACTGCTTTTAAAATCATTAGAAGGATAATACACCTTAACATTCTTCCCACTAGAAAACAGACCCGTACTAAAACAACCGCCAAAAATCAACCCTGTTAAACTAACGACTAACAACTTGAGTATAATGATTTTTCTTTGCATTTTTATTCTCCTTGATTGGTATAAGTAGTTTTTGATTTACATTAAGATGATTTTTTGTAATTTTATTTAATTGGCGAATTTCATCTAAGTCTGTATTATAAAGCTTAGCAATTTTATATAAAGAATCTCCCGATTTTACTATATAAACCTTTGTCATAGGTATACTTGTATCGACCTTAGCAAGTTTTTCTGCCTTAAAATTTTTATTAAAAAACGCCACTTTATTTAAAGGTATATATATATAATAACCTTTGCCTGGCGGTGTGAAATTATGTTTAAATTGGGGATTGTATTTTTTAAAAATTGCAAAATCCATATTTAAATTCTTTGCTATTTCTTTTAAAGATACCGAAGAAGGCACATCAACCTTTATGAATTCATTGCTTAAAGTATAATTAATCAAAGAAGCATTTTTGCCTAATAAAAAATCCCTATCATTAGCCAAAAAAGCAAAAGTTAAAATCTTTCTTATAAAATTTCTAGTTTCTAAAGCAAGATATTTTTTATGAGGATCAAGTAAAACACTTAAATCATCGCTTTTTGCTTGTTTAATAGCTTGTCTTAATTTAGTATTACCGCAATTATAAGCTAAAAAAGCCAAATACCATTTGCCAAATTCTTCTTTTAAATCTTTTAAGTAATTAATGGCAGCATAAGTTGATTTCACAGGATCACGTCTTTCATCCACATAAGCATCAATCCTTAAGCCTAAATTCTTAGCCGTTGACTGCATCAATTGCCAAACCCCAACCGCTTTAGCATTAGAAACACTGTGAGTTTTCAAACCTGATTCAACCATAGCCAAATACAAAATTTCTTCAGGAAGATCTTCTTGGATTAAAATTTTCCTTATCATGAGTGAAACTTCTGAAAATTTTTGTATGCCATCTATTAAGCTTTGAGTATGTTTTGATTTTAAATCCTGTTGAGTTTGCACAAAAACCAAATCTCTTATGAAGCTTGGATCAATATCTAAATTCCTTAAAACATTCATTTGTCTTTCATAAAATTCAGGCGTATTAATCTGTGCAAAAAGCAAAGCACAAAAAGCAAAAAAACACAAGGCAATTTTTTTCATGCACTGCCTTTGAAAAATAATTTTTGAGAATTAGCAAAGCAAAGTTCTAAAAGCTCTTTTTTTGGCAAATCCAAAACTTCACACATTTTATCAGCTACAAATTGAGTTAAAACAGGCTCATTTCTTTTACCACGATAAGGCTCTGGGGTTAAATAAGGCGCGTCTGTTTCAAGCAATAATTTTTCTTTAGGAATTTGAGGCAAAATAGCAAGCAATTTTTTAGCATTTTTAAAGGTCAAAACCCCACCAATACCAAAATAAAATCCCTCTTGACTAAGACGCAATAAATGCTCACTCGCATTAAAACAATGCAAAACCCCTCCTACAAGATCTTTAGCATAATGATGTAAAATTTCATAAGTATCCTGATTTGCTTCTCTAGAATGGATAATAACAGGCTTTTTAAATTCTATAGCAAGTTCAAGTTGAGCTTTAAAAATCTTTTTTTGTTCTTCTTTTTCTTTTTCAATTTCTTCTGCCAACTCACTTTTAAAACGAAAATAATCAAGTCCGCATTCACCTACAGCCACGCATTTTTCATCATGCAAGTATTGCTTTAAAATTGCTTCATCATAATTTTCAATCTCATAAGGATGCACTCCGGCTGCAAAAAAAATCCTTTCATATTTATGTGCAATCTGCCTTGCATAAGGTAAATCTTTCATATCAGCACCTGGTATGATGATTTTTTCCACACCGTTTTTAAAAGCACGATTTACAACCTCATCTAAATCTTCTTTAAATACTTCACTATCTAAATGACAATGCGTATCAATAATCTTATAACCCTCTTTAAAATCACAATTTAAGAACATATTTCAACCCTATCTTTACCATTATTCTTCGCTTGGGACAATATCTTACTTGCTTTAGCAACCAAATTGTCTAATTTATCCCCACTCTTTGCAAAAACTACACCTATACAAACAGTAAAAAATATCTCATCTACATTGACCAAAACTCCGGCTTTTTTGATATTTACACGTATACGCGAAAAAATTTTAATCGCCTTTTCTTGAGAGATATTTTTAAGCAAAATACAAATCTTTTGTGCACTATATCTGCCTACAAGATCACGTCCTTTAATCTCATTAACAATTTCATTAGCGCATATTTTAATCACCTCATCACCCACTTGATAACCATATTCATCATTAATACTTTCAAGATTATCTATGTCTAAAAAAGCAAAGGCAAATTCTTCTTTTGGATCTATTTCGCTAAAATAATCTTCAATGCCTTGCATTAAAGCATTATGATTTTTAATCCTACAAACAGGATCTAAAGTATTATAAGTATTTAGAATTTTTTTATCCTCCATACAGGATAAACAGCGATCCAATCGACAGTTAAAACCAGCCTTACTTAAAGGTTTTAATAAATATTCATTAACGCCCTTTTTAAAACAATCAACTTCAAAATCATCCTTATGTTGTGCTAAAATAATCACACCTAATTCATCATCACCAAAACGTTCTCTTACTTGATTTAAAAGCTCAAAACCATTAATCACAGGCATATTAGCATCAGCAATAATAAGCTTAACATCATTATTATCATTTAAATAACTCATAGCTTCTTCCCCGTGTGCAGCAGCTAAAACATGAAATTGTCTTTGAAGGAGTAGTTTTTTAATTTCGTTGCGTTCAGATAGATTACTCATAGCTAAAATCACTTTAGTTTTAGCATAGCGATCAAGTTTTATAATAGCATTTAAAATATCATCCACACAAGTTTGACTTTCTTTAAAAATATAATCTAATATATCTTTATCCATAAACTTTTCTTTGGTAGCTTTATCACCACTAGCTGTTAATACTATCACAGGAATTTGCTTTTTAATCACATAATCAACCACTTCACCATTAGGCGCATCTAATAAACACAAATCCGCAAAAACTAAAAAATAATCATTCTCTAGCAATTGTTTAGCCTTTGCAAAATTAAAAGCAATATCCACTTCATAATTTAAACTCATCTGAATTTTTTTAGCTAAAAGCTTGCCCAGCATTTCATTATCATCAATAATTAAAATTTTTTTATTCATAGCACACAAAATACCTTTATACTGAAATTTATTACATTATAAAGAAAGAAAATCTTATAGCCTTTGATTCTAACATAGCAAAATGAAAAATCCGCTTAACTCTTCAATAAAGTTTTAGCAAATTCAAGCGCTTCATCGCTAACAAGCTCCCCACTTACCATTCTAGCAAGCTCTTTAACCCTTTGATCCTTATCAAGCTTTCTTACTATACTTTCTTCATCCTTTTTTTCAACTAAAAAATGATTATGTGCCTTAGAGGAAAGTTGAGGCAAATGTGAAATAGCAAAAATCTGATAAAATTCAGAAAGTTCAAGTAAAATCTTTGCTATACTCATAGCCTCTTTTCCGCTTAAATTAGCATCAATTTCATCCAAAAACAACACGCCCTTACCTTCATTTAAAATTTTGCATTCTGTAGCTATAAAAGCAAGCCTTAAACGGTTTAATTCCCCTGAACTTAAATGCTTAAGATTAGCCAAGTTAATATCTAAGACTAACTCATCTTTACCTAAAGCTGAAATTTTTTCATTTTCTTTGAGTGTTAAAAGGGCATCTTTCATATAAAGATTTTGCAGATAATCATTTAAATAATTTTGCAATGTTTGAAGATTTTGTTCCCTTGTTTGAGTGAGTTTTTTAGCTTTTTGCATTAATCTTTGTTGTGATTCTTTGACTTTTTTTTCAAGCTCTTTTTTTTCAAAACTTAAATTTTCATAATGCTCTAATTCTTGTTTTTTTTGTTTTAAAACCTCCAAAGCATTTTCTATACTTTCATAACGCTTCATAAGATAAGATAAATTTTCAATGCGATCTAAAAGCGTTTCGATATCAAAATCATAATCTTGCATTTTTTGATTCTCGCAAATCATACGCAGCTCATTAAAACACTCGCTAAAAAAGCTTGCATCCACTTCGCTTAAATTTAAAGCTTCTATCACAACTTTTTCAAAGTCAAAAACACCCTCTGCCTTAGCCCAAGCTTGTGTTAATTTATCCTTTTTAGAAAGCCTTTTTTTAAGTACTAAAAGCTCTTCGTATTCTCCTATTTTAGGATTAATACTCGAAATTTTTTCAATTTGCATTTTAGCAAGTTCTTTTAATTCTTCTACTTTTTTTTCTTCCTCTAAAATCACATTTAATGCATGAAAATTCTGAGTATATTCTTCAAAATCTTTCTTAAATTCTTGCAAAAAAGAAGAAAATTCCGCATTTTTTTGTATTTCTAAAGCATCTAAAAGATTTAAAAATTTTTCATTACTAAATTCATTATTTTCCTTAGCACTTAAATACTTAATGAAACTTTTACTTAAATTTTGCAAACTTTTTTTGGCTATGCTTTGATTATTGATAAAATACTTCGTACTTTTTTCTTTTAAAAGTTTAAATACATTTTCTTCTTCACTTTCTATACCAAAATTCTCTAAATCTAATTTATCATCCACTTGAATTTCAACTGATTTTGCTTCACTCTCACACAAACAAAACGCTGATAAAATTCCTTTGAACAAAACTGACTTTCCTGCACCGCTAAGCCCTGTGAAAACTGTAAGTCCTTTTGAAATGTCAAGTTCAGCCTTCTTAAAACTAAGATTGTTTTTCATTACAATTTTACCAATCATCAATTTCCCCAATGTAATTTTTCTTTTAAAATCTGAAAATAATCTCTATTCTTAGGATGGATTAAAGCGACATTTTTATCGCTTAAACCCACTTTTACATTTATAAAATCATTCATTTTATAATTTTCTTGCCCATCAATACAAAGCAAACAATCTTTTGCCATGATTTCTATTTCAAAACCCTTAGGCAAAACAATAGGACGCTGGGTTAAAGAATGCGAACAAACAGGTGTTAAAATAAAAGCTTGGGCCAAAGTATAAACTATAGGACCATTAGCGCTTAAATTATAAGCTGTTGAACCTGCTGGAGTTGCTACTATAAGCCCATCACCAAAATACTCGTTAAATTTTTTGGCCTTTCTAAAAACTTCTATATGAGCCATAGAAGCTTTATTATCTTTAGTGATAACTACATCATTAAAGGCTAATTTTTCTAAAATCTCTCCTTGTTTATTTGTCAAACAAACGCTTAATAAATAAGGCTTTTCTATTCTAAAATCGCCTTGAAAAAATGCTTTAAAAAAATTCTCTGCTTCATCTACCTTAAAATCTGTTAAAAAACCCAAATGCCCTGCATGAATTCCTAAAACAGCCTTATCATACTCACAAGCCTTACGACACAAAGAAATCAAAGTTCCATCGCCCCCTAAAGAAATGATAAAATCAGATATTTTAAACAAATCATCAAGCGTATATTTTGCTAAATTTAAAAGTTTAGAACTTTCTTTAAATAATACAAGCTCTACGCCATATGCATTTAAAATTGCCTCAAGTTTTAAAATTTCTTTATCTAAACTAGAATGAGTGCGTGCAACAAGGCCAATTTTTTTAATATTTTTATAATCGATTTTATTTTGCATACAAAATTATATCAAATCTTAGCAAAGCAAAAGAATAAAAATACTATAATTTTCATTTTATCTTAAAAAAATCATTTTTCAAGGAATAAATTTGCGAAGTCATTATAATACAGACTTGGGAATTTCCCATGTAGGTCAAAACGTTAAACTTTGCGGTTGGGTAAATAGCTACCGCGATCATGGTGGAGTTATTTTTATAGATTTAAGAGACAGAAGCGGGATCATTCAACTAGTTTGTGATCCTAATGATAGTAAAGAAGCTCATCAAATTGCCTCTAATGCAAGAAATGAATTTGTTTTAATCGCACAAGGAGTAGTCCGTCCACGTGGAGAAGGTTTGATAAATCCTAAATTAAAAACAGGAGAAATTGAAGTTGTTGTTTCCAAACTCAATATAGAAAATGAAAGCTCTGTGCCTCCTTTTGGCATCGGGGATGAAAGCGTGAATGAAGAATTACGCTTAAAATACCGCTTTTTAGACTTAAGAAATCCTAAACTTTATGCTAATTTTGCCTTGCGTTCTAAAGCTTGTATAGCCGCTAGAAATTCTTTAGCCAACATGGGTTTTTTGGAGGTTGAAACCCCTATTCTTACCAAAGCCACTCCTGAAGGTGCAAGAGATTATCTTGTCCCATCTCGTGTGCACCAAGGCGAATTTTACGCTCTTCCTCAAAGCCCTCAACTTTTCAAACAACTTTTAATGTGCAGTGGTTTTGATCGCTATTTTCAAATTGCAAAATGTTTCAGGGATGAAGATTTAAGATCTGATCGCCAACCTGAATTTACACAAATTGATGTAGAAATGAGTTTTTGTGAACAAAAAGACATTATAGAAGTAGCAGAGAACTTTTTAAAAGATATTTTTAAAGCTTGCGGCAAAGAAATCCAAACTCCTTTACCTCAAATGCAGTACAAAGACGCCATGGAAAATTATGGTTCAGATAAACCTGATTTAAGATTTGATCTTAAACTAATTAATGTCATAGACATTTTTGCTAAATCCAATAATGAAATTTTTGCAAATATTGCCAAAGATACAAAGAAAAATCGCATTAAAGCCTTACGTGTTCCAAAAGGCGATACCATCTTTTCAAAAAGACAAATGCAAAGATTTGAAGAATTTGTGCGTAAATTCGGTGCTCAAGGTCTCGCTTTCATACAAGTTAAAGAAGATGGGCTTAAAGGCCCGCTTTGCAAATTCTTTAACGAAGAAGATCTTAAACAACTAAGCAAACGCTGTGAACTTGAACTTGGAGATGTGGTATTTTTCGGTGCAGGAAGTAAAAAAACCGTGTTAGATTATATGGGAAGATTTAGGGTTTTTCTAGCTCAAGAACTCAAGCTTATAGATCCTAATGTTTTAAAATTTGTATGGATAGTCGATTTTCCTATGTTTGAACAAAACGACGATGGAAGCTATCATGCTATGCATCATCCTTTCACCATGCCAAAAAATATCGATACAAATGATTTAGAAGAAATTTCATCCATTGCCTATGATATTGTACTTAATGGGGTTGAACTTGGAGGTGGAAGCATAAGAATCCATAAAAACGAAATCCAGCAAAAAGTATTTAAACTTCTAGGCATTGATGAAGAAGAACAAAAAGAAAAATTCGGCTTCCTGCTTGATGCGCTAAGTTTTGGTGCTCCGCCACACGGAGGTATAGCCATAGGTCTTGATAGGCTTATCATGCTAGTAAGTGGTGCAAACAGTATTAAAGAAGTCATAGCCTTCCCTAAAACTCAAAAAGCCCAATGCTTAATGACAGATGCACCTTCAACTGCAAGTAATGAGGCTATGAGAGAACTAGGAATTAAATTAAGGGAGAATATAAAATGAAAGAATTATTTTTAATCATAGGCGCACCAGGTAGCGGAAAAACTACTGATGCAAATTTAATTGCTCAAGCAGATGCAAACATTACCCATTACTCAACAGGCGATCTTTTAAGGGCTGAAGTAGCAAAGGCAAGCGAACTTGGAAAAACCATAGATAGCTTCATTTCTAAAGGCAATCTAGTACCTTTAGATATAGTTATTAATACCATAATTTCAGTCCTTAAAGCCACTCCTAGCAAAACTGTTATCATTGATGGCTATCCAAGAAGTGTAGAACAAATGATAGAATTAGACAAGGTTTTAAGCAAGCAAAATAAAATCTGTCTTAAAGGAGTCATTGAAGTAAGGGTAAGCGAAGAAGTAGCAAAAGAACGTGTTTTAGGCAGAAATCGTGGGATGGATGATAATGAAGAAGTGTTTTATAATAGAATGAAAGTCTACACAGAACCTTTAAATGAAATTTTAGCCTTTTACCAAAAGAAAAAGCTTCATTTCATTATAGATGGAGAACGCACGATTGAATCTATTGTCGCAGATATGAAAGACTTGATAAAAAAAAATCAAAGCATATAAAGGAGAGAAAATGGACTTAAGTAAAATCAAAATCGGAGAAATTCCAAATAAAATCAATGCCATCATTGAAATTCCATATGGATCAAATATAAAATACGAAATTGATAAAGATAGCGGCACTATCATGGTAGATCGCGTTATAGCTAGTGCGATGTTTTATCCTGCAAATTATGGTTTTATCCCTAATACTTTAGCTGATGATGGTGATCCTTTAGATATTTTAGTTCTTAATGAATACCCTATTCAAGCAGGTGCTATCATTCCTTGCCGTTTAATAGGAGTTTTAATCATGGAAGATGAAAGCGGGATGGATGAAAAATTACTCGCTCTACCTCATTCTAAAATCGATGCAAGGTATGATAATATTAAAACTTATACAGATTTAAACCAAGCAACTTTAAATAAAATAAAAAATTTCTTTGAAACCTATAAAATTTTAGAACCTAATAAATGGGTAAAAGTGCAAGATTTCAAAGATGAAAAAGCAGCGATTGAAATCTTAGAAAAAGCAATTAAAAACTACAAATAAATCTTTAGCCTTAAATAAGGCTAAAACTCTAAGGAAAACTTATGAAAAGCATCATTTTAGGCGGGGGATGTTTTTGGTGTATTCAAGCTGCATTAGAACAAATCAAAGGTATAATCCATACAGAAGCAGCCTATAGCGGCGGTAAAATAAATCCTACTTATGAAAGCGTTTGCAAAGGTGATGGAAATATAGAGGTTGTAAAACTTAGCTATGATCAAAACCAAATCTCGCTTATTGAAATCCTAACACTTTTTTTCAAAATACACGATCCAACAAGCCAAGATAAACAAGGTGCAGATGTGGGCATACAATATCGTTCAGTGATTTTTTATGAAAATGAAGAAGATAAACAAGTGATTAACAATTTCATCAAAGAACAGCAAAAAACTTTTGATAAACCCATACTCACTCAAGTTTGTAAACTAACAACCTATTCTAAAGCCGAAGATTATCATCAACATTATTTTATAAAAAATCCCCATCAAGGATATTGCCAAAGTGTTATTGCTCCTAAAATAGCAAAAATACGACAAAATTGATTTATTGTTTAAGTTTAGAAAAAAATCATACTTTATTCACAGCCTTTTCACGCTGTGATTTTCTTCTTAAAAAGGCTAAAAATGGAACTTTAAGCTTTAAAATGGTTAAAAAAATATTTATTGTTTTTTAAGTTTTTTTATGAATTTGGTTTTTAATGTGAATAAATTCTAAACTTAACCTAATTTTCTAAGCTTAGCTATAAAAAATCCATCATAATCTAAGCTAGGTAAGATACGCTTACATTTTGCAATTTCACTCATCTTACTTTGTGCTTCTTTGGCCTTAGCATTTTCTAGCTTGATTTCTAAAAGTTCTATTTTAAACTGGCTTTTTAATGCATTTTCTATCACTTCTTCATTTTCTTCTTTGCTAAAAGTACAAGTGCTATATACAAGTTCACCACCTATTTTTAACGCCTTTAATGCAGAATGTAAAAGCTTTTTTTGTATTTTGGCAAGATTTTTTATTTCTTTATAACTTTTTTCTAGTTTAAAACCCATCTTAGACAGGGTTGAACAAGGCGCATCAAGTAAAATTTTATCAAATTTTAAAGGACATAAATTGCCAATATTTTTACCATCTT
Organism: Campylobacter bilis; assembly: GCF_016806695.1. GTDB lineage: Bacteria > Campylobacterota > Campylobacteria > Campylobacterales > Campylobacteraceae > Campylobacter_D > Campylobacter_D bilis. The sequence goes on along the minus strand of NZ_WUED01000004.1, from coordinate 70,870 downwards.
TATTATAAACCTTCGCATTTACTCCATAATTTCTAAGATTTTTTTGTAAGATAAAAAATCTCTCTTTGTTTATCTCATTGCAAGCTAAATAACCCGTATTTTGCATAAAATTAGCAAGATTGATGCTTTTTCCACCAGGTGCAGCACACATATCAAGCACACTTTGACCAGGTTTAACCTCTAAATTTAAAGCACACAAATAAGATGCATAATTTTGTATATAAAATTTATATTCATTAAAAGCCTTCATAGAACTTAAAATTTTTTTATCCTTAGCCTCGAACAAATAACAATAAGCATTCATTTTACGAAACTTTAAGCCTTGTTTTAAAAACTCATATTCTAAAGCTTGGGCATTAGAATTTAAAGTGTTTAAAAAAACACAAACATTCTTTTCTTTTTCAAAAGAAAACAAAAGACTTTCAAATTCATCTTGAGTATACAGCATTTTGATTTTAGAGAGCAAAATAATCCTTTATTAAAATTAAAGCGGCTAAAGAATCTAATTTCCCATCTTTTTTTCGCGTATTAAACGCACTCAATTTCAAAGCCTCTTTGCTTGTGCCACTTTCATCAACAAAACAAATTTCTTTTTCAAATTCAAGCAAAGATACAAAATGTTTAATACGTCTTGTCATCTCCTCTTCACTAGATCCGCCCTTTGGAATACCTACAATAAGCAAAGAAATTTCATATACTTTAAGCAAATTTTTCACTTCATTAGCGGCTTGATTGCGATTTTTTCTCAAAACTGCATCTAAAGGCAAAGCAATTTTTTTATCCACACAAAGCGCTACACCTATGCGTTTTAAACCTATATCTAAAGCCAAAGCTTTCATACTAAAACCCTTATAAAAAGTCTTTCAATAGAAATTTTTCCTTCAAGTTCATATTTATAAAGCTCTTGACCATAAACTTTTAAAGCCTCATCAACACTCACGCCTTTTTTGCAAAATTCTAAAAATTCATCTTGATTTTCATTAACTTGGTTTTTATCAACAAAAGCAAACTCACTCACAAAATCCCTAAAGTCACAAATAAGCTTAGCTTTATTCTCCTTTAAAAGCCAATTCGTTCCTGCACTTTCATGAAACCTTTGAGGCGAAACATACAAAGGCTTATTGAGTTTTAAAGCAAGCCTAGCACTTTGCATAGAACCACTTTGCATATCTGCTTGAGTTATAACAACGACTTTGCTTAAAGCAATAATCAAACGATTTCTAAGCAAAAAATCATAATTTTTGGGCAAATAATTATCCTCATTTTCACTTAAAGCTAAGGCATTTTTATAAATTTGTTTGATAACTTTTTCATTGGTTTTAGGATAAATTTGTTCTAAACCATTAGCAAAAATAGCTATAGTATTTGGCATAGCCGCCATACTTGCAGTTATATCCACTCCTAAAGCACCCCCACTTACCACACAACAATTAGCATCTTAAGCATAGTAACTAAAGAAAAAACGCAGTTTTTCGTATAAACACTCATGCGTCTTGAACCTATAATAGCGATTTTATCTTGTTTTAATAAAGATAAATTTCCTTTATAATATAATTTTTCAGGCACTTTTTGCAAATCTTTAAAAAATTCTAAAAACTCACTCTTTATAATTTCACTTGCCATAAATCTCACTCAAATACACAAGTTCTACACTTTTTAACAAATCTTTGCTTTGTTTTAAAGCTTTAAAAGTATTTTTTCTAGGATGAGCTATGGCTAAAGCAAAACCTTTTTTTTGTGCGAGTTTTACTGCATATGCAAGTTGATTTTTAATATATGCTACATCATCTTGATTATCTAAAAAAACATCCCTTTGTATATAAACTTCTCCTAAATCTTGAGCTATCTTACTTGCTTTAGAATTGCTTGTAGTTTTAGAATCTACAAAAAAGATATTTTGAGTTTTTAAAGCTTCATAAAGATTTCTCATAGCTTTTTCATTGCTAGTAAATAAGCTTCCTGTATGGTTATTAATATATTTTAGATTTTTAAAATCTTTTTTAATTTGCTTGATTTTTTGAAAAATTCTTTCCTTGCTATCATTAGGATTTAAAGTATCTAACTCAGCCTTATCATAATCAATCGCAGCTAAAGGCAAGTGCACCATATAAAAATCAAATTTTAAAGCAAGTTTTGGGGTGTTTTTATGATTTTTATCTGGAGGAAAAAACGAAGGATTGAGTTTTAAATCCAAAGCTTTTAAACGCTTAACCTGGCTTGCATTTGCCATATCATCAATAATAATAGCAAGTTTTGGCAAAGTATTTTTTCTTGCAATTTGAAGATTTTTTGGCAAAATGGCATTTTGTTCATTAGTAAGATTTTGCTCTTGTAAAATCAAATCTTGATTTTGTTTTATCTCTACAATAGGATTTAAATTTTGTTCTTCAAAGCTAAGATTAAAATCTTGAATTCTTTGTTCTAAAACACTCACAGATGCATTATTATCAAAGGATTGATTTTCCTTATAAAGAAAATTATCCACTTCATTTTCATAAGTGTTTAAAAAATTTAGATTTTCTTGTTTTTCTTTTTGTATAGTATCGATAAAATCAGGTTTAAAGTAAACATTTTGGGAATTTTGCTTTTGGATTAAAATTCCCAAAATCAAAGCAATACAAGCTAAAACAAGTATGATTATAATTAAATAACGTTCAATTAAAACAAATCTTTTCTTTGACAATGTTTAATTCTTGTCTTTATCTACTAATTTTTTAGCACTGATCCAAGGCATCATAGCACGTAAATTACGCCCTGTTTTTTCTATCAAAGAATCATTCATATTTTTACGTTCTGCATGCATTCTTGCAAAACCTGCACGACGTTCTAAAATAAAATCCTTAGCAAAAACGCCATTTTGGATATCTTTTAAAACCTCTTTCATAGCCTTTTTAGTTTCTTGGGTGATGATTTTTGGTCCTGTGATATAATCGCCATATTCTGCAGTATTTGAAATAGAATAACGCATATCCGCAATCCCCCCTTGATAAATCAAATCTACAATAAGTTTCATCTCATGCAAACATTCAAAATACGCCATTTCAGGTTCATATCCTGCTTCTACTAAGGTTTCAAATCCTGCTTGTATCAAAGCACTAAGCCCTCCACAAAGTACGGCTTGTTCACCAAAAAGATCGGTTTCTGTTTCGGCCTTAAAAGTTGTTTCTATAATCCCTGTACGTCCACCGCCAATAGCACTTGCATAACTTAAAGCCAAATTTTTAGCATGCTTGCTTTCATCCTGATGGATGGCTATTAAACAAGGTGTCCCACCTCCTATAACAAACTCATTTCTTACAGTATGCCCTGGTGCTTTAGGTGCGATCATAATCACATCAATGCCTTCTGGAGCAACGATTTGTCCATAATGGATATTAAAACCATGTGCAAAAGCTATGGCTTTGCCTTTGGTTAAATAAGGCTTGATTTGAGTGTTAAATATATCTGCTTGAATTTCATCAGGAGCTAGTATCATAATCACATCTGCAAGTTTAGAAGCCTCACTCACACTCATGACTTCAAAACCAGCATTTTTTGCCTTAGCATAACTTAACCCCTCTTGACGCAATCCAATAATAACATTTACACCACTATCTCTTAAATTCATAGCATGTGCATGACCTTGGGAACCAAAGCCTATGATAGCTACTTTTTTTGACTCAATTAATTTTAAATCACAATCTTTATCATAATACACCATAATTGCCATAATCACTCCTAAAATTCAAAAAATTAAAGGCATCATTATAACAATTAAAGTATAAATTTCATATTTTTTTGATAAACTTTATGGAAGAATTTCATAAAAAGTTACAAAGTATAAAAAGTGAAAGAATTTTTAAACCGTCTTAATTATGGCATAAGTGCCCATGAAATCAGCAATGACTTCAAACAAATTTTAAGAGAACTTTTAGCTCACCATATCATTAAAGAGTATAAAAACAAATACTATCTTAACAACGGCTTTGCCTTTGGAAATATTGATATTTCACAAAAAGGCACAGGATTTCTTAAATGCCTTGATGAAAGCTTTAAAAAAGATCTTTTAATAGAAAGCAAGCATTTAAAAGGTGCTAATTATAAAGATCTTGTTGTAGTAAAACTCCTTCCTTTAAAGAAAAAGCGTCCTAGTGCTAAAGTAATTTTGGTTTTAAAAAGGGCTAATAAAAGCTCTTTAGTCATCACTAAAAAATATGGCCAAAGCATACTAGGAATGCATATTCAAACCGGATTAAGCACAGTTTTAAAAGCTTCTCAAAAATCCCTAAAAGCTTTACCCTTGGGAACAGTATTAAAAATAGATAATGAAAACAATAATATCTTAGAAGTTTTAGGACATATAGAAGATGAAAAAATAGATGAAAAAATCTCTCTTGCACTTTTTAATAAAAATAGCGAATTTAGCGATACTTGCATCAAGCAAGCTTTAGCCAATGGCGACAGTGTGGATGCAAGCATGTATCAAGACCGCATAGATTTAAGGACTTTGGCTTTTTGCACTATAGATCCTACCCATGCAAAAGACTTTGATGATGCAATTTATTGGGATAAAGAAAAACGCCAAATCTATGTAGCCATTGCAGATGTTAGTGAATACGTTTATGCTTATAGTGCTATTGATAAAGAAGCTAGAAATCGAGGATTTTCCATTTATTTTCCTCACATTGCCATACCCATGCTACCACGTCCTTTAAGCGAAAATATCTGTTCTTTAAAGCCTCATTTAGATCGCTTAGTATATTGCTTTAAAATCACCTTAGATGAAAAATGCCAAGTGCTTAAAGAAGAACTTTTTGAAGCCATTATCAATTCTAAGCGCCGTTTTGATTATGATGAAGTGGATGCAATTTTAGTAGAAAAACCCGATTTAAAAGAATTATCTTGGATTTATCAACTTTTTGAAATCACAAAAACCTTGTGCAAAAAGCGCCTTAAAAATGCCTTTGAGTTTCACACCGAAGAACTTAGAATGACTTTGGATGAAAATTTAAACCTTAAAAGTACGGTTTTTGAAAAAGACACTCCCTCGCATAATTTAATAGAAGAATGCATGCTTTTAGCCAATAAAGCAGCTGCAAAACTCATAAGTACAGGTATTTTTAGAAACCATTTAAGTGCAGATACAAAAAAAATCCATAAACTTTTAAGCCAATTGCGTGAACTTGGAATCGATATAAATTATAAAAGCAAAATCTTAGAACTCATATCAGACATACAGACCTTAGCCAATGAACTCAATTTAAGAGCCGAAGTAGACAAACTCATCATTAAAGCACAAAAAAAAGCTGAGTATTCTAGTATCAATGCAGGGCATTTTGGCTTAGGATTTGATAGATACTCACACTTTACAAGTCCTATACGTAGGTATTCTGATCTTATCTTACACAGACTTTTAAAAGCCAAGCAAAAAAATGATGAAAAGCTTTTTAATTATCTTCTTTTAAACATACAAAGCACCTGTGAAAGCCTTAGCACACTTGAAAGAGAGGCTGATAAGGTGGCACTTGATTTTATGGATAGAAAATTTGCTAGATGGGCCGCTAAAAATATAGGCAAAAAATTCAAAGCCTTAGTAGTGCAAAATGAAGGAATTTGCATAGCTAAATTAGAAGATGAAATCAAAGGTGCAAAACTAATTCTTCACGATACTCATGTGAATTTATTACAAAGTGTTGAAGTACAAATCGTACAAGCTGATATTATAATGGCTAAAATTTATGCAAAAATCACCCAAAGATTTAATCCAAAGGAAGCAAATGTATAAAAAAGAATTGCAAACCCTACTTGATAAAGGATCAATTCCTAACTTTTTTTTTCTTTATGGATCAGATAACTTCCAAATAGAACTTTATACTGATTTTATCAAAGAAAAATACCAAGTTGATGAAACCTTAAAGCTTTTTTTTGAAGAATATAATTTTTCACTAGCAAGTGATTTTTTAAGTACAGCCTCTCTTTTTAGTGAAAAAAAACTTTTAGAAATTAAAACTGCTAAGAAAATCCCTATAAAAGATCTTAAATTTCTCATAGAACTTTGCAAAAATCATAAAGACAATTTCTTTCTTTTAGAATTTTATGATGAGTCTAGCAAACAAAGTGAGATAGAAAAAATTTTTTCTCCTCATTTCGTACGCTTTTTCAAAGCCAATGGAACCAAAGAAGGCATAGAACTTTTAAGCATAAAAGCAAAGCAATTAAACATACAAATCACTCACAATGCTTTATTTACCCTTTTTACTAATTTTGATGAAAACTTATATCTTGCCGCTAGCGAACTTAATAAATTTAAAGATTTAAAAGTAGATGAAACAGCTATAAAACAATATTGCTATAGTTTAAATACAGGTAGTTTTGAAAGTTTTTTTGAAAAAATCTTAAAAAAGCAAGACTTTAAAAGTGAACTTGAAAAAATTTTAGATAATTTTAATGAAATCACTTTAATTAATTCTTTATACAATTCTTTTTATCGTTTGTTTAAAATCGCTCTTTATGTTAAAATTAATGGAAAAATAGATTTTAAAGAACTTTTAGGCTATACACCTCCAAGCCAAGTAGGGCAAAACTTAAGTGCTCAAGCTTTTAGCCTAAAAATCGAACAATATAAAGAAATTTTCACTCTTTTATTAAAAAGCGAATACGAACTCAAAACCGATTCTAAACTTATGAAAAAAGAATTTCTAATCTCAACCCTACTTAAACTTATAAGGATTTTAAAAAGCTAAATCATTCCATTACAAGTCGCATAAGATGCAAATCTTCACCCTGTGTGATCTTATATTCTAAAGAACCACAATGCATACATTTAAAAATATTTTCTTTTAAAACACTAGTTTTATCGCATGTTAAACACAAAATTTCAAGCGGTGCAAGCTCTATAAAAAGCCTAGCACTTTTACAAAAAGAAGAATTTTCTTTAAAGGTTTCAAAACAACGCTTAAAAAGGTCCTCTTCTATACCACTTAAACGCCCTATTTTAACATAAATTTCTTGCACGCTTTTAGCCCCATTAGCTAAAACATGTTCTTCGCAAAGTTCGATTAAAGATTCTACAATGCTAAGCTCATGCATTAACAAATCCTTGGTAAAAGCTCACCCTTAGGTGCTTCTAAAAAGCGTTTTGCTCCATAAGCATTTTGCAAGATTACACGGGATTTTTTTTCTTCTAAAACCCTTCCTATAATATTTGCATTAGGATTATATTTTCTTAAAATTGCCAAAGCCTCTCCCTCCTCTTCTTTTTCTACACAAAGTATGAAAGTGCCTTCATTTGCAAGTTCAAAAGCTTCATAGCCAAAAAGCTCACAAAGCCCAGCTACTTCATTTTGTATAATGATTTTTTCTTCAAAAATCAATAAATCATTCCCGCTTTGTTTTGCCCATTCATTCAAAACCGCACTCAAACCCCCGCGTGTCGCATCGCGCATGGCTACTACTTTGATATTTTTCTCTAAAAGCTCTAAAACTTCTTTGTTTAAAGCCTTACAATCACTTTTTATATCGGCTTTTAAATCATTTCTTTTAATTAAAACACTAGCCCCGTGTCTGCCTATATCCCCTGAAACAAGTATACTCAATCCTGCTTTTATATTTTTAGTTTCCTTTTTAGAAATAATTTCCCCTAAAATGGTAGTATTAATATAAATTTCATCTCCCTTGCCCTTTGGTACTACCTTAGTATCTCCGCAAACTAGCATGACTTCACATTTTTCACACTCTTCTTTAATGCTTTGTAAAATCCTTTCAAGCTTTTCTAATTCAAAGCCTTCTTCTAAAATTAAGGCTAAACTAAGATATTTTGGCTTTGCACCCACCATTAAAATATCATTAACACAGCCACAAACACAAAGTTTTCCTATATTGGTTTGTTCATCTAAAAAAATGGGATTTAAAACAAAAGAATCCGTACTCAAAGCCAAATTCCCTAAAATGGCTGCATCATTAGCATCTTTTAAAATTTCATTATCAAAGATTTTAAAAAACTTCGATAAAAGATCATTCATCTCTTCTCCGCCACCCCCATGCGCTAAAGAAATGTTTTTCATGCATGCACCTTTGAGTATTTATAATACGCCGCACAAGCACCCTCACTTGAAACCATACAACTTCCTATAGGGTTTTTAGGCGTGCAAGCTTTAGCAAAAACCTTGCAATCATAAGGCTTAGCCAAACCTCTTAAAATTTTATGACAAATGCAAGCTTTACTTTCATCTTTACTTTGCACAGTACAATCAAACTTTTTGCTTGCATCATAAGCACTAAATTCTTCTTTTAATTCCAAGCCACCTTCTTTAACAAGCCCTAAGCCACGAAATTCAAAATCACATGTTTTAAAATATTCTTTGACCAAATTTTTGGCTTTTATATTACCTTGTTTGCTTACTGCTCTTGAGTATTGATTATAAACTTCAAAGCTTCCTTGGTTAACTTGCCTTACTAAATTTAAAATACTTTCTAAAATATCCACAGGTTCAAACCCGCTCACAGCTATAGGAGTTTTAAAACGAGTGGCTAAAGGCTTATAAATATCATAGCCTGTGATCACACTCACATGAGAAGGACCCAAAAAAGCATCAATTTTTACATTTTCATCATCCATAATCGCTTTAATAGGTGCAGGAACGGTAACATGATTAATATGCAAAAAAACATTTTTTATATCTTCTTCTATAAGTTTTTTAAGAAGCAATGCACTCATAGGGGTTGTTGTTTCAAAACCTATAGCAAAAAAAATAAGGGTTTTATTAGGATTTTGTTTTGCAAGTTCTAAAACTTCAAGCGGGGAGTAAAGTGCTCTTATATCCTTGCCCTTAGCTCTTAAATCAAGCAAAGAAAACTCACTCCCTCGGACCCTTAAAAGATCACCTAAAGTACATAAAATAACCCCTGGCATACTTGCAAGTTTAATAGCTACATCAATACGATTGCGCGGCATAACGCAAACAGGACAGCCTGGCCCATGGATAAAAGAAAGTTCTTTAGGCAAAAGCGAAGGCAAAGCATACTTCATAATACTATGCGTATGTCCTCCGCAAATTTCCATGATATTAATAGGAGTTTTACTCTCTTTAAAGATCAAATTTCTTAAAGCCAAAAAGCTTTTTTTATCTCTAAATTCATCGATAAAATTCATTTAAGCCCAAGTCTCCCTCATCACTTTTTATCTCACCTGAATTCATCTTTTGTACAATTTCTTCATAAAGTTTTATACTTTCTAAAGCGGCTTGTTTGTTGATTTTCTCCATAGCAACTCCAACATGGATTAAAACATAATCGCCCTTTTGCAAAGGCTCATCAATCAAATCTAAATTCACCTTTCTTTTCACACCTAAAGTCTGTACTAAAGCGTTATTTAATTCATCAATTTCTAAAATTTCAGAAGGAATAGACAAGCACATTAAAAAAGCTCCTTTTTAAATTTTAGCAATTTATACCAAAGTTCCATATTGGTACCATTTTTCGCATCAAGAGTTATAATATCAGCCCTTGGACTAAGCTCTTTAATAAGCTTGCTTGCTTCTTTGATATCAAAATCAAAATGGTGTGCCAAATCAGCTTTAGTGATCAATACTAAATCTGCCTTTTTAAACATCACAGGATACTTTTGAGGCTTATCACTGCCTTCAGTTACTGAAAGCAAAACTACATTTAAATGCTCGCCTAAATCATAGCTAGCAGGACACACCAAATTCCCCACATTTTCTATAAAAAGCAAATCCACATCATCTATAGCTAAATGATGTAAGGCTTCATGTACCATAAAAGCGTCTAAATGACAGCTTTGCCCTGTAGTGATTTGATACGCTAAAGCACCCGCATTTTTTACCCTTAAAGCATCATTTTGAGTTTCTAAATCTCCTTCAATCACAGCGATTTTAAACTCATCTTTTAAAGCTTTAATCGTGCTTTCTAAAAGCGTAGTCTTTCCACTTCCTGGTGAACTCATTAAATTGATACAAAGTGTATTTGACTCATTAAAATGGGATCTATTATGTGCAGCTTGTTCATCATTTTTACTCAAAATTTTAGAAATAAGCTCTAGAGTTTTACTCTCTTTTAAACTAGGATTGGCATGATGATCGCCATGATGAGAATGTTCTTGATGAGAGTGATCATGATGCGAAGGGGATGAATTTATAGAGCAGCCACAATCTTTACACATTTTCTATCCTTTCTAATTTTTACTTCAATTTTAACCTTAAAAATATTAAAAAATTATGAGTTTTTAAAATAATTTATTTTATTTTTCTAAATTTAAATAATGCACCATTTGTCCTAAGGCTATAGAACTATCATTGCAAGGGTATTTTAAAGGTAAAAAAAATTCAAAATCCCTAGCTTTTAAAAGTTCTATTAAAGTTTTATTTTGAAAAACTCCTCCACTTAAAAGTACTTTTAAATCATAATCCTTACTAAAAGTGATGATAAAATCAGCCAAAGCGTTTAACATACCTGTAATGGCCTTAGTTTTTTCATCTTTTAAAGCACCTAAAATCAAACTTTTAAAACAAATCTGTCCCTTTTGAACAAAAAGCTTATAAGAAAAATCAAGCTTTTTATCATAAAAAGCTTCACACATTAAGCCCATTTGAGCTTCATAAGAACTTTTCTCTATACCAAAAACTATGCTTCCAAAAGCATCAATAATACGACCTAAAGAACTTGTTTGCAAGGTAGAATGGGTATAAATTTTTTTAAGATTTTCAAGCTTAATTTTTGGAATTTTATCTAAAAATTCTTTGGCTTCTTTTTCCAAATCATAATGCCAAATCAAACTTAAGGCTAAATTTTGTATGTTTTTAATATCACTATTAATAAGGGTAAAATTCTCAAAATGAGCTATCCTCTCATATTCTTTTAAATTCCCTATTAAAACCTCTCCGCCCCAAATCTTACCATCTTCTCCATAGCCCGTTCCATCAGCTATAAAACCTAAAACTTTTTCATTTTGCATGAAGTGTTTTTCATATTCAAAATAAGCCGCACAAAAATGCGCATAATGATGGGCAATTTTTTGAGTAATTTTAAACTGCTTAGTATAAGCAAAGTGGGGATGTTTATCACACAATATAGCATCAAATTGCAATTCATAATTTTGCTTAAAAAATTCTAAAAGCTGAAAAAACCTCTCTTGCACATCCACACTTTTTAAATCCCCTATATAAGGAGAAAGCAAAAGCTTATTTTCATAAAAAATCACAAATTCATTCTTAAGTTCACAACCTAATGCCAAAAAAGTACCCTTTTTATCACTTTCATATTCTAAATAAAGTGGATTTAAACCCCTTGAAGTGCGTAAAAACATAGCTTCATCTTGGACAATTTGTAAAATACTATCATCACTTGCATTAATAATTTCTCTATCATAATCAAGATAAAAATCAAAAACTCCGCTAAGCTTTTGAAACAAATTCACCTCATCTTTAATAATACTTTCACCACTTAAATTAGCACTCGTTGCTACCACAATGCCATCAAAATACTCAAAAAGCAAAAGATGCAAAGGAGTATAAGCTAGCATAATACCTACCCTATCAATATCAGGTGCTATTAAAGGCAGGGTTTTTTTCGCCTTTAAAATCACAATAGGAGCTAAATTTGATCTTAACCAAGCTTGTTCTTTATCATTAATAAAGGCAAGTTTTTTAGCATGGTTTAAATCCTTACACATCAAAGCAAAGGGCTTTTTGGGACGATTCTTTCTCATTCTTAAAGTTTTTAAACTTTCTTCATTTAAAGCATCACACATTAAATGAAAACCTCCCATGCCTTTAATAGCTAAAATCTTTCCTTCTTTTAAAAGCTTAGCACATTCTATAAAAGCATTTTTATCATGGGATAAAATTTCCCCTTTTTGGTTTTTAAGAAAAACACTTATTTTACATTTAGGACAACTAATAGGCTGGGCATGAAAACGACGATTTTTAGGATCTTCGTATTCGCTTTTGCAAAACTCGCACAGGGCAAAATTCTGCATGCTTGTATTGCACCTATCATAAGGAAGACTTTTTATAATGCTAAAGCGTGGCCCACAATGCGTACAGGTAATAAAAGGATATAAAAAACGGGGATTTTTTTCATCAAAAAACTCTTTTTTACACTCCTTACACACTGCAAAATCACTTAATATAGGCACGCTTTTGGTATTTTGCAAAGAAGGAGTAATGCTAAAAGTGCTATAATTTAAAACAGAAGTTTTAATACAATCAAGCCTATCTATTCTTGCTAAAGAAGGAAGACTAGCCTTTAAATTTTGTATGAAATTTTCGCATTCTTTTTGAGTGCAAGCAAGTATAATTTCTACTCCAAAACCATCATTTCTTACCTCTCCTAAAAGCTTTAATTTTAAAGCCAAATCTAAAACCAAAGGACGAAATCCCACCCCTTGGACTAGACCTGAAATTTTAATCTTATATCCTAAGGGGTACATCACTAAGCTGACAATTTTTAAGATGTTTTAAAGTATTTTTAAGTAAAGCCTTATGTTCAAATAAAGATCCACTCACCACCGCTAATTGACTTTGTTTTTTCTCTCTTAACTCATCATAAGTATCACGCAAAAAATAAGCCAAGCTTTCCACAGCCCCATAAGCAATATTAGCACTATCAACTCCTGCTAGCATAAAGCTCATAGTAGAACGCAAAGTTCTAGTATAATCAAAGCTTTTATCTTCTTTTAAGCGATAATCAATCTTCACCCCACGCGGCATTTTTGACTCATCAGCAATTTTTAAAAGTTCTTCTCCTGCCTTTTGTAAATTTTCATCTAAATTCAACACCCTTCCTAGTAAACAAAGCAAAGAATAAAAATTATTTTTAAGTTTAAAGCTTTCATCTAAAAGCGGAAATTCTTTAGCAAAATTTTCTAAAAGCCTAGCTCCAATTTGATCTTTTCTAATCTCATCATAAAGTTCTTTAGAATCTTTAGGTAAAGACAATTTAAGCAAATTTAATTCTTTATTGATTAATAAAATATCTTCATAATCCTTGCTAAGCTCTAGTATAAAAGCTTGCTCACCATAAAGACTAAGTATATAAGAAATCCTGGCTAAATTTTTATCTTCTTTAGAAAAAATCAGCTCCCTTGCCTTAGTATTAATAAACTCAAAACCTTCTAAAACCACAAATTTATCATCTAAAGTCATGATTTGAAAGTCTTTTTCATATTCTTTTATCTTTTTTACACTTAAAAATTTGTATTCTTTTTCAAACAATTTCAAGCCCAAAGCAAAACAAAATAAATCCTGTGGAAGTTTTAATTTAAAATCATGAAAATCAAGATTGTAATTTTTTCTAAAAACAGCATTTAATCTTAATTTCATCAAAGGCTTTTCAAGACTAGCAAGGAATTTCAAATTTTCGTTTGAACACACAAAAACAGAATGAATGGCTGCTATATTACAAGGAAGCAAAAAATCGCAGTTAAAATCCCCTTTAAACAAAGCAAGCTCATAAATGCCTTTTTTATCTTTTATAAAAATGCTTTTTTCTTGCGTTAATAAATCAAAAGCCAAGTCCAAAAAAGAATTAAAATTATTCTCATTAAGCATGTGAAATTGCTCTAAATCGCTTGCAAATTCACACTCGCAAAACACACCCCATTCATTTTTGCTTAAGATTTTTTTCTCTTCATAAGCCTTAGAATTTAAATAAGTAATAAAAGCAAATTTTGAAAAATCTCTATGCTTAAACTCGCAAGGGACAAATGCTTGCGCAGCTTTTACATCAAATTGCCTTAAAAACATACTATGACTCATAGAATTTAAAGAATCACAAAAGGTCTTTAAGCTTGCCTCATCCCCATCAATGATAAAACGATAATGATCCTTTTGCTTTTCTAAAGTATAAGAATAATCCTTGGCATAAAAACGTAGCAAATACTCAAAAATATCATTATTTGCACTATAAACAAAATCAAATTCCAAAGTCATAGTATGCCTTTTTTCAAAAATATACTATAAATATAACATTTTTAACTTAAAAATTCTTTCTCTCTTTGTCTAAAATCACTCATAAAATATTCAATAAAAGCATAAAATTCTTTGCCATGATTAGGAAATTTCAAATGGGCTAATTCATGCAAAATCACATATTCTATAGCCTTTAAACTCTTTTGCAAAAGTCTTAAATTCAAATTAATATAAGCTTTATCTAATTACACGAACCCCAACGCGTTCGCATATTTTTAATACTTAAATGAGTGTAAATCAAGCCTGTTTTTTGATTCCATTTTTTAAGATAAAATGAAAAAATCTTTTTTGCATTTTGTCTTAAAAACAAATCCAAACTCGCTTTATCACAAGTGATAATAGTATTTTTATTAAAATGTGTTTTTTTAGCATGAGTGCAAAAAACGATCTTGTATTTTTTAGCTAAAAAAATCATTTCATCATTAAGAAAATTGAGTATAAACTTCTGCTTAGCCTTCACTCTCCATGCCCATGAATCCTCTAAAAAATTATAAACCTCCCAAAAAGCACAATAATAAGGTATACTAAGAACCCATTCTCCTTTGTCATTAAGTCTTAATCTTAAAGATTGGATGCGTTTTTTAGAATAAAAAAAGATCTCACCTTTATAAAGCAAGGTCTTCAAACAAGTGCTTTGCCTTGCCATTTCTTACTTTTCCATCGGTATGAATTTACTAAAGCACGCAAAAATTCATCTGCACAAAAACCTATCCAAACACCCAAAATCCCAAATCCAACATGAAAGCAAAGCACATAACCCACAGGCAAAGAAACCCCTATCATAAATACAAGTGCAGTAAAAAACGCAAATTTTGCATCCCCGCTAGCACGCAAGGAATTGACCATAACAATATTAAAAGTACGTGAAATTTCAAGAAAAATAGAAAGGGCAAATAAAGGCATCATTAAAGCTCTTAACTCCTCTTTAAGCCCTAAAAGCTGCATGGTAAAATCTTTAAAACCATAGTTTAAAAACGCAACTAAAGCACTTGCAATCACACTAAAATACAAAGCACGCCAAGTGTGTTTATACGCGATATTTTCATATCTTGCACCCACTAACTTGCCTATGATAATTTCATTAGCCATGCTGATTGCTTGTCCTATAAGCATAATAAGCATAGAAATTTGAAAATAAATTGTTTGTACGCTTAAATTCGCCTCGCCTAAACTTGCTACAAAAGCAAAAGCTATAGTATATTGCACTATCCATAAAAGATTTTCCCCTGCTGAGTATCCTCCTATATTTAAAACCTTTCTTAAAACTTCTTTTTCTAAGGCCAACATTTCTTTTATTTTAAGATGAATTTGCAATTTATAACAAAGTATAAAAAATAAAGCAAGCATAGCAAAAATACGCGCTATAACATTGCTAAGCCCTATTCCAAAAAGCTCTGATTGGGTATAATATAATGCATAATAATTCCCGCAAATAACTAATACATCCATCAAAAAACCTATAAGCATCACCCAATAAGCACCATTATAAACCCTCACTATAGCCGCTAAAACAATGCCTATAGCGTCAAAAAATAAGCAAATTGCTAGCATGCGTAAATAAATTTCACCCTCTTTTAATAATGCATCCGGGATCTTTAAAAGATAAAGCAAATACTCCCCATGCCAGAAAATCAATACAGCACACAAAAACCCCAAAAGAATATTTAAAAACAAACTCTGATGAATAACCTTTCTAGCTAAAACAAAATTCCTTGCTCCAAGTGCTTGAGAAATGACTACACTACAACCTACACTCAAAAATAAAAAAATAGTGATAAAAAGATCTAAAATTTGATTGCCCGCTCCCATAGCTCCTACAAGAAAATTAGAATAATGAGACACCATAGCAGTATTAATAATAACACTTAAGTATTTTGAAAATAAATCACAAAAGATAGGAAAACTTAGTCTAAGCAAAGAAAATTGTTTTTTCACCATAGATCATACTTTAAAAAAACAATTATAAATTTTAATTTCTGATTTTTTAACTTTTAAAGCATTGTTTAATTTTTGAAAACATCTTAAAACATATATCAAATAAGAAAAATACTCTTGCTTACTTTGAATTTTTAAAAGATTTTTAAAGCAAACTAAAATACTCTTAAGCAAAATCATATCCTTTGAAAAATTTCTTTTTTAAGGATATTATTTTAATAAAAATACACTTGTTTTCAAATAAATCTAAGCAAATTTCGTTTTGAGTTAAAGACAAAAATCAATATCATCTTGTCTTTAACTCTATAAATTTTTAATAAATTCCAAAATAAGCAAATATTATACCCACTATTAAAGCTATAATAGGAATGATGACTGCAACCACACAAATATCTAAATAACTCTTTTTATGACTCATTCCTGTAATTACAAGTAAGGTCAAAACCGCACCATTGTGAGGCAAAGCATCAAGTCCACCTGATGATATAGAGGCTACTCTATGGAATAATTCTAAAGAAATATTTTCATTTAATGCTATTTCTTTATATTTTGCACCCAAAGCCTCCAAAGCTATCCCCATACCACCAGAAGCAGACCCTGTAGCCCCTGCTAATAAATTCACTGCTATAGCTTCAGAAATCAAAGGATTTGTTTTAAAACCTAAAAGCAAATGAGTTAAGGTTTGAAATCCTGGAACGGCTTTAACAACACTACCAAAACCTACCGCAGCTGATGTATTAATAATAGCTATAATAGAACCTTGCGCCCCTGCATTTATAGCTTGGATAAAATCTTTAAATCTATGTACATTTAAAATAAGTATTGCAAGAATACCACACAATAAAGCATTAATAATTTCAAAAGAAAATAAATTTAATAAAACCACCACGCAAAGCAAAGGCACTAATGATAAAATAAAATTAGGAACTTTTTGCTCTAAAGAAGAACGATGTTTTTCATCCGGTTCATCATAAAATTCCCCTAAATTTTTAAAATAATTTTCTCTGTATTTAAGATAAAAATATCCCCCAAGAAGCATAATCAATCCAGATATTATACCCATAATAGGTGCTGCCATGGCTGTAGTATCAAAATACTTTATAGGGATTAGATTTTGAATTTGAGGGCTACCAGGAAGGGCTGCCATAGTAAAAGTAAAAGCACCTAAAGCTATAGTCGGTGGAATAAGTCTTCTTGGTATATTAGCTTTTCTAAACAAAGACAAAGCTAGAGGATAAACCGCAAAAACAACCACAAAAAGACTTACCCCACCATAGGTTAAGATCGCAGCTGAAAGTATCACCCCTAAAATCGCTCTTTTTTCTCCTAGAATTTTTCCTATAGCTAAAGAAACAGAATTCGCCATAGAAGTAATTTCCATGAGTTTGCCAAAAATTGCTCCAAGCATAAAAACAGGAAACCAAGTCTTAGCAAAAGCCACAAAACCTCCCATATAAACATTAGTATAGCTATCAAACAAATCAAGCCCCCCACCTAATGCCACAACACCAGCTGCAATAGGTGCCACCCATACTATAGACCAGCCAAGATAAGCTAATATCATTAAAATAAGCAAACCTAAAATTATACCTGTCATATTAGCCTCCTTATTGTGCTGTATAACCTGCGTCAATGACCATATTTTGACCAGTTATATGCTTAGCCTCATCAGAAGCCAAAAACAAAGCTAAAGCCGCAATATCATTAATATCAATCAACTGTTTTTGAGGTATTAAAGGATAAAGCACTTCTTCTAAAACCTGTTCTAAACTCACGCCCCTAGTATTTGCTAAATCTTGCATTTGACCCCTTACTAAAGGAGTATCTATATAGCCTGGACAAATGGCATTAGCTGTAATCTTAAACATAGCACATTCTAAAGCTGTGACCTTTGTAAGTCCTATAAGCCCATGCTTTGCACTATTATAAGCAGCCTTACCAGCAAAGCCTATAAGTCCATTAATAGAAGCCATATTAATAATACGACCGAATTTTTGCTCTTTCATTATAGGCAAAACATATTTAGTACTGCAAAAAGCACCCACTAGCATAATTTGTATCATTTGTTCAAATTTAGCAGTGGGAAAATCTTCGATTTTTGCAACATATTGCAAGCCTGCATTATTGATTAAAACATCTATGCGTTTGAATTTCTCATAAGTTTTTTGGATTAAATTTTGTATATCACTTTCTTTACTAACATCGCATTTTACTCCTAAAACTTCATCTTTAGGATAAGCTTTAATAGTTTGATTTAAAGCATCTTCATTTAGATCTGAAAAAACCACATTATAATTTTCTTTAAAAAATTTTTGCGCTATGTTTAAACCTATACCACTAGCACTACCTGTAATAACTACAACTTTTTTCATATTATTTCTCCTTTGTTCATGTTAAAAAAATATAATCCACAACACACTATTAAACCTGCAAAAATCAGAGTAAGCACACAATAACCCATAATATCCTTAGCACCCAAACCTGCAATAGCTAAAAGCCGGCAAGGCCCAAAAAGGCTGTATCATATTAGTCCAAGAATCACCCCAACAATAAATAAATTATAAGTAGAAAAAAGAGTCTGAGTATAATAGGAATAGCTTGACTAATCACACCTGCACTTATGGTATGTAAATTTTCATTTTGTGTAGCTATGCTTAAAGGAATAGATCCTGATAAACCCCATGCCAAATCACAAAACCAGAATAAGCACTCGCAATAAGAAGCCCTATAATCTACTCCTTTAACATTCTTTGCAATTTCTTTTGCAAAAATCGCACTAATAACTAAACCAAATCCCCAATTAATCCAATTTGCTATTAAAGATAAAAAAGTAACTAAAACTATAGCCGCATAAGCACTCTTAGGCAAAGAAGCGAGGTATTTTAAAAATTTCTGAATCAATTGGGCACTAGCTAAAGCCTGACCTAATACCAAAACAAGAGCCATTTGCATAGAAAAACTCAAAAGAGTCCATAAGCCATTTCCCCAGCTAGAAACTATACTTGATACATTTTGTCCTGTAAAAAAATAAACAAGAATAAAAACAAAAAAGCTTAAAATTCCCACTAAAACAAAAGAATCAGGCAAGCATTTTGATGCTAAAAACACACAAGCTGAAGTAAAACGTCTTAATAAAAACATAAAATTTCCTATAAGCACACTTCAAATTCTGCTTCGGTTTTAGCCTTTATTTCCTCCAAACTTACTCCTTCTTGTAATTCAATAAGCTTCATTTTTCCATCTTCAAAATCAAAAACACCAAGTTCTGTAATCAATCTATGAACCACAGCTTTACCCGTTAAAGGCAAGGTGCATTCTTTTTTTACCTTACTTTCGCCCTTTTTATTAGTGTGTTCCATGACAACCACTATTCTTCTAGCCCCTGCGACTAAATCCATAGCCCCACCCATACCTTTAACCAATTTTCCAGGTATCATGTAATTTGCTAAATCTCCCTTTTGAGAAACTTCCATAGCACCAAGAAGGGCTAAGTTAATATGATTGCCTCTTATCATAGCAAAAGATTCAGCACTATCAAAAAAAGAAGCTCCTTTAACCACACTTACAGTCTCTTTGCCCGCATTGATTAAATCAGCATCAACTTCATTTTCTTTAGGATAAGAACCTATACCCAATAATCCATTTTCAGAATGCAAAAATACCTCTAAATTCAAGCTTTTAATTTCATCAGCTACTAAGGTTGGTATCCCTATGCCAAGATTGACATACATCCCATCTTTTATTTCTTTAACGGCTCTTTTTACTATAATCTGTTTTGACATCTTTTATCCTTTATCCACGGTTAATTTTTCTATTCTTTTTTCATAAAATTCACCCTTATAAACAAAATCCACATAAATTCCGCTCAAATGCACACTATCAGGATTAATTTCATCTACTAGTTCTTCAACCTCAGCCACAGTAATTTTTCCTGCACTAGCACATAAAGGATTAAAATTTCTAGCTGTTTTATTAAAAATCAAATTGCCGTATTTATCTGCTTTTTGGGCTTTTACTAAAGCAAAATCCCCTTTAATGGCTTGCTCTAAAATATACATTTTTCCATCAAATTCTTTATGCTCTTTACTTTGCGCTACTAAAGTCCCAATGCCTGTTTGAGTATAAAAACCAGCAATCCCAGCCCCACCAGCTCTTAATTGCTCTGCTAAAGTACCTTGTGGGGTAAGCACAACCTCTAATTCTTTATTGATCAATTGCTGTTCAAAAATTTTATTTTCTCCTACATAAGAAGCTATCATCTTTTTAATCTGTTTATTTGCTAGCAAAATCCCAAGTCCAAAATCATCTACACCGCAATTATTACTCACAACGGTTAAATCCTTTACGCCCAATTCCTTCACCTTAGCTATACTATACTCAGGAATACCACAAAGTCCAAATCCACCGACTAAAAGAGTCATACCGTCTTTTAAATCTTTAAAAGCCAGATCTAAATTATCTATAATTTTATTCATTTTTATTCCTTCATTTCAACTAAAACGCTAATACCTTGCCCTCCACCTACACACAAAGTAGCCAGCCCTAATTCTTTTTTATTTTGTCTTAAAGCATAAATCAAACTCGTTAGTATTCTAGCTCCACTAGCCCCTATAGGATGACCTAAAGCTATAGCTCCGCCGTGTATGTTTATCTTCTCTTCATCAGCTTTTAATTCTCTAATGCTTGCTATACTTTGAGCTGCAAAGGCTTCATTAAGTTCTATTAAATCTATATCTTTTAAATCAAGTTTATTTTTCTTTAAAAGTTCTTTAACTGCAAAAGCCGCACCTATACCCATAACACTTGGATCAACGCCCACACTAGCAAAAGATTTAAGAGTAGCAAGAATAGGCAAGCCCAATTCTTTAGCCTTTTCTTTAGAAGCTAGCATAAGCATGGCCGCTCCATCATTAATACCGGAAGAATTTCCAGCAGTTACGCTACCTTCTTTATCAAACACAGGAGAAAGTTTTGAAAGCTTTTCTATACTTGCATCTTTTCTTACAAATTCATCTTCTTTAAAAAGGAATTCATTCTTTTTATCTTTTATATTTAAGGCTAAAATTTCATCATTAAATTTGCCTTGCTCTATAGCCTTTGTGGCCTTTTTATGAGAATTTAAAGCAAATTCATCTTGCTCTTGCCTTGAAATATGATATTTTTTAGCTAAATTTTCAGCAGTAATGCCCATATGATAATCATTTAAAGCACACCATAAACCATCATTAATCATACTATCTATTAAAGTTTGATTGCCCATTTTATAACCTAATCTAGCATTTTGCATGATAAAAGGCGATAAGGACATATTTTCAACACCCCCAGCCAAAATCAAAGACGCATTAGCCAAAGTTATTGAATTAAAACCAAGTTCTATAGCCTTAAGACCAGATCCGCAAACCATACTCACTAAAAAAGCTGTTTTATCCTCTTTTAAACCACTTTTTAAAAGAGCTTGTCTAGCTATATTTTGTCCTTGTCCAGCTTGTAAAACCTGTCCTAAAACCAACTCATCTATGCAATGAGTTTGCACATTTAAACTTTCTATTAAATTTTTACTTAAAATACTGACCATATCCACAGGCTTGAGTGTTTTAAGTGATCCTAGAAAAGTTCCAATGGCAGTTCTTTTAGCTGCTACTATTACAACCTCTTTCATAAAATAATCCTTTGCTTTGTAGTTAATTTTACCTCGATCTTAAGTATATTAAAAACAAAACATTTCTTAAGAATAAACCACCCATCAAGAAACAAAAAATCAAAAAATGTATCAATAATGTTACTTTTTTATACATTTTCAAAAACTAAGCATAAAATTGAAGTAAAATAATAAAAACAAATAAAAACACACGCGTAAAAACAACACTATTTAAACATTTTAATCAAAATTTCAGCCTTATGTTACATTTTAATAATACCCATTACATTTTAGCAATACCTCATAATAAAGATATGATTATAAAAATCATATCTTTCATAATTTATCTTAAATTAATTTTTATTATATTATCTTTATTTACTGTGAAAAATCATGGATATTAAAATACTGATATTTAATTTAAAATTTTATACAAAAACAGAGGATTGATAAATGGAAAAAATTCTATTATTAGGTGGGGGATATGCCAGCTTATCTTTTATAAAAAATTTAAATAAAAATACCTTGAAAAAATATGATATTACTTTAATTTCAAAAGAAGATTATCATTATCAAAGTGTTTTGCTCCACCAAGTCGTTAGTTCAGGAAAAAACATCAATATTAATTATAAAGAAATTTTACCTCAAGAAGTCACTTTTATCAAAGATCAAATCCTAGAGATTAAAGAAAATGAAGTGGTAGGATTGAAGGCAAAGTACGATTATGATTTTCTTATTATAGGTTTAGGATTTAATAGCGATGATTTTAAGATCCCAGGAGTTAAAGAATATGCTTTTGATATAGTCGATTTTAAAAACAGCTTCACAATTTATGAAAAAATGAAAAATTATGATAATAATTTAGAAATTGCAGTTTGTGGAGGAGGATTTAGCGGGATAGAACTATTAGGAAATTTAGCCCACGATTTAAAAAAAATCAATAAAAATTTTAAACTCAAATGCATAGAATTTATGCCAACAATTTTACCTATATTTGATAAGGATCTTGCTTTACAGGCCCAACTTTATCTAGAAAAATTAGGCATTGAGTTTTATCTTAATTCTAAAATCATCCAATGCCAAAAAGATGGAGTAATCATACAAAAAAACAATGCAGAAGAAAAAATAAATGCTAATTTCATTCTTTGGACAGCTGGAGTACAAGGCAATCCAGTAATAGGAAATTCTTCCTTTTTTAATTCTCAAAGGAATAAAATAGAAATCAATGCCTTTTTAAATCCCTTAAATCAAGAAAAACCAATGAATAATATTTTTGTCTTAGGAGATTGTGCTTTATTAAAAGATGCTAATAACAAAGCTTATGCTCCAACAGCACAATTAGCAAACCAACAAAGCCAATATCTGGCTAAAAGATTTAATAATGATTTTAAATTTAATGATTTTTTTCATTACCAAAACAAAGGAATCTTATGTTCTTTAGGCGAAAATTACGCTATAGGAGTTATAAAAAACAAAAGCATAAAAGGAAGCCTAGCATCCTATATTAAAAAATTCATAGAATTGCAATGGCTTTTAAAACTTAAAGGCTTAAAAGCTCTATTAGGATAAATTCTATCCAAAAACACCGCTTAAATAGGCTTTAGTTTTTTCTTGCTTTGGGTTTTCAAAAATTTCTTGACTTTGACCTAATTCTACTAATTGTCCAAGATGAAAAAAGGCTGTATAATCGCCAATGCGTTTGCCTTGCTGCATATTATGTGTTATCATGATCATAGAAAGATTATGACTTAATTCTTTTAAAAGTTCTTCTATAATACTTAAACTTATAGGATCAAGTGCTGAAGTAGGTTCACCTAAAAGCAAAAGCTTAGGCTTAATAGCTAAGGCTCTTGCTATACAAAGACGCTGTTGCTGTCCTCCTAAAAGGACTAAAGCATTTTGCTTTAATTTATCTTTAACTTCTTTAAAAAGCCCTACTTTTTCTAAGCAATCAACCACCAAAGCCTCTTCCTCGTCTTTATTTTTAAACATGCCATGAAGCCTAGGTGCATAAGAGATATTTTCATAAATGCTTTTTACAAAAACATTAGCCTGTTGAAACACCATACCTACATTTTTACGCAAAACCACCACATCTTGATGATTAACATCTTTACCTTCAACCTCAATCAAACCATAAATCTTTGCGATTTTATCATTCATTCTATTAAAACAACGCAAAAAAGTAGATTTTCCACATCCTGAAGCCCCTATGAGAGTGGTTATTTTGTTTTGCTTAATTTGCATATTGATATCAAGCAAGGCCTGTTTTTTCCCATAAAATAAATTTAAATTGCTTATTTTTGCTATCATTTTAATCTTCCTTGAAAATATTTTCTTAACAATACCGCACTTAAATTAAGCACAACTAAAACCCCCAAAAGCACCATATGCTGCAGTTCTTTCTAAAAAAGCACGCTCAGGCATGGCCAACCATGAGTAAATTTGGGCTGATAAAACACTAGTAGGATCAAAAATAGAATTTGCCACATCAGGGATAAAAGCTATCATACCTATAATCATTAAAGGTGCTGTTTCTCCTATAGCCTGTGCTAAAGTAAGTATAGTCCCTGTTAAAATCATAGGCATAGCTAAAGGCAAAATAATGCCTTTAATCACTTGCACCCTTGTCATACCTAAAGCATAAGCAGCATTTTTCATATTTATATCCACGCTTTTTAAAGCTGCCTTTGTACAAACAATGATAATAGGCAAACTCATCATGGCCAAAGTAAGCCCTCCTACTAAAGTACTAGATCGAGGCATATTAAAAAGATTGATAAACACCCCAAGTCCTAAAAGTCCAAATAAAATACTAAGAATACTAGCAAGATTATTAATACACACTTCTATAAAATGTGTAAAAATATTTTGTGGTGCAAATTCTTCTAGATAAATAGCGGTTGCAATCCCTATAGGAACACTCACAACCATACAAACAAGCATCACAAGCAAGGTCCCTACAAGCGAAGATAAAATACCTGAATTTTCAGGCGATTTAGAATCCCCATTTAAAAAGAAAGGAGTATTAAAACGAAGTTCTATTTCGCCTTTTTGCACAAGTTCATCTACTAAAGCTCTTTGCTGTTGATTTAAGCGATTGTATTTTTGCTTCATATACTGATCTACTTCTGCATTGGCTAAAAGCCAAGTTTTTTAGTGATTTGACCTGTTCTTATCCTTCTTTGTTCTGCACGCGATAAAAGCTCATAAACTGGGGAATTTTTTTGGGCTTTAGCATAAATATAACTTTGTTTAAAAGCCCCACTCCCAAGATACACCACGCTTACTAAAAAGATACAAAGAAAAAGCAAATTAAAATAAAGCCCCATTTTACAAAGCCTTTTAAAAGACTTTGAAGCTTTTTGCCTTTTTTTAAAAAGTTTCTTCATAAATTTTTCCTTTTATAAAAACGGTTAATAAGATAAACACTCAATATATTAATAAATAAAGTGAGTATAAAAAGAACAAAACCCAAAGAAAAAGCACTTAAAGTCAAAGAACTATCAAAGGCCTGATCCCCGCTTAAAGCTTCTACTATTTTTACTGTGATAGTTGTCATGTCTTCTAAAAAATTCATACTTAAATTAGGACGCAAAGAAGCTGCCATTACTACTATCATGGTTTCACCTAAGGCTCTTGAAACCCCTAAAAGACAAGCTGCAAGTATACCTGGAAGTGTTCAAGTAAAATGACTGCAAAAACCACTTCTTTTTTAGTCATTGCCAAAGCATAAGCAGCATGGATCCTTTTTTGGCTTACAGCTTCAATACAATCTTGCGATAAAGAAGCCACTATAGGAACTATCATAATCCCCATAATAAGTCCTGCTCCTAAAGCACTTTGAAAACTAGCTTGCAAGCCTAATAAAGAAAAAACCATACTATACAAGGTGCTACAACTATAGCCGCAAAAAATCCAAAAACCACAGTAGGAATTGCAGCTATGATTTCTAGTATAGGCTTTAAGCAATTTTTTGATTTTTTAGACGCAAAAACACCCAAATATATAGCACACATCACACCCAAAGGCAAAGCACTTAGCATAGCG
This sequence comes from Campylobacter bilis, assembly GCF_016806695.1. Classification (GTDB taxonomy): domain Bacteria; phylum Campylobacterota; class Campylobacteria; order Campylobacterales; family Campylobacteraceae; genus Campylobacter_D; species Campylobacter_D bilis. The sequence goes on along the minus strand of NZ_WUED01000004.1, from coordinate 45,280 downwards.
ATTAAAGAAATATAAAAAGTTCCCCAAAAAAGCGATAAAGCACCAAAAACGCCTTGCTTGTACCATCTGCATTTACAAAAGCTGCATCTGCAGCCCATTCACTTGAAAATAAAAAGGTAATAATGCTTTCTTTTTGAAAAAATTTTAAAGCTTCAATTAAGATTGTAAACAAAATAGCAAAGCTCACCATAACACTCACAAAAGCACATAAAAAAAGTATAAATGAAATGATTTTTTCTTTTAATAAAATATTTCCTTTAAAAAGCTTTCCCAGCTTTTACCCTATCATAAGTTAAAATTTTTCTCTCTTGTATATGCTTTTGAAAAGCTTTTAATTTCTCATCACTTAAAGGAATAAGTCCTATTTTTTCAAGCTCACCTCCATTTTTTGCCAAATCATCACTCATATAAATTTTTGCAAATTCAAAGGCTTGTTTAGGATTTTTCTTCGCATTAATATAGATAAATAAAGTTCTTGCAAGTTCGTATGTTTCATTAGCAATACTTTCTTTACTTGGCATGATACCATCAATACTAGCTGCATTGACTTTATCAAAATTACTCACCAAAAAACCATAGCCAAAAATTCCAAAAGCATCTTTATCCACACTTAATTTTGAAATGATTAAATTATCATTTTCCCCACTAGGAATGTAAACTCCATCTTGACGTATGGTTTTATACTCACCCTTATATTCAGGAATCTTTTTAGAAATATCACGCATGATAAGCTCTTCTATACTATCTCTAGTACCAGAACTTGAAGGAGGACCATAGATGCTGATTTTACGTTGAGGCAGGTTTTTATTAATTTGATGCCAATGGGTATTAAGGATTTAGCACAAGTTTTCCTTTTTGCGGAATTTCTTTTTCCAAAGCTAAAAAAAGCTCTTCTTTGGTAATGCTTAAAGGAATATTGGCTTTATTTTGTACTAAAACTATACCATCATAACCTATCATAACACCTACTATCTATATCTGTAATGCCTGCTTGATTGCAAGCTTGAAATTCACTAAGTTTCATAGGTCTTGAAGCATTAGAAATATCAGTGATTCCCTCACAAAAAACTTAAATCCACACCCTGTTCCTATACTCTCTACTATAGGAGTTTTCACATTTTTAATCAAAGCATATTCTTCAGCCACAAAAGCTGTGAAAGATATACTGTTGAAGATCCTGCGATCTTTAATTCTTCTGCATTTAAAACGCCCAAAAGGGTAAAACTTCCCATACTCAAAAATAAAAATTTTTTCATAATCTTCTCCTTTTTTAAAAAGCGATAGAAGTTTAAAAAACTTGGAAACATTTTAGAAACATCTCAAACAATAAAAATCTTAAAAATTGATTGATTTTAAAAAAAATAAATCCTCTAATATACGCAAGAATTCCATGGATTTGTTATAAAATGATTTAGAATTTTTAATTTTTAAATTTACAATTTTAGTTTATTTTTAACAAAATAATATATTATTACAAAGTATTTTAAAATTTAAAAAGGAGACAAAAAATGCTTTCTAAGGAAGTTATTACTTTACTCAATGAGCAAATAAATAAAGAAATGTATGCAGCAAACTTATATCTTAGTATGAGTTCTTGGTGCTATGAAAATAGTTTTGATGGTGCTGGATCCTTTTTATTTGCGCATGCAAGCGAAGAAAACGATCACGCAAAAAAACTTATCATTTATCTTAATGAAACAGACTCTCATGTAGAATTAAAAGAAGTAAAACAACCTCAACATCAATTTAAATCCTTACTTGATGTTTTTGAAAAAACTTACGAACACGAACAATCCATCACAAAATCTATCAACGCTTTAGTTGAACACATGCTAATACACAAAGACTATTCTACTTTCAATTTCTTACAATGGTACGTAAGCGAACAGCATGAAGAAGAAGCTCTTTTTCGTGGCATAGTAGACAAAATAAAACTCATTGGAGATCATGGTAATGGGCTTTATTTAGCTGATGAATACATTAAAAACATTGCATTAAATAAAAAATAATCTTTGCTCTTTATATAGGGCAAATTTCATTTGTGGATTTTAAAGCATGACTTATTTTTCTTTAGAATTTAGTATTTTAATGCTTGCTTTTTTTGCTATTTACTGGGCTTTTAAAAATCATTATAAAATACAAAATATTTTAATTTTGATTTTTTCTTATATCATTTATATTTTAATCAATCCCTATTTTGCTTTGGTTTTATTTATATATACTTTTTTTATACATTATTTTGCCTTGCTTATTTTTGTACGCAAAAAACGCTATATTTTCGCAACCTGCATGAGTTTTGTTATTTTAAATTTATGTTTTTTTAAATACTTTCCTAGTATTAAAGAAAGTTTAGATGAATTATTAAACTTTTTTGGCTTAGAATTTTTAAATATAGATTTAATGCTGCCTATAGGCATTAGCTTTTACACTTTTAGTTCTATTACCTATCTTGTAGAAGTTTATAAAAAACGCCATTTAGTAAGCTTTTTGAATTTAGCAAGCTTTTTATCCTTTTTTCCCACTCTACTTTCAGGACCTATTATGCGGAGTTCTTTTTTCTTTGAACAAGCCTTTAAAAAACGCCAATTCAAACACGCAGATTTAATCATTGTTTTATTGGTTTTTGGTATAGTAAAAAAAGTCCTTATCGCAAATTACTTAGGAATTTATGCTAAAAACATTTTAGATTTTCCTCAATCTTATAATTTCATACAACTACTTAGTGCCATTTATGCTTATACAGTACAAATATATTGTGATTTTAGTGGATATATAGACTTAGTTTGTGCTTTTGCTTTAATGTTAGGCTTTAACTTGCCGCCTAATTTTAATATGCCTTATCTTGCGAAAAATCTTAAAGACTTTTGGGCAAGATGGCACATTAGCCTTTCAACCTTCATAAGAGATTATATTTACATACCCTTAGGCGGAAATAAAAAAGGAATGCCTCGCACCATCTTTAACATACTCATTGCTTTTATACTCTCAGGAATGTGGCATGGAAATACGCTTTCTTTTGTGATTTGGGGTTTATTACACGGCTTTGGCATTGTTTTTATACATTTATTAGCTTTAAGCAAATTCAGTTTAGAAAAAATTCCTATCTTAGGAAGATTTTTAACCTTACAATTTATATGTTTTACTTGGATTTTCTTCTACTATAGTAAAAATTTAGACGATGCATTAGAGTATTTTAAAGCATGCTATGAGAATTTTTTCCAAATCCCAACTTATAATGATATTTACATGCTAATAGCTTTTGGCGTACTTTTTATGATCTATCCTTTATTTATCAATTTTAAAGATCATTGCATAAAAATTCTCAATCTCACTCCTTTGTTATTAAAGCCTTTTATCATAGCTTTTATTTTACTCTTGGTTTTTGCCTTTATGCCAGATGGGATTCCTGATTTTATTTATGCGAGTTTTTAAATGAGTGCAATACGATTTTTCTTTATTTTAATCACCATACTTTCTTTAATCATTATAGTAATGAATCAAAGCATTAGTTCTTATATAGAACAAAAATATCATTTTGCATTTTATCCCCATCATGATCTTTTAAAAGAAGCTAATGGCTTAAAAGTCAAATTAGAACAAATTCGTGCTATTTTAAGCAACAATCCCCCAAGTCAAATCCAAGAAGAAGAAAAACACGCAGAAGAAAACTCAAGCATAGAATCTAAAAACTTAAGCCTAAGTCTTTTAAGCCATGAGCAAAACAATAGCCTAATCAAAGAAGATTCCATTAACCTAACCCATGATACTAAATTAAATTTACAACATGGCGATGAATTTTTGTTTATAGGGGATTCTTTAATGCAAGGTGTCGCAGTAGCTTTAAATAAAGATTTTAGAAATTTAAATCTTAAACTTACTAATCTTAGCAAACAAAACACAGGGCTTTCTTATAAATCCTATTTTGACTGGTCAAAAGCTACCCATGAAGCCCTTAATAAAAACCCTAACATCAAATACCTTGTTGTACTTCTTGGGGCTAATGATCCTTGGGATATTAAAAAAGGAGGAAATTATCATCGCTTTGGTTCTGCTTCTTGGATTGAAATTTACACCAAGCGTGTAGAAGAAATCATAAAAATCGCCAAAAATCATAAAATCAAAATTTTTTGGTTTGAAATCCCTCCTGTAAAAAAAGAGGATTTAAACAAAAAAATCCAAATACTCAATAAAATCTACAGTGATGAACTTTTAAAAAATCAAGAGATTTTTATCAACACACGAACCTTTTTCAGTGTTAATGATAAATATTCAGCTTATATTAAAGATGAAAACAATAAAAGTATAAAAGTAAGAACCGATGATGGGATCCATTTCACACCGCGGGGTGCAAAAGAAATGTCTAAACTCTTATTAAATCATATAAAATTCAAGGAAGAAAATGCGAGTTCATAAACTTCAAATCCTTTTATTATCTTTTATCATTTTTAGTGGATCTTATGCAAAAAAATTAAATCCTGATCCCACAATAGAATCCATGATCAAGCAAAACAAACTCCCCTCTGCTTTAAGCAATTATGCATCCAGAAAAGACCTTAAAATTTTAGAAAAAAAACTCAAACATAAAAAAAACTTAGGCATTAGAATCTATGGAGATTCTCATATGGCGGCTGATTTTTTTCCGCGTATTATAAGAATGAATTTAATCCCTTCAAATTCCATAGGCTTTAGCTACCCTTTACAACCTAAATACCAACAAAATCTCAATCTTAAATATTCTTATGAAAATTTTGAAATTCTTAATTCAAAAAACCCCACCAACACGCAGCACAATTTCCCTCTAGGCGGAATCATAGCAAAGGCTAAAACCAAAGGCGCAAAAATCAAACTAGACACAAGTTCAGATAAAAAAGCCTTTAAAGTAGGATTCTTATTTAAAGCTAAGCAAGACACAAACGCCTTTAGCATCAAAGACGCTAAAAACAAAAACTATGAGTTAAGAACACCAAAAATCAATCAATGGTCCTATAAAGAACTCTTTGTTGATTTTCCTTTGCAAATTTCAGCCTTACAGCAAAATGCCGAACTTGGCGGATATTTCATCACTAATAAAAACGACAATATTTTTCTAGACACCGTCGCTATTAACGGAGCTAAAAGCGATCTTTGGCTTTCATGGGATCAAGCAGTAGTGCAAAAACAATTACAAATTTTACACAATGATCTTATCATCCTTGCTTATGGATCTAATGACGTGCTTTTTAAAGGCTTTCAAAAGCAAGAATTTAAAAATAAGCTAAAAAAATGGATAAAAATTCTAAAAAGCTATAATAAAAATGCCATCATCCTTCTCATTTCTCCCCCGCTTGTAGTACAAAAACAAGGCAAAAATTACAAAATAGCACCTGATTTTTTCACTATACGCAAAGCACTTTATGAAATAGCTAAAGAAGAAAAAACCCTTCTTTTTGACATGTACCAATTCATGCAAGATAGCGGCGGGAAAAACCGGTGGATAGAACAAAAACTCTCATTAAACGATGTACATCTTAGCGTCAAAGGCTATGAGTTAATGGCTAGAAAAATGCTTCAAGATTTAAAAAAAATCCTAGCTTATTGATTTTTAAAACCTTTTTAATTTTTTATCCTAACAAACCCTGATTTAAGAATTTAAAAATTCCAAAGCCATCATAGCATCTGCTTGCATCAATACTTTTAAATTTTCATCATCCCAGCAAAAATAAGGGCTATGATGTAAAACAGGCTTATTTAAATCTTTTGAAATTCCTACAAAAACATAAGCCCCCATTCTCTCTTGCGTCAAAAAAGCAAAATCTTCAGCACCCATATCAGGCTTTGACTGAGTAATAATACGCTCCTCTCCTAAGATCTTAGCAAAGGCTTTTCTAGCTATTAAAGCCGCTTTTTCATCATTGATTAAAGGAGGGAATTCTTGAGTATAGCTTAGTTTATAATCGCCTCCATTAGATTTTGCTGTGGCTAAAGCCACTTGCTCTAAAGAATCTTTTAAAATATTTTGAGTCTTATCGTTTAAAAAACGCACAGTCCCTTTTAAACAAGCCTTAGCGGGGATAACATTATAAGTCGTACCTGCATTAATTTGCCCCACAGTAATCACCCCAGCTTCATAAGGAGCTAAACGTCTAGAAACAACACTTTGTATGTTATTGATAAATTGTGATGCCATGATTATAGGATCTATACATGTATGCGGATGGGCTCCATGCCCTCCTCTACCTATAAATTCTAAGTCAAAAATATCACTTCCCACCATCATTTCACCGCTTACAATTTGTGCAGTATTTTCAAGCAAAGCTCCCCACAAATGGCAGCCAAAAACAGCATCAACATGAGGATTTTCAAGCACCCCAGAATCTATCATAGGTTTAGCACCCCCACTGCCTTCTTCTGCGGGCTGAAACATGAACTTAATCACTCCGCAAAACTCCTCCCTAAGTTCGTTTAACACCAAAGCCGCTCCTAAAAGTCCCGCCGTATGCCCATCATGCCCACACGCATGCATCTTGCCTTCAATCTTTGAAGCATAATCAACTTGGGTTTTTTCTTGCACAGGTAAAGCATCCATATCCGCTCTTAAAAGAACACATCGTGGCTTTTGCGAACTTGTTTTTTTACCTTCTATAATCGCTAAAATACCTGTTTTAGCGATATTTTTTTGATATTTAATACCAAATTCATCTAGGATTTCACACACTAAATGGGCTGTATTTTCTTCTTCAAATTCAAGCTCAGGATGCATATGAATTTGATGCCTTAAACGGACAATTTTATCATAATATTTTAGCGTCAATTTTTCAACCAGTTTTAACATTATTTCCCTCATCTTAATATCTATAAGTTTTATAAAATCATATATGGCTTTGATTATACATTAATTTTTATATTTTGAGTAAAAATACTTTAAAAATTTGATCTATTATGAGTATAAAGGCCACATTTTTCATCAATGGGTTTTAAAAACATTTTTACTTAGAAGGATTTTTAACTCTTATACTAAAACATACAAAGCAAAATTTACTATAATCAATTATAATTACACCCATACAAAAAACTTTAGGAAATTCATGCGTTTTATCATTGCAATTTTATTAAGCTTTAGCTTGGCTTTTGCCTCTATATTATCTTTAAGTGAAGCCTTTAATGTAAAATCAAACTCCTATAATAGCTCTGTTTCTATAGACATTGATCTTGGAAAAGACATTTATCTTTATACTAATACATTAAAACTTTATATCAATGATAAAGATATAAGTGCTTTAATCAATCTGCCTCAAAGCTATCAAAATGGCAAAGAAAAGGTTTATTATCATAAAGTCAATTTAGCCTTGCCCAATTTACTTTTAGAACGCTTTGCAAAAAACCCTACTAATTTAATCAAACTCCAGTTTCAAGGCTGCTCTGAACAAGGCTTATGCTACAATCCCCAAACTTGGTATTTTAATCTTAATCACCAAAACAATGCCTTTACAATCTCTCAACCTTATAAAATGCAAAAAGCAAATGCAAAAACTAATACCATTTCAGAAGAAAATTCCATAGCTAATTTCCTAGCCACTAGTAATCTTTTTTGGATTTTATTAAGCTTTTTTGGCTATGGACTTTTACTCTCTCTTACACCTTGTGTTTTGCCTATGATTCCTATTTTATCCTCTCTTATCGTAGCAAAAACTAAAAGCAACACTTCTAAAAAACACAGTTTTTTCCTTTCTTTTATTTATGTGTTTTTCATGTCTTTAGCCTATGCTATTGCTGGAGTTATAGCAAGCTTTGTAGGTGCAAGCTTGCAAGGAATTTTACAAAAACCTCTTGTTTTAATTATCTTTGCCTTAATTTTCATAATTTTTGCTTTAGCTATGTTTAGCGTCTTTCGTTTTGAACTACCCTTAAAACTCCAAAACTTCTTACACAAAAAAAGCGAAAAAGGCAAGGGACTTTTAGGTATAGCCATTATGGGATTTTTATCCGCTTTAATAGTAGGGCCTTGCGTAGCTGCTCCTTTAGCAGGTGCTTTAATTTATATAGCTGATACAGGCAATATTTTACTAGGTGCTAGCGCACTTTTTATCATGAGTTTTGGCATGGGAGTGCCTTTACTTTTCATAGGTCTGGGCTTAGGATTTTTAAAACCTGATCTTTGGATGCAAAAGATTAAAATTTTCTTTGGTTTTTTGATGTTAGCCATGGCCATTTGGATACTTTCTAGAATAATTGAAAATAATTATATTTTAATAGCTTATGGGATTTTAGGGGTATTTTTTAGCGTATTTATGGGGATCTTTGAAAAAAGTTTTACTCCAATATCTAAAATTAAAAAAAGCATTTTAATCCTTGTTATAACTTGTTCTTTAAGCCTTTTTCTAGCAGGACTTTTAAATACTTTTAATTTTTTAAATCCTTTTGAACTCAATCCCAACTCCCAATCAAAAGCTACACTAAACTATACTTATATCAATAAGCTTGATTTATTAAAACAAGAAATAAAAACAAGCACAAAGCCTCTCATGCTTAACTTCACAGCTTCTTGGTGTGAAAACTGCAAACTTTTAGATAAATTAACTTTTAGTAATGAAAAAGTCATAGAAAAAATGCAAAATTATAAGCTTATCAAAGTAGATTTAAGCCAAAACAATGATGAAGAACTTAAAATCATGAAAGAATTCCATGTTTTTGGTCCTCCTGTTTTGATTTTCTTTGAAGAGGGCAAAGAAAAATTAAAAATTACAGGTTTTATTAATGCTAATGATTTATTAGAAAAATTAGAACAATAAAACAAAAAAACTATACTATTTTAAATATAATCATTTTAAGTCTTTTTTCACTAGGCTTAATTTGATCCTTTAAATATTAGAAATTTTAATTTTAAAAAACCGCCTTATTAAAAACTTCAAAGCATTTTTTTAAAATCATATCTTTGTAGCATGCTAACATTACCCAAAATTCCTCCTTGGTGTATATAAAGCAAGGGATTTTCCCATTGTTTTTCTAAAACTAAACTTAAACCTAAAACATCATAAAGCAAATCAAACTCTATTCCTAGTTCCTGTTTTAAATCCTTATATAAGTTATAAAATTCTTTATAAGGTTTAGCAAAATGGTATTTTTTACTGCTTTTTAAAAATTCCAAATTAGAAAAATCATAATCTTGCATCAGGGTTAAAATCTGTTGTTTTAAATGCTTAATGTCACCCACACAAGCACAAGTAAAGACTTTAAATTGAGAATATTTTGCCAAAAAAGCCGCAGAAGTACCTGTACCCGAAGGCAAAAAAATATCAAATTTCAGCTTTAAATCCTCACTTTGCCTTTGAATTTCCTCGGCAAGTTCTTTATAGCCTTCTTGAGCTTGAAAATTAGCAATGCCTTGTTCTATAAAAACATCGCCTTTTTTACATAAAGATAAGGCAAATTGCCTTAAAGGCAAAAAACCTGGATTTTCTACTAATTTTACCCCATTATGCAAAGCCAAAGCATAGTTCCCACAAGGATTAAGTTTAAGAAAGTCAGGAATTTTTTCACAAACAAAAACAAGCTTATAAGATCTTTGCCTAATAAAAATACTCAAAGCCCCCAAAGCATTGCTTTGACTCCCTCCATAACTCACAAAACATTGATTTTTAGGATATTTTTGACGCAGATAAAATGCAAGTTTTCTGGCTTTATTTCCATTAATCTCTCCTAATAAATCATCACGCTTTACATAAAATTCAAATCCTCTAAAATTAAGCTTTTGTATAGGACTTATATGATTAATAAAATTCAAAGAATTTTTCTATATCTTTTAAAGCATTATCATTTTTAATGCTGAATTTAATCTCTATACGACGACTTTTATCCTTATCTTCAATCCCATTGACAATCACAGGATCTGAAAAAGATCTCCCGCTTGCCATTAAAAGCTTTTGAAGCTCTTCATTCTTATAAAAAGTATAGATAAAATTCATCACCTCATACGCTCGTTTTTGAGACAAATCTAGATTGTAAATATAAGATCCATCACTATCAGTGTGTCCTTCAATGATAATATTATCAATATTAGAAAGAATTTTAGGATCTTTGAAAATAGCATCAAAATACTCGCTTAAAATTTTCCTTAAACTTGCCTTTGCTTCGTTTTTTAAAATATAAGAATCTTTATCAAAAAGCACTTCAGAAGGCAAAGAAATAGAACCTGTTTTTTCATTTACACTAATATTGCCTTCAAGCTTATTTTGCAATTCTTTGCTTAAATTTTCACGCATCAAGCTAAGGTTTTGCACTTTTAGCTTAATTTTTTGAAAATCTTCTTCTAGCTTTTTAATCTCTTCTTCCTTTTTTTCTAATTGTCCAAGCAAAATAAGAATTTGCTTATCCTTAGAATCAAGAGTAGAATTTAAATCTTTGCTAAGACGCTGGTAATTTATGATATTAGCTTCTAATTCTGCTTTTTGAGAATTTGCAAGGCTTAAAGCACTAAAAGCATTATTTAAATCATGGCTTAATTTAAAAACTATGGCTTCTTTGTCTTTAAGCTCTTCTTTGTTTTCTTTTAAACGAAGTTCTTGTTTGCTAAGATTGTCTTTGATTTCTCGCAAATCGCTTTGAGTTAAAACATATTTAACAACAATAGCCCCTATTAACAAAACAAAGACGAAAAATAAACCAGCCATTAAATCCGCATAAACTATCCAAAAATTACTATCCTCTTTTGACTCATATTTCATTTATTTTCTTTATCTTCATTTTCTAAATCATCTTGCTTTAAATCCTCAAGATCTTCTTCGTTTTCATATCTTTCTTTACCAAATTTAATCATCATTTGATTGGTTTCTTCATCAAGGGCTTGGATTTCTTTTTTAAGCTCATCCATCATTTTAATCTTAGCATCAATACTTTTTTCTTCTTCATACACTTCTTTGAATTTATGCATACCTTCAAACAAACTAGTTTTAAAACCTTCAAAGACTTTTTCTTGGGTTTGTATCATGGCTTGTTCATAAAGTTCAAAATTCTTGCTAAAGCGCTCTACTTTTTCATCAAAAGCACTCAAAGTTTTATCAAAATGATGGATCTTATCACTACTAATATCTAATAAACGATTGTATTGCTCAGACATTCTTGTATTGATTTCTTTTAAATTTTGATTTAATAAAGCTACACCATTTAGCATTTCGCTATAAAGTTTTCCAAGATCTCTTTGATCCCTTTGGGCCTTGCTTAATTCTCCCATGGCTTGCTTAATATGCTCACTACTTAATCTTATAGCTTTTTCTTCTATATTTAACATATCTTGAAAAATCCCAAATTTTCTATCAATAGCATGGTCAAGTTCAGCTAAAAAATCCTCATTGCTCACCTGTTTAAAAATCGCACTAATTTTTTCAAAATGCTGCAAACTCTCGCTTAAATACCTCTGATCTAATTCTTCTTTAGTCCAGAAAAAACCACTGGTTGAATTCCTTTGACGATTTAATAAACGATCAATCTTACTTTGACCCAATTTTTCAAAAAATATCCACCAAAGTGCTAATACAATTCCATAAATTGAAACATAAAAAGCAGTGCCCACCCCACTTAACAAATCAGCAATTTCTTGCTCTAAAGCTAAAATATTATTAGAATTAAAATGAGGCATTGAAAAAGCTATACTTATAAAAGTTCCTAAAATTCCCATCATAGGGAATATAGCAGAACCTATACTAGCAAAATTTTCATTTCTAGCATCTTTAAGGTATGCACAAGCAAAATCATCAAAATTCGCATTAGATTTTGTATCTTTTCCAATAGAAAGAAAATGCTTCATAATATATCTTTTTAATGCTTGTTTAAACTCATCTTTTTGCTGTTCAAAAATATTATAAGCATACTCTGCACTGTGTCTAGCAAAAATCAATGCAATCAAAAAAATCACTCCAATTAAAACAAGAGTATGAAGCTCAACCTTAAAATCAATCACATGAAAATATCCTAGCAAAACTAAAATATAAACAAAAGCGGGAATAAAAATGATTTTTAAATAAACTAAAGAACCTTTAACATCCTTGCCTTCAGGTAATACAAGCTCTGAAATTGCATCTGATTTCATATCCCTCACCCCAATTAATTTTATTTTAAGATTATTACTCAAATGTAAAAATTTTAAAATAAATACAAAAACAAAGTCTAAAGACTTAGTTTTTGTTTATACAATTTAAATCTTCAAAAGCGATTTGAAGACGTTTTATCATACTTTCTTGGCCATTTCTTAACCAAACACGCGGATCATAATATTTTTTATTTGGTTTATCATCGCCTTGCGGATTTCCAATTTGTCCTTGCAAATAAGCACGATTTTTAAGCTCATATTCACGCACTCCATCCCAAAAAGCCCATTGAGTATCTGTATCAATATTCATCTTAATAACACCATAACTCAATGCTTCTTTAATGTCTTTTAACTCACTCCCACTGCCACCATGGAAGACAAAATTGACAGGATTATGAGTTTGTAAAGAAAATTTTTCTTTGACAAATTCTTGGGAATTTTTTAAAATTTCAGGCTGCAAGCTTACATTGCCTGGTTTATAAACCCCATGAACATTTCCAAAGCTCGCTGCAATAGAAAATTTATCGCTTATTTTCCCAAGTCTTTCATAAGCAAGTGCCACATCCTGTGGCTGGGTATAAAGTCTAGAATTATCAATACTGGTATTATCTACCCCATCTTCTTCTCCCCCTGTACAACCAAGCTCAATTTCAAGTGCTATGGCCAAAGCATCAAGCTTTTTAAGATAAAGTTCACAGGTGCTAAGATTTTCTTCTAAACTCTCTTCACTAAGATCTATCATATGAGAACTAAACAAAGCCCGTCCATAAATCTTTTTATGCTCAGCATTAGCCTCAATAAGTCCATCAATCCAAGGCAAAAGCTTTCTAGCAGCATGATCAGTATGCAAAATCACAGGCACACCATAAGCCTTAGCCAACAAATGCACATGTCTAGCCCCGCTAATGGCACCTAAAACATCCCCATTAGGACAATTTTTTCCTGCATAAAACTGTGCCCCTCCATTAGAAAACTGGATAATAACAGGAGAATTAACTTTTTTCGCAGCTTCTAAAACCGCATTAATGGAATCTGTACCGACAACATTAACAGCAGGAATAGCAAAACCTTCTTCTTTGGCATAAGCATAGACTTTATTTAACTCATCGCCACTAAGCACTCCTGCTTTTACAAGGTCTAAAACACCCATTATTTATATTCCACTTTAGCGTTATTTAATAATTCTTGGCCTTTATTATTCATCACTTTTTTAAATTCTTCAAATTTAAGGCCATTTTCAATACCCTGTTTTACCTCATCAAATTTGATTTGACTTTTAGCTTGTGAATTTTCTTTTAATATCACATGATAACCAAAGTTCGTTTTTACCGGAGTGGTAGTAATAGTGCCATTTTTAAGTGCAAAAGCCGCATCTGTAAAAGGCTTCACCATAGTTGATTGATCAAACCAACCAAGTTCTCCACCTTGATTTTTAGAACCTGGATCAAGGGATTTTTCTTCAGCAAGTTGACTGAATTTAGACTCTAACTCTTTACCTTTTAAACCTTTAAGTTCATTAATAATATCTGAAGCTTCTTTTTCTGTGCTAACTAAAATATGTTTTGCTTGCACTCTTGCAGGTTTGACATATTTATCTTTATTTTGTTCATAAAATGCTTTTACTTTAGCAGCATCAATTTTGATAGTATTAAGAATCTTTTCTTGATAAACATTAACAAGTATAGCTTCTTTGACACGATCAAGTTCTTTTTTATAAAGAGGATCTTTTTCTAAATTTTGTTTCTTTGCATCTTGGACAATCAAATCTTGCATAATGTATTGCTGGATGAGAGCTTTTTTTTGATTATCAGGCAAGGTTTTAAAATCCTGACCTCTAAGCACAGGCGCAAAAAACTCACTCACTTGTGTATCACTAATACTTTTGCCATTTACAGTGGCTACTGTAGCTGCATTTACATTTAAGGCTACACCGGCAATCAAAGCTGCTGCAACTAAAGAAAATTTATTCATAAGGCTTCCTTTAATAATAAAATATATATAAAATTGATTATATCTAAACTTGGTTTAAAGCTAATTAACTAAAATTAAAAAATGAAAAGAAATTTACAGATTAAAGAACTTTTTTTAAAACATTTTGGCGAAGCTACAACAGAATTGAAATTTTCAAATCTCTATGAGCTTTTAGTTTGCGTGATGCTTTCTGCTCAGTGCACCGACAAAAGAGTCAATCTCATCACTCCAGAACTTTTCAAAGCCTACCCTGATATTAAAACTCTTGCAAATGCTAATTTATCTAGCCTAAAAACCTATATTCAAAGCTGTTCTTTTTACAATAACAAGGCTCAAAATCTTATAAAAATGGCAAAAGCCGTTTGCCAAAACTTCAATGGCATTATCCCTTTAAATGAAGAGGATTTAAAATCTTTAGCTGGAGTAGGACAAAAAACCGCGCATGTAGTTTTAATAGAATGGTGTGGGGCTAATTTTATGGCAGTAGACACTCATGTTTTTCGTGTAGCACACCGCTTAGATCTTAGCAAGGCAAAAACCCCACAAGCCACAGAAGAAGATTTAACGCGTATATTTAAAGACAAGCTTAATTATCTTCATCAAGCCATGGTGCTTTTTGGACGCTACACCTGTAAGGCTAAAAAGCCTTTATGTAAAGAATGTTTTTTAAACCATCTTTGTAAAAGCAAGGATAAACTGTGAAAAAAACTCTTGCTTTATTTTTTCTTTTGTCTTTAAAAATTTTTGCCTTTGATGCTTATAAGCCTAGTAGTGATTTTTCTTCTTATTTTGATCTTAAACACTGTTCTGTAGTTTTAAATAAATTTTTTTATTTAAATTGTTATGATTATAAACTCAAAGGCACTAAGGCTATAGCTTACAAATTAGAGGCTAAAAACCTACAAACAAAACAAATCAAAAAACACCCCCGTTTTGAAGAAGACACAAATATCTCTAAAAAATACCGCAGCACATACAATGATTACAAAAATACCCCTTACACACGCGGGCATGTCGCACCCAATGGTTCTTTTAGCTTTAGCAAAGCTGCACAAAACTCAGTATTTTTAATGAGTAATATCACCCCACAAAATGCACAAATTAATAATAAAATTTGGAATAAAATCGAACAAAGAGAAAGAAATCTAGCCTTAAAATTTAAAAGTATTGAAGTTTTAAATCTAGTACTTTATAGCAAAAACCCCAAATATATCAAAAAACGCATTGCCATCCCAAGTGCTTATATTAAGATCATTAAAACCCCTTATTTTAAAGAATGTTACCAAGCCCCCAATCACGAAGTTCATAACGAAAACATCAAACACTATAAAATCAATTGCGATAAGTTCTAGGTACCTAATATGGAAATAAATGTTCTTACTATAACCATTCTTTATATCATAGGAATTTCTGCAGAAGGCATGACAGGGGCTTTAGCCGCTGGACGTCATAAAATGGATCTTTTTGGGGTAATTTTTATCGCACTAGTAACAGCTATAGGGGGTGGAAGCATACGAGATGTGCTTTTAGGCCATTATCCTCTAACTTGGGTAAAACACCCTGAATATATTATTTTAATCTGTTTTTGTGCCCTTGTAGCGACAAAAATCCCACGCATAGTTACCCAACTTGAAAGATTGTTTTTAACCCTTGATGCCATAGGACTTGTAGTTTTTAGCATACTAGGTGCTCAAATAGCCATAGATCAAAATCATGGCTTTATCATCGCTATAGCAGGTGCTGTTATTACAGGAGTTTTTGGAGGAATTTTAAGAGATATTTTATGTGCTAGAATTCCTTTAGTATTTCAAAAAGAAATTTATGCAGGAATTGCTATAATTGCAGGAGCAATTTATTATACACTTGTAATTTGGCTTGAGTTTAATACGCTAATTTGCACACTTGCAACCCTTTTTATAGGAGTAATTGCCAGACTTTTGGCTATTAAATACCAATGGTCTTTACCTATCTTTTCTTATAACGAAGAAAAATAATTTATTATTAATTTATTATTAATTTGCTAAGATATCAAAAAGCTAGGAGAATAAATAAATGCAAAAATTAGGTGTTTTTTATACAATTTTAACCCTTTTAACTATAACAGCCTGTGATAACAAAACAGAGCACTACTACAAAAGCCATCCCAATGAAGCCAAAGAAAAAGCAAAACAATGCAAAGAAAGTAACACTCTCAATCACGATTGTATTAATGCTTTTAAAATAGGCATCAAACCGACAAACGAACAAAGCAAATATAGCCCTAATATCCAAACCAAATTCAACAACAAAGCCTCAAGCAATCAAAATCAAAGTCTTAAAAAAGAAAGTCAAAGCTTTAAAAAAGACATCAACCAAAGTCTAGAAAATGAAGAAAACGCCATAACTCCCCCTATAGTGGAAATATTTTCTGAAATTTATCCTTCTAAAATCAAAGACAACAATCACAATTTTAACAACAACACCCATACCATACAGGAGAAACTACCATGAAAAAAGCCCTTTTATTAATTTTCATAAGCCTATTTTTCAACGCTTGTGAACAAACTAAGAGCGTAGAATACTACCAAAACCACCCCCAAGAAGCCAGAGAAAGAAGTCTAGAATGCAAAGAAAAAGCTATCATTTCTCAAGATTGTGTTAATGCCTATAAAATAGGTTTTCCAAAAGAGGATTTTGAAGATGAAAGCAAAATCAATCCTTAAAAGCTAAAAAAGTTTCAAAATTAACCCATTTAAAAATACTTTCTATCTTTTTAAAACCTGCTATTTCTAGCATAGCGATATTTTCTTTGTGGGTATAAGGGATTAATACATTTTCTAAAGCCTCCCTCTTAGCCGCGATTTCAAATTTAGAATAACCCTGTTTTTCCTTATAATGTGCATAAAGTTCAATGATATTTTTTGACAAAAAAGCATCCTCATAAAGGATCTTTTCACTCATGATGAAAATGCCTTGAGTATTTAAGCTCTCATAAATTTTATTAACAAGTTCTTGTCTTTTAGGTGGACGGATAAATTGCATAGTATAATGCGCTATAAAAGCATCATTTTTACAAAAATCAAACTCACATACATTGGCATTAAAAAATTCCATACTTAGCCCATAAGCTTGTATTTTTGATCTTGCTACCTCTAGCATAGAAACAGACTCATCCACCCCTATGAGTTTAAAATCTTTTCTTAAATTTGCTAAAAAAATCAAAAAATTTGCACTCGAACAGCCCAAATCACAAATACTCGCATCAAAAGGCAAAATTCTAGCAAGTAAATTCGCACAAAGTTCTAAATTTTCTCTATAAAAGGGCACAGAACGATTGATCATATCATCAAAAACACTCGCCACGCTTTTATCAAATTCAAATTGTTTTTTCGCACTTTCTTTAAAGAGTTCATCTTTCATCATTTTTCCTTAGCAATTTTTGTGCTTGTTTTATGTCTTTAGCAATTTGTTGTTTGAGTTTTTTTAAATCTTGAAATTTCTGATTCTCCCTAATAAAATCAACAAATTCAAGCTCTAAAACATCCCCTTGATTAAAACCATCTTCATAATTTTCTAAAATATGGCTTTCTATAGCAAAATTCCCATCACTTGATCTTATGCCTAAAAAACTCACACTTTTATAAATTTTATTTTTGCCTTTAAGCAAACTTGCATAAACCCCATGAAAAGGTAAAAAATAATCCTCACATTCTAAATTCACCGTAGCAAAAAGTGCTTTAGACCCAAGCCCTTGCCCTTTAACCACTTTAGCTTTAATACTATAATTTCTCCCTAAAAACTCTCTTGCTTTTTGCAAATTAGCCTTAGCTAAAAAATCCTTAATCAAACTCGCATGAACCCCTACCCCATCAATGCTAAACTTATCTACAATAAGAGTCTTTATAGAACTTAATGATTTGATGTCTGTTGCCCTATAAGCCTTATTTCTTCCAAAAGAAAAGTCATAGCCCACAACTATAAATTTCAAATGTATAAATTGCTTTTTTAAACAATCTAAAAATTCCTTACCTTCTAAAGATTTAATACTTTCAAAATCCACTTCTATAACAGGTTTTTTTGCAAGCTCTTTTTTTTGTTCATTAGAACAAAGCATTTTGCCCTTAAGCTTATTAATCACAAGCAAAGCTCCATTTTCATCTAAGGACTCTACAAGCTTTAAATGTCCTAAATGCATACCATCAAAACAACCCAATGCTAAGGAAGTAACATCATTTTTTGATATAGTAGTAAAAATATTCAACATTACCTTCTTTTCCTTTGATGCAAGATTCTTGCGTACTTTTTAAAATCCAAGCTAATTTAGTGCATTCTTTTTCAAACTCTGATCTAGCCTTTATGATGGCTTTATCATCTTTTAAAACTCCTCTTTTATCTCTTTTAGCATCTTTACCCACTTCAAATTGGGGTTTAAAAAGCAAAACAAGCTCTTTTAAAGCCAATTGATCAATATAAAAAAGCAAATTTTTAAGAGAAATAAAGCTCACATCACAAGTAATAAGATCGAATTTTTGCTCGCTCTTAAACGACCTTAAATCCGTATTTTCTAGTAAGATAATTTTTTCATTATTTCTTAAACTTGCATGCAATTGCTTAGCTCCTACATCCAAAGCAGTGACATTTAAAGCCTCATTTTCAAGCAAAATTTGCACAAAACCACCCGTACTACAACCTATATCCAAACATCTTTTACCTTTAATCTTAATCTCATTATCTTTAAGGAAAGTTTTTAATTTCAAAGCCGCTCTTGAAACATAAATTTCACTTAAAAGCTCTAAATTCAATTCTTTAGAAAAAATAATCGCATCATGGCTTAAATTTTGTATTTTTGTTAGCTTAGCTAAAAAATTTTTTATATTAAAAGAAGCTTTAAAATATCTATCATTGAGTAAAACTTCTTCATTTTCTATGAGTTCTAAAGCCTTATTTCTACTGATATTTAAACGTTTTGAAACAAAAAAATCATACCTCATCTTCAACTTTCATTGATTATTTTTTCTACATCTTATTTTCCTTAAGAAAGTGCTAAATACCTAAATTCTAAGGAATTTTTCTCAAAAAGCCCTTAGAATACTTTTATAATACCTTCCTAAACCATAAAAACAAAATCCCAAAAAAGCAAAAAAACTCAATAAAACCAAAAATCACTATTTTTTAATAAGTTCATTAAAAGCATTCTCATCTATACATACAACACCAAGCTCCCTAGCTTTGCTAAGCTTTGATCCTGCTTCTTGACCAAAAAGCACATAATCTGTTTTTTTAGAAACTGAAGCACTTAACTTGCCTCCAAGGCTTTCTATCAAAGCTTTAAATTCTTCTCTAGGCTGTGAAAGCGTACCCGTAATCACAAAGCTTTTCCCAAAAATCGCACTATTATCTTGTATCTTTGTTTTTTCTACTTTTAAATTTAAAAGTTTATAAAACTCATCAATCCTTATGCGATTAACCCGCGTAAACTCACAAAGACTCAAAGCCATCTGTTCTCCAAAACCTTCTAAATTCATATAAGCTTGAAAATCTTGCTTGTGCCATTGCAAGCCAAAGCTCATGCTTAATTTCTTAGCAGCAACTTCACCAATATGCTCAATACCCAAAGCCGTGATAAAACGAAAAAGCTCACATTCTTTTGCATTCTCAATAGCCTTTAAAAGATTATTAATTTTTTTTTCTTTAAAGCCTTCTAAACCCTCAAAATCACTGGATTTTAAATGAAAAACGCTTTCAAGCGTGGTGATTTTTTTATTTTGATACAAAAGCTCTACTATATTTTCACCAAGCCCGTCTATATTTAAGCATTTTTTAGAAACAAAATGGATCATAGAATTAACAAGCCTATCTTTACAGTCTATATTCTGGCATTTTATTAAAGTGCCCTCATCTAAAAGCTCACTTTGACAAGTAGGACAAAGCTTAGGACGCATAATGCTCAATTCCAAGCCATCACGACGATCTTTAAAGACCTTAGTGATCTTAGGTATCACATCCCCACTTCTTATCACACTTACAAAATCATTAATCCTCACATCCAATCTTGCAATTTCATCAAAATTATGCAAGCTTGCTGATCTTATTACAACCCCATCTAAATTCACCGCTTCTAAAATCGCCACAGGCGTGACAACTCCACTTCTTCCTACTTGTAAATTCACACCTATTAAACGCGTGGTTTTTTCAAGTGCAGGGAATTTAAAAGCCACCATAAACTTTGGAAATTTTACTGTATAACCAAGCTCATCACAAAGCCCAAGATCATCAACTCTTACCACCATTCCATCCATCATCATGGGCTTTTTTTCTCTTAAAGCTAAAAGCTCTTCATAAGCTTTTAAAACTTCATCCACATCCTTGCAAACCTTGATAAAATCATCCTTTAAAAAACCAAGCTCTCTAATAAAACCCATGGCTTGACTATGGGTAGTAAAATTTAAACTATTCTCCCCTATACCCCAAGGATAAAATTTCAAATTCCTATCCCTTGTAATGCTTGTATCAAGCTGTCTTAAACTCCCACTTGCAGCATTGCGAGGATTAGCAAACAAACTTTGGTTTAAACGTGCTCTTTTTTGATTGATTTTTTCAAAATCTTCTTTTAAAATAACCACCTCACCGCGAATTTCTATCCTTTCTTTATAGGAAATATTTTTAGGAATGCTATTGATTTCAAAAACATTAAGCGTGATATCCTCACCCACTTGACCATCACCCCTTGTAGTTCCACTAATTAATCTCCCCTCTTCATAAAGCAAATTTAAACTTGCCCCATCAAATTTAGGTTCTATAAAAAAATTTTTTTCATTTTTAATACGTTTCACCCATGCTCTTAACTCAGCCTCATTAAAAACATCCTCCATAGACCACATAGGCTTTAAATGTGAGAGTTTTTTAAACTCACTCTGTATAGTAGGCGCGACTTTTTGCGTGGGAGAGTCTTTGGCAATCTCATTTTCATTTTCCCTTTCAAAAGCCCTTAATTCTCTGATTAAAGCATCATATTCTTCATCGCTTGCTAAAGGTTCATCTTTTTCATAATACGCCCTCATCCACAAATTCGCCAAAGCCACTTTTTCTAAGTATTGCTCTTTTGTCATTTAAACTCCTATTTTATCCATAGCTTGCACTAAAGCAAAAAGCTGTTTGTGCTCGTATAAATCATGCACCCTTAAAATACTAGCCCCATTTTCAAAAGCCTTTAAATGCAAATACAAAGTCCCTGCCAAACGATCCTTAATCTCACTTTGAAAATACGCATTAATCACACTTTTACGACTCGCTCCTATAAGCAAGGGTTTATTAAATTGTAAAAAATGTTCTAAATGCTTGATTAAAATCATATTATGCTCAGCACTTTTTCCAAAACCTATGCCCACATCTAAAATACTTTCTTTAACCCCATATTGCTCTAAAAGCTCAAGCTTAGTTTTGAAAAACTCACTCATTTGATCAAGCACATCCTCATAATAAGGGTTATCTTGCATATTGCTAGGATTGTTTTGCATGTGCATTAAACAGTATTTTGCTTCATACTTGCTTGCAAGCTTAGCCAAATTTTCATTTCTTAAACTGCTTATATCATTAATAAGTTTAAAGCCTTTATTTAAAGCATATTCTAAACAATACTCATCAAAACTATCCAAACTAAAAATAGCTTTTTCATAGTAATGTTTTTCATAAATCCTATCAAGCACATTTTTAAGCCTTTTAAACTCCTCTTGCTTGCCACAATACTCACTCCCAGGCCTTGAACTAACCGCTCCTATATCAATATACTCAGGATTTAAAGCCAAAATTTCATTAAGCCTTGCTTCAAATTCATACTCACTCACGCGACTTTTTGGATTAAAACTGTCTTCATTGATATTCATAACCGCCATTAATTGTGCTTTTTGAGGTTTTAAGAAGTCCTTTTGTAAAAAAGAAGCCAAGGCTTTAAGCCCAAAATCTTGAAGCTTTTCTTTAGCTATAAGTTTTTGCATTTGTTCTTTTGTCGCCATTAATAAAGCATTAGAATGCGTAATCTTAGCACTAATGACTTCTTTATGTGTGACAAGCTCTGCACCTACTCTTAAAGCATCTTGTTTTAAAATATTAGCCCCAGGCGTAGAAAGGTCTTTAATAAAAACAAAATGGATTTTTTCTTTTTGTGCCATGATCTTTTGCCCTATTTGATGAGGACTGATTAAAGAACAAAGCAAATTAAAATCAGTATGAGAATTAAGCTTAAAAAATTTCACTTTATTTCTTTAAATAATAATTTAATAAAAGCGTGGCTAAAAGCACCCCGCCTTTAGAATTAAGCCTAGCAAGTTCATAGCTTTCATAAAAAAACTCAAGCTCTTCAACGTTAAAATCTTTGTATTTAACGCATTCTTTAGCCAATAAAGCAATCTTATCTCTAAGCTCATTTTTATCTAAATTCTCATTTTCTTGTACAAAATCAAAAAGCATCTTTAAATCCATTTTTTTTAAATCCAAATCAAGGCTATTAGATTCTTTTTTAAATTTTCTTTTTTCGCAAATAAGCCTAGATTTCACAGTGGGCAAAAGCGAATTTTTAGAAGGCACAACCAAAAGGAATTTAATATTTTTTGGAGGTTCTTCAAGAAGCTTAAGCAAAAAATTTTGTGCTTCAATCCTAAAAGAATGTGCCATTAAAACGATGATTTTTTCTTCTGTTTCGGCTATATAGCTTTCTTTTTCAACCCCTCTTGCATCTTCAAGTAAAAATTCATTTTGGGGCATGAAAAACCTTAAACGATTTCTGCCAAAACTTTCAATCATTTCTTCTTTAATGCCTTCAAAATCTTCACTAATAATAATCTTACTAATAAACAAAATTCACCCTAATTGCACTTTAGAAAACAAAATCGC
The DNA here is from genome assembly GCF_016806695.1 of Campylobacter bilis. Taxonomy (GTDB): domain Bacteria; phylum Campylobacterota; class Campylobacteria; order Campylobacterales; family Campylobacteraceae; genus Campylobacter_D; species Campylobacter_D bilis. The sequence goes on along the minus strand of NZ_WUED01000004.1, from coordinate 22,380 downwards.
ATCCAAACTCACATCAAAAAGCTCATACAAACTAATGAGTTTGATATCTAAATGTTTATCTTTAGAATTAAGATAAAAGCTATCTTGCAATTGCTCATCAAAAAGCCATAATAAACTATCATCCTTTGACTTAGCGATCAAGGATTTAGGATCTGTGGCATTACCTATATAAAAATACACATAGCCCTTAGGAAATAACACATCAAGCAAATCATTAAGCAAAGCTATATCTTCACTACTTTGGATCTTTTTCTTGCACAAAGCATTTAAAGACACAAAAGGAAGCATAGGACGAGTAGCCTTAGCATTGATATTTTTTAAAAAATACTCTTCATACCAAGATCTTTGCTCATCACAAAGCAAAACAAAAGTATAGCCTTCTAAAAGATACCTAAGCCTTGCTGCCATTAAAGGCGCCCATTCTAAACGACGCGACTCCATCCAAGCCATAAAAGTCCCGCCATTGCGTATACTCTCAAGAGTAAAGCTTAAAAAATCACTCATTTATCAAGCCCATAGCACTCATGCAATGCCCTAACTGCTAATTCCCCATACTTTTCATGAACTATCATAGAAATTTTAATTTCACTAGTAGAAATCATTCCTATATTAATCCCCTCATCTGCTAAAGCCTTAAAAGCCTTAGCAGCGACACCTGAATGTGATTTCATCCCCACACCTACTATGGATACTTTTACCACAGCATTATCGCTTTCTATAGTTGTTTTAGAATTTAAAATTTTTTGCATGGCATTTTTAGCCAAATCTAACTCATTTTGAGGAACCGTAAAGCCCAAATTCGTAGCCCCATCTACACCGACATTTTGTATGATCATATCCACATTGATATTCTCACTTGCTAATACAGCAAAAATTTCAGCCGCAATGCCAGGTCTGTCTTCAACATTTCTTAAAGTTACTCTTGCTTGATTTTTATCCAAAGCAATCCCACTAACTAAAGCTTGTTCCATTCCATCTTCCTTTGTTATCATTGTACCTTCATTATTATTAAAACTGCTTCGAGTGACTAAATTAACATTTAATTTTTTTGCAAGCTCTACAGAACGATTTTGCAAGACTTTAGCACCCAAACTTGCAAGCTCTAACATCTCTTCATAAGAAATTTTATCCAATTTTTTTGCCTTAGGCTCAATCCTAGGATCAGTTGTATAAACCCCATCAACATCAGTATAAATTTCACACAAATCCGCATCCAAAGCCCCAGCAAGTGCCACAGCACTAAGATCACTTCCCCCACGCCCTAAAGTCGTCACATCCCCTTGTTCATCAACTCCTTGAAAACCTGCTATAACGACAATTTTGCCCTTTTGAAGCTCTGTTTTTATCGCTTTCGTATCAATATAATGAATCCTTGCTTTTGTAAACATACTATCAGTAACAATACCCGCTTTCCTCCCAGAAAAAGACACAGCCAAATATCCCTTTTCATTTAAGGCTATAGATAATAAAGCACTACTCACGCGCTCTCCACTACTTAAAAGCATATCCATATCCTTAGCATTAGGATTTTTACTAAAATATTGAGCTTGTTCTATAAGAGTATTGGTTACTCCACTCATTGCAGATACGACAACAACGACTTTATTGCCTTCTTTTACGCTTTGGATGACTCTATTAGCCACCGCTTCTATGCGATCAAGGGTTCCAACGCTTGTCCCACCATATTTTTGAACTATAAGCATCTTTAGATATAACCTTTCTCTTCAAAATATTTAATCACTTTTATATAAATATTTTTTTTGAAATGATTAATCATTTCAAAAATTTGTTCAACACTTACAAATTGATAATCATCAAATTCAGGATGCTTAGTACGGATATTGATTTTAGCACCCTGTTTTAAACGCACTAAAAAATACTTTTGAATCTGTCCATCATAAGGATACATTTTTTTTGCAATCTTAACAGGAAAATTATAACTCAACCACTCAGGATACTCAGCGATAATCTCTACCTCATCAGTGCCTATTTCTTCTTTTAGCTCTCGTAATAAAGCCTTAACAATACTTTCGCCCTTATCAATGCCCCCTTGTGGAAATTGCCAAATATTATACATATCATTTCTTTTAGCTATAAAAATTTTACATTCTAAAGGATAGGAACTAGATAAAATAATAGCTGCAACATTGAGTCTATAATTTTTCTTCTTTTGCACAATATTTTTCCTTGATTTTAACGCTTTATTTTAACCTAAATCAAATCAAATTTTCATTAAAATATTTCAAATTTATAAATTATTCTTTATAGGGTTTTAATGCATTTTTATATCCATATTCCATTTTGCCAAAGCAAATGCCATTACTGTGCTTTTACAAGCTTGAAAAATAAAAATTATGAAAAAGCTTATTTTCAAGCCTTACAAAAAGACATTGATTTTCATTTAAAGCACTTTCACATCCTAGAAAAGCAAATTAAAACTTTATTTATAGGAGGTGGAACCCCAAGCTGCGTCCAAGCCCATCATTACGAACCCATTTTCAAACTCTTAAATCCTTATCTAAGTCCTAATGCAGAAATTTCATGCGAAGCAAACCCCAATTCAACGAGTTTAAACTGGCTTAAAGCCATGAAAAATTTAGGTATCAACCGCATTTCCTTTGGAGTTCAAAGTTTTCATCCTCAAAAGCTTCATTTCCTTGGAAGAATCCATGATCAAAACATGATCTTTAAAGTCCTAGAAAAGGCGCACAAAGCAGGATTTTCAAACATTAATATCGATCTTATCTATGATACTTGTTTAGACAATAAAAAAATGCTTGAATTTGAACTCTCACATCTAGAGCAAATCAAACCCCTAATCACACATCTAAGTGCTTATAATCTAAGCTTAGAACCTCACACTGCCTTTGCTAATAAAAAACATTTTAAAAAAAATGCACCCAATTTAATGAAATTTTTCATTAAAGAACTCATACAAGCAGGTTTTTTTCAATACGAAATCAGTAATTTTGCCAAAACCCCCTCTTATATATGCAAACACAATCTTGCTTATTGGCAAGCAAAAAACCATCTAGCCTGTGGCCTTAGTGCAGTGGGGTTTTATAAAAACAAGCGTTTTTACACGACTAAAAGCTTACAAGTTTACATCCAAAACCCTATTTTTAGAAGTATAGAAAATTTAAGCCATAAAGATTTGAATTTAGAACATTTATTCTTAGGGCTTAGAAGCATCATAGGCATTGATGAAAATAAACTTGACGCTTTACAAAAAGAAAAAATAAAAACCTTACTTAAAGAGAAAAAGATATTTTATAAAAACCAAAGATATTTTAACCCCAATTTTCTTCTAAGCGATGAACTTGCTTTATATCTCTCATCTTAAATTTAACTTTTTTAAGTAAAATGTTTTCTTAAAAATACCAAATTAAAGAGTGCTAAATAATGAGTTTTAGTGAAATTATCGTGATTTTAATCGTAGCTATTTTGGTTTTAGGGCCTGAAAAACTTCCTCAAGCCATAGTACAAATAGCCAAAATTTTAAAAGCCATAAAACGCAATATAGACGATGCTAAATCAAGCATAGAAAAAGAAATTCGCATAAACGATCTCAAAGAAGAAGCTAAAAAATACAAAGACGAATTTTCAAGTGCTAATGAAAACATACGCAAAAAACTCAGCTTTGAAGAATTTGATGATCTTAAAAGAGACATCTTAGAAAAAACAAAAGCCAACTCAAGCACACATCATCACACAAACTCTGATCCTAAAGACACAAAAATACAAAATCCTATGGAAAAATAATGTTTGAAGAATTAAAACCCCATTTAATAGAATTAAGAAAACGCCTTTTCATAAGCGTAGCCTGCGTAGTAGTGATGTTTATCTTATGCTTTACTTTTAGAAGCCCTATTTTAGATATTTTAAAAGCTCCTCTTATAGAAGTTTTACCCGAAGTTTCCAAGCAAATCAACGTCATAGAAGTTCAAGAGGCTTTATTTACAGCTATAAAAGTCAGTTTTTTTGCAGCTTTTATTTTCTCTTTACCTGTGATCTTTTGGCAGTTTTGGAAATTCATAGCCCCAGGGCTTTATGAGAATGAAAAACGCCTCATCGTACCTTTTGTAAGCTTTGCAAGCATTATGTTTGCCTTAGGAACTTGCTTTTGTTATTTTATTGTCGTGCCTTTAGCTTTTAAATTCCTTATCAATTTTGGTTTGCATGAAGATTTTAATCCCGTCATCACCATAGGTGCTTATGTTGATTTTTTTACCAAAGTTGTAATAGCCTTTGGCCTAGCCTTTGAAATGCCTGTTCTTGCCTTCTTTCTTGCTAAAATAGGACTCATTGATGATAATTTTTTAAAACAACACTTTCGTATAGCCATTTTAATCATCTTTATTTTTTCAGCCTTCATGACCCCACCTGATATCCTATCCCAATTTTTAATGGCAGGGCCTCTTTGTGCGCTTTATGGACTTTCTATCTTAATCGTTGAAAAAACCAAATCCAACAAAGAAACCAATCCATGAAAGACCTTCTTCTTTCAAGCTATGATTATACCTTGCCACAAGAATACATAGCCACTTACCCCATACATCCTAAAGAAGAAGCTAAACTCTTAGTTTTCAATCGCAAAAATTCTCAAATCTTTCATACTACTTTTAAAAACTTGCAAGATTTTCTACCCGATTGTGCCTTATTTTTTAACGATACTAAAGTCATCAAAGCAAGAATTTATGGCACAAAACAAAGCGGAGCTAAAACAGAACTTTTACTCCACCAACCCTTTATAGATACAAAAAGCTTGCTTTTTTTAGTACAAATTAAAGGGCGTGTGAAAAAAGATGATATTTTATACTTCAAACAAAACCTAAAAGCACAAATCACAGAACTTTTAGACAATGGCCTTCGCATAGTGCGTTTTTTTCAAAATGATGAAATTTTAAATACCGCACAACTTTACAATCTCTTAGATCAAATAGGCCACATACCCCTACCACCCTATATCAAAAGAAAAGACCAAAACAGTGATTTAAAAGACTATCAAAGCATTTTTGCAAAAAACCCAGGAGCCATAGCCGCACCCACAGCAAGCTTGCATTTTAGTCAAAATATGCTTGAAAAACTCAGCAAAAAACACGATTTTTATCACTTAACCCTACATGTAGGTGCAGGAACCTTTAAAAGCGTAGAATGTCAAAACATACAAGATCACAAAATGCACAGCGAATTCTTTCACATCCCTAAAAACGCTTGTAAGATCATTGATTCTAATCAAGCTATTTTAGGCATAGGCACCACAGTCACAAGAAGCATAGAATACTACGTAAGAACAAAACAAAATAAAGGCTTTTGCGATCTGTTTTTACATCCTAAAAATCCGCCTTTAAGGCAAAATTATCTTTTGACCAATTTTCATTTGCCTAAATCCACTCTTATAATGCTAGTTTCAGCTTTCATAGGAAGGAAACAGTGTTTAAAGCTTTACGAACTTGCTATAAAAGAAAAATACCGTTTTTATTCCTATGGGGATGCTATGCTGATTTTATGATTTAGTTTTAAAACTCAAAGCTATTTTAGCTTGAAGCTTCAGCCAGTCTTTTTGAAGCATGATGGGAAAACCTCCATAAACTCTTCCCCCTTCTAAGTTTTTACTCACTCCACCCCGTGCTGCTACAGTGGTAAAATCCCCTATTTTCAAATGCCCACTAGTCGCACTCTGTCCTCCCATGACCACATTGCGTCCTAGTTCACTTGATCCTGAAATTCCCGTTTGAGCCACTATAATGCAATTTTGCCCTATATTGCAATTATGTCCAATTTGCACAAGATTATCCACCTTAGTCCCTGCTTTAATCACAGTACTATCAAACACCGCCCTATCTATAGTTGTACAAGCACCCACTTCGACAAAATCTTCTAAAACTACATTACCATTGTGATAAATCTTATAATGCTCCCCATTTTTATTATGTGCATAGCCAAAACCATCGCTGCCTATAACACAGTTTGCAAGCAAATGACATTTTTTACCGATTTTACTATCATTATAGATCACAACATTAGGATGGATAATGCTTTCATCACCTATACTTACATTATCTCCTATATAAGCTCCTGCCATGATCACTACATTTTCACCTATGCTTACATTATCCCCTATATAGACATTTGGCATGATTTTCGCACTTTTAGCGATATTTTGCGTTTTTTCCTTAGCATTGCTAAATAAAGGCTTAGCAAAAAGCTTACTTAAAAAAGCAAAGCTTAAATGCGGGCTTTGTGCGATTAAAGCCTTAGTATCTTTAGGCACTAAATTTTCATACTCTTTATTTACTAAAATCGCACCAGCACCTGTATTAGCTATATCTTTGACATGTTTTTCACCCTCACAATAAGTAAGCTCGGTAAAATTCGCTCTTAATAAAGAATTCAAAGCTGTAATTTCCATATCTTCGCCTTGATATTCTAAACCTAAAAATTCTACAATTTCGCTTAATTTCATTTAATCTCCATCAAAACAGATCCACTCCGAACAATATCGCTAGGATTGTATTTTTTAATCGTTTTTAAAAAATTATCAATACGATTAGCATCATCAGCAACCATTAAAAATAAAAAATTCTCATTGCTATTTGCAATAGTACCATTATAAGCTTTCAAAACAGCATCAAGCCCGCCTAAATTTTCATTCAAAGGAATTTGAACCAAAGCCATTTCCTTATCGATAAATTCCTCACTCTCTATAACCTTATAAGTAGGAATGAGTTTGTGAAGCTGCTTAACAATTTGCTCAAAAGTCCTTTCATTACCTGAAGTGACTATATTAATACGCGAAAATTCTTTATTTTCCAAAGGTGCTACAGTAAGCGAGTCTATATTATACCCTCTTCCTGAAAAAAGCCCTACTATACGCGATAAAACCCCATGCTCATTTAGCACAATCACAGATAAAACTCTTCTCATTGCTTATCCTTTGCCTTAGGTAATATCATATTATAAATAGCTCCTCCTGCAGGCACCATAGGCAAAACATCCTCAAAGCGATCTATAAGTACATTTAAAAGAGAACTTTTATCGCTTTTTAAAGCCTCATTAAAGGCCTTGCTAAATTCCTCTTTTGTAGAAATTTGATAGCCTTCACAGCCAAAACCCTGTGCTATTTTTACAAAATCTGCTTGCAAGCTTAAATCCGTTTCTGAAAAATGATCTTTATAAAACATACTTTGCCACTGTCTTACCATACCTAAAAAAGCATTGTTTAAAATAATATTTATAGTTTTTATACCATACTCATAAGCAGTCATAAGCTCTTGGATATTCATCAAAATCGATCCATCTCCTACAAAATTAACCACCACTTCATCCCCCACTGCAAGCTTTGCGCCCAAAGCCGCAGGCAAAGAATACCCCATGCTTCCTTGCCCACCGCTTGTAGCAAGCTGCCTTGGGTAATTAAAAGGATAAAACTGTGCCACCCACATTTGATGCTGCCCCACATCAGTAATAATCCTTGCTTCAGGGGCAAGCCTTGCACACTCTTGTATCACCCACTGAGGTTTTAAAACCTCATTACTATCCTCATAGCAAAGCGGATAAAGCTCATTATAACGCCTTAAAGTCTCATGCCACTGGCTAAAATCTGCATGAAATTCCTCCTTTTTAAGCTCTTCTAAAAGCTCCTTAAGCACTTCTTTAACATCTCCTACTATAGGATAATGCGCACGGATAATCTTAGAAATAGAACTAGGATCTATATCTACATGAATGATGGTTGCGTGTTTAGCAAATTCGCTTGTTTTTCCTGTGATCCTATCATCAAACCTAGCCCCTATACTCACGAGTAAATCACACTCACTCAAAGCCATATTAGCACTGTAGCTTCCATGCATTCCCGCCATTTTAAGATTTAAAGCATCATCACTCCTTAAAGTCCCAAGTGCCATTAAAGTCTCAACCACAGGAATTTTTGTCAAGCTAACAAGCTCTCTAACATACTCACTAGCATTAGCACTTACACACCCGCCCCCTAAATAAAACAAAGGCCTTTTAGCCTCTTTTAAAAGTTCAGCAAATTTTTTAATCTGCTTAGAATTGCCCTTATACACAGGCTTATAAGTTTTCATAGAAATTTGCTTAGGATATTCCCAAGCACCCAAAGTCGCGCTCACATCCTTTGGCACGTCAATATGCACAGGCCCAGGCCTGCCTGTTTTTGCTATATAAAACGCTTCTTTTAAAATACGCGGCAATTCCTCTATACAAGTTACTAAATAATTATGCTTTACACAAGGCCTTGAAATCCCCACCGCATCAATCTCTTGAAAGGCATCAGTCCCAATAAGCGAATTCGCCACCTGTCCTGAAATCAACACCAAAGGAATAGAATCACTATAAGCACTAGCCAAACCCGTGATAGTATTAGTAAAACCAGGCCCACTAGTCACTATAGCCACCCCTACTTCTCCGCTCATCCTTGCATAAGCATCCGCAGCGTGCAAGGCCGCTTGCTCATGACGCACCAAAATATGCTTAAAATACTTTTGATTATAAATCTCATCATAGATATTTAAAGCAGCCCCACCAGGATAACCAAAAACTATCTTAACATTCTCTTCTTTCAAAGCCTCACAAATCATTGCTGATCCATTTAATTCTCTCATATAAACTCCATTATTTTAAAAGCTCTTTAAGCATTAAATTCAATCTCTTCCCCTCTACTTTAAAACCCAATTCCTTCTTAGCCTCTTTCATAACCAAACCCTGATCTTTTAAAGAACTCACGCCTAAGCTTTCTATTATTCTCTTTAAAGACTCTCTTAATTCCTCATCGCTTAAAGGCTCAGGCAAATAAGCTTGAAAAAGCTCTATTTCTTTTTGTTCCTTATGGGCTAAATCCTCTCTGCCTGCTTTAACATAAAGCTCACTTGCATCTTGACGCTTTTTAATCTCACTGACTATAATCTTACAAATTCTCTCATCATCAAGCTTAATCCTCTCATCAATCTCTATTTGCTTTAAAGCCGCATTTAAAGTCCTCAAACTATCCCTTTTAAAATCTTCTTTTTGCTTCATAGCTTCTTTAATATCATTTAAAATTCTTTCTTTTAATTCCATTTTTTCTCCTTATGTAAAACTACAAGTTTTAAGGTTTAAACCAAAACCTTTCAATCCTATATAATCTTTATCGCAACTTTGTGATAAAAGCTTGATTTCTTCTATGCCAAGATACCTTAAAATTTGTGCTCCTATACCATAGTTTTTATACTGAGTAACACTTGATTTTTCTCCTTGCATGAACACTATCACTCCTCCTTCTTTACTAAGAAAACGAATCTGATCTAAAAGTCTAGAAAATTTATCTGAAGTCAAAAGCTCAAAATCACTCCCACTAATGTGAAATTTCACATTTTCGCATTTTTTTATATCTTTAAAGCAAAAAGCAATATGCTGAGTTTGATTATGATCGCTAAAAATAAATTTTTGCGCCTTAAACCCAGCTAAAATACTCTCACTTTTTGCCTCAAGCTTGATCAAACTTTCATGCTTTAAACGATACTCTATAAGATCACTTAAAGCTATCATATTTAAACCATGCTTTTGACAAAAATTTTCCAAATCCCCTCTTCTTGCCATATCTCCATCATCTTTTACGATCTCACAAATCACACAAGCCTCTTTCAAACCAGCCAATTTGCATAAATCAACAGCCCCTTCAGTATGCCCTGTGCGTTCTAAAACCCCGCCCTTTTTTGCGATTAAAGGATTAATATGTCCTGGACGGACAAAATCCCCCACCTGCGCATCTTCATTAGCAAAAATCCTTATAGTCATATTCCTCTCATAGGCACTAACACCCGTTGTAGCATTTTTCGCATCCACAGTGATAGTAAAGGCGGTTTCGTGATTAGAAGTATTCTTAGCTACCATTAAAGGAAGTTCAAATTTTTTCGCTAAACTCTCATCCAAGGCCACACAAACCACCCCGCGCGCTTCTTTTATCATGAAATTAACTTTTTCTTGAGTGCTAAATTGTGCAGCAAAAATCAAATCCCCCTCATTTTCCCTATCTTCTGCATCTACCATGACAAGCATTTTTCCCGCTTGCAAATCTTTTATCGCTTGTTCTACGCTGACAAATTTCATTATTTTTCCTTGACAAATTTTTCAAATTATAGCCAAAACTGCTTGACAAATAGATTAAAATTCATTATAATCACAATTTTAAAAATATATACACTGGGGTATCGCCAAGCGGTAAGGCAACAGGTTTTGGTCCTGTCATCCAGGGGTTCGAATCCCTTTACCCCATCCACAACTTACATCATTCTTTCACAACGCGGAGTAGAGCAGTGGTTAGCTCGTCGGGCTCATAACCCGAAGGTCGGGAGTTCAAATCTCCCCTTCGCAACCATGGTAAAATAGTAGTTTTAGCTTTGATTAAGTATTTTAAAACATACCAAATTCTGACACGGTTTTAAAGCTTAAAAAGCTAGTTAATACCCTATATTACGTGTTTTAAGACTTTTTGACACAAGTTCGGATGTGTCAAAAAAATGCTTTTAAAATGCCTAGATTTCTTTGTCGCACGCATTTTTTAAGTGCGACAAAGAAATGCATTACCTTAAGAGTATAGTTTACTAAGAAACTAATATTTTCTTAGCAAAGCTATCTAAATCATTATTTTTGCTTTCTACATATCTACTATATTTTTCTAAAGTTATAGCGGCTGAAGAATGTCCCATCATTTTGGCTATCCAATTGATGTTCATTTTTTCAGCTATCATGATAGAAGCAAAAGAATGCCTCGTCCAGTAAAACAACCTATTTCCTGTAATTCCTGCTTTTCTTACGATTTTTTTAAACTTTTTAGCAAAAAAGCTCCTATCATAAAAAATTTCATTTTTAGAATTAACAAAAATAAACTCATCGTGTTTTTTATAATTTAATTTCAAAAACTTAAATGCATTTACTACAGGCTCGATAAGATCAATAACCCTATCTGAATTTTCGGTTTTTGTTAGAGTTATTGTACCTCTTCTAAGATTTCGCCCGTTCTTAAGCCTGTGAAAAATAAAATTATTAGCATTTGTCTAAACTCTTCATCGCTTTTAGACAAAATCCTTTTAACTTCATCTAAATTAAAAGGTTTAATTTTATCTTTTCTTTTGTTTGCATTAGGAATTTTGCCAGTCAAAGTGCAAGGATTATGCGTCAAAGATGTTAATTAAGTCTTATAGCCTCGTTGTATAAAAACGATAAGACAATTCTTATATTTCTAACTCTTTTAGAACTAAGTCCTTGATTAACTAGCTCACTTTGCCACCAAGCAATGTCTACAGGCTTAATATCCTCCATTAATTTATTTTTAAAATATGGATAAATATGTTTTAAAAACATAGCCTCATATTCCATAGTGGTAAACTCTCTTCTAGAATTCATATTTCTTTCAAAAGATTGCATAGCAAAATCATAAAGATAGTTTTTATTTTTTTCACAAAATTTTGGACGGCTTTTTAATTCTTCATGCTCAATGATGACTTGATTTATATTTTTACAAAGCCAATCAATATTAGATAAACTAGCCTTTTTTCCTGTACTAAAACGATAACGCTTATTGTTTAGTTGTACATCCATATACAAGATATCATTTCTCACAGTATAAATTTTTTTACTCATTTTTACATCCTCTAAAAAATTAGAGCACATAAAATCGGTTTTAGATTTTACCATAATTTCTCCTATTTTGTATTCCTAAATTAATTCTTTAACACAACTTGTAATTTGATTATAAAAATAATCCTCAAGTTCAGAAATCAAATATTGACCCTCACCATTAATTTGTATGTTTTTTTTCGATAAGTTTTTTAATGTTTTCATCCAAACTCATAGGGTTTTGTTTATATTCTTTTACAGTTTTTAAGGCTTTATATTTAGCCTCTTTTTTAAAGAAAAAATCTACATATTTTCTTATACTTGGTAAAGAAAATTGACTTTTTCCAAAACCGCTGAGATTTAATTTATCAAGGTAAACATCTTGGATAAAATCTTTAAACCATCTTTTGGGCAAGGAGTTCACAAGCCTTTCAAGCAAATCAAGCTCAAAACCTGAATAAGATGAACGCTGTAAACAATCATCAATAAAACTTGCAAAATTACTCATTTACTCTCCTAAGTTTCGGCTTTCCGTTTTCACAAAAAACTTCTATAAATTGATTGGCAACTTTTAATTTGCGTTTAGGGGCTTTAATAACATCACTAAGATAAAATCCATGATTTTTGATTAATTTAATAAGATCTTCGTTTGCTTTATTTGCTTGTTTTAAAAACAAAAATCTCGTCCAATTGTTTTCTATGGCCTTTTTAATCAAATCATTAACATCAACTCCTTGATCAAAAAATTTTTGCATTCTTGTTGCAAGTCTTTTTAAGGCTATTTTTGTGTAGTCTTTTTTAGTCTTACACTTATGATGCATGAGCCATTCTTTCCACAATTTTTCGTCAAGCTTTTTAAATCTTGATCATGACTCTTAGATGTATTAAAACCTTCAGAGGCTAAATTATGCTTATTAAACCCCTTAATTAAAAATTTTCTTTTTCTGCCCGAGTTTTCTTCAATATCGATTAAGTCCAATTTTTTAAGCTTATTAATGGCTCTTGAAATAATGTTTTTACTAACATAAAAGACTTTTGCAAAGTCATTAAGACTAGCTTTGCAATATCCATCTTCATTGATATTAACACTTAGTTCAATCCAAATAAGTTTTTCCATAGGACTTAAATCTTTTGAATATCTTATAAAAGCGGGCGCCATTGCCACATTTAAATTGCTCATAATCTATCTTTCTTAAGTATTTTTAATCGACAATGATAAGTAAAAAGAACTCACTCATATAGAGCTAGAAGCTTCATTTAAACGATCTTGTTCGTAGTGTTAATAAATACTACGATTAATAATATAAGAATATTTTAAGTAATTTTAATTATTTATTAAAATACCATGCAAAAAGTCTTAAACTATTTTTTTATTAGTGCAAAAAAATAGTTTAAAATAAATGACAAAATTGGCAAAAATTATTAAAAATTAAAAATCAATGTCAAAACAACTATAAAATTTGCATTTTTTTCTTTATTTGCATATTAAAAAAATGATTTTATTTAAAATGTTTTGATTAAAAAATTATTTGTGGGGCGAGGCTACAGAATAAAGACAAAATACATAAAAGCATTTTAACAACAGTATTCAACCACCTTGAAAAATATTTGATTAAATTAAAAAAATTTAAGTGTCTTGTTAAAAATTAATTATATAATTTTAGAAATAAAGACAAAGTGTTTTTTATATGAAAGAAAATAGTGTGATTGACTTATTTTGTTACGTAGGCGGATTAAGCTATGGACTAAAACAAGCTGGATTAAAAATCATAGCTGGGTATGATTTGGATAAAACTTGCAAATATGCTTATGAAAAAAATATCAAGGCTAAGTTTATACAAAAAAACATTAAAGCCATTTTCCCCAAATGAAATCAAAGAACATTTTGGGGATACAAAATACAAGATTTTAGTAGGATGTGCACCTTGTCAAACCTTTTCTAAATACACTAAAGGTAAAAATAACAAAAACGATGAAAAATGGACTTTACTTGATGAATTTCTTAGACTAATAAGCGAAGTCCAACCTGAAATAATCAGTATGGAAAATGTGCCTGATTTAATCAAATATCCTATATTTGAAAACTTTATTGATAGCTTAAAACAACAAGGCTATTTTATAAATTATAAAATCATCTTTTGTCCTGATTATGGCATACCGCAAAACAGAAAAAGACTGGTTTTATTAGCTTCTAAAATCAAAATATAGACATTATAGAAAAAACCCATTGCAAGCAAAATTACATTACGGTAAAAGATACTATTGCTTTTTTACCCAAAATAAAAGCAGGAGAACAGTGTAAAACAGATGCACTACATATTGCTAAAGCCTTATCAAGTTTAAACTTAGAAAGGATTAAAGCTACCCCTAAAAATGGCGGAACTTGGAAGGATTGGCCTAAACATTTAATGCTAAAATGCCATCAAAAAAATCGGGTAAAGATTTTGGTAGCGTATATGCAAGAATGAAATGGGATGAACCTTCACCGACTCTGACTACTTTTTGCACTTCTTTAGGAAATGGTAGATTTGGTCATCCTGAACAAAACCGTGCTATAAGCTTAAAAGAAGCAAGTTTGTTACAAACTTTTCCCACTCATTATGATTTTATTGATGAGAATATTGGGATAAAAACTTCAGTTATTTCAAGACATATTGGAAATGCAGTCCCACCAAAACTAGGTCAAATAATAGGATTGAGTATTAAAAAGCATTTAAAAGATATTGATGGCATATAAAATGAAAATTAGTTTAAATAATCGAACATTTAGGAATTAATTTATACAGTAACCTACCCTCTGTATTATCAGAAATTGTTGCTAATTCTTGGGATGCAGATGCAACAGAAGTTAAAATGAACATTTATAATACTCATAAAATAGAAATCATAGACAACGGTTTTGGGATGAATGAAGAGGACATTAATAAAAAATTCTTATATGTTGGCTATAAAAAAAGAGATGATAGTTTTACTCAAACTCCAAATGGCAGAAAAGTTATGGGTAGAAAAGGAATAGGCAAACTATCTTTATTTTCAATCGCTAATAAAATTACTGTTATTAGTAAAAAAACAAATCAATCAAGCAATGCTTTTATTATGGATCTTGAAGATATTAAAAAAGCAATCAGTGAAAAAAAATATATGAGCCCATCGCACTAGATAATACTCAATTACCCATGCAAATACAAGATCAAGGAACTATTATAATTTTAGAAAATTTAAAAAGAGAACGCATCAGATATGATAATATTAGAATGAATTTAGCAAGACGCTTCTCGATTATAGATAATATCACCTTTAAAGTTATTGTAAATGGACAAGAAATTGGATTAGAAGAAAGAAATTATTTTAAAAAATTAGATTTTATTTGGTATTTTGGAGAGAAAAGTAAGAAATTTTTGACTTTATGCAAAGAAAACATAAGTTCTAAAATGCTTCAAAATAATATAAATAATGATTACTTAATTAACGGATGGATAGGCAATACTCAAGAATCTGGATTATTACAAGAAGATAATGGAAATGAAAATTTAAATAAAATTTCTATTCTTGTAAGAGGAAAAGTTGCTCAAGAAGATATATTATCAGAATTTAGAATTGGAGGATTGTATACAAAATTTTTAATAGGCGAAATTCATGCTGATTTTTTAGATGAGGATTTTTTAGATGACATAGCTACGTCTAATAGCCAAAAACTCAAAGAAGATGATCAAAGATACATTCTTTTAAAAGATTTTTAAAAAAACAACTCAGTATTATCAGCCATGAAAGACAAAAATTTAAAGAAGAAATAGGAGTAAAAGAAGCACAACAATACCAACCTATTAAAAAATGGTATGATAGCTTAGATAAAAATTTAAAAAAACAAGCAGATAAATTATTTGGAAAAATCAACCAAATCGCAAAAGAAGAAAAAGATAAAATAACCCTTATGAAACAAGGAATTTTAGCATTTGAAAACATGAAAATGCGTCATGCCTTACACTCATTAAACCAAATAAATAACGATAATTTAGAGACTTTTTTAGAGATCTTTAATAGTTATAAAGATATTGAAGTAGGGGTTTATTATACCATAATTAGCCAAAAATTAAAAATCATACAATCTTTAAAAGAAAAAATCCAAAATAATGAAAAAGAAAGGATTTTACAAGAACATATATTTGATAATTTATGGCTACTTGATCCTTCATGGGAAAGAGGTACTCAAAATGCACAAATGGAAGAAGTAATCCAAGTTCAAGCAGAAAAAGAGTCCGATAAAATAAAAAAAGGCAGAATAGATATTCATTATAGAAAAACGGCAGGAGAACACCTTATCATTGAACTTAAAAGAACTAGCGTGAATATAACATTGCCAGAAATTATAAGTCAATTAGATACATATAAAATGGCTTTAAAAGATAAGTTAAAATTAATTAATAAAGAAAATGAAATAATTGAATGCATTTTTATATGCGGCAAACTACCAAGAGATTGGCAGGATTTAAACAAGAAAAAAGAAGATCAAGATGCACTTAAGGCTAAAAGAATCAGATTACTAACCTATGATGAGTTAATAGAACAATCTTACAATGCTTATAAAGAATACATGGATGAAGAACAAGAAAGTGCAAGAATTTTAAAAATACTTAAAGAAATTGATCAAATGCAAGAATAAAGCAAAATTCTTATTTTTAAGCTTGATTTATCACTAAGCTATTCAATTTAAAGCCCTCATGGCTAAATCTTGTAAAAACTTGCTTCTATTATCACTAATTTTATCAATTTTTTCTAATAAAGTCTTAGAAAAACTTATATTAATTTGTATTTTTCATCATAATTTTGAGGTTCTTTTATACAATCACCCTTTTCTAAGGTAAGCAAAATAGCCCTTTAAAAGCTTCTTTAACATCTTTTAAAGCCTCTATCTCATTTTCTCCATCCCCCATGATATAAGGAAAATCTTTATAGCTTGCAAAATACCCTCCTCCATCTTGGGCACTTAATTTTTTAACTATAATCTCATAAGGTAAATTTAAATAATATTCTAAGTCTTTCATTTTACTCCTCCTCTTCTAAGGCTTTTAAAACCATTTTAACATAAATGATTTTTATAGGGCGTTTAAAAGGTATGGTGATGAGTTCACATTCTTTTTTTCTAAATTGATAATGCGACCCACCCTTATTAAAACACTCATATCCATGATTAATAAGCAAGTTTTTAAGCACAGAAAAATCTACATTTTAGGATTATTTTTCAAATGCTTAATCAACTTTTCTTTAGCACTCATTTTATTTCCTTTAAATGATTAAAGCAAGTCTTTATAAAAGTTTCAAGACTTTGTTAAGCTATGAAAGCTCTTTTTTGAGTTCTTTAAATTTTTTCAAAAACTCCTCAAGTGCTAATCTTGATTCTGAAGTAAAACGCATTTTTTTAATATCATCTTGCATTAAATTTACAAAATCATCACTAGTATAGCTTTTTTAAGCACATTAAGTATATGAAATCTTAATGCAGCTTGGCCTATAATATCATCCATCATTCCAAAAGGATTAGGTAAATTTCTTATGATATTATTAAGTAATAATTTCGTTCTTTGGTAGTCATACGCGCCTTCTAAGCTTGTAGCAAAGCCGTTTCCAAGTCTCACACCTTTATATCCGCCTATTTTTGAAGCCACGTTCGCATCATTGCCAAAAACCCTATCGAAATTCTTGATGATATTGATAAAATCCTTAGCTTCTTTGGAGTGAAAAGAAGCATTTTCTAATCTTTTAAAAAATTCTTTGCTATTTAACACTTCAAGATTATCATTTTTATAAAGCAATTGATTAAATACCTCTTGAAGTATATTTAACTCCATTCTAGCCATATTTTTAACATCTAACTTAGCACTAAATTTTCTAAAACATCATTTTGAGATTTAGAGGCGTTTAGTATGCTGTCAGCGACTTCTTTTACACTTACTTGGGGATCTTTTGCGGTTTTGAAAAAATCCATTTTTTGAAGCTCTTTTAAAATGCCATAATCTTGTAAAGTTTGTTTATAAAGTCTATTTGCTTTTTCAGCCATGCTAGGATTTTTAGCAAAAATTTTCTCTATACCTTCATCTATAGCGTTTTTTTAAGCTGATTGGATAAAAGGCCTTTCAAATAAGAACCATAATTTTGACTTTGATTGAACATAGAGTTTAAAAATTTTTTCGCATTATTGAGTTGTTTAAAATTTAATTCTTGGCTAAATAAAGAATTTTTTAATTCTTTTAAGAACTCATCAATTTCTGCTCCTTTTAAATTTTCCTCCATAAGTTTTATTTTTAAATTTTCATACACCCTAGGATCAAGTTTTATTTTTTCATTTTTATAAATAGAATTTAAAACTTTCTCCATCCTAGCGTAATCATTAAGAATTCCTCTTTCATAGCTTCTTAAAATATCGCTAATTTCAGCTTTATTAAGATCTAATCTTGAAAGTTCAGCCTTTAAATTTTGGGTAGAATAATTAAAAATTTGTTTTAATTTCTCACCCGCTTTAGCGTTATTTTTAGCAATCTCAGATAAAATTATCGCTCCTTGATCAAAACTTCTTAAAAGATTAAAAAGTTTGCCCTGGGCTTCTCTTAGATTTTTCATAGTAAAAAGCTTACTAAATTTATCAAAAAACTTGCCTAATTTAGAATCTTCTTCATATTTTTTTCTTAAAATACTCACTGGCCTCATTTATAAAAGCATTGCCCTCTTTTATCCATTTTTTGCGCTTCTTTCCATTCAGGATCATTTTTTAATTGTTCTACTTGTAAAGAGTTGATAAAAAGCACATAGACTTCATCTTTATACTCAAACCCACCTTCATTAACCACTTTAACCTCTAAAGGCTTAGTGATAAAACCACTTGTACTATCATAAGTTCTTCCGTTTTTAGCCATAGATATGGCATGTTTTATGGTTTTTACACTTAAAACATCTCCTTTTTTAAGCTCGGTTTTTACATAGTCTTTTACCTTAGTCCCACTTTTAGCACTGTCTTTAAAACCTTTAGTTTTATCGGCTATGACTACATTGGTTAGATCATTTACTAAGGTTGCTGCCATCATTTTTTGTACCAAATCACTCATCCAGTCTTGCAAACTATCGCTTGCCTCTCTAATATAATCAATCCCCCTTAGTTTTTTCATAAGCTAAGTTTTCACTTTGCAAAGAATTGCCCTTAGTAACAGGCTCTATTTGATGGGTTAAAAAATTAAGAGTGTCTCTATTTGATTCAAAATTAGTATTACCGCTTACGCCTTTTCCAGTAAGCCCTGTTTTAATTTTTTCTCTGCTGTAAGGTGAAAGATCATTGATCACCCTAGTGATTATGCCTCTGCTCT
Source organism: Campylobacter bilis (assembly GCF_016806695.1). Classification (GTDB taxonomy): domain Bacteria; phylum Campylobacterota; class Campylobacteria; order Campylobacterales; family Campylobacteraceae; genus Campylobacter_D; species Campylobacter_D bilis. Next base: position 3,412 of record NZ_WUED01000004.1, on the reverse strand, counting down.
TTTTTTGCCCCGCTAAAATCAAAAAGCGATTTTCTTTAAAATAAGATTTTTCTATATCATTTGCTATATCAACACAAACAAGTGGATCGCTTGCCCAGCGACTAAGTCTTTCATCCGAAATATCTAATGCCATTTTCTCTCCTTAGTATCTATTCATAGGTAAATCATGATTTCTTACATCATTTAAACTCATACTCTCATCTGCATAAACAGAATTATATTTTTGAGGCAAAGAAGGTTTTTCTATATTATTTTCTTTCATAAAAAATTCTAAAAGCCTCGTTAAACCTTCCATAGGTTCCATATTTGCAAGTTCATCTTGTTTTCTTTTGCTAAGATCATTAATATAAAAATCTTCCAAAGCCTGTAAGCTAATTTGAGGGTGTTTGTTTTGAAATTCTTGCTTGATAGCAAAAACCCTTCCCCCTCTTTCTTTATCCTGTATGATAGCTCTAAGCTCTTCAATTTTTTTCATCTTAGGAACCATTTGAGAGTTTATATAATCTTTTTTTAGTCTTTCATAGTGCATGAAAAAACCTTTTTTGTCTTCAAAAAACAAATTTTACAAGGCCTCGTCTTGTTCAACTTCATCTATGAAAGCCTCTATAAACTCTGAGTTTATAGCCTCATTGCTTTGATCAAGCTCTTTTTGCATAACCTCAAGCTGGGCTAATTCTTGTGCTGTATCAAAATGTTTTTGATACGAAGCTTCATTCGCCATTTTTTCTCCTTATAAATTTTTTATGAAATATAGCTTTTTTTAATTTTAAAAAATAGTGCTGTAAATTATTAAAATTTTTTTAAACTTTTTAAAAATAATCCCAAAAATGTAGATTTTTTTTAAAAATACTTGTGATATAATGTATTTTCCAATACAAAATAATGTTTTGGAATATGAAAATTTATATTTTTAAGGAACATTAAATGAAATTTTTTAATGTTTTTAATAGGGATTTTAGGCACTAGTGCATTTGCTGATGTGTATGTTAATGGGTATTATAGGAAAGACGGTACTTACGTTGAACCGCATTATAGAAGCAATCCTAATGATACTACATACGATAATTGTACTACTAAAGGCAACAGAAATCCTTATACAGGAAAATATGGAACAAGAGTTCCTTATGATTATTAATGTTAGCTTGTTGTTAAAATAAGCTAACATAAAGCTTGCTTGTATTACTAATAAAGAAATAAATTCTACTGATAATAATGTTGAGTTTTTGCTAAAAATAGTCCAATTATGTTTATGTTTGGATCTAGCCTTTCTAATAGTATATTCTTGCAAGCTTTAAAATGTCCACCTGTTGTTAATACATCATCTATTAAGACTATAGCTTCGTTAAAAAATACGGAGGATAAAATACTATTTTTTCTTTTAAATCATTAGGGTTTCTACAGCCATTATTGTGTGCAGGTATCAAATTATCTTTAACATCAAAACAATCAAATATTTGATAATTATTATCTAATTTTAATAATTCTTCCTAAATTACCTTTATAATAAAGAAATTTTATATAGGTGTTTTTTAAATTTTTTGGGAATTGATAATTGTGTTGTGTTAAAATTGAAAAGTCTTTTTTGTCTAGTTTTAAAAGAAAATTTTGTATTTTTCCCTTTTCTTTTTCAGAGATAAGGTCTTGTTGTATTATTTTCAAATCTTTGAATTTTTTAGACTAGAATTTTTAACACTACTCCATATAAATTCATACTTTAGCATTTCTTCATACAAGTTTATAGAATTTAAAGTTAGCATAACAAATCCTTTTTTATAAAAAACTATTGTATTTTATCACAATCAAACTTATAATTTTTTATACTCTCATCATCAACTTCATGGTTTGGAACTTCATAGCACTCTTTAAAACTATCAGTTTTTAGTATTTTAATATAAGAACTAGGAATGGCTATATTGTTTTGTATCCTTTGGGGAATACGATCATAATTAACCAAATTTAAAACTTCCAAACTTCCAAGTTTTAAGGCTATTTGTCTTTCTCTTTTTTCAATCTTGCTCCAAACTCTTTGATTGATTTGAGGGTTTTGCGGGGTGATATTATTCATTAAAAAGGTGCTTCTTTGTGCTTGCGTAGTTTTTCTCATTGAAGCATTAGAAACAGTGTGTCCTCTATCATAACCACTGTTTTTATAATCACTCCATGTGCTGCGGTATTTTTTAGGTATGCTTGTGTCTTCTTCAAAGCATGGGCGTTTTTTATTTGGTCACCTTGTAAGTTTTTAGTTTCTAATTTATAAGCTACGGCTTTAGTGCCCTTGAGTTTATAATCGTAACAATTTAAATAAAAAAATTTATTTAAAACCTGGGAACAGTTTTCTTCACTAAAATACCTAGCAAAATCTTTGCTAGGCTCATATTGAGTATAATCGACTAATGCTAAAGTACTTAATAATAGTGTTATAAGTTTTTTCATTTTAATTATATTGTATTTATAGACACAAATGCTTGTATTAAATTAGCTTGTCTTGCTTGAAGCTCATTTTCTTTACAGAAAATAAACAAATCATCATTTTGTTTTTGTATATTAAAATCATAAAAAATGGCTTGTAAGTCTTTTAATCTTTCTTCAGAGTCAAAATCTAAACCCCTTAATGATAACATTCTTAAGGTTTCACTCCCATCACTAAGCTTTATGCAATCATCTTTTTTTGTGCATATAAAAATCGGGTTATAACTCCATAAAGATTATCATTTATTTTACTTATATGAAAATTAGTTTTGGTATAGTCAAAATAAGAGTCCATTAAATTTTCTATCTAACACTGAGTTTTTCCTTTTTTTAACGCAACCAGATATCTTAGTTTTAGCTTGTTTTAACTTTCTTTCTTGTCTTTAAATGTACTTGTGTTAAGCTTTAGAAAGTATTTTAATTGTCTTAGATTTTCTGTAATTAGAAATATTTTTTATTGACTTCATTATTGACTTTACTAAAATTTTTAAATAATTTATTGACCTATTTTAAAATGCAAAATTCTCTTAAACCCTTATACATTTTAACCTCCTTTTAAAACAATATATTTTATCATTACATAATTATTTTTTATATTTTATCTTACTTTAAAGGAACACTTATGAAAGCTTGCAATACTCTCTGGGGGGGGAATGCTTCAAAGGAACATTAATGTCTAAAAACACTTCATCTTCTAATCATGCTTTGTTTTTAAAAAATCCTTTATCATCTAATGAAAATTCTGAGGGGGGGGGTATTTAAAATCTAAATACTCTGATTTAAAAAAACAAATAATTTAAGATCAAAGAATTTAACTTCAAAGAATTTAAAATCAAAAAAACCAAATTCTAAAAAACTAGCCCTATCCTTAGCTACCATATCCTTACTAAGTTCTTGTGCTATGGCACAAATTAGTGGACCACAATATGCTTTTTACTCCTTT
>NZ_WUED01000030.1 GCF_016806695.1 Campylobacter bilis | reverse complement strand
CTCATTTTTACAATCAAGGCACCATACAGGCTAAAGATACAGGTGTTATCTTTAGTAATACTACCCTAACAAATTACAGGAGTGATTAAAGCAAAGAAAGGTTTAGAAACTTCAAAGCAAACAAGAATTACTAATTTTATCAATAGTGGTGCTATAAGTGGAAGCGATGATCAAGGCATTAACTTTGCTTATTCTATTCTTACAAATTTTATTAATACAGGAATGATAAAGGGTAATAGTAAAGAAGGAGTGTTTTTTAATAATTCAAGAGTTAGTATTTTTTATAATAGTGGGACGATTACAGGAGGTAGGTAATAATTCTGCTGCTATAAATTTAGGAAAAAATAATGATAGAACCACCACTACCACCATAACCACCTTTGACAATCAAGGCCTTATAGGAGGTAATAATTCTAAATTTGGTATTTTAAGCTATGATTCTACTATAAATACTTTCAAAAACTCAGGCACCATAGAATCACAAAACGGCGAAGCCCTCTATCTTAGAAATTCAACCATTACTAATTTTGAAAACTCAGGATCCATCATAGGGCAAAATTACGGCATCCAATTATACGGTGGTAAAATTACAACCCTAACCAACAGTGGCCTTATCAAAAGCAAAGAAAATAGAGATCAATCAGATAAACCAGTACAATTTAACTATACAGCTTCAGCTCTTAATATCCAAGATGCCACTATTGACACCTTTACCAATTCAGGCACCCTAGAAGGCATATTATAGGAGTCGGCCTATATTTAAGCAATATCAACACCTTCACCAACACAGGTTCTATCATAGGCACCTCTTCTAACAAATACGGATCAGCCCTAAATATTTCTCCAGAAAATAGCGGTGCTACCATTTCAACCCTCATCATGGTACCTGTATTAATAAAATTAGTAATGGTGCCTTTTTGCATACTAAATCCTGCTGCTGCATAAAGCCCATCTGATCCCCCACTACTGCTAAGGGTGCCTGTGTTGATAAAATTGCTTATAGAGACATTGGCTGCATGGATGGCTTTATCATTAGTACTGTTTATATCACCTTTATTAAAGAAATTTTTTATGGTATTTGAGTTTTTGGTAAAGTTAACTGCTTCTTTACTACTATTTTTGATCGTCCCACTATTATAAAAAATACTAACTCTTGAATTATTAAAAAACACTCCTTCTTTACTATTACCCTTTATCATTCCTGTATTAATAAAATTTGTAAGAATAGAATAAGCAAAGTTAATGCCTTGATCATCGCTTCCACTTATAGCACCACTATTGATAAAATTAGTAATTCTTGTTTGCTTTGAAGTTTCTAAACCTTTCTTTGCTTTAATCACTCCTGTAATTT
>NZ_WUED01000029.1 GCF_016806695.1 Campylobacter bilis | reverse complement strand
CAGTTTTGATTATAATAATCCTAGCACCAAATTAAGCAAAGATTTCATTGCAGCTTATGAAAAAGTCAAATCAACAAAAGAACTTCCAGCATTTTCAGCTATGGGTGCAGATGCTTATTTTGTAATGTTAAATGCTATGAATGCTTGTATTGATAATCTTACAAGTAAATGCGTAAATGAAAAAATTCATCAAACCAAAAATTTTGAAGGGGTTTCAGGTATTATTAGCATTGATCAAAGTGGCAATGCTATCCGTTCTGTTGTGATTAAAGAAATTAAAAATCAAAAACAAAGTTATATAACAACCTTAAATCCGTAATTATTATAATAAAGGAAAAGAATGAAAAAAATTTTAATTTTAGCAAGTATTTTAAGTTTAAGTTTAAGTGCTGTAGAAATAAAAGTAGGCGTTGTTTTACCTTTAAGTGGTTCTACTGCTGCGTATGGACAAAGTGCTTTAGAGGGGATTAAACTCGCACATTTTATGCAACCAACTTTGAGTAATGGTGATAAGGTTTCTCTTGTTGTTATTGATACTAAAGGAGATAAATTAGAATCTTCAAGTGGTGCAAGCCGTCTTGTTTCTCAAGATAAGGTTATTGGGCTTATAGGAGAGATGGTTACTGCTAATACTTTGCAAGTGATGCGTGTAGCAGAAGATAGCAAAATTCCTTTAATTGCCCCTGCGGCAACTGGGGATAGATTGCTTGAAAAAAAATCATATTCTTCTCGTGTATGTTTTATGGATAGTTTTCAAGGATCTTCTTTAGCAAAGTATATTTTTTCAAAACTTCATTATAAAAGTGTTGTTATTGTTGTTGATCAAAGCACTGATTATTCTTTAGGCTTGGCTAAGGCTTTTGAAAAAGAATTTCAAGCTAAAGGGGGACAAATTCTTAGAACTCTTAGAATAAATTCAGGAGATAAAGATTTTAAAGCCATAGTCACTCAAATTAAAAGTTTAAACCCTGAATTTATTTTCTTGCCACTTTATTATAATGAGGCTTCTTTGTTCGCTAGACAGGCTAAACTTGGAGGTTTAAATATTCCTATGGGATCTGCTGATGGTGTTGCTGATCAAACTTTTATTAATTTATCTGGGGATGCGAGTGAGGGTTATATTTTCACAGACAGTTTTGATTATAATAATCCTAGCACCAAATTAAGCAAAGATTTCATTGCAGCTTATGAAAAAGTCAAATCAACAAAAGAACTTCCAGCATTTTCAGCTATGGGTGCAGATGCTTATTTTGTAATGTTAAATGCTATGAATGCTTGTATTGATAATCTTACAAGTAAATGCGTAAATGAAAAAATTCATCAAACCAAAAATTTTGAAGGGGTTTCAGGTATTATTAGCATTGATCAAAGTGGCAATGCTATCCGTTCTGTTGTGATTAAAGAAATTAAAAATCAAAA
>NZ_WUED01000028.1 GCF_016806695.1 Campylobacter bilis | reverse complement strand
TTCACTCAAACCCTTCCTATCAATTTTCCCATTTTGATTTAATTTAAATTTATCAAGTTTAATAAAACTTTTTGGAATCATATAATGAGGCAATTTGTCTTTTAAAAATATTTTAAAGTCTATTTCTTCTTTGCTTTCATAAAAACAAATGATGTTTTCTTTAAAAATACAAGCACTGTTTTTAATTTTTGGGTGTGAATTGATTATGTTTTCTATTTCTCCAAGTTCTATACGGTGACCCATATATTTGATTTGATTATCAATTCTTCCATAGCATAAAAGTTCACCTAAAGCATTATAAGCTACTATATCTCCTGTTTTATATAAAAGATCTAAATAATTATTGTGTAAGGGATTTTGTATAAAAGCTTTAAGGGTTTTTTCTTTGTCATTATAATATCCTAAAGATAAAGAAGTTCCACGCACGTAAAGTTCCCCTTTTATTCCTATTTGCTTAGGAGTAATGTATTTCATATTTTCATCAAAAACTAAAAGTTGAGTGTTTTTGCAAGCTTTACCTATAGGTAAAAGTTCATCATCACTGAATTTTCTATCTATTATATAATAAGAGCAAACATCAGTGATTTCAGTAGGCCCATATAAATTGGCAAATAAAGCATTTGGTAAATATTTTCTCCATATGTTTAATTGTTTATTTGGCATGATTTCACCACAAAAAAGTATTTTTTTTAAAGTGTTTAAATTGCAATGATTTAAGCTTTGAGTATTTGCAAAATATATTAAAACAGAAGGCACCCAAAATATAGTATTAATTGCATTTTTTATCAAGTAATCTGTAATTTTATTAGGAAAGGCAAAAAGAGGATTGGGTAAGATATGTAAAGTAGCACCTGCTTTAATGCTTGAAAAAATATCTAAAACACTATTATCAAAATAAAAAGGTGCTTGATTGGCTAAAATTTCATTTTCATCAAATTTAAAAGTCTCGCACACCCAAAAAGTATAATCAATAACGCTTTTATGACTTATACTTACTCCTTTGGGCATTCCTGTGCTTCCACTTGTAAAAAGCACATATAATAAATTAGTATCAATATGTTTTTCTTTAGCAATTTGGATTAAATTTTCATCTGTATTAAAGTTTTGAAAATCTTGAGTATAAAGAGTATAAAGATCTAAATTAAAATCGAGTTCTTTTGAAGTGATTAAAAGCTTAGGCTTTAAAATTTCTATAACTTTTTTTATTCTTTCTTTGGGAGTTTTTTCATCAAGTATGGTGTAGAAATTTCCACTTAAAGCCACTCCAAAAAAAGAAATCAAACAATCAATACTTTTAGGTAAAATAATTAAAATAGGAAGTTGTGTGGTATGTTCGCAAGCTAATTGCCTTAAGATTTCGCTGGCAAGTTTTTCACTCATAGAATGGAATTTTTTATAGCTAATATATTTTCCATTAAATTCAACAAATAATTTTTTATTTGGATATTTATCCACGCTTTTTTGTAAAAAATCATAAATGTGGGTTATCATT
>NZ_WUED01000027.1 GCF_016806695.1 Campylobacter bilis | reverse complement strand
TCAAAGATTGACTTTAAGATTTAAAATAACAATACTAAATTATAAAGAACGAAAACAAAAAATTGTTTTTATTAAATTTGCAAAAAATCATTATTTAAAAGAAAAGTTTAAATTAAAAAACAAGATTTATAACAAGCTTTTAGCTTTTAAATTAATTTTAAGCTAAAAAGCCAAGTTTATAAAATCTACTAGACTGGTGAAACTTTATAATTTAAAAGATTTTAAGTCCTTTTTTAGAAAAAGGAAATGAAAGTATAACTAATTAAACTTAAATGGGGATTAAAGTGGGGGATTGGAAAGCATGTGGTAAATAAAACCTCAATATATTTTAGAAAAATCAATACATTTAATCTAATATAAATTTAAATTACACTATAATTTTCAATATCAAATTATATTAATGACTAAGGAAAAAAATGAAAAAAATATCAAATATTATATTTTTTGGATTAAGCATGTTATTTTTAATCGCCTGCAGCGATCCTAAAACCCCGCAAGCCAACACACAAATACAATTAAAAGTCGGAACAGCACCCAACTACAAGCCTTTCAATTACAAAGAAAATTCCAAACTTACAGGCTTTGACACTGATTTAGTCGAAGAAATCGCTAAAAAAAACGGTATCAAAATCATCTGGGTTGAAACCAATTTCGACGGCTTAATCCCTGCTTTAAAAGCTGGGAAAATAGACATGATAGCCTCAGCCATGAGTGCTACAGACCAAAGAAGACAAAGTGTCGACTTTACCAAACCTTATTATCAAAGTAAAAATCTCTATCTCAAACTCAAAAGCAACGATACTCTTCAAACAAAAAGCGAACTAGAAGGCAAAAAAATAGGAGTGCAGCTAGGAACTTTACAAGAAATCACAGCAAAAAGCATTAAAAACGCACAAATCCAAAGCAACAAAGACTTAAACATAGCTATCTTAGCCCTAAAAAACAACAAAATCGACGCCATAATCGCCGATGAAGACACCGCGAAAGGCTTTTTAGCAGAAAATCCACAATTAATAAGCTTTTATCAAGAAACAGATGGTGGAGAAGGATTTAGCTTTGCTTTTGATAAAGACAAGCAAAAAGAAATATTAAAAAAATTTGATCAAAGCATAGCAGAGTTAAAAGACAATGGCTTTTATGATCTTCTTATCAAAAAATACAATTTAGAATAAAACTATCATAAATCATTCTAAACACATTCAAAAAGGGCTTTAAATAAAAATTCAAAGCCCAAACTTCAAAATTCTTATAAAACCAAAACTCCCATCTTGACCAATACATTTTAACCTCCTTTTAAAACAATATATTTTATCATTACATAATTATTTTTTATATTTTATCTTACTTTAAAGGAACACTTATGAAAGCTTGCAATACTCTCTGGGGGGGGGGGAATGCTTCAAAGGAACATTAATGTCTAAAAACACTTCATCTTCTAATCATGCTTTGTTTTTAAAAAATCCTTTATCATCTAATGAAAATTCTGAGGGGGGGGGTATTTAAAATCTAAATACTCTGATTTAAAAAAACAAATAATTTAAGATCAAAGAATTTAACTTCAAAGAATTTAAAATCAAAAAAACCAAATTCTAAAAAACTAGCCCTATCCTTAGCTACCATATCCTTACTAAGTTCTTGTGCTATGGCACAAATTAGTGGACCACAATATGCTTTTTACTCCTT
>NZ_WUED01000026.1 GCF_016806695.1 Campylobacter bilis | reverse complement strand
GTAAAAGCACTTCACCTAAAAAATAGGATAAATGAAATTGATATTTTAAAGCTTGTTCATAATCAGTGCATTTTTCTAAAGGAGGATATTTAAGTTGAGGAAATACTTTTATAGTTTCTTGATAAATTCTTTTTTCTTTTTTATATTGTTTTTTTATTTGATAAAGTTTTTTACATAATCTTATATACCCCCCCCCATTATTATTATATTCTATCATAGCTTGTCCTAGTTTATAAGCAAGATGATTTTTTATCCTTTGTATAGCTGAGTTAGGATTTTGCATAAATTTCCTTTTTGGTGTTTAGGTAAAATATTATTATATCACACTTCATAAGCAAAAAATAGTAGCTAAATATTATCCTCGCACATTTTTTCAAATTCTTGATAATATTTCCAAGAAGCAACTATATCTGGACGGTGTTGTTTTATATGAATGAGTTCTTTATCTAATTTAACTTTGTATTTTTTTAAAATATCATGATTGTATTTCATAAAATCTAAAATTGCATGCTCATTGATTATTTTTTCCCTCTCTTTTCTGTAAAATTGTTCTAAATGAAACAAATAACTTTTTAAATAATTACTAAATTTATTATATACCATTTTATTATTATATACATGTTGGGCATATTTTTTATTTAAAAATATATTAATTCCAATATCTTGTAATAAAAATGTACTATCAGTAAAACACGTTGTACAATTTAAATATTCTTCTAATGATAATTTCAATTTTGTAATTTCCAGCTCTATCTCGCATCCTTCGTATTTTAAATAAAATATTTTTGGAAAAAATAAATAATCGACATGATTGTCAGACGAATTTAATTTTGAGTTAAATAATTCGGAAACTTTTGGGGGATTAAAATGAAGTATTTTAGATAACTGTAATAAAGTTTTAAAGGAATTTTGAGGTAAAATGTCTTTCATATCTAAATAATATATTCTTTGAATTATATGTTTTAACTCTTTAATTTTAATATGTAAAATATAAAAATCTCCATATTTATTATCAGCGTATTCTTTAATAGTATTTAAGGTTGGATTTCCATTTTCATCTGGATATGCATAAGGAACTTGAATCTGAAAAAGTTTTTCTATAGGAAAATCATCTATATTTACACGATTGCAAATTTTATCTTTAGGATGTTTTAAATTACCATAGTGATTTACAATAGGTTTTAAAATCGATATAAAATCTCTTACAACACAAATAGCTGGAACTTTTTTCTGAATCAAATTATAAAATTTAATACCAAAATTAAAATTATATTTATTTAAGCATCCTGCAAGAATAATTGCATTATAAGATTTTGGATTTGCAATAAGCATACGATAAGAATCCAAATACTGAAACAACGGATCTCCCCAATGTCTATTTAGATTAATATTGCATAATCTCAAATATCTTGTCATGGCAGTTGTTCCAGCACCATGAATCAATAAAAACACAAACTCATAATTCTCTGGTAAAGGCAAATTCATTTCCCATGCAAGTTCAGCAGCTATATTATGATAATTGATTGTTTCATTTTTATCATTGAGTTTTTTAGGATCAAGTAATGAGGGATAAGGGTGGTTTTGTTTTTTATATTTTTCATTAAAATCATTTGATAATAACCATTCTTCTATGAGATTAAAATGTTTTAAGAAAAAAGTAAAATTATGAAAAATATTATCTAGTATAGCTTTATAATCTTTATGAGTGTTTAATATATTTTCTATTGTTAAAACTTTTTTTA